>JAEWCQ010000028.1 GCA_023390555.1 Bacillota bacterium | reverse complement strand
ACAACCACCTCACCCGCATAATCACTTCCTGGATGAAACAGCAGTCCCAGTTTCCGATACGCAAACGTGACAGTCAGATCTGCCCGAAAAGCAGTTCCCATGACAATCCCATTGTCTGCGGATATACCGGAAGGAATATCAACCGCTACTTTTTTTGCGCGGCATGCATTGAGTTTCTCGATCATATCATAAAATTCTCCGGTCAGGTTCCTGGAAAGTCCAACCCCGAACAGGGCATCGATAATCAGCGTATAGGGTACATCCTCCGGTTCGGGCGTACGCACAAACGGAATCTGATACTGCTGGCAGATTTCCTGTTGTTTTTTGGTCTCTGCAGTAAAATTCTTCCGATCTCCGACAAGCAGGATCTCCACATGGCAGCCCGTTCCAAAAAGCAGTCTTGCAATTGCCATGCCGTCACCTCCATTATTGCCGGTTCCGCAGACAACCAATATTTTCTCAGTCGGCAGCTTCCTCTCCAGTATGGCTTCTGCAACTTTTAACGCTGCCCGTTCCATCAGCACAATGGAAGGTACCCCGTAATGTTCGATTGTATTGCTGTCATATAACTTCATCTCTTTCGCATTTACGATCCATTCCATCTCCATCACCTCCATATGTTCCTGCAACAAGGCCTTTCCTATAGAAATAAACGCCTTACCCTTTCAGGCAAAGCGTCTGGTCTATGTTTCTTTTGGTTCATTTGGTTCTTTCGCCTTTTCAGCATTCTCAGAATTCGTTTTATCTGTTTCTTTTTTCTTTTCAAACTTCTGTTCTACGTCTTCATACTTCAAATCAAATAAATCGATGATTTCAACACCGAAGATATCGTGCATATAGGAATAAATCTGCCGGTTATTCACCTCACGATTTTGTTTCTTGATGATATTTTTTTTCAGATCTTTCCGGATTTTTATGATCCAATCAGTGATCTCTCCTGCCTCTTCCATATTTGTGCGAAGCCGATTATAACAGAAGTTCATGCTTTCCAGCATCAGTTCTTCATTCTTTGTCCGTATGGAAGCCGGAAGTTCAAGCAGTTCATCCTCAGCCTGACTGATTTTTTCGTTCAATTCATCAATCAGTCTGCGATCTTCTTCCAGTTTTTTGGATTCGATTGCACCGGAATTCTCCGCATGAGTCCCTTCCATATTCTGTACAATGCTGTCCATAAGTCTGGCCTTTGCCTTTTTCATGTCTTTGACATCATTATTCAGCTGACCCTGTCTCTCTAACAATGTGTTCAGCTCGGATTCCATCTTCTGGATTGCATCTGTCTTGCCGCTCAGCGCAAAAAGACGATGCCACTTTTGATCTAAAACTAGTATGGGTACTTTTTTGTTCTTTAAAGCATTTTTAAAATCCTTTTCTTCATCCATACCTTCACCCTCTGTACGTATCCGTTTACTCTTCCTGTTTACTCTTTACAATGTTGTAGGATAACTGCATCAGGCTGTCTGATAAATGTACATTCTCAACCACGACATTTTCATCCAGCAGTTCCAGGTCCACGTGCGCAAAATTCCAGATTGCATGGATTCCAAGATTCACCAATCTGTTCGCAACTGCATCGGCCTGCTCTTTCGGCATGGTCAGTGCGGCAATATCCACATTGTTATCCGTCAGGAACTCTTCCAGTCTGTCAAGCATCATGATCGGAATCCCACGTATTTTTTTTCTGTCCAGTTTCGGATCCACATCGAACAGGCCTACGATTACAAAACCGAGCTTTTCAAATTTCATATAATTTGCAATTGCCTGCCCCAGATTTCCCGCACCGATTATGATAATATTATGCTGTTCATTCAAGCCTAAAATCTTACCGATTTCATCGTATAGATACTTCACATTGTAACCATACCCCTGTTGACCAAACCCACCGAAATTATTCAGATCCTGCCGGATCTGCGAGGCTGTCACCTTCATTCTTGCACTCAGCTCATTGGAGGAAATGCGTTCCACTTTCTCATCAATCAGCTCACCCAAATATCTGTAATATCTCGGCATTCTTCTTATTACAGCCTGTGATATTTCCTTATTCACGACACACCTATCCTCCTCAAGCAATACACTTAAAATTATTATAGTGATTCCGGTAAGATATGTCAATGTGTCAAAAATTTAACTATCTGTCTCGAGAGATAGTGTCTCCCATTGCTCATACAATTCTGCCAGACGTTCGTTTGTCTCTGTCATTCTGGCATGTATCTCATTCAGCTTTGCCGAATTCGTGGAATTCTCCGGTAACGCACAGGATTCTTCCAGGGCTTCGAGCAGCTTTTCCTTTTCACTGATTTCTTCTTCTACCCTGCGGATCGCATTCTCCGTCTTCCTTACTGCAGCCTGCCGCCGCTTCATCTCTTCCCAGTTTAATTTTTCTCCCGGCTGCGCAGACTGATTTTCCTCCGGCTCTTTTCCCGTATCTTTCACATAAAGGGATGTCATGGCCTCGCGCTTCTCCAGATAATAATCATAATCACCGATATAGTTTACAATTGTCTGTCCGGTCAGTTCCAGTATCCTCGTGGCTGTTCGGTTGATAAAATAACGGTCATGCGACACATACAGGACGGTTCCAGTATAAGAATTCAAAGCCGATTCCAGTATCTCTTTTGAGGTGATGTCCAGATGGTTGGTCGGCTCATCCAGGATCAGGAAGTTTGCATTGGATAACATCAGTTTTGCAAGGGAAACGCGTCCTCTTTCTCCGCCGCTCAAATCACCGATCCGCTTGTAAACATCGTCATCGGTAAAAAGGAATGCCGCCAGTATATTGCGGATTCTGGTCTGATTCAACTGCGGATAGGCATCAGACAATTCTTCAAACAACGTCTTTTCCGTATCCAGATTCTGATGTTCCTGATCGTAATAGCCAATATGTACATTGGCACCGAGTGTGATCGTCCCATCGTCCGCCTCAATCAGATCATTGATGATTTTTAAAATCGTTGTTTTTCCGGTTCCGTTATTTCCAATCAGCGCAACACGCTCTCCCCGTTTAATGTCAAAACAGATATGTTCAAACAGGATTTCTTCAAAGGATTTCTTCAAATCTTTTACTTCCATCACATCATTTCCACTTAAAATTGCAGGCTCAAGCGTAAAATGAATGTCCGTCTTTTCATCAACCGGTTTTTCAAGACGGTCGATCTTATCGAGCATCTTCTCTCTGCTTTCCGCCCGCTTGATGGATTTTTCCCGGTTAAAGGACTTTAACCTCGCTATGACTTCTTCCTGATGCTTGATTTCCCGCTGCTGATTGTAATATTGTTTCAGCATTGCATCCCGCAGCATCTCTTTTTTCTTCGCATAGGCAGTATAATTTCCTTCATATACGGAACCCGTATGTCTTGCTATCTCAACCACTTTCGTAACAATTCGGTCCAGAAAATAACGGTCATGCGATACGATCAATACCGCTCCCTTATAATTCAACAGATAATTTTCCAGCCATGCAATAGATTCCATATCCAGATGGTTGGTCGGCTCATCCAGCATAATAATATCCGGTTTTGTCACAAGCAGTCTGCCAAGAGCCACACGGGTCTTTTGCCCGCCGGACAGCTCATTCATATGCTTCGTGAATTCCTCTTCTTCAAAGCCAAGCCCCTTTAAGACACCCGCAATCTCACTCCGGAACGTAAAACCGCCCTGCAGATCAAACTCATGATTCAGCTGATTGTAGCGGTTCATCAGGCTGTCCAGTTCATCCTGCGGACATTCCGACATGGAATTCTCCATGTCGCGGAGACGCTGTTCCATCGCGATCAGCTCCTGACATGCGGCCAGCACCTCCTCATAAATAGTTCCGTTTCCCAGAAGGTCCTGATGCTGCGCAAGGTAACCGATGCTTTTATTTTTTGCAACGGTTACCTCACCTTCATCCGCTCCCAGCTCTCCATGGATGATTTTCAATAACGTGGATTTGCCGGCACCATTGATGCCGACAATCGCCACTTTTTCATTCTCTTCCACGTGAAAGGATATATTTTTAATTACTTCGTCTGTCCCAAAAGACTTTCCTATATTCTGACAGGCTAAAATCATAACGACCTCCTAAGCCGGTTTACAACATTTCTTCCAGTTCTTCCCGAACTGCCTTTATAAAGTTTTCGCTGTTTAACACCATCGGATTCGGACATGTGGTAATAAGCGCAAGATCCTTTGTCATTCTGCCGTCTTCAATTGTTTTCAGGCAGGCCTTTTCCAGTTTGTCCGCAAAGTCACAGAGTGCCTGGCTTTCATCCAGTTCGCCGCGTTTACGGAGTGCTCCGGTCCATGCGAAGATAGTTGCAACTGAATTCGTGGATGTTTCCTCGCCTTTTAAATGCTTATAGTAATGGCGCTGTACGGTTCCATGCGCAGCCTCGTATTCATAATATCCGTTTGGAGATACCAGTACGGAGGTCATCATGGCAAGAGAACCGAATGCAGAAGATACCATATCACTCATAACGTCACCGTCGTAATTTTTACATGCCCAGATAAAGCCGCCCTCTGCCTTCATGACACGTGCTACCGCATCATCAATCAGGGTATAGAAATACGTGATCCCGGCCTCTTTAAATCTGCCTTCAAACTCTTTTTCAAAGATTTCCTGAAAAACATCTTTAAATGTATGGTCATATTTTTTGGAAATGGTATCTTTGGTCGCAAACCAGAGATCCTGTTTCGTATCCAGCGCATAGCCAAAACAGCTTCTTGCAAAACTCTCAATCGAATCACAGAGGTTGTGCTGTCCCTGAACCACCCCTGCTCCGGTGAAGTTATGGATGAGCTCCCTCGTCTCTGTCCCATCTTCTGCGGTGTACACAAGTTCACATTTTCCAGGTCCCGGAATCTTCATCTCGGATGCTTTATAGACATCACCATATGCGTGACGGGCAATTGTAATCGGTTTCTTCCAGTTTTTCACACATGGTTCAATTCCTTTTACGACGATAGGTGCACGAAAAACAGTTCCATCCAGCATTGCACGAATGGTTCCATTCGGGCTTTTCCACATTTCTTTGAGGCTGTATTCGGTCATTCTTGCTGCATTCGGTGTGATCGTGGCACACTTTACCGCAACTCCGTATTTTTTTGTGGCTTCGGCAGAATCCACCGTCACCTGATCATCCGTTTCATTCCTGTGCTCCAGACCAAGGTCATAATACTCTGTATTTAAATCAATGAAGGGAATTAACAATTCATCCTTAATTATCTTCCACAGGATACGGGTCATTTCGTCTCCGTCCATTTCAACCAGGGGTGTACGCATTTTAATCTTGTCCATTTTCAGTCCTCCATTTAATTTTGTAATAAATTATCCCATCCAAAATTGTCCATATTGGATATCGTGTTTAACATATGTGTGGTTGCCAGGGTTTCTGCCTCTTTTTCATTATGATTTTTCAAAGCTTCTACGATCATCCGGTGTTCCTCATTTGATTTTTCGATACGTACCGGCATGGAAAGCGTAATTTTACGGACACGTTCCACATAATGATGAAACGCAGAGAGCTCGTGTTTGAGCATCTTACTCATCGAAGCCTCGTACAGAATCTCATGAAACTTATTATCCAGCTCCAGAACCTGGGCATAATTTCCCTTTCCGGAATGAAAGTCCACGAGATAAATGTTCTCTTCCAGTTCAGCGATCTGCCTTGAAGTGATATACTTTGCGGCTCGTTTTGTGCAAAGCCCCTCCAGACGCGCCCGGATCTCATAGATATCCCGGATATCTTCCTTGGAAAGCCCAACCACCGATGCACCTTTGTTTGGAATGATGGTAACAAGACCCTCCAGTTCAAGCTGGCGCAATGCCTCTCTTACCGGGGTACGGCTGACTCCGAGTTCATCTCCGATTGTCTTTTCCTTCAATGTCTCATCTCTTTTATACTTTCCAGAAAGGATATCTTCTCTTATTTTGTGAAATACTCTTCCACTTAAAGAATAATTATCTTCGCTCAAAGTGAAGCCTCCTGCTCTTTACAATACAATATTGAGTTTTTTACAACATTCGGTAATCTGAGCAACCAGTTCATTATCTGTCAGAACGGTTACACGCCCATCGTCGTACTGTCCGTCAACCCATTCCTTCAACATCTTAACAAGTTCTGAGTTTTTGTCAACCCATTTATCCCTTTCCAGGTGATAGTATGTATTGACCCAATGTGCGATTCCTGCCATACCGGACGTATTGGAAACCGATACAAGCGGCGGCCTGTTCAAGAATTTCTCAGTATCAAAAATATTGTAGATTTCTTCGTTTTTCAGAAGTCCATCCGCATGAATCCCCGCTTTTGTCACATTAAAATTCTTTCCGACAAACGGAGTCTGCAGAGGCTGCACATAGCCAAGCTCCCGTTCAAAATACTCTGCCAGCTCCGTAATTACCGTAGTATCCATTCCGTCCAGCGTGCCTTTTAACTGTGCATACTCAAACACCATAGCCTCCAGCGGCGTATTCCCGGTCCGCTCTCCGATTCCAAACAGAGAACAGTTTACGCCGCAGGCCCCATAGAGCCAGGCTGTCGTAGAATTGTTGACCGCTTTATAGAAATCGTTATGTCCATGCCATTCGATCATTTCCGAAGGAACGCCGGCATGTGTGGTAAGACCATAAATAATTCCGGGAACGCTTCTTGGAATCACAGCACCCGGAAAGTTTACGCCATACCCCATTGTATCACAAGCTCGAATTTTAATCGGAATCTTATATTCCTCCATCAATTTCATCAGTTCCAGACAGAACGGAATGACAAAACCGTAAATATCGGAACGTGTGATATCCTCCAGATGACATCTTGGACTGATACCCGTTTCCAGACATTCACGGATGACACTCAGATAAAGGTTCATCACTTCTTTACGCGTCATCTTCATTTTATAAAAAATATGATAATCGGAACAGCTCACAAGAATACCGGTTTCACGGAGTCCGATTTCTTTGACGAGCTGAAAGTCCTGTTTGCTTGCGCGGATCCAACTCGTCACCTCCGGAAACTGATAACCACGTTCCAGACATTTGTACACGGCATCTCTGTCCTTTTTACTGTATAAAAAGAATTCACTTTGGCGGATCTTGCCATTCGGTCCGCCGAGTTTATGCAGATAATCATAAATTGTTACAATCTGATCCGTGGTATAAGGTGCTCTCGACTGCTGTCCGTCCCGGAAGGTCGTATCCGTAATCCAGATTTCTTCCGGCATATTGTGAGGTACAATCCTATCATTAAATGCAATTTTCGGGATCTCTTCATAGGGAAACAGATTCCGAAATACATTTGGTTCTTTTACATCCGCAAGCTGATAAAAATGCTCTTCCAGCTGCAACAGATTTGTTTTTCCGTTCATTATAACTTCTTTCATGATCGACGTCCTCCTGACAATCTATCGAAATCAATAGACATTTTTCTAACATTGAATAATTGTATACAATAATACATGTATTTGTCAACCCGCTCTTCCAGTTTCCTGAATTTTTCTAAAAACTTTTTTAAATTTTTTTCAGAATCTGTAACACATTAATTGACACATCATAAGATGGAGTGTAAGAAAAATTCTGGAGGAATTAAAATGAGTGATTTAGCAGCTACGAATTGTGGATGTAATGATGGTAATAACGGATGTGGTTCAATCATTTGGATCATCATTCTGTTATGCTGCTGCGGTAATGGGAATGGATTTGGAGGCGGCTTTGGTAACGATAACGGCTGTCTTTTGATCATCCTCTTATTATGCTGCTGCGGTGGAAACAACAGTGGATTTGGCTTCGGTTGCTAAGCTGTATTCCCAAAAAAAGCTGTCGCATAAGCGGCAGCTTTTTTATTTCCGTATATTTATTTCGGAGTGTTTTTATTCTGTTTGTTTTTCTGATTTCGATCGTCTCCCGTGTTTTGATTTGAATCGTCTGTTTGCCGCTGCTTTTTGCGTTTTATACATTCTTCATCAATTTCATATACCTGATTACCATTCACGATTAGTCTACCCATATTAAATATCCTCTCTATCTCTATTTATAAATAACTTCTCCACATCCTCCACATTGTATTTTATGCAATACCTTGGATATGTGTAATACTTTTCTGGTTCTTCTCATATTGTAAAAAAAAAGGTACTTTAACATGGACAATGAATACAAACCTACCTCATTTGACACGCAACTGCAGAGTCATGAATTACAGATTATGAAAACAATTCTTCCATATATGGAGTGGAACCAGCAAAAAACACTTGCTGTATTAATCAAATATATGGAACTTCAGAAAACGGCCCAGGTTTTCTCCACATCAACGCCCTCCATCTCGATGTGTGAAATCAAAGATGAATCCGACAGAGCACTCCAGATGCTGTCCGACCTCAGCGACGTATGCACCGATAAAGAAAAGGAGAATATTGATATGATTATCAATATGTTTCAGATGTTCTCCGCATATGAAGTGCTATTCTCTTAAAAAATAAAAAAGATTTTTTTTCATACAAAAAAGAAAGGAAAATTATGAATCTCGATTTTTTAAAAAATAACCCAAATCTTAAGAATATGGATGCAGAAAAACTCAGTTTTTTGATGGACTTTGCATCCAAAAATCCTTCCGGGGATGCCAAACAGATGGCCTCAGTCCTTATGGGAGCCGCAAATACCGCCAAAAATAAGGGTGTGGAATTTACACCCGATGAAACCGATATTCTCATCGAACTTTTGAAACAGAATATGTCTCCGCAGGAACAGCAAAAAACAGACCAGATCATGATGTTGATGCGAACAATGCGTAAAAAAAAGTGAAAAAAACGGCGTGGACAGATCCGAGATCTGTTTACGCCGTTTTTTCATTTCCTAGAAAATCCTTTATTATTAAGTACAAAAATTCGCTTCCTAGGAATTAATAACATTTAATTCTTATTTTGCGACAAGATTGATAATTCTTCCCGGAACATAGATTTCTTTTATTACAGTTCCGGTCAGTTTCTCACCAAGGGCTGCTTTTCCAAGTGCAATTGCCTCATCCTTTGCAATATCCTTATTGACAGTAATCGTTGCTCTTGTCTTTCCGTTGACCTGAACAGCAATTTCGATCTCACTCCTTACTGTTTTGGCTTCTTCAAACGTCGGCCAGCCGGTTTCATAGAGTTTCCCGCTGTTGCCGATCATCTCCCACATTTCTTCTGTCATATGCGGAGCAACCGGATTCAGCAGTAACAGAAGCGCGGAAAGCTCTGCCTTTGTCACTTTCCCTGCCTTATAAAACTCATTGACCAGTGTCATCATCGCAGCAATTGCTGTATTGAATTTCATTGCCTCAAAATCACTGCTGACTTTTTTGATCGTCTGGTGTACTTCCGTCTCGAGTCCGGCCGAATACTTGTCTTCATCGGTTACCATATCCTGCAGTTTCCATACACGATCCAGGAAGCGACGGCATCCCTTCACACCATCTTCCGACCAGGAAGCACTCAGATCAAACGCTCCGATAAACATTTCATAAGTCCTTAAGGTATCTGCACCGTATTCCTGAACAATATCATCCGGATTTACTACGTTTCCTCTGCTTTTTGACATTTTCTCGCCGTTTTCTCCCAGGATCATTCCATGAGAGGTTCTCTTCTGGTACGGTTCCGGGCAAGGAACGACACCCTCGTCAAAAAGAAATTTATGCCAGAATCTCGAATAGAGCAGATGCAGTGTAGTATGTTCCATTCCTCCATTGTACCAGTCAACTGGCATCCAGTACTTTAAAGCCTCCGGGCTTGCCAGCGCCTCTTCATTTGTCGGATCACAGTATCGCAAGAAATACCAGGAAGATCCGGCCCACTGCGGCATGGTATCTGTTTCTCTCTTTGCAGGTCCACCGCAGCAAGGACAGGTTACATTCACCCAATCTGTTATGGCCGCAAGCGGTGATTCCCCATTATCGGTCGGCATATAACTGTCTACTTCAGGCAGCATCAGCGGAAGTTCACTCTCATCCAGTGGTACGAAACCGCACTTCTCACATTCTACAATCGGAATTGGCTCACCCCAATAACGCTGTCTGGAAAATACCCAGTCTCTTAATTTATAATTTGTCTTGGCTGTTCCAATCCCGTTCTCTTCCAAATACGCGATCATCTTTGCCTTTGCGTCTTTTACTTCCAGTCCGTTCAGGAAATCGGAATGAATCAGAACACCTGTCGCAACATCTGTAAACGCCGCTTCCTGAATATCCACTTCTTCTCCGTTTTTTGCAACAACCTGTATCAAAGGAAGTTGAAACTTCTTTGCAAATTCCCAGTCCCGCTCATCATGTGCCGGAACTGCCATGATTGCACCGGTTCCATAGGACATCAGAACATAGTCGGAAATCCAGATTGGAATCTCCTTGCCGTTGACCGGATTGACTGCTGTGAGTCCGTCTAACAGCACACCTGTCTTGTCCTTTGCAAGTTCCGCACGCTCAAAATCCGATTTTTTTGCGGCTTCTTCCCGGTAAGCGGAAATTTCTTCCCAATTTTTCAACTCTGCCTGATATTTGTCAATGATCGGATGTTCCGGAGAAACAACCATGTAAGTCGCACCAAATAGAGTATCACATCGTGTTGTATAAACGCGAAGCTTCTCCTCTTTTCCCTGAATAGAAAAATCCACTTCCGCACCCATGGATCTGCCAATCCAGTTTTTCTGGGATACTTTGACACGTTCAATGTAATCAACATCATTTAATCCATCAATCAATTTATCCGCATATTCCGTAATCTTAAGCATCCATTCACTTTTTACCTTACGGACAACCGGAGAACCGCACCGTTCGCAGACACCGTTTACCACTTCTTCATTTGCAAGACCTACTTTACAGGAGGTACACCAGTTGATCGGCATTTCCTTTTTATAGGCAAGTCCCTCTCGAAACAGCTTCAGAAAGATCCACTGTGTCCATTTGTAATAATTCGGGTCCGTCGTATTGATTTCTCTGTCCCAGTCAAACGAATAGCCCAGCGATTTTAACTGTTCCTTAAATCTTGCAACATTATTCTTTGTGACAATCTTCGGATGAATTTTATTTTTTATCGCATAATTTTCCGTAGGCAGACCAAATGCATCCCAGCCCATCGGATATAACACATTATACCCCTGCATTCTTCTTTTTCTTGCAACGATATCCAATGCGGTATATGGCCTTGGATGACCCACGTGAAGACCCTGTCCGGATGGATACGGGAATTCTACCAATGCATAAAATTTTGGTTTGCTGTAATCTGTCCCCACTTCAAATGCTTTTTCATCATCCCAGATTTTCTGCCATTTTTTCTCTATGGCCTTTGGATTGTATGTGTTGCTCATAGCCTCTGCTCCTTTTCATATAAAAAACCTCTTCGTCTCCATCTCCGAGACGAAGAGGTATCATTCTCATACCACTTAGTATCTTAATCACAATCTTTTGTTTTGTCAACTGTTTCAGCTTAAAACAGAAGGGATTGATATGGTGAGAATCTTATCAATCGGAGCAATGCTGGTTCCTCTGCCATCCGTACCTTCAAAATATTTCTGACTTGCGGATTCAAAGAGAACATAGATTTTTCCGTTTGCTACACTAATCTCTTCCGAACATGGCGGCATTTCCACCTTTATCATTGGTTTTCCCGGAGATGCATCTAAAGCTGCTACACTCTTATAGATCTTTAAATAAGAGGATTTTTCCCTGCCATAGGATGTGCTCAGATACACATTCCCTGTCTCATCAAATGCAATTCCCTGTACCTTTTCCGGTATCTGGTAGCGTGCTATTTCTTTTAGTTTTCCATCCCGGTACTGATAAGAGATCATCACTGATTTGAAATAGATATTATGCGTTGCTACCCAGAGTTTGCCGTCATAGGCCGTAACACAGGATGGAAGATTCGATACCCGGTATTCTACAAACAAGCCGGTCGCATCTACAAAAGCCTTCGGTTTCATCGCAGCAATTTTCTTAATATAGGCATAGGAAATCCGTTCCAGCGCTTTTGAATCAGAATGGCAGATCCAGATATTCCTTCCATCATAAGTCAGACCGCCGAGATGGCTATTCTTTTTCATCCCGAGTGTCACCAGGTATTCACCCGTTGTCTTATCAAATACATACATGGAGCCGAGACTTTCATCGTCATCCGTGCAATAAGCCGTAATCAGATAATAATCATCCGTAATACAAATTCCCTGCGGACACTGTCCATAACTGGATATGAGATTTTCCATATAGTCCTTCTCTCTTGTAAGCGGCATTCCCGGTATATCAATATTATTCACAAACCCATAGTCGCAGTCTTTCAATTCTTTATCCGTACCACCCACTTTGGATGCGGTCTGATAAGAATACATCTGCACGTTATAGGCGGAATCAATATTTCTTGTCCATTTCGCATAAAGGGTCAGGTCTCCATAATCAGTGTTATCAATGGCGGTAATCTTATTCCGGAAACCGCTTTCCGTATACCATCCGGCAAAATTATATCCCGTCCGTTCCGGTATCGGAAGTGTTACCGGAAGTTCTTCATCCGTATACGATTTGCGCGTCAGTGCACTTTCCGAACCTCCATTCAGGAAATACGTGATGCTGTAATTGTCTTTTATTTCCGAAGACAACTGTAGACCACTATCATAAAATGAATTATAGTCCGAAGAGGAGAAGGCATCCGTAATAGACCCGGCTTTTACATACTGAGGATCAGCAAATAGCAATGTCACGATTATAACCACCGCATATAATGCTCTTCTCTTCCTCATAGAATCATCTCCTTTGTGCCTTAACTGCTTTGCTATATCTCTTCTTTTTCGAGTTTTGCTGCCCTCCTTGCGATTTCTGCTTCTGCAATTTCCGCCGGTGCCTGCTCATATCTGGAAAATTCATAAGAAAAATCACCACAGCCTCCGGTCATTGACCTTAGTACGTTACCATATCCGAAGAGTTCCATATAAGGAATATCTGCAAGAATCTCCGTTTTACTGTTCGCAGCGGGATTCATGCCAAGCACTCTTGCCCTTCTCTTGTTGAGATCACCCATAATATCTCCGGTATAAATATCTTCCACATTTATTTTCAAACTTGCAATCGGTTCAAGCAATATTGGTGAAGCCTCCAGAAATCCCTTTTTAAAAGCCTGTGCAGCTGCCACTTTAAATGCCATCTCCGAAGAGTCTACGGGATGATAAGAACCATCATACAAAACGGCCTTTACACCCACCACCGGATAGGCAGCCATCGGACCCTTTTTTACAGCTTCCTGAATTCCCTTTTCCACGGCTGGGAAAAAGTTCTTCGGAACCGATCCCCCAACAACTGTTTCTTCAAATACATAAGTCTGTTCCATATCACTGGAAGGTTCGAATCTCATTTTTACATGGCCATATTGTCCATGTCCTCCTGACTGCTTCTTATATTTATATTCCACATCGGATTTTCCACGGATTGTTTCCCGAAAAGCCACTTTCGGTCTGCTCAGCTCCACTTCGACCTTATAACGGTTCATCAGTTTGTTTACAACGACATCCAAATGCATATCACTCATTCCGTACAACAGTGTCTGACCATTTTCACTATCATTGACTGCCTTTAACGTTAGATCCTCCTGCATCATCTTTTGAATGGCCTGGGAAATTTTATCCTCATCTCCCTTATTTTTTGCCTTATACCTCATATTGGTGTAAGGCGTTGCTACCGCGGTCCGAATGAATAAGATCGGACTGGCCTTTGTCGACAGAGAATCAGTTGTCATCGCCGATGTCAGTTTTGCCAAAGCACCGATATCACCTGCATGAAGCTCCCTTACTTCCTCTGCCCTGCTTCCGTTTAGCAGATAGAGCCTTCCGATTTTTTCTTCGGTATCGCGATGTTGATTAAACAGCACATCATCAGTTTTCAAAACACCGGAATTTACTTTAATTAATGAATATTTTCCAACGAATGGATCCACAATAGTCTTAAAGATATAAACTGACTTCGGTTTTGAGAAATCATAATCCGCCGCGTATACTTCATTGCTTTTTGCATTGATGCCCGTACAAGGACGTTTATCGGGGCTCGGAAAATATTTTAGGATGTCATCCAAAAGTGTATAAATCCCCTGTGCGAGAATGTTTGAACCCATGGAAACCGGAACCATACTGCCGTCTGCCACATTTACACGCAGTGCCTGGCGTATTTCATTTTCCGAAAATTCATCTCCGTTGAAATAACGGTCCATAAATTCTTCACTGGTTTCTGCGACACTCTCCATCAGCACATCCCGATACAGATTCAGATTTTCCATCGAATACTCCGGAATCTCACATTCAATTGCCTCGCCCTTTTCGTTCCAACGGTTTGCATTTTTGCTCACTACATTGACATATCCGACAAATTTTTCTTTTTCACGTATTGGAAGATGAAACGGAGCTATTTTTTTTCCGTACATTTCCTGAAGATCCTGAACCACCTGCCGGAAACTTGCATTGTCAATATCCATTTCCGTTACAAAAAACATACGCGGCAATTTATATTTTTCACACATCTCCCATGACCTTTTTGTACCGGCCTCGATTCCGCTTTTGCCAGAAACCACGATGATCGCCGCGTCTGCGGCACTGACAGCTTCCTCCACTTCCCCGATAAAATCAGGATAGCCAGGAGTGTCTAACACATTAATCTTGGTATCTTCCCAGATAATCGGCACAAGCGTGGTCTGAATGGAAAATTTTCGGCGGATTTCTTCTTTATCGAAGTCACTGATAGTATTTCCGTCTTCAATTCTTCCCATACGTGTTGTGGCACCGGATAAATATGCCATTGCCTCAAGCAGGCTTGTTTTGCCCGAACCGCCATGTCCTAAGAGCACTACATTACGAATTCTGTCTGTTGTGTACACGTTCATACAAACTACCTCCTGTCAAGTGATTGTTGTGTGTATATTTTACTATTTATCACTGTTACAATCAACTCTTTTATATATAATATACAATTTTTATGTCTGATTCGTGAACCAAGAATTAACATTTTGCACATTTTTGCTGAGTTTTTTGTTTTTCAATTTGGATATATTTTTCCTTTAATTTGTAAAATTTTCTTTTTTCACTTTTATGCTTTAAACTTTTGCGCTTTAAAGTGTTGACTTTTCTTCGGATTGATTCTATAGTATGTATAAATATTTATGAAAAAGAGGTTACTGCTATGATTATTGTAATGAAACAGGACGCTTCCAAAGAAGCTGTTCAGAAAATTGTAAATGAGATCGAATCTAAGGGATTAAAAACACACATTTCAGAAGGTGAAGAAGTGACAATTATCGGTGTTGTCGGTGACAAATCACGTTTGGATACAACTGCAATTGAGGGAAACCCTTCTGTGGAAAAAATCGTCCCGATCACAGAAAGCTACAAACTCTCCAACCGGAAATTCCATCCGCAGCCGACCAGTTTTGCTGTAAAGAATGCTGTAATCGGTCCGGATACCATGACGATCATGGCCGGTCCCTGCGCGGTTGAAACCGAAGAGCAGTTAATGAGTATTGCAAGAGCAGTCAAGAAATCCGGCGCAACCGTACTCCGCGGCGGTGCCTACAAGCCTCGTACCTCTCCATACTCTTTCCAGGGCCTTGAAGAAGAAGGATTGCGATACATGAAAACGGCTTCCGAAGAAACCGGTCTTGCGACCATCTGTGAAGTGACCAGTGCACATGCTGTCGAATCCGCCGTAAAATATGTCAGTATGCTACAGGTCGGTGCAAGAAACATGCAGAACTTTGAACTGTTGAAAGAAGTCGGCAAAACCGGTCTTCCGGTCTTGTTAAAACGCGGACTTGCTGCTACAATTGAGGAATGGTTAAATGCTGCGGAATATATCATCTCCTCCGGCAATCCAAATGTTGCCTTATGCGAGCGCGGTATCCGTACTTTTGAAACAGCAACCAGAAATACACTGGATTTAAGTGCAGTATGTGTGTTAAAGGAGAAATCCCATCTGCCTGTCATCGTGGACCCATCTCATGCGACCGGTGTCCGCAGTTTTGTAGAGCCTCTGGCAAAGGCGGGGATTGCCTGCGGTGCCGATGGATTGATGATTGAAGTACATAACGATCCGGCACATGCCCTTTCCGACGGTCCTCAGTCTCTGGATTTTGAGCAGTTTGACTCCGTGATGGAACATATCCGTCCATACATCTCACTTTCCGGAAGGAGTTTATAATGGATTTTGGTAATATTGGCTTTATCGGGCTGGGTCTGATCGGCGGTTCTATTGCAAAAACAATAAAACGGATCTACCCGGCGACGACAGTGATCGCAACCGCCGGACACACCTCCACAGTCCGTGAGGCTTACGAAGACGGTACGATCAGCAACCCGGATATTTTAGACATCCACGCTTTTTCATCCTGTGATCTGATTTTTCTGTGCTGTCCGGTACAGAAGAATATTGAATATCTGAAACAGTTAAAAAGTGTTATGAAAAGCACCTGCATTCTGACGGATGTCGGCAGCGTCAAAACAGATATCCATGAAGAAGTAAGTCGGCTTGGCATGGAGAAAAACTTCATCGGCGGACATCCCATGACCGGTTCCGAAAAAACAGGATATCACAACGCAACCGCCTACCTTCTGGAAAATGCTTATTATATCCTGACTCCATCTGCGCAGATAGAACCATCTGCGCTGATACTGTTTCAGGACTATCTTTCTTCCCTCGGTGCACTGACGAAGATACTCGATTACAGGAAGCACGATCATGTGACCGCTTCCATCAGCCATCTTCCCCATGTCATTGCAGCCAGTCTGGTCAATCTGATCGCTTCAATTGATGATCCGGACGAAACCATGAAGACAATTGCCGCAGGAGGCTTTAAGGATATGACCCGAATAGCCTCGTCCTCTCCCGTTATGTGGCAGAATATCTGTCTCTCGAACCGTGAGCAGATTATGTTGCTGCTTGAGCGGTTCAGCAGCAAACTTCAATCGGCAAAGGAATTGATAGCGAGCGGCGATGCGGATGCAATCTATCACTTTTTTGAATCAGCCAAAGATTACCGTGATTCCATGCAGGTGACCCGATCCGGTCCATTGGATAAAATCCATGAATTTTATTGTGACCTGATCGATGAGGCAGGCGGAATTGCTACGATTGCAACAATTCTTGCAAGCAATCATCTGAGCATCAAAAATATTGGCATTCTTCACAACCGGGAATTCGAGCAGGGCGTACTCCGCATTGAGATGTACGATTCGAAATCTCTGGAACAAAGTATTGCCTTACTGAAAAAATATCATTATACTGTTTACGTACGTTAAAAAACGGAATCTATTTTCCATGGAAAGGACGATTTATGAAATTAGAAAAAGTGCACCGTCTATCCGGTGAAATCAACATTCCGGGCGATAAATCCATTTCACACCGCGCCATTATGTTTGGCTCTATTGCAGATGGCCTGACAGAGATTACCAATTTTTTAGAGGGGGCAGACTGTCTTTCCACCATTTCCTGTTTTCAAAGAATGGGAATTCAAATTGAAAATAACGGCAATACCGTCCTTGTTCACGGGAAGGGACTTCACGGTCTGTCCGAGCCTTCCCAAACCCTGGATGTCGGAAACAGCGGCACTACCACCCGCTTAATTTCCGGTATTCTCGCAGGCCAGCCGTTTACCTCACATATAAACGGAGATGCGTCCATTCAGAAACGGCCAATGAAACGAATCATGGCTCCTTTGCAGAGGATGCATGCCTCTGTTACCAGTGATTTTGGAAATGACTGTGCCCCGCTCACAATCCGCAAAAGCAGGCTGAACAGCATCCATTATGAATCTCCGGTCGCTTCCGCGCAGGTGAAATCATGCGTACTTCTGGCAGGTCTCTACGCAGACGACAAGACTTCCGTGACAGAGCCTGTATTGTCCAGAAACCATACGGAACTGATGTTATCTGCTTTCGGTGCGAACATCACTTCCAACGGAACAACAGCTGTCATTGCTCCGGAACCAACACTTTTTGGTCAGAAAATCGATGTGCCGGGCGATATTTCCTCTGCCGCCTATTTTATTGCTGCTGGGCTGATTGTTCCTGATTCAGAGCTTCTGATTAAAAATGTCGGCATCAATCCGACACGTGACGGAATTCTGACCGTTGCACTCGCCATGGGCGCTGATATTCAAAAACAGAACGAACGCGCCGTATCCGGCGAGCCGGTCTGCGACCTTCTCGTCCGAACCAGCCGTTTGCACGGTACGACAGTCGAAGGCTCCATTATTCCTGCACTGATCGATGAAATTCCGATCATCGCCGTTCTGGCTGCTTTTGCCGATGGAACAACCGTCATCCGGGATGCGGCAGAATTGAAAGTAAAGGAAACCAACCGCATCGATACGGTAACCTCCAATCTTTCGGCCATGGGCTGTGATATCATACCAACGGAAGACGGAATGATCATTCATGGCGGGAAGCCACTTCACGGTGCTGTTGTCAATTCCTATTTGGATCACCGGATTGCGATGTCCTTTGCCATTGCCGCACTGGCTTGCGAAGGTGAAACCACGGTTCTCGACGGCGAATGTGTGAATATCTCTTATCCTGATTTTTACAGCGATCTGAAACGGCTCGCTCACTGATGACGCGAATAGGAGCGAACAAAAGTGTATTTCTTACGCATTTTAACACCACAAGATCTTTCCTGCGGAATAAAAAAGCAGACAATGTCCCTTCTTTATAAGGCGACCTGTCTGCTTTCTTTTTTCTGTACCAAGATACCGCAATTTTTATAAATCATTAAAGAGCTGGTAAATATCAATCTTTAACGCTTCCGTATCTGCCATTCCTACAAAGGTACATCCATATTTATACGTGTCGTCTCCCAGCTCCTCTCTTCGGACGACTTCAATGACTGCATCCAGCACTTCTTTCGTCCAAATCTGAATCTTTGTATCAAAATAAGAACCCACCTTCAATTCCCGGTTGGAACGGAATCCCATCCCGGAACGTGAAATATCGGTCACATCCACGTGAATATATTTTAAGGTCGTAACACCATCCTCATCCAGACGTTCTAACTCTACATTTACTTCAAGTTCCAAACGCTTATGCTTTCTCTTTTCCTTCATAGCAACTCCTTATCCTTTTCAAAATGCCGCCTTATCTGTCAGTATGTTTCTATTATAACAAATATGCCGGTTTCTTTACAAGAACTATCCGCCGTGTATCTGAAAATATACTTTATTTCCTACTCTATTTCTCCTGTTCCGCTTTGTAATTTGATAGATCTGTGATAAACATCGCATCTCCAAAACTGAAAAATCGGTAATGCTCCTTCACCGCGGTCTGATAGGCGTTAAGAATATGCTCCCGTCCCGCCAGTGCAGAAACAAGCATTACTAGCGTCGACTGCGGCAGGTGGAAATTGGTAATCAGTGCATCGATCACCTTAAAACGGTAGCCGGGATAGATAAAAATCTCAGTCCACCCACTCTTTGCTTTCAGGGTGCCATTCTCTTCTGCCGCTGACTCAAGTGTCCTTGTGCTTGTCGTTCCCACCGAAATCACCCGGTGGCCATTCTGTTTTGCCCGATTGATCTTATCCGCCTCGGACTGTTCCATCTGATAAAATTCGGAATGCATGTGGTGATCGAGCACATTTTCCACCTTTACCGGACGAAACGTACCGAGTCCGACATGAAGTGTGATCTCCGCGATTTCAACGCCCATTTTCCGAATCTGTTCCAGCAGTTCCGGCGTGAAATGAAGACCGGCAGTCGGAGCAGCGGCGGATCCCTCGTATTTTGCATAGACGGTCTGATAACGGTTCTTGTCCTTCAGCTGATGTGTGATATAAGGCGGCAGCGGCATCTGTCCCAGCTGATCCAGAATCTCTTCAAAAATTCCTTCATAGTGGAACTGAATCAAACGGTTGCCCTCCTCTACGACATCGATGATCTCACCGGTCAGGAGTCCCGGTGCAAACACAATCCGTGTTCCCGGTTTCGCCTTTTTTCCCGGCTTCACCAGTGTCTCCCAGATATCATTTTCTTTTCGTTTGAGCAGCAAAATCTCTATTTTGGCCTGCGTGCCCTCTTTTACGCCAAAGAGCCGCGCCGGAATAACCTTTGTATTATTTATGACCAGGCAGTCACCCGGTTCCAGATATTTTGTAATATCCCGGAATATGCGGTGCTCCACCTCTCCGGTATGCTTATCAAGAACCATCAGTCTGGAACTGGAGCGGTCCTCCAACGGGTCCTGTGCGATGAGTTCTTCGGGCAATTCATAATCAAAATCTTTTACATCCATTTCTTATCTCCTTATACGCATCCTGCGTGAAATTATCCTTGGAAAACTTCCTATGATAGTATAGGACATTGCAGGCTGTTTCGCAACACAAAAAAGAGAGTGGATGATCCACTCTCTTTTGCAGAATCTTTTTTCTGTGATTACGCACGAAGCTCGATTCCCATTCCTTCTAACGCTTTCAAAATCTTTTGCATGGCTGATGTGACATCTGCCTCTTCCAGATTCCGGTCTTTCGCACGGAAGATTAAAGAGTAAGCCACCGATTTATAGCCGGCTTTGATCTGTGAGCCCTCGTAAATATCGAACAATGCATAGCTTTCCAGATTCTTTCCGCCTCGTGTGTCAAACACGTTTTCAATGTCTCCGGCCAGTATGTTTTTCGGAACCACCATACTGATATCACGGGAAGCTGCCGGGAACTTCGCAATCCCAGTGTATTTGCGGTCGAACGTTGCCCACTCCACGATATATGGCATATCGAGAACCGCCACATAGACACGATCTTTGATATTATAATTAGCAGCGACTGCCGGATGCACTTCTCCCAGATATCCGACCACCGTATCCCGATAGACAATATTCGCCTGACGCCCCGGATGCAGAAAGGTCTTTCCGGCATTCGGATCATAATGAATCTTCTGGTTCATGCCAACTTTATAGAAAAATTCTTCTACTACACCTTTCATCGTATAGAAATCGCCCTCTCCATACATTCCAAGCGTGAACTGTATCCGTTCATCCGGAAGTTCCGTAACAGGCACCTGCTTCGGAAGATAGATATTTCCGATTTCATAAAGGCGTACATCTTTATTTCGTCTGTTGTAGTTCGTGGCAAGAGAGGTAAGCATTCCGTTCAGGGAAATGGTTCTCATAATACTGAAATCCTCACCCAGCGGGTTGGATATCACCACGGCATTACGCAGCGGAGAGTCCGCCGGCAGTAATAATTTATCAAATACCTTCGGGCTTTCAAAGGAATATGTCATCGCCTGCGAAAAGCCGCAGAATTCGGCAATATCTCTTGCGACCTGTTCCAGGCGCAGTTTGAAGCTCAGCATACCTGTGGTTGCTTCGCCGCTCGGCAGTGTTGTCGGAATATTCGCATAGCCGAAAAATCTGGCGACCTCTTCCGCAAGATCGGAATCACATTCCAGATCCTGTCTCCAGGATGGAATCTTTACTTCGTTTTTCTCTTTATCATAACCAAGTTCAAGACGGCCGAAATACTCCAGCATCGTCTCCGGTGAAATTTTGGTTCCAAGCAGTTTGTTGTATTTATCCGGCTCAAACAGAATTGTTCTTCCCTCTTTTACCTTGCTGTAGATATCCACGGCGCCACCGACAACTTCACCTGCTCCCAGCTCTTCGATTAACTGGCAGGCACGGTTCATAGCCGCAAGCGCAAGATTCGGGTCAAGTCCCTTTTCGAATTTTGCAGAAGCATCCGTACGCAGTCCGATCCGCTTGCTTGACAGACGGATATTGGTTCCATCAAAACATGCCGCTTCAAATAACATCGTGTGTACCTGATCGGTAATCATCGAATTTTCCCCGCCCATAATACCGGCAATCCCGACAGCCTTCTCACCGTCACAAATCATAAGCACAGACTCATCCATGGTTCTTTCCTGTCCGTCCAGTGTGACAAACGTCTCGTCTTTTGCGGCTCTTCTGACTATGATCTCTTTTCCTGCAATCGTATCCCAGTCGTAGGCATGCATTGGCTGACCGTATTCTTCCATGACATAGTTCGTAATGTCTACGATATTATTGATCGGACGAATTCCCTGCGCACGCAGTCTCTCCTGCATCCACTTTGGAGATGGGGCAATCTGAATATTTTTTACAACTCTTGCCGTATAACGCGGGCAGAGATCCGTATCTTGGATTGTCACCCTGATATAATCCTTGACATTTTCGCCATTTCCGGTCTCAGTAACCACCGGGGGAACAAATTTTTTCTCAAATGTGGCTGCTGCTTCTCTTGCGATTCCAAGGATAGAAAAGCAGTCTACCCGGTTATTGGTAATCTCATATTCCACAATCGTATCATCCAGTCCAAGCGCAGTGACCGCACTCGTTCCGACTTCTGCATCATCACCAAAAATGTAAATCCCATATTCCGGTGCCTCCGGGTACATGTCACGATTGGAGCCAAGCTCTTCAATTGAGCAGAGCATCCCATTAGATTCGATTCCTCTCAACTTGCCTTTTTTGATCTTTACACCGCCCGGTGCCGGTTTTCCGTCATGACCGCCGGCGACACGTCCTGCGTCCAAAACCACCGGCACCTTATCTCCCTCTTTTACGTTCGGTGCACCGGTAACAATCTGCGTCAGTTCACCATTTCCGATTTCCACCTGACAAATAATCAATTTATCCGCATCCGGATGCCGTTCGATTTTTTGAATCTGCCCGATGACAATCTTATCCAGATCCGCATCCAGCTTCGTATAGCACTCAACCTTGGATCCGGATAAGATCATGGCATCGGTATATTCCTGTGCCGATACAGCGAGCCCCGGCACCAGTGCCTCTATCCATTTTAATGAAGTATTCATAATGTTCTCCTTTTCTTTTTATTCGTTAGAACTGCTTGAGAAAACGCTCATCATTTTCGTACAATAAGCGCATATCATCAATTTCGTATTTTAATAGCGCAATACGTTCCAGTCCAACACCGAATGCAAATCCGGAGTATTCATTCGGGTCAATGCCGCTCATTTTCAACACTTTCGGATGCACCATTCCGCATCCCAAAATTTCAATCCAGCCCTCTCCCTTACAGAAACGACATCCTTTTCCGCCGCATTTAAAGCAGGTAACATCCATTTCCGCACTTGGCTCCGTAAACGGGAAGTGATGCGGCCGGAATTTCACCTTTGTATCCGGGCCGAATAATTTTGAAGCAAACTCCTGTAAAGTACCTTTTAAATCTGCAAACGTTATATTTTTATCGATTACCATTCCCTCAATCTGATGAAAGGAAGGAGAATGTGTCGCATCGACTTCATCGGAACGAAACACACGTCCCGGAGCCAGCATACGAATCGGCAATTTTCCCTGTTCCATCACCCGCACCTGCACCGGTGAGGTCTGTGTACGAAGTACCATCTTCTCATTTACATAGAATGTATCCTGCTCATCCTTGGCCGGATGGTTTTCCGGGATATTCAGTGCCTCAAAATTATAGTAATCGTATTCAACTTCCGGCCCTTCTACGACTTCGTAACCCATGCCGGTAAAAATCCGTTCCACTTCTTCCAACGCAATTGTATTCGGATGGCGATGCCCGACCTTATTCTTTTTGGACGGAAGTGTTACGTCAATGACTTCTTCTTTTAATTTCACTTCCATTGCCGCTGCTTCCAGTTTCTGCCTTGTTTCCTCCAGCTTTTTTTCAATTTCCTCTCTGGTGTCATTCACCAGCTGTCCAACCAACGGCCGCTCTTGCGGAAGAACATCCTTCATTCCTTTTAATACAGCGGTTAATTCACCTTTTTTTCCAAGGAAGGCGACACGGACATCATTTAATTTTGTCAGTTCTTCCGAACTTTCAATCTGTCGGATTGCTTCTTCCTTCATTTTCTGCAGTCTTTCTTTCATGCGAATTCTCCTTTTTATTTTTTCTCTCATCAGAGTATGATTTTTAAACGCTTTTACCTTTTATCCGAACAGGCCCTTTCCGATAAAAGAACGAATTGCTTTTTGATTCATAGGTATCATAACTTTGGTATCTCAACACAACAAAGTCATTCCTACAAATAAAAAAACTTCGTCCCTAAAAGGGACGAAGCTATACTCCGCGATACCACCCTGATTCCTGAAATTACTTCCAGGCTCTCAAATGCGTAACGTGCACGAACCGTCATAAGTTACTGAATTCACTCATGCTGCTCCGGTGCGAAATTCAATCCCTACCTTACCTTAAGGAAGCTCTCAGCCATCTACTTCCTCTCTCTGTAAAAAGTATAAGAATCTACTTGACACTTTCTAAGCATTTTCATACATATGCTTAATATACCACAGCATTTTTGAAACATCAACCTTTTTTTCTTTTCCAATCACAGGCAGCTTATGACGCACTCTGCGTACTCCGCTTTGCAGTTCTTTTTATTCTTGCATTCGCCGGAATGGCGATCACATGCTGTAACGGACTCCATACCAGGACGGCAATTGAATAATCTACCATGCTGTGAATAATCGTTCCAAGTCCTACTAATCCAAAAACATAATAGAGGCTTGTCGTTGCTCCCGTACCAAAATAATACAGACAGACAACCGTCACTTCACCGACCGCATGAATCAAAGCAAGCAGCAGACCAAATGGAATCATGGTTTTTGGGGATAACAGGATATCATGATGCTTTTTAAGAATGAATGCACCTGTCGTTGCAAAAATCAGATGTGTCAGTGCACGAAGAACGACCACTAATGGAAACCCTGCAATAAAAAAGCCCATACTGGAAATCAACGCTACCGATATCGCCATCTCAGGTGAGATGAACATTGCAATAAAAATAGCCACATGGCTTGCAAGCGTAAAAGAGGCTGGTTCAATGATAATCTTTGGTGCAAACATCGGAATCATGATACCGATTGCGCTCAACAGACCAGCTGTACAGATGAGCATTACTTTCTTTGAAACATTGTTTGACATAATTTTGATCCTTTCCCTTTTGAAGAAAATAATATTGGTTATGTAACTCGCATTCATTTCCAATTGCAAATAAATGCGTTTACAATAGACATGATAGCTGTCTTGTCAGGTGTAATTATAAAGGATAACAGAAAGGATGTCAACAAAAAGAATAACAGCATGCCACTTGGAAAAATGTACATAAAAAGGCCGGCTAAATAGCCGGCCTTTCGCTCAATTCTTACAGTTTCTTTGAAAATTTATAATGGAACGGTAAAATAACGGTAGAAACATTTTTATGCTTATTTAAATTATGGCTGATAAAATACGTCGTCGGGTTGTGCAATAGCCTGTCGTACCAATGCTCGGAAATGAACTTGATTATAATAACGGATATATTCTCTCCATGCTTCAGTGCTTTTTCGCGCTCCCACAAATAATCATCCAACGGTTTTATAATATCATTATACGGTGTTTCAATAATGGAAAGCTTAATCGGTACATTATACGTCTTCCACTGCTTCCGCAAAGCTTCTGCATGCTCCGGATGACGGCATACATGGACTGCCGTGATATCATTCGAAATCGAGTTGGCATAATTGACCGCTTTCAAAAACGGCTTATTGATGTCATGCACCAGCAGAATACACTGCGTGGAAGAAACAGCATTGGGGTCATAATACGGGAAAAACTTATCTAAGCTGAGTTCCTTTCCAATAGCAGCATAGTGCTTATGAATCGAAAGCATCATGACCATCAGTCCCGGAATCGCAATACTCAAAAGCCATGCACCTGCTAAAAATTTTGTGTAGAATACGATACACGAAACAACCAGTGTAACCAACGCACCGAAACCATTAATCCAGCATTTGTACTGCCAGTTCTTCTCCTTCATATTAATCCACTTTCGGAACATACCGAACTGTGCAATTGTAAAGGAAATAAAAACACCCACAGAATACAACGGTATTAATTTGTGTGTATCACTCTGGAAGATAATCACAAGAATCGATGCCGCTGCGAAAATAAACATAATTCCGTTTGAAAAACTCAGTTTCATTCCTCGCTGTGAAAACTGACGCGGTACATAACCGTCATGTGCAAGCATATAGAGCAGCTGCGGCAGACCGTTAAATGCCGTATTTGCCGCCAGAATCAAGATCAGTGCCGTGAACAGCTGAATCACATAGTACATCGGTGTTCTGCCGAAAACCGCAGCAGCAATCTGAGACAAGACTGTGTGTCCGGTAATCGGTATCGCCTGCAGCTTAATGGCAAGAACAGAGATTCCGCCAAATATAAATATAATCGTAGCAGCCAGCATATACAGGATATGCTTTGCATTTCGCACCGAAGGCTCTTTAAAGCTCGGAACAGAATCACTTACTGCTTCAATTCCTGACATCGCCGAGCAGCCGGAAGAAAAGGCTCTCAACAAGATGATAACACCGATTCCCTGAATCGTTTCTTTCGGTAAAAAAGCATCCGTATAAGTAATCGGCTGAAGATTTCCGGTTATCAACCTGAAAAATCCTGCCACAATCAAAATCACCATGGATAAAATAAACAGGTAAGTCGGAAGCCCAAAAATTTTGGAGGCCTCTCTCGCTCCTTTTAAATTGATTAAGGTAATAATAAAAATGCAGACAAGGGAAAACAGCACCCGATAGTCATGCAAAACAGGAAAAGCAGAAGAAAGTGCTGCCGTTGCTGAGGATATACTTACCGCTACCGTCATAATATAATCAATGACCAGGGCAGACGCTGTCAAAAGAGACGCGGTAACTCCCAGATTCTCCTTTGCAACACAATAGGCTCCGCCGCCATTTGGATAATGATCAATGATCTGTGAATAAGACATGATCAAAATCAATAAAAGCAATAAAATCGGTATTACTACAAATGAGATAGACTTAAAAGCCAATAAACCGACTGCAGGTACCAACACCAGCAAAATCTCCTCAATCGCATATGCGACAGATGAAACAGCGTCGCTTGCCATGATCGGAAGCCCCCAGATACGAGAAAGCTTCTCATGACTGATCTCGTTATTTTTTTTCGGCTTACCCAATAGTAGTTGTTTGATGTCCATGAAGGAATTCCTCCTAAAATAATAGTAAAAATCAAGAAAATAATTTAGTTTCCGACTGGTCGGAAAACACCATTAAGATAGTATAGTCTTGGCAAAATATTATGTCAAGGGAATTTTTTCTTTTTCCATTGTTTACGCTCCTTCCGCCTGCCGCGCCTGTTTTGCCAGAGTCTGCTGCCCTAAGAAAACAAGTGAGAGCCTGCATACACATTGCATTTCGCTTCTATTGGGAAATCGTAGCTTTCTTACGGTGATGTGACAAGGTCTTTTCTATAGAAAAAAAAGCGTCTGTTAGAATTTTGATCTTCTAACAAACTCTTTATCGCAATCTATGTGACGTCTGAAATCTGCCCGATTACTTCGCAGCAACAGGAATCCATATTTCCACGAAGCAGGTATCAGCTGCTTCATCCCAGCTCACATATTTTTCAATGGTGGGAAGCCCGGATTTCCTATATTTACTCTGAGGTAAAAATTCATGGTTGATGTGCTGCCATACATTTCCCAGCGTCTGTCCCGATACAGTCTCACTGGCCTCGAATTTCAGCCATGTTGCGGCGGGATACCGGAAGCTTTCCAGACCCTCCACCTCCGCTTTGTTCCATTCCACAGCACACATATAATCATTGCTTCCATCTTCGCCAAAACCAAAGCAAAGACCCAGATCATAAAAATAACCGCACCGTTCTTTGATTGCTTCATTACTGCCATCACTTTTTACAACAGCCCAGGTTCCACCGCCATAAGGTGTTGTCCTTCTGACACCGATCACCTTAAATGGCGCTCTCTCAATTACCGTATAATCCATTTTATCAACTCCTTCAATTTTTAAGGCGAAATGAAGACGGCAATAGAAAGTCAATTTTATTCCGGGCTTTCTTACATCTGCAGGAGAGACATGATGCAGTCTCTTAAATGCCACGGAAAAAGCATCCGCTGATTGATATCCATATTTCATTGCAATGTCGATGACTTTCTGCTGTGTGTTTTGCAAATCGTAGGCAGCACAGGTCAATTTCCGACGGCGGATATATTCTGATAATGGTATGCCCGTAATTTGAGTGAACGTTCCCTGAAACATTGCAAAGGAACAAGCCATTATCCTGCAAATTTCTTTTTCATCCACCTCACAAGAAAGATTTTTCTCAATGTAGTCAATCGCATGATTCATTCTTTCAACCCAATCCATAGTCTCACCTTCTTGCCTGATTATATAAGATTTGCGGAACATCTGCCCGTCATTTCACCCGGAAATATTAACGGGTGGATCATCTTCTCCCTTTTTTCTTCTTCATCCATTTTTCAAACACGTCCTGAAAGATCACATTGATCTCCGCACACATCATCATGATATACATACAGAAGTAAAGCCAAAGCATGATCAATACGATTGTTGTCAGGCTGCCGTACATGGAGAAACCATTAAAGTATCCGACATAGACAGACAATCCGAAGGAAAATACATACCATGCCACTGCACAGAGTACGGCCCCCGGAAGCTGTGTCCGCAGCGGTGCATTCCGATTCGGCAGCATTTTAAATACGACTGCAAAAAATACGATCAGTATGGCAAGCATGATCAGACTTCGCAGACCGATTACGACTTCCGTGGCATGCCCCATGATTGGAATGTAAGCTACAACCAGATTCTTAAGTGTCTTTCCGAATACCAGAAGGACCAGCGTGATTACAATCGCAAGGACGAAAACAACGGTGTAAATAATGGCCCAGAAGCGCAGAATGAACCAGTTTCTGGTCTCCAGTATATCATTTATGATATTCAGTCCGTTCGCCATATACTGAACACCTTTTGCTGCCGACCAGACAGCCACAATTGCCGCAAGGGATACAATACCTACCGATTTGTTATATACTTCATTGATGACAGAAATAAAAAATGGTGCAACATAATCCGGCATAGTCTGATTGACGATGGACATAATCATACTTTCCGTTACCGGTGTATATTTCAGCAGCGAACTGAACACCATCAGAAAAGGAATGGATGATAATATGATAAAAAATGCGGACTGCGCCGCAAATGCGTTGATATTGTCTCTTTTGCATTTATCCAAAAAAAATTTCACGTTTCCGACTATCTTCCAAATCATATACGCATCCTCTCTTTTGCTTTTTTTGTTGCGGCAGGAGACGGTTCCCCGCCGCAACAACGTTATGACACACTGCAATCTTGGTTTCTATAGATTAGCATTTATTTTCTTCCTGTTCAAGCACTTATTTTTGCTCATAACAGTCCGTTAATTCGATATTCTGATAAAATCTATTTAGAATATCCTCATAGGACATCCCTGCTTCTGCCATGCCCTTTGCTCCGTTCTGGCTCATCCCGATTCCATGACCATAACCACCGCCAGATAATTCAAAACTGCCGTTGCCACTGGAAGTAACCGCAAAATAGGAACTCGGCAGAGCTGTCATATCCGTCGCCTCGCTTCCGTCATTCCATGTCACCTTTTGCAGCATGGTGCCCAGCACGATACGGATACTGTACTCATCCAAAATGTCAACACTTCCGCCGGTAAAGCTTATCGTAAGCTTTGTGATACCGCCACTTTTACTTCGCTCCGCAACGGCAAAGGAGCTGACCGTCCCAAGTTTATCGGCGCTTTCTGCCTCCGCAGAAGCTCCATTCTGATGTATGATTATGTTATCCGATTTTGCACTTTTTCTTGCATTGATTTTTTCAATCACTACATCCGATTTTTCCGGCAGTGCAAGTTCCGCCTTCCAACGGAAATATTTTGCGAAACTATCATAGCAGTCCCCATCGGCATTTGTGATATAGGATGCGAACTGGCTTTCATCGGACAGATCGATGTCAGCGGCATTCTCTTTCAACCAGGTTCCCGAGAGATAGTCATAGTTTCCGTCATCTGCCAGATTCCAGGAACTGTAATCTCCGGAATGTCCGTAGGAAGTGGAATAATAATAAGCCTCAACCACCTGTCCCTGATACGATATGACCTGACCAAGCGTATCATCCACTGCTTTCGTTGTACTCTCATCTGTCTCCTGCTTATTATAAACCTGATAATTTGTACTGTCATCAATATGCGCGCCCAGATTCGCATAATCTCCATTCATCATCTGGATATAGGCGTAGCTTCTCGCACAGACCGCCTGTGCCTTTAAAGCCTCAGCCGGATAGGTGGACGGCATTTCACTCGGAATCACACCATACAGATACTGCTCCATCGGAAGTGCATTGACCACTGCATATCCTTCCGCATATCTTCTGATTTCAAAAATTCCGTTATAGGAACAGGATTGTTTTGCACCGGTTTCATCACAAAAATACAGTTTTCCCCCGTCTGCGCCTGAAATACTCAGACTGACATCTTCCTTATCCGCCAGATAATCGGACGCTTTGATCATTGTTCCGGCATCCTTGCTTTCCGATACGTCGCCGCAGCTGATCTGGAAGGTACTTTCCCCGCTTATGTACACATCGCTCCGATAAACAGATTTATCATCATTCAGGAGCAGCACACGTATGGTCTGAATCTCTGCAGGTTCTTTCAGCAGGATTGCACAGACCGTCTTATCGGCCACGACGTAGGAAAGATTCATGTTTCCAAGCACAATATCCGAAAGAGACTGTTCTTCAATCGTACCATAGGTTTTATAAACAGGAAGATCTTCCGTACGGTCAATGACTCCGTAACCATCGATTTCAATTTTTTGGTCTTCGAGTGTCAGAAGTTTCCCCTCGATCAGGTCCTCTTTCTTTTGTATCCGTGTCAGCTTTCCGCTTTTAAAATACAGGTCGCAAACGGTATTTTCAATCTTATCGTCTGTCTCAATCGAAACAGAATACTGATCCATATCATAGAGAAATTCCAGATTCTCTCCGGTTGCTGTGACAAATACATTTGGAACAACCGTTTCTTCTTTACTCTCTTCGGTCACTCCCAGTACCTCATCTCCCATCACATACATCTGGTAGGCCTGATATGATTCCAGCTCAATTCCTGCACTGTAATGAAACTGCTCACTTTTCTGACTGGTTAGCAGACTTCCGTCCTGATTATCAGTCTGTTTAAGCACTATAACCGGTTCCAGTTCCACTTTCCCCGTTGTATCGAGCAGATCCAGTATCTGTGCATAAATATCATTCCATGCTTTACGCGTAACTTCCTTCCCCGGCTTTTTTTCATCATAGGTCACATATTTTTTTATATGAAGCAGATTCAGAAGGTCCGAAACATTCTGATAGGTCAGTCTCCCTGAGAAATCACTTCCGAGTTTCTCTTTCCATTCCTCACTGCTGTAATATGTAAACTGTAAAAATCCTGGAATCTCATCTGCACTGACGTATTTTGCAGAAAATTTCGAAGCATTCTGTTGATTCTGCACCGTATAGGTCAGCAGAATCACGATTCCTACCAATCCAATCGCAGTCAATAGGAGCTTCCAGAGCAGATTTCGTTTCCTGTTTTTCCTGTTCCATAAGCTTTTCTTATGGGAATTACGACTGTATGTCCTATAATCAGTTTCTCTTGTCCTCACTCTCATGCTCTCTCCGCTCCTGTATTCCATATTCTGTCATTTCATATCGAATCCCTTACACCGTAAAAGAAGCTGCTATAAAAGCAGCTTCTTTTTATCGTTTGTATTCTATTATTTATCATTCGTAAAATCTTTTGTACATCCTATGTTTATCATCCGTACCTTATGCATGTTAATCATTTGTACTTCAGAAATCTTTCGTAGTGTATCTCTTTTGTAAATCCCAAAATGCCGGTTCCTGCTATTTTGACTCCTAGCGAATGCTAGGTGGGTAACCGCAACTGACTTTCTGCCTTCCGCTGATACGAGGCGGCCTGACATCCGGTCCGCAATATAGGAATCCCATGAAAAGTAGATGTAGGTTCAAAAAAGCAAGATTGTCGTACATTTCAGGTTGTTTACTGATTCGATTATACTATATTATGTTTCATTTTTCAACGTAAAATTCATGTCAAATTCTGTAAAATGCAAAAAAGGTCGGATTTTGCGCTCCAAACCTCTTCCACTTTTTTCATATTAAATTTTCCTTTTTTCACGGGAAAACGCCTTAAAATCAAAGGGATTCCGCCTCTTTTACAATCCTTTTCAGGGCCTCCAGAGCCTCGTCCGGAAGTTTATCATATCCTTCCTTTTCTTCAGCAAAACCCTCCACCGCTTTCACACGTAATACCATCCCGTTTTTCAATGCCCGGACATACTCTGCATCCTTCAAATCCGGTATAAAATCATCGGTCAGTGTCCAGTTCAGGATCTCAATCTCTTCAAACGGTCCCCATGGCTGAAATTCCGCCTTTTTTTCCACAATCGCCTCCAGAATCCCCAAAGTGTCGGCAGGTTTTACTTTTTTTCCCATAAAATCACCGGTATTGATAATATAGCAGTCTACCTGTTTTTCCTCTACCAGCTTCTTGAATTTTTTATAATCATTTACGAGCGGATACGTACGGAATGGATTTGCATACGGTACGATACGGAGCGCGTTCAGGTCTGTTCCCGTTGTGACACGCTCTGCCGTCGATGTTTTGGTTGCCAGTGTCGCACCCATTACGGATGCCAGTGCAGCCCCCTTTAACTTCACGACGGGAGGAATGGCAGGATCCTTCATAATCCAGAAAATGGCATTTACGGGAGCATCGATTTTATCAACGCGGTTTGGAGACCACAATTTGGATTTGATCGCGCGTCCGTTGCCATTTCGGATATCTTCGGTCACCAGCTGAATACGTCCCTCGCTGTCTAAGGTCGCAGCGCAGTTCTGTGCTGATAATAAGTATTTGTTATCTGCACATCCGGTCGGATAATCAGCCGTTTTATCAAAATAGGTCGGCTCCAGAGCCACCGAGGAGCAAGTATCGGCATTGATGATAAATGCATCATCATGAAGCACGGTGATCGGATATTTGCCGCCATGCTTTGCATGTGTTATCGTAGATTTTCCGGAGCCGGATAACCCGAAGACGGAAGCTACATATTTGGAACCATCCGTCAGGGTATACTCTTTTTGTCCGCCGTGGCAGGAGGCGTATCCATTTCGATTGGCAATCGCCCATGCCATGGTCAGCGTTCCTTTTTTATGCTCTCCGAAATAGCGCATTCCCAGAAGGCAGGCACAGTTTTCCTCTGTGTCAAAATAGCATAGGGTCAGCGGATCGCTCAGGCATCCGTAATCGACATCCGGACGGGTTCCCGGCAGCCACTGTGGGTCGGAAAATATATAGATATCCGCCTCTTTTTCATCGCCGACCGACTTGGAACGCTGATACATTTTCACATACTCATCCGACATATACTGGAAATTGAGCATCCAGTTATACAGGATATTTTCTTCTCCCTCCGGAATTAACAGATGTGCCTTTACCATGAACTCCGGATCGAGTCCAACAAAAACTTCCGCATGATAGAGGGTTTTCCAGCGTGTTTCGTAAACGGCATCCATGACAACTTTATCCAGCTTTGCCGCATCCACTCCCGGTTCACCCTTTACCCGCCGAGCTGCGGAATAACGTCCGGTCACTGCACCGTCATTGAAAAGAAGTACTTTCGCATCTTTTTCCAGACCGAATTCTTCCCCCCGGTATACCGGCATGTCTGTCAGGATTGTTCCGGGTGAATTCTTTGCTAATTCATACGCTTCTTTTAACGTGTTTACCCTCACTACATTATTTCCGTAGAAAGCGGTCTCGATAATTGCACGTGTCTTGGAAAAACCGACTTTTCCAGTGCCGATTTCATCAATGGAATAATAAGCTTTTGTTGACATAGGCATCTCCTCCTTCAAGTTGTATGTGAAATATCATCGCCTTTTTCGAAAGAATTCAACGCTGTGTTTCCAGGTCAGCTTTCGAAAATGTAGACGGAAAAAGCTCGGATAGACTCATTTTCTGATAATTCAAATCTTTCCCTGCCATAAGAACCACAAAATTCTGAGGATCTGCGAATTCCTGCAGAACCTGGCGGCAGACGCCGCAGGGTGCCAGATAGTGATCGGTATCTCCTATCACTGCAATTGCCTCAAACTCCGTCTCTCCTTCTGAAACAGCCTTAAATACGGCAGTTCTCTCGGCACAGTTTGTGGGACTGTAAGCCGCATTCTCAATATTGCAGCCGCGATAAATCTTTCCGCTTTTCCCAAGCAGTGCGGCGCCAACGTGAAATCCGGAATACGGAGCATAAGACATCTTTTTCGCCTCGTTCGCTTCTCTGACCAATCGTTCCTCATCCATTCCTCATCACGACCCTTTCGATTCCTGCTCCAATATATCAATCGCAGAACTTGTTCCAAGTCTGGCACATCCCGCATCAATATATGCTTCCATGTCTTCTCTGCTGCGAATTCCTCCGGCAGCTTTCATTTTCACCTCCGGTCCGATATGTTCCTTCATCAGACGGATATCTTCGATTGTCGCACCTGCCGTACCAAATCCGGTAGAAGTCTTGATGTAATCTGCTCCTGCATTCGTCACAGCATGGCACATCGCTATTTTCTCTTCCTCTGTCAGATAGCAGGTTTCAATAATAACCTTGAGAATCTGATCGCTGCATACCTCTTTGATTGCCCGGATCTCTTCTTCCACCTTCTTGTAATCCCCGTTTTTTACATCACAGAGGTTTATGACCATATCGATCTCCGCTGCCCCCTCTGCAACCGCTTCCTTTGTCTCGGCAATTTTAGCTGCCGTATTTGCATACCCCAGTGGAAACCCAACTACGGTACAGATATTGATCTGCTCACCAAAATGTTCTTTCACTCTTCCGACATAGCAGCTTGGAATACAGACGGATGCGGTATGGTATTCCAATGCCTCCTCACACAGCTGCTGTATGTCTTTCCATGTGGTATATGGTTTTAATGCGGTATGATCTACATAATGGTATAATTCTTCTTTCTTCATTTGATTTCTCCTTTTTTATTCTAACGATTTATTTTTCCAGTATCTCCAGCATCTTTTCCGGTTCCACCGGCCTTGCCATGAGAAAGCCCTGTGCGAAATCACATCCCAGTGCAGCCACCATCCGCAGCTGCTCCTCCCGTTCAATTCCCTCCGCAATTGTCTTAAGTCCAAGACGTTTGGAAAGTAGAATTATCTGTTCCACGACAGCCTTCTCATTTCTCTCCTCCAGAATGTTGTCAACATAGGATTTGTCTATTTTCAGGCTGTCAAACGGAATACTGCACAGATAATTCAAAGAAGAATATCGTGTGCCGAAATCATCCAGTGAGAACTTGAATCCAAGTTTCTTTAAATCCTCAATCAGCTTCTTCGTATGGTGCATATTGTGAATCAGAGAATGCTCCGTAATTTCAAACTCTACATTTCCAGGATTGATTTCATAGCGCTGCATACATTCGATTAGAAATCCCAGAAGTTCGGAGGAATTTACGGTTTTTGCCGACAAATTGATATTGATCATAAAATCTTTATTCCGCACATGCTCCCGAATAAATTGAAAGGTATTCTCAACTACCCAGAAATCAATGAAAAGTATTTTTCCGGTCTCTTCCGCCACTTCGATTAATTTTCCCGTGCTGATACCGGCAGTGTCCACCTTCCATCTTAACAGAACTTCCATCCCGGATATCCGGTTTTCGGTAAGACTGTAAATCGGTTGAAAATTGAGCTTGAAACCCTGATTTACCAACGCATCGTTCAGCTTGTTCTCAATGAGAATCCTCTCTTCGATGTCTTTTTGAAAGCTTTTTTCATAGGAAACCGTCTTGGATTTTCCCTCTTCCTTCGCACGAAACAGTGCCAGATCCGTGTTTTTCAACATGTCAACCATCGTCCTGCCATCCTGCGGAAATTTCGTGATTCCGATACTGACCGAAGGATAGTATTCGATATGCTCATAATTCCAGCACTTTCTCGTGATCGCCATGATTCTCTCTACATGGTATATCATTTCCTCTTCATCCATGCCATCCTGAATGAGCAAAAACTTGTCTCCGTACCACCGGTAAATCGAGGAAATCGGAAAGACCGCTTTTAACCGGTTTGCATATTCCCCGATGAATTCATCCCCGTAATTGTGCCCGTATACATCATTCAGATTCTTAAAGTCATCCAAATCCAGATAATAGAGTGTAAACGAAGAATTCGAAGCGATCATACCGGACACTTCCTCTTCGAAAACCGCCCGGTTTTTCAGCCCTGTCAGCCTGTCCTTATACGCCATTTCATAAAGCAGCTCTTCCGTCTTCTTCTCTGCTGTCACATCGATGCCAAAGGAAACCACCAATACATCACTCATATTCGGAATTTCCATGGTAGATGCATTCCAGAGCAGCTGCAGTTCTTTCCCGCTTTTTAATTTTACCGTACTGCGAAATTTCCTTGTTGTGATGCCTTTCATAAACTGCCGGATATCAGTGATCTGTTCAAACGATTCTTCTTCCGGCTGAATATAAGAATACCACTTCTGCCCCAATACCTCTTCCTCTTCTCTTTCAAACAGATCCAGGAAAAAGCGATTGGCCCTGATAATTTCATTTTTTTCATTCCAAACCAGAATTACCGTATTACTTCTGTCGTATATTTCATCCACAAACTGTTTCTGAATATACAAATCCTCCTTGGTCGCTTTCAATTTGATCGTTTTGGCGTAATCCATCCGAATGAGAAAGAAAAGCATGACTGTAGTAGCAGTAACGTAAAAAATTCCCTTATAAGACTGAATCAGAATATAAGAATTATAATTTCCGGCAATAAATGCAAAAATCTGATCGGAAAATAAAATCCAGAAGAGCCCCACTACATAGTAGATGATCAGCGTTTTCCATGGAATCTTCTTTATCTTATGGCGATCACCTTTTTTGTCCAGGGTCCTTTCTTCTTTTTCTCTTTTGTTCATAAAAATCTCCTTTAACACATACTCTTCCCCAAAAGCTTGTGGAAAGAAAATAGCAGCAGTATATTATCCTGTATCATACCATATCAATATGAGATTGCCAATCAAATAGAATAAAAAATAGATCGTCTTTCGAATAAATTATTTTGTAGAAAAATATAAATTAAATATAAATTTTTTAAACTTTCCTTAAATTTTCTGTTTTTTTCTTGTACTTTTTTTTGTACATATGGTAACATAAATTCATATAGACTTGAAGGAGGAATTCTATGACTACAAATAAATTTTGTCAAATAACGCCTGAAATTCTTGAACTATCAAAGCTCAGTTCCGCTTCTTCCTATATTCCACCGGAATTATATAGTAAATATGATGTCAAGCGTGGTCTTCGTGATATAAACGGAAAAGGTGTTTTGGTAGGACTCACGGAAATCTCCGAGGTATGTTCTACTGAGGTGATAAACGGCGAGACAGTTCCCGCACCCGGGAAGCTGTTTTACAGAGGATATAATATTCAGGACATTGTTCGTGGAATTGCACCGGACAGCCATTTTGGTTTTGAAGAATGTACGTATCTGCTGCTTTTTGGAAAGCTGCCTACAAAAGATGAACTGAAAAACTTCTGCAACCTGTTATCGGAATACCGTACACTGCCGACAAGTTTCGTTCGGGATATTATTATGAAGGCGCCGAGCCGTGATATGATGAATACGCTTGCGAGAAGCGTACTGACACTTTACTCCTACGACGATCTTGCCAATGATATCTCTCTGCCAAATGTTTTAAGGCAGTGTCTGCAGTTAATCAGTCTGTTCCCTCTTTTATCTGTATATGGTTATCAGGCATACCGCCATTACCATGATGGCGCGAGTCTTTTCATCCACTCACCAAAGCCAGAATTATCAACTGCTGAAACAATCTTACACATATTGAGACCTGACAGTAAATACACCCCGCTGGAAGCGAAATTATTAGATCTTGCTCTGATTATCCATATGGAGCATGGCGGCGGCAATAATTCCACATTTACGACACATCTGGTATCCTCTTCCGGCACGGATACGTATTCTGTCATTGCCGCATCTCTGGGGTCTTTGAAAGGTCCAAAGCACGGTGGGGCCAATATCAAAGTCATTCAGATGTTCGAAGATATGAAGGAGTGTGTAAAAGACTGGACGGATGAGGAAGAAGTCGGAAACTATCTGCGTTCCCTGTTACATAAAGAGGCCTTTGATCATGCCGGTCTGATTTACGGTATGGGGCATGCGGTCTACTCTTTATCTGATCCGCGCGCTGAAATCTTCCGCTCCTTTGTGGAGCGTCTATCTGTCGAGAAGGGGTATGAAGATGAATTCCGTCTCTACAGCATGGTAGAAAAACTTGCTCCGCAAGTAATTGCCGATGAGCGTAAAATTTATAAGGGAGTCAGTCCAAATGTGGATTTCTACAGCGGATTTGCTTATAAGATGCTGAATCTCCCGTTCGAATTGTATACGCCGATTTTTGCGATTGCACGCATAGCTGGCTGGAGTGCACACCGGCTTGAAGAAATCGCGCACAACGGTAAGATTATGCGTCCTGCATACCGCAATGTCGGAGATCGTAAATCATACGTTCCGATTGAAAACCGTTCGTAACCTATGTTCCTGTATGAGAGGGTAAGCTTTCCTCCTTACAGGAACAAAAAGAAATCGCCCTGCCGGACGATTTCTTTTTTAGTCTTCTTCGATTTCAAGCGTAAACCAGAAGGTACTGCCATTTCCAAGCTCACTGTCAACTCCATATTGCGAACCATGCAGTCTCAATATATTCTTAACGATTGAGAGCCCGAGCCCCGTTCCGGTGATTGCCCGCTTATGTGTCTTATCTACCTTATAATAGCGGTCCCATACATAGGGAAGTTCTTCTTCCGCAATACCGGCCCCGCTGTCTGACACTTCGATCCGTACAATCTTTTCTTTTACAATCTGGCGTACGATAACGGTCTTATCTTCCCCGGTGTAATTAATTGCATTATTGACCAGGTTGTAAATGACCTGATAGATCTTAAACTCATCCGCACGCACCATGACCTCTCTGTCATATTCAAAGTCAATGGTATATCCGTCCTGTTCTTTCAGCTTGTTGTAGCGCTCAAATACGGACTGGATACTTTCCGTAAGATTGAATATCGTTGCACTTTTCTGCATGACACCTGCCTGTAATTTTGAAATATCCAGCATGTCATTGACCAGATTTGTCAAACGCTTCGATTCGTCAATTACCACCTGAATATTTTCAGGTGTATTCTCTCCCGGCAGGTCTCGCATCACTTCCGAATAGGCTATGATCATGGTGAGCGGTGTCCGCAGATCATGCGACACATTGGCAATCAGCTCCCGCCGCAGATTCTCAGTCTTTTCCAGTTCCTTTGTCATATAATTCATGGTATTGGACAATTCGGTGATTTCCCTATAGTCCTTCCCGTCGAACTCCACTCCATAATTACCGGCAGCAAGTTCCTTTGCGGACTCTGCAACCTTTATCATGGACTTGGAAACTTTTTTCGATAACAGCAGCGCAATTCCAAGGGAAAGCAATACCATGACCGCGGAAATCCAGATCAACTGTATCTTCAACGTATTGACGGTTGCATCCACCGGTGTCAGCACGCTGTTAATCATAACAACATATTCCTGTGACCCGGCATCTACAATTGTAAAATAGATGACGCTTTCTGCCATCTCCTGCCCATGATTCTGCATAAACCGATTATTTTTCATTCCGTCATCCAGATCCGGTCCATCGCCCTCCTGCGGCATGTCCTCCGTTGATGTTTCGTTATTTTCAAACGGCGGCACCATGTCCTTTTCTTCCAAAGTCTTATTTACATTTCCCTCAAACTCTATCTTGGTTGTCCCGCCATTTTCCTGTGCCATCTGATAATACTGCTGAAAAATGGAGCTCGGAATGGATCTCATCGATGAATTCGTGATATATTCTGCGTTATAAATGGAATTCCCGTCGGAATCCGTAATCAGAATACTCAGATTGTTTGCAGCCGCAATCTCATCGATCTCACTGGAGAGCTGATCCGTATCCTCATCTGAACTGACGAGTGAGATGACCTGACTGGAGACATCCTCCGCTTCTTTTGTTTTAATCATTTTATAAAAAGAATCCAGATAGGCAATCTGAAGAAGCCAGAGTATGACCAGTAATACAACCGTAAATAAAAGCAGGTAGATGAATATTTTCCATTTAATACTGATTTTTTCTGATCTCAACACTGTGACATCCCTTTCACTGCATGTTATGCTTCAAAACGGTAACCGACACCTCTTAAGGTCACCAAAAATTTACGGTATTCGCCAAGGCTGCTTCGCAGCAGCTTAATATGGGTATCGAGTGTCCGGTCGTCTCCGTAATAATCATATCCCCACACTTCCGTAATCAATTTTTCCCGTTCCAATGCGATATTTCTGTTTTTTACCATATAAAAAAGCAAATCGTATTCCTTTGGGGACATATCGACGCGCTGCCCATCCACCGATACAGTCCTTCCGGTAAAATCCACCAGCAGACCTTCGGCCTCAAAAATATCCCTCTTTGTCCGTTCCTCTTTCGTGCTGTTTCTGCCAATTACGACCTTCACACGCATCATCAGCTCTTTCGGCGAAAAAGGTTTCACCACGTAATCATCGATTCCAAGTTCAAATCCATGAATTCTGTCATATTCTTCGCCTCTTGCAGACAGCATGATGACTGGAATATCCTTTATTTTGCGTATTTCCTTACAAGTAGAAAATCCATCCAGCTCCGGCATCATTATATCCAGAATAATCACATCAAAATCATTTGTCCTGCAGATCCGGATTGCCTCCATTCCGTCCTTTGCTTCCACGATTTCATACCCTTCAAATTCTCCGTACTTGCGAATGATTGCACGTATCTTTTCCTCATCATCCACGACCAGTATTTTCTCCATGACGGCCTCCTCCATATCTGATTTTTTCAAATATACCTGTCCTATGTGACGGGCATGTGACAATTTTCTGATTATAAGTTGAGATATTTTTTCCTTGCCCGATGCAGCAGAAAAATAAATTTCACGCATGCCAGAAGAAAGACGGCAAGTGATATCAGATTAAAGATCGGGTCATTCCACAGAAATGAATTTACAATATTCGCCCCACCATAAAACAGCGTGATAAGCCCAAATGCAGTCATCCACCCGTATACCGCCCGTATGAATCCCTGTTTATCCTTACATTTATATAATTCTTCCGGAGATGCAACAAACGAACTGATTTCACCGGTCAGCTTCATCTTTACCGCCGATAAAAATACATACAGCCCGTACAATGCGGCTGCTCCGTCTATGATATACTGCCAGTTAAGATCTCCCATCCCTTTTTCTCCTTGTCATTTTATTATCCATCATAACGTATTCTTTCTATTCCCGCAATGTTGTTTTTGTGGAATCGCAGCGTAATTTGTGATTGAAACTTAAGTTTAACTATTGTAAAATATGAGTATATATATTTTTTTAATATATTATTTGGAGGTTTTCATACTATGAAACTAGATGAAGCGAAAATTTTAATTGGGGATGACTCTATCCTTGCAAGAAGACAATTGAAAGACACTATTTCTTCTTTTGGCAAGGCAACTTTCATCGAGGCTGGAAACGGGCAGGAAGTAATCGACTTATTCAAGTCTGAAAAGCCTGATCTTGTATTTCTCGATATCGTAATGCCTGTAAAAGACGGTATCACTGCTGTTTCAGAGATTATGCAGGCAGATCCGTCCGCCTGTATCATCATGGTATCTTCTGTCGGAACCCAGTCGCAGCTGAAGATGGCGATCGAGGCTGGTGCGAAGGATTTTATTCAGAAACCTTTGGATTCTGAACAATTAAAATCCGTTATCACTGCACGTTTTGAAGGGAGATAAAACATATGTTTACACAGTTTTTTGGCAATTTTTTACTTAGCAGGGGAATTGTTTCCACTGCGGAGCTGGTCGCTGCCATGAAAAAGCAGGCTGATGTTCATTTGAAACTGGGGACAATTGCAATCCATGAAGGCCTTCTTACTGCTTCTGAAGTGGACAGTATTGTCATCCTTCAGACACATCAGGATAAGAAATTCGGTGAGCTTGCAGTGGGAAACGGATATCTGACGGAAGCACAGGTCAAAACGCTTTTGGACGCTCAGAAACCGGACTATCTCCTGCTTGGACAGATCTTAATCGAGGACGGCAGACTGACCAACCGTGATTTTGAAAATCTGATTTCCGACTATCAGTCCCAGAACGAAATTCTGGATCTTGATGCGAATGTTGAGCAACGGGAGATGGTAAAAAAACTCTTACATAATTTTCTTCATTCTAACGAAGAAACCACCGCGGAAACTGCAGTTGAATATCTTACGCTTTTATTCAACAATCTGGTTCGTTTCATTGGAAATGACTTCACACCGCTCGATCCGATTACCTGCACGGATTATCCGACAAATTACTGTGTTGCACAGCACATTTCCGGACAGATCTCCATTCAGGCCGCAATGGATATGAACACGGATACCTCCGTTACGTTTGCCTCGAGATATGCGGGAGAATCCTTTCCGGATTTTAATGAATATGCTAAGGCATCTTTAGAGGATTTTTTGAATCTGCACAACGGACTCTTTAATGTCAACATGTCAAACAGCCGCTCCATTGAGCTCGCTCTTTGCCCGCCGGAAGTACATACCGATGACACGCTTCACTTCGAGACACCGTCCTACATCCTGCCGGTCATCTTCCCGTTTGGAACCGTAAATTTTGTGGCGGCGTTTTAACAGAATATCTTTCTTTCAATGTATTTATCTTATAGCAACAGCAGAAAAAGACAGCCTGCCTGAAATCATGCAGACTGTCTTTTCTGTATTTGTTACTTCCGAATTTTAGCGCGTAATTATATATGCAGGAAATTTTTCACGACTGCTTCCATCTCATCCACTTCACAAACCGTATCATGTATGACAGCAGCGCTCCTGATATCTTCTATCGCCTGCGGAACTTCCACGTTTGCAATCCGGCTCAGTTCATCCACCAGTTCAAAATCAGACATGACATCGTATTTTGCATCAATGGCATCCATCACACTTCTTGTAAATTTAAATGGACTTGCGGTAGATGCAATCACGGTCTTTGTAGCTGCATCTCCTGTTTCCTGTTTGTATTTCTGATAGACACCGGCTGCAACTGCCGTATGTGTATCGATGACATAGCCTGTTTTTTCATAGAGATCCCGAATCACGCCTGCTGTCTCCGCCTCGCTTGTATAATTACCGTAGAAATCTGCGAGCTGCTCTCTCATCTTTGCTGTAATCTCGTATTTACCGGCAGCTGTAAGTGCTTTCATAAAGTCCGCATTCTTCTGTGCATCATTTCCGGCAATGCGGTAAATCAGACGCTCCAGATTGCTGGATATCAGAATGTCCATAGATGGAGAAGTTGTCAAAATAAAGGATCGGTTTCTGTCATAGGTGCCTGTCTCGAAGAAATCATAGAGAACCTTATTTTCATTTGATGCACAGATCAGCTTTGCAATCGGCAGTCCCATGGTTTTTGCATAGAATGCAGCGAGAATATTACCAAAGTTCCCGGTCGGTACTGCTACATTGATTTTCTCATCAGCACCAATTTCACCATTCGCATACATCTTTGCGTAGGCATATACATAATAGACAATCTGCGGAACAAGACGGCCAATATTGATGGAGTTTGCAGAAGAAAACTGATATCCTGCCTCATCCATACTCTTTTCCAGCTCTTTGTCACCAAACATCTTCTTCACACCGGTCTGCGCCTGATCGAAGTTTCCGTTGATTCCTACGACAAATGTATTTTCTCCCTTCTGGGTCACCATCTGCTTCTCCTGAATCGGGCTTACCCCATTCTTTGGATAAAACACGATGATCTTGGTTCCTTCCACATCTGCAAATCCAGCTAATGCGGCTTTTCCGGTATCTCCGGAGGTAGCCGTCAGAATGACGATTTCATTCTTCACCTCGTTCTTTTTTGCAGAAGCAATCAGAAGATGCGGCAGAATCGACAATGCCATATCCTTAAATGCTATGGTAGATCCATGGAAAAGCTCCAGATAATATGCACCATCCGCACTCACCAGCGGGGCAATCTCCTCTGTATCAAATTTCTGATCATAAGCACTGTTAATGCAGTGTTTTAACTCGTCTTCCGTAAAATCGGTCAGAAACAGCTTCATTACTTCATAGGCAATCTCCTGATAAGTCATACCGGCCAGTTTGTCCATACTGATATCCAAAGACGGTATCTGTGTCGGCACAAACAAACCGCCATTCTCTGCAAGACCTTTTAAGATAGCCTGGGATGCTGTCACTTTTTCATCTGCATTTCTTGTACTTGCGTATATCAAATCCATTTTTTCAACCTCTTATCTGTGTAATTTTATTCAAAATGCTTACTGTGTTTCATTATATAAGAAAAAATATTGCACTGTCAATGACCTGTCTCACTTTTTATGCTATAATGTCATGGAAACAATCCGAGAAAGGAGTCCTTGTATGCTCGCAGGTGTATATCTGGCACTCAAAAAAGACGGTACGGTCTACTACCGCTCCAACATTACCTATCAGAACCGGCATATTAGTCTTGGAAGTTTTCCTTCCGAATCGGAAGCGCACCAGGCTTATCTGGAAGCCGGAAAGCTCTTAAACAATGAACCTGATACGATTGAGGACAGTTTTCAGCAATGCAGACAGCTCTCTTACGCCAAAATCATAAGTCTGCTGAACTTCCGCGACAACCGCATGTATATTAAAAACCCCATCTATCTGAAAACAAATTATTTTATATATTACCTTTCTCCCTCGGAAGAATTGAAATTTGACATTGATGATCTGTTTTTCTACTCTTCCCACCGTATTCTGAAACGGCAGGGCCATCTGTATGTAAATGACTACGGCATGCAGCTCTCGCTGCTGTCCCGTTATGGGATTCACAGCTATGCAGTTGCAGGAAGAGACTATATTTTTTCAAACGGAGATATCACGGATTACCGCTATTCCAATATTCTTGTCATCAACAGATACACCGGTGTCACTGCCATCCATGCAAAAGGTCAGACCCGCTACAAAGTACAGATACATATCAATGGCAATTACACGGTCGGCACCTATTCCTCGGAAGCAAAGGCGGCCGTGGCATATAACAAAGCTGTTGACCTTGCGCTTTCTCATGGAATTGATAAAAATTTCACGCAGAATTTCGTCTATGAATATTCCGCCAAAGAATATGCCGATATCTATACCAAGCTCCGGATTTCCGGCAAATATCTGGCCTATCTTCATAGAACAATTTCTTTTCTATAAATCAAGAAAAACCGTGGCATTTTCCGATTGTGACTGCCACGGTTTTCTTTTTCTTTACAGACAACACAACTGCTATTTCTGGTTGATATAGTTGACCAGACCCTCGCAGTCAATGATTTTCTGCATAAACGGCGGAAACGCCTGTCCCTGATATGTCGTACCTTTTGTCCGGTTCGTAATGACGCCCGTATCAAAATTCACTTCCACTTCATCGCCTGCTTCAATTCCCGCTGCCGCTTCTGGACATTCAATAATCGGCAGACCGATATTGATCGAGTTCCGGTAAAAAATTCTTGCGAATGTCTCTGCGATGACACAGCTTACACCAGCTGCCTTAATTGCAATCGGCGCATGTTCCCGTGAGGAACCGCATCCGAAATTCTTTGTCGCAACGATGATATCTCCTGCCTGTACTTTCTTCACAAATTCTTTGTCAATATCTTCCATGCAATGCGTCGCAAGCTCCTTTGGATCGGAAGAGTTCAGATATCTTGCCGGAATGATTACATCGGTATCGACATTATCACCGTATTTAAATACTTTTCCACATGCTGCTTTCATTTTGGCTCCTCCTTATATTTCTTCCGGACTGGAAATCTTGCCGGTAATCGCACTGGCTGCGGCTACGGCCGGACTTGCAAGATAGACTTCGGAATCCACGTGTCCCATACGTCCGACAAAGTTACGGTTTGTCGTAGACACACAACGCTCATTTTCTGCCAGAATTCCCATATAGCCCCCGAGACACGGACCACAGGTCGGTGTGCTCACGATGGCTCCGGATTCAATAAAAGTACGGATATATCCGGCTTCCATCGCATCCAGATAAATCTTCTGTGTCGCAGGAATCACAATGACACGAACTCCTTTTTTCACCTTTCTTCCGCCTAAAATAGAAGCAGCGATCTGAAGATCTTCCAGTCTTCCATTTGTACAGGAACCGATGACTACCTGATCCACCGGAATATCACCGACTTCGTCAATCGTCTTCGTATTTTCCGGAAGATGCGGGAATGCGACCGTCGGTCTTAAGGTACTCAGATCAATCGTGTATTCTTCATCATATTCTGCATCCGCATCTGCCTCGTATACTTTGTACGGGCGTTTGGAATGCTCTTTCATATAGACAGCTGCAATATCATCAACCGGAAAAATACCGTTTTTCCCACCTGCTTCGATTGCCATGTTCGCGATCGTAAAACGGTCATCCATCGAAAGATGACGGATACCGTCTCCTGTAAATTCCATGGATTTGTAAAGTGCTCCATCCACACCGATCATTCCGATAATGTGTAAAATAATATCTTTTCCGCTCACCCATGCAGCCGGTTCACCGACAAGATTGAACCGGATTGCTGCCGGAACCTTAAACCATGCTTTCCCAGTCGCCATTCCGGCTGCCATATCGGTACTTCCAACTCCGGTCGAGAAGGCACCAAGTGCTCCGTACGTACAGGTGTGGGAGTCTGCTCCGATAATCACATCACCGGCAACGGTCAGTCCTTTTTCCGGTAACAGCGCATGCTCAATTCCCATCTCTCCTACATCAAAATAATTCGAGATCTCATGTTTGCATGCAAATTCGCGTACGCATTTGCAGTGCTGCGCAGATTTAATATCTTTATTCGGTACAAAATGATCCAGCACCAACGCAATTTTATCTTTATGAAAAACACCATCCACTTTCATTTTTTCCATCTCATGAATCGCAACCGGTGAGGTGATATCATTTCCCAACACCAGATCCAGATCAGCTTCAATCAGCTGGCCTGCTGTTACAGATTCCAATCCTGCATGTGCAGCCAGAATTTTTTGGGTCATCGTCATTCCCATTCTGCATTTCCTCCTACTATAATTTTCATGTGAGTGATTTCTCTATATTGCTATTCTAACACAGGTAGTGGTATAATGGAAATACATAATAAATATGTTTGTCATGTATTCTGGTTATATTACATTGTGTCTGGATCCATCATTCTGTTCACAATGCTTTCATTCATTTTATTTCTGAAAGGAGTACCGTATGGTCCAGAGTCTTTCCTGCTACCGTATTTTTTACACGGTTGCTAAAACGCAAAACATATCCAAAGCTGCAAAGGAATTGTATATCAGTCAGCCTGCCATCAGCAAATCGATTCAAAAACTGGAGGACAGTCTCGGATGTGAACTGTTCCGCCGCAGCTCCAGAGGTGTCATCCTGACCGAAGAGGGAGAACTTCTGTTTACCCATGTCAGTTCTGCCTTTGAGACACTTTCACTCGGTGAAGACAAGCTGAAGAATTCCCTGGAACTTGGTGTCGGGCATCTGAAAATCGGAGTCAGTTCCACGCTCTGCAAATATATCCTTTTGCCGTATCTAAAGGAATTTACGAAAAAATATCCCCATATCAACATTTCCATCACCTGCCAGTCGACCAATGAAACGCTTCAGCTGCTGGAGGAAAACAAGATTGACATCGGTCTGATTGGCCGGCCGGAATCTCTAAAGACTATTGATTTTTTCTATCTTACGGAAATCGAAGATATTTTTGTTGCAACGAGCGCTTACCTGGAGAATCTCAAAAAGCGCGGTTACAACGGTGATGGGATTCTCAGTAATTCCACATTGATGCTTCTGGACAAAAATAATATGACGCGCCAGTACATCGACGACTATCTGCAGGAAAATCAGATCGTGATCCGGGATCTGATTGAAATATCCGCTATGGATCTTCTGATTGAATTTGCCAAAATCAACCTTGGAGTTGCCTGCGTCATCCGGGAATTCGTAAAAGAAGATCTTTCAGACAAAACACTGATTGAAATTCCGCTTGGCTTTCCGATACACAAACGTGAAGTCGGCTTTGCTTACAAAAAGACATTAAAGCCTTCCAAATCCCTCGAGTTATTTATCGACTTCTACCATAATTACAAACCCTGACAATGACCTTTGGGTCAGGACTTTCTCAGAAAACAGAAAAACGGCTTTCACACAAAGAATCTCCTCTGTATGAAAGCCGTCTTTTTGCATTAGTTGTTAATCAATTTCTCTTCTTCGCTGTTCCAGCTGTATAATTTACGGATTTCTTTTCCAACTTCTTCGGATGAATGCTCAGCAGCAAGCTTTCTCATTGCTTTAAAGTGAACCTGACGTCCTGCAGGAGACATATCCAGTAAAAATTCTTTTGCGAATGTTCCGTCCTGAATATCGGAAAGAATCTTCTTCATTGCCTTCTTGGTATCTTCCGTGATGATCTTAGGACCGGTAATATAATCACCATATTCTGCAGTATTAGAAATGGAATATCTCATTCCTTCGAAACCAGACTGATAAATCAGGTCTACGATCAATTTCATCTCATGAATACATTCGAAATATGCATTTCTTGGATCATATCCAGCTTCGCATAAAGTCTCGAAACCAGCCTGCATCAATGCACAAACACCGCCGCAAAGTACAGCCTGCTCACCGAAGAGGTCTGTCTCTGTCTCTGTACGGAAGGTGGTCTCAAGTACGCCTGCTCTTGCTCCACCGATTGCCAGTGCATAAGCAAGTGCTCTGTCCAATGCTTTTCCTGTTGCATCCTGCTCTACCGCTACCAGACAAGGAACACCCTTTCCTACCTGATACTCGCTTCTTACGGTATGGCCAGGTCCCTTCGGAGCGATCATGGTAACATCTACATCCTTCGGAGCTACGATACATCCGAAATGAATGTTAAAACCATGTGCAAACATCAGCATATTACCTGCTTCAAGATTTGGCTCAATATCATTTTTGTACATATCAGCCTGTTTCTCATCGTTAATCAGGATCATAATGATATCTGCTTTTTTTGCAGCTTCTGCTGCTGTATACACTTCAAATCCCTGTGCCTCTGCTTTTGCCCAGGAGCTGCTTCCCTCATAAAGACCGATGATTACATTACATCCGGATTCCTTTGCATTCAATGCATGGGCATGTCCCTGACTTCCGTAACCGATAACTGCGATTGTTTTTCCTTCTAATACGGAAAGGTTACAATCTTCCTGATAATAAATTTTTGCTGCCATTTTTCCAGCCTCCTATTGATAAATTAATCTAAATATGTAACATCCGCCGACCCACGGGTCAACCCGGTGATACCGGTTCTTGCAAGCTCCAGTATTTCATAGCCCTGCAATAAATCCATAAAAGCATCCAGCTTATCCTGATGTCCGGTCAGTTCGATGACCATCGAATCATTGGTTACATCTACGACTTTACCGTGGAAAATCTCTGTAACACTTAAGATTGCCTGACGCTGTGTATCCAATGCCTTAATCTTTACCAGAATCAGTTCTCTGGTAACAGACGTACCGGTCTCCAGTTTCTTGATATCCAGTACATCTTCCAGCTTTGCCAACTGTTTTTCAATCTGCTCCAGAATCAACTCATCTCCGCTTGCAACAATTGTCATTCTTGTAAAACGCGGATCAGCAGTGACACCAGCCGAAAAGCTGTCAATATTATATCCTCTCCGGCTAAACAACCCGGAGACATGGCTCAAAACACCGGAAGTGTTCTCAACCAGAATCGATAATGCCTGTCTTCTCATTCGAAAACCATCCTTTTTCTAATCACTCACATTATGTTCATTCTAGCATATGATATCCTTTTGTCAATACTAAAATGCATTAAGGTAATGTGGTTTTTCTCAATCATAACTTTAAGTTATAAGCAAGATAATCTGTTCCAGTAAGACCCGTGTGAATGTTCTGTTTTAATATTTTCAGAACTGTTCCAGATACTCTCTCACAAACAGTGCGACCGGACCGATAAAGCTTTCCCGGTCATCCAGCGTGGTATAACGGATTCTCGTATCATCATAGGAAGGTTCATAAGAAATGCATGATTTCACCACATCCTGGCGCAGTTTGTCGATTTTAAACATCGAACCGCAGAGAATCACACAGCTCGGTGCCAGCATCGTCATAGAGTTTACAACTGCCCTGGAAAAAAAATCCATTCTCTGATTCATCTGTTCCTCTATGCTATCATCCTGATCCGACAGCATTTTCCGAAAAACATCTTCATTAAAATTCCGGAAATCTCCCCGAACAAGCTCGTACAATTTCGGTGTGTTTTCGTAAGAAAAGATCTGCTCTAACTGCTCCCGTATCGACGGTCTGGAGACCACCGTGGTAAGACAGCCTTTTCTCCCGCAGCTACACGGTCTGCCATCTTTCTCTACAATAAAATGACCGAATTCTGCGGCTTTTCCATTCTGTCCCTCATAAATTTTCCGGTCTGCGACAATCGCACAGCCTACATCCGGTCCCCATCTCAGCAGCAGAAGATAATCGTTTTCCCGACCCGCACCATACAGTAATTCTGCCAGTGCAAATGCCGTCATGCTATTTTCCAAAACAACGGGAATATCCAACAGCAGAGACAACAGCTTTGCGACCGGCACCTCCTCTTTCCAGATGCCGGAAGCATGCAGGCTCCTTCCGCGCAGTTTGTCTACAACACCTGTTATCCCAACACCGGCGCCGGCAATTTTTTCATCTGGAAGACCGATTTCATGCTGCATCTCTCTGCAGTTATCCGCAATCACCTGCAGGAAGCGTTCCGGCTCCTGTTCTTTATTCGTAACAATTTCCCGGATCTTGTGTACATTCCCCCCAAGATTCGTCAGTGCAATCACTGTTTTTTCCGGCTCGATATTAATACCAAATACAGATTTGTAATCATAATTCAGTTCGAGCAGAATCTTTTTCCTGCCGGCTCCGTTGCAATTCGCCGCAATCCCCTTTTCCACCAAGATTCCGCCTGTCATAAATTCTGCACATATCTGTGTTACCGCAGCCGGAGTCAGTCCAAGTTCAACCGCAATATCCTTTCGAGATACCGGCCCGGCCTCGTTCAAATAATTCAGTACCGAGGCACGGTTCTGCCTTTTGACCGTTTCCATATTTATGCCTGTCCGTTTCATTGCCTTCATCCTCTTGTATTTTTTCTGAATCAATTTCAGACTTTATCCCCAAATCCTGTTACATTAAATTTTAGCAGAATCCAAAACGAATGTATAGCGAAATAGTCCACCTTTCGCGTGCTAATCCTCGGGAATGATTTCTAACCAGTAACCATCCGGATCTGCAATAAAATAAATTCCCATGGACGTATTTTCATAAATGATGCATCCCATTTCTTTGTGTTTTTGATATGCCTGGTCAAACTCTTTAACTGAAAAAGCGAGATGGAACTCATTTTCACCAAGATTATACGGTTCCGTACGATCTTTCAAATAGGTGAGTTCCAGCTGATGCGGTGTCGTCTGATCTCCCAGAAATACCAGGGTAAAATCTTCGTTCTCTTTTCTTCTTACTTCCACCAGACCAAGCGCTTCCCGATAGAACGTCAGCGATTTATCCAGGTCCAGTACATTCAGGTTATTGTGAGCAAATCTAATATTCATTGTTCTTTCCTCCTCGTTCATGCTCCTAGTAAAAAGAAACTCCCGAGATTATGCAGCTGTCCTACACTCAAAACGAATGCCAATCCATGCTGCTCTCGAGAGAATCTTTTGTCCGTTTTCATCTGTCTGTCACCGAGGCAAAACACCTGCGGGCGTATTGTCTCAGTAATTCCGGATGAAAGAAAATTGTATTTTTATAGCTTAGAATTTACCAGCAATAGCTGCTTCTTCGATCGATACTGCAACCGCTACGGTAGCACCTACCATCGGGTTATTACCCATACCGATCAGACCCATCATCTCTACGTGAGCCGGTACGGAAGAAGAACCTGCAAACTGTGCATCAGAGTGCATACGTCCCATTGTATCTGTCATACCATAGGAAGCAGGACCTGCAGCCATGTTATCCGGATGTAAGGTACGTCCGGTACCGCCGCCGGAAGCAACGGAGAAGAATTTCTTACCCTGCTCGATACATTCTTTTTTATATGTACCTGCAACCGGGTGCTGGAAACGTGTCGGATTGGTAGAGTTACCGGTAATCGAAACACCTACGTTCTCCATATGCATGATAGCAACACCTTCCTGAACGTCATCTGCACCGTAACATTTTACGGAAGCACGAAGTCCTTCGGAGTATGCTTTTTCATATACGACATTTACTTTGTTCTCTTTATAGTCGAACAGTGTCTCAACAAAGGTAAATCCGTTGATACGGGAAATGATCTGAGCTGCATCTTTTCCAAGTCCGTTTAAGATAACGCGCAATGGTTTTTTACGAACTTTGTTTGCCTTTTCTGCAATACCAATTGCACCTTCAGCAGCTGCGAATGACTCATGTCCGGCCAAGAAACAGAAACATTCGGTCTCTTCCTCTAATAACATCTTTCCAAGGTTACCATGTCCCAGACCTACTTTTCTGTGGTCGGCAACAGAACCCGGAATACAGAATGCCTGAAGTCCCTCACCGATTGCAGCAGCAGCATCTGCAGCTTTTCTGCATCCTTTTTTGATTGCAATTGCTGCACCGATGGTATAAGCCCAGCATGCATTTTCAAAACAGATCGGCTGAATTTTCTTTACCTGTTCATAAACATCTAATCCAGCATCTTTTACGATTTTTTCAGCCTCTTCTACAGAGCTGATTCCATAGCTGTTTAATACGGAATTGATCTGGTCAATTCTTCTTTCATATGATTCAAATAATGCCATTTTTGTTCGTCTCCTTTCAATTACTCTTTTCTTGGATCAATGATCTTCGCTGCATCATCCACACGGCCATACTGTCCCTTTGCCTTTTCCCAGGCAGTATTAGGATCATCGCCTTTTTTGATGAAGTCTGTCATCTTTCCAAGAGAAACGAACTGATATCCGATTACTTCATTATCAGCGTCGAGAGCGATACCTGTTACATAACCCTCTGCCATTTCTAAGTAACGAACGCCTTTATCTTTTGTTGCGTACATGGTACCAACCTGGGAACGAAGTCCTTTTCCCAAATCCTCCAGACCAGCACCAACTGCAAGTCCGTCATCCGAGAATGCACTCTGTGTACGACCGTAAACGATCTGTAAGAATAATTCTCTCATGGCTGTATTGATTGCATCACATACAAGGTCTGTATTTAATGCTTCCAGAATTGTCTTTCCCTGTAACACTTCAGCTGCCATAGCTGCGGAATGTGTCATACCGGAACATCCGATTGTCTCTATCAGTGCCTCTTCAATCACGCCGTCTTTTACGTTTAAAGAAAGCTTGCAGGCACCCTGCTGTGGTGCGCACCAGCCTACGCCGTGTGTAAAGCCAGAAATATCTTCGATTTTCTTAGAATGTACCCATTTTCCTTCTTCCGGAATTGGAGCCGGTTCGTGCTTTGCACCTTTAGCAACCGGACACATGTTTTGAATTTCCTGTGTGTAAATCATTGTAAGACTCCTTTCAAAAATAAATGTATCTCATGTTAAACTTTGTTAGACATTTAACATACTTGCTTTATTTTCGCACACTTTTTTGTATTCGTCTAGTCCCTTTTCTAGGAAAATACCCGGTTTTTTGTCTTTTTTTTCAATCATAACTTTCCATACGGTCAAACGCTGTCGAAGCTCCTATGGCCGCCGCCAGTGTAATGACAACCGTCACTATGACCATCGCCGCAAACCCGGCCGTAATTCCAATCAGACCTCCGCACAGTGCGGCAGCAATGATCGCAAACAGAATCGCAAATCCCTGTAGCAGGGTACGAAGCAGATTTTTGCCAATATTTCCAAGCATATTGCCAAGAATCGCATCTGCCAGCATATTCATGTAGAGCTTATTGGCATTCAGGCATACATAGATCAGAATCGTAAGCACGGTCACGGACGGACTCAGCTTTAGGATTACAGCTCCCGGAAGCGTGATCAGGCAGCCGTCTATCATAGAACGGATATGCTCCATTTTTGTCGCATACCAGAGTTTATTCAGTCCGCTGTCCGGCAGCAGATAGGTATAGGGATTTTCCAGTTCCTTGGACCATTTTGTTGCATATCCGCTAAAGATCAGCAGAATGTATGCAATGACCGCAGGAATGACAAATACGGTAGCTCCTTCAAATTCTTTCATCATATCGGTAAATTGTGCTACAATCGCAATCACAATGCCGATACCGAGGCACAGCAGTGTATACCATCCAAAAATAAAGAATCTGTTTTTCTTATATTCCAGAAGCTGACGGTAAAAAATTGCCTTTGCATATGTACCCTTGTACTCTATGCTGACATTTTTGAGATATTTTTTCCTCCTGGTACCGAACGGACCCTCTCCCTTTTTTGCCTTACTCAGACGTATATTATAATCCTGTGCAAAAGTCATGGCATCTTCATAGTATTCCCCGGTACATTTCACGTTTTTTGCATAGAGAAACAGAAATACCACCGTTACCAGATAACAGATTGTACAGATCACGTTTACAGTGGTGGGTCCCACCAGAATCAGATGAATAAACGCGATAGCCCATCCCACGACCGGAACTGCCTGCACAATTGGCAACGTCAGATAATCTCGTAAGATATGGAACTCCACGCCCCGCGTACAGAGCATTAAAACCGCAGCAAGTACGAAAACCGCCATAAAGGCAAACAACACTATTGTAAGTATTTGAAAAAAACGCTTGGAAAGCGTCTGACTGCCATAACAGATAATAATCAGACTTCCTTCCAGTATGTTTTCCAGCACCGCAAAGAACAGGAAATAGCAGAGCATCCGCCATGGTGCAATTGAAAAATAGAGGACCCCAAATACGCTGACTGCTATCCCGGTGACAAACAATACGACATAATTCCGAAGAGAAGACCGTATCAGTACCTTTTTCGGATTCTCCGGCGCAGGAAAAATAAAATGAACATCCGAGAGTTTGAATACCAGACCCTTCCGCCTTGCATAGCTGATGATATCTCCCGGAAGAATCAGAAACACAAGCAGAGACAATATGGTCGCGAGATTCTCCGGTGCCTGCAGCTTCATATCAGAAACAATCATACCGAATCCTGCGATTGCCATAACCGCATAAAATCCAATTCCAACTGCCGCAATATAGGTGACCGGCCGCTTCAGTGCTTTTTTGAGTTTATTTACAAAGGAGCGTCGGAATAGATATCCAAGACTACTCATGTTCCTCACCGCCTGTCATTTCAAAGAACAGCGACTCAATATCCTGATCCTTGGCCTCTTCCTTGGTGTAAGAACCAATAATTTTTCCTTTTTCCATCACAAACATGATATCCCAAAGTTCTTTTACCATTTCCAGCATATGCGTACTGAGCAGTACGGTCGTGCCGGCTTCTTTCAGTTCGAGCACCACTTCTTTTAATTCCTTGATGGCAGCCGGATCAAGTCCTACCATTGGTTCATCCAGCAGAATCACCTTTGGTTTGACCGCAAGTGCACAGCAGATACTGACTTTCTGCATCATTCCTTTGGAAAGTTCATTGCCAAGCTTATTTTGTTTGTCAAACAGTTCAAAACGCTTCAGCATTACTTCGACTTCCTCGTCCGTGACGCTGCTGTTGTACGCTCTTCTCACATATTCAATATGTTCCCGTACGGTCAGTGCATCAAACATCGCCGGCAGTTCCGGTACGTATGCAAATATTTTTTTTGCCTCAATCTTTCTGGCTGAAATCCCCTCTATTCCGACCCCGCCTTCGTAGCGCAGCAACCCTGCAATGCTCTTAATGATCGTTGATTTCCCCGCTCCGTTTGGGCCAAGCAGAATTCCCACTGCCGCATCCGGTACGGTCAGATTCACATGATCTACTGCCAGATTTTTTCCATACTTTTTTGTCAGGTTCTGTACTTCTAACATAGGTAATCTCCTCTGAAATTATAATGATACAACAAAAGGCAAATGTATTTGTATTATTTATTTAATACAATAGTACATATGCCTTTTCCTGTCAACTATTTTATTGGGTTTCGTCTTCTGTCTTTCGAACGATTTCACCGGCTTTTTTATAAATAGAACCTTCCGCTACCACACCACGTACCATAGACAATGGATAGATACTTGTATTTTTTCCGATGACACTGCCGGGATTCAATACCGAATTGCAGCCTACCTCCACGTGATCTCCGAGCATTGCACCGAATTTTTTCAGTCCGGTCGCAATCTCCTCTCCCTCATGTTTTATAAGGACCAACGTCTTATCTGATTTCACATTGGAAGTGATCGATCCGGCTCCCATGTGTGACTGATAACCTAAAATGGAGTCTCCCACATAATTGTAATGCGGTACCTGCACACAATCAAAAATAACGACATTCTTCAGTTCGGTGGAATTCCCTACCACAGCTCCCTTTCCCACAATTGCATTGCCCCGAATATAGGCGCAATGGCGGATCTCTGCTCCCTCATCAATAATCAGCGGTCCGTTCAAACATGCAGTCGTAGCAACTTTTGCCGTCTTTGCAATCCAGATGGATTCTCCACGTTTCTCAAAAATCGCCGAATCCAGGGTGCTTCCCAGCTTTACAATAAAACTGCCGATATTCGGCAATACTTCCCAAGGATATTCCGCTTTTACAAAAAGTTCTGCTGCAATCGTTTTCTCCAAATTGTACAGATTTTTTATTTTACACTGCTCCACTGCTCTTTCCTCTCTTACTCTTATTTTCATAAAATCCTGCCGCACGGTCAAAATAGTCCCGCAGTGCATTCTGATTCCTCAGCTGCAGTACACCGGCAGTTCTCGTCTGTATGAAATTCTCCAGTTTTACCATATATTCTTCCGACGTAATTGAACCTTCCGCCACATAGTTAAGTCCCTTTTCCCAGCTCGCTGTCAGTTCCGGGTTCAAAAGAGAGCGGATGGAAGCGTTCACTACATCGTAAATCATCTCACCCATTAAGGCCGGCGTAATGATCTGCGTTTTTTTATTCAGAGACAGATATTTGTTGTTTACCAGCTTCTTTAAGATCTCGGCACGTGTTGCACTCGTTCCGATTCCGCTGCTCTTAATCTGTGCACGCAGCTCTTCATCCTCAATCAGCTGTCCTGCATTTTCCATCGCCAGTATCATGGAACCGGAGTTATACCGCTTCGGCGGGGATGTCTCTCCCTCCTTGATGCAAAAAGAACGCAGAGGCAATTCCATCCCTTTTTTCAGAGAAGCCAGTGCCTCCAATAGTGTTTCATCACATACCTTTTCTTCTGTCTCTTCGCTCTCTGCGGACTCCTGATCTTTTTTTGTATCGGTATCTTTTTCGTTTTCCTGCGCCTTCTCCCGCTTTTTGGAAAAAGAAAACTCCATGACTTTCAGATAGCCCGGATCTGCAAGAACTTTAAAGCCTGCAAAAAAGCGCTCTGTCTTCACACCAAGGCACAGACTGACCTTCTGATACACCGCAGGCGGATAAAAGATCGCCAGAAACCTCCGGACAATAATCTCATAGACATGAACCGCTCTTGGATTCAGACTTTTCAATGCACCGATTCCCTGGCCGGTCGGAATGACCGCATAGTGATCCGTAATCTGTTTATCGTTGACATACCTGGTCTTTGCGATATTCCGATAAGAGCCCCCACTTAAAATTTCTTCCGCAAATGGCTTCATACCCGGAATACTGCACAAACCGCTGATGTTTTTCTGTATCTCTTTGGCAACCGCCGTAGACAGCACTCTGGCATCCGTTCGTGGATAGGTGACCAGTTTTTTCTCATACAGCTCCTGTATGATTGCAAGTGTCTCATCCGGACTGATTTTAAAAAACCGCGAGCAGTCATTCTGCAGCTCAGCCAGGTTATATAAAAGCGGTGGATTTTTGTTTTCCTTTTTCCTTTCGATCGAGATTACCTGTGCCAAAAGATCGGTCTCTGTCCGGTTTTCCTCATCCAGTTCTATCTCCGGCTGTTCCATAAGCATCCCAATCAGCTTCCGTGCATCCTCTTTTTCCCGAAAACCGTTTTCTTTATAGAGCTTCGGAGATTCAAAATACACCGAGCCACTGACAGCTTTCCACTCTCCATCGACCGGCTGTCCATTCAAATCGGCAGTCGCCAACACTCGGTAAAAGGGTGTTTTTACAAATTCGCGGATTTCCCGCTCCCGCCTTACCACCATGCCAAGCACACAGGTCATCACACGTCCCACCGATACTACGACATATTTCTGATTCAAATAGTTTGCAATTGAATTTCCGTATTTTAAGGATAACAGGCGGGAAAAATTGATTCCCATCAGATAGTCTTCTTTCGCCCGCAGATATGCGGCACTTGACAAATTGTCGTATTCCGAAAGATCTTTTGCCTCCCGGATTCCGCGCAGTATCTCCTCTTCTGTCTGAGAATCAATCCATACCCTGCGCCGATTCTTTCCTTTCACATTTGCCTGCTGTTCCACAAGCCGGTAAATATATTCTCCCTCGCGTCCGGAGTCCGTACAGACATAGATGGTATCCACATCCGTACGGTTTAAAAGTCCCGCCACTATTTTATACTGCTTCGCAGCACTTTTGATAACCTCATAGCGAAACTTTTCCGGTATAAACGGCAACGTATCCAGACTCCATTTTTTATATTTTTTATCATATACCTCCGGATAGCTCATCGTTACAAGATGTCCTACACACCAGGTCACGACAGCCTCTTCCGATTCCTTATAGCCATCATAGTTTCTCACATTCAGCTTCAGTGCTTTTGCAAACTCCTGTGCCACACTTGGCTTTTCGGCTATATACAAAGCTTTCGCCATAAATTTCCAATCCTCTTTCTATAGTTCTTTCATATCAATCAACACATATCTGGAATCCTGCTCTGCTGCATTCTTAAGTGCTTCTTCAAAACCGGTCGCAGAAAACAGATAAAAATATTGTGCAGAGATTCTCGCCTTTTTCATATTTGCTTCCAGTGCTCTGCAGTCCTCCATTGTCAGTTCAGGCTTCGACCAGTTACACAGTCCCACGATACTTTCGCGCACGGCATTCTGGGCGATAATATCAATATTTCCCTGCTTACCGACCCATGTTCCGATTCGATGCAGCTGAATCGGCAGCTTGTCTACCAGGTTCAGGAGATTCAGATATTCCGTACATACCTGTATGAAATATCGGTTCATGTATTCATCCATTTCCTCTTCCATATAGCGCCGGTAAAACTCCTCCGGTGTCAGCATATATAAATCGGACAGATGCGGATAGATAAAACGAAACCAGAAATTCACATACGTATTCTGAATCCGATATACTCCTTTTTTGGTATTCTCCCACCCGCCGGTCTCAAAGGAAATCACCTTTTCGATGACTTCAAATTCCATCAGGTTCTTCATATAGACACTGATTTTTGCTCTCGAGAAGCCGGTGGCGTGGTACAGGTCATTTAATTTCTGATTTCCGGCTGCAATTGCCGCCAGTATCGTATTATAAAGGGAAAGTTCGCGCAGTTCTCCTCCCAGATAATTTTCCGCTTCATCGAACAGAAAGCCGTTTGTATTCAATATATTTTTGCAGATATTCTCCCTCAGGCTCTTTTTTCCATTCCAGCGGGAGAGGTATCCCGGAACACCGCCGAGGACTCCGTAGACTTCCACACATTCCCTTGTCGTATATTCGGGAAAACACCGCACAACGTCAAGAAAGCTGATATCGTTCAGCTTTACCCTGGCATCTATTTTTTTTTCATAAGGCTGCAGCTTTTCCAGTCCGTCATCTTCCGTCCAAACAATGGACGAGCTGCAGAGAAGAATCATGACAGGTCCCGGATAGAGGCGCTTGTTTTTTAATTTCAGGATGCTTTCCATAAATGTATCGTCTTTTTTTACGATATACTGGAATTCATCGATTATGACCACCAGCTTTGTGGCATTACCGCTGCGAATCCTTGTAAAGTACTCTGCAAAGGTATACTTCTGCAGCTTTACGTCATACTGATGTTCCACCTCATGTCCCATCTGCAACAGCTGTTCCTGTGCGGATGCCTGTCTTGCATGATAATAAAAGGTTCTTTTATCCTGTGAAAACACACGCAGGAGCTGCTCTTTATCGCTGTTTGTCCTGCCATATAACAGGACAAGCTGGTTACCGTCCTCTTTATAGAGCTCTTCCAGACGTTTCATCTCTGCAGTTCTGACAATCATTCTTCCGCCTCCTGAAAAATAACTATGTAAAAATCATATCATATTTTAAATTTTGAAGCAATAAAAAGGAAAACCTGCGGGACCTGACTATAGGTACAGCGGTTTTCCTCTTTCCTTGTAGCTCTATACAATTTATTTTGCTGTGATGTAACCCTGCGCTTTTAACAGCTCTGCACAAAGTACCGCACCGCCGGCAGCACCACGGACGGTATTGTGGGACAATCCGACAAATTTCCAGTCATAAACCGTGTCTTCACGGAGACGTCCGACACTGACACCCATTCCGTTCTCATAGCTTACATCAATTGCGATCTGCGGACGGTTATCTTCCTCCAGATACTGTATAAACTGCTTTGGCGCGCTTGGAAGCCCTAATTCCTGCGGAAGTCCGCTGAAATTCACCAATTTTTCAATCAACTGTTCTTTGGTCGGTTTCTTTTTGAACTTCACAAATACTGCAGCCGTATGTCCGTTTAATACAGGTACCCGGATACACTGACAGGTAATGAGCGGTAAAGCAGCCGGCTCAATTACACCATCCTTGATCTCACCCCAGATTCGAAGCGGTTCTTTCTCACTCTTCTCTTCTTCGCCGCCGATATACGGAATAATATTTCCCACCATCTCCGGCCATTCCTTAAATGTCTTTCCGGCACCGGAAATTGCCTGGTAGGTTGTTGCAACCACTTCATATGGCTCAAATTCTCTCCATGCGGTGAGTACCGGAGCATAGCTCTGAATGGAGCAGTTCGGTTTTACAGCCACAAAGCCCCTTTCTGTTCCAAGTCTCTTCTTCTGGAATTCAATGACTTTCATATGTTCCGGATTGATTTCCGGCACGACCATCGGTACATCCGGTGTCCATCTGTGTGCACTGTTATTGGATACAACCGGTGTCTCCGCTTTCGCATAGGCATCTTCGATTGCCTTGATCTCATCTTTGGTCATATCGACCGCACTGAATACAAAATCCACTTCCGAAGCGACATGCTCTACTTCGTTGACATTTTTAACGACAATATTTTTAACGGCCTCCGGCATCGGGGTATCCATTTTCCAACGGTCACCAATTGCTTGCGCATATGTCTTTCCTGCACTTCTTGGACTTGCGGCAATTGTGGTAACTTCAAACCATGGATGATTCTCTAATAAAGAGATAAATCTCTGTCCGACCATACCGGTTCCACCTAAAATACCAACCTTTAATTTCTCACTCATATTGCTAATCTCCTTGCTATTTTTGCAGCCACGCTTCAAGTAATACACATTTTTGGTGAATACAGTGTCTTCTTTTGTGTCCGTTTTGCGCGTACAACTGTCTTTCTGATACATATATTAAAGTATTTCAAAAAAAAAAGCAATTCACAATTTATCAAAAAATACCATGTGAATTGCTTTTTTCTTATACATATGTACCAACAACGGTACAATTTAAATGTTTTTTTGCCATTCTGTCAAAAGATATTCTTTTTCGACAGCAATCACTTTCTCCATTGCGTCTTTTCCCGGTGCACCAATGGTCAGGCGCTTATTGACACAAGTCTCCATCGAAATTGCCTCATAGATATCCGCTTCAAACACCGGACTGATTGCCTTCAGTTCTTCGAGTGACAGATCATCGATTGCGCTATTTTTCTCAATGCAGTACAGGACGATCTGTCCCACGATTCCATGCGCATCGCGGAACGGAACTCCATGGTTCACCAGGTAATCGGCAGCATCGGTTGCATTTGTAAAACCGTTGTTCGCGCTCTTTCGCATATTCTCTTTCTGAAAACGCATTGTCGCAAGCATCCCGGTGAACAGGGCCAGGCAGCCCTTCGCCGTATCCATTGCATCAAAAGACAGTTCCTTATCTTCCTGCATATCTTTATTGTAAGCAAGCGGTATTCCCTTCATCGTGGTGAGCAGTGAAAACAGCGCACCATAAACACGGCCGGTCTTTCCGCGGACAAGCTCTGCGATGTCCGGGTTCTTTTTCTGCGGCATGATACTGCTTCCGGTACTGTATCCGTCATCAATTTCCACAAACTGGTACTCATTTGAATTCCAGATAATGATTTCCTCCGAAAAACGGCTCAGATGCATCATAATCGTAGCTAATGCAGAGAGAAACTCAATCAGATAATCCCGGTCAGATACCCCGTCCATGCTGTTTAAGGTCGGGCCGAAAAAGCCCATGAGTTCAGCCGTATAATCTCTGTCCAACGGATACGTGGTTCCTGCCAGTGCACCGGAACCCAGCGGACAGTAGTTCATTCTGTTATATATATCGTGCAGACGGGATCGATCTCTTCTAAACATTTCAAAATAAGCACCCATGTGATGTGCCAGTGTAATCGGCTGGGCCTTCTGCAAGTGTGTAAAGCCCGGCATGATCGTCTCCGTATTTTCTTCCATGATTTTCAGAATTGTCTCTAACAATTCTTTTAACAATGCGTCTGTCTGTAATACTTCCAGTCTCGTATAAAGGCGCATGTCCAGTGCCACCTGGTCATTTCTGCTTCTGCCGGTATGGAGCTTCTTTCCGGTGTCTCCGAGCCGTTCAATCAGATTCGCCTCAACGAAACTGTGAATATCTTCATAGGTATCTGTGATTTCCAGTTTACCGCTTTCTACATCCTGCTCAATTTCGCCGAGACATTTTACAATGGCCTGCATCTCTTCCTGTGTTAATATACCCTGTTTTCCGAGCATGCAGACATGTGCGATGCTGCCCTGAATATCCTGTTTATAAAATTTCTGATCAAAGGAAATGGACGCATTGAAATTGTATACCAGCTTGTCCGTCTCCTTTGTAAATCTTCCGCCCCATAACTGTGCCATGTTGATTTCCTCACTTTCATTCCGCTTTTATTTTTGATACGTACCTGCATTCCCGCCAACCTTCTCATTCCATTTTGAAAAAGAGGGATAGGTCTTTCCGAGATATACAAATTCGGTATTGTTTTTCGCATGCCCATTATAATAGGTATTTTTCTGAAATACAATATTTTTTGTATATTTATTCGAAAATTCCGAATATACTATGGCGGCATTTCCGATGCCGTTCCAGAACTGATTTCCTGTTATCGTAATATCCTTACACTTTGCAAGCGTCAGGATTGCATTCTCTTTTCCATTGTTCTTACAGCGGTTTCCGCGTATCTGTACCTGCTTGACCCAGCCGAGCTTTTTTGCATATCCGCCAATTGTAATCGCATTTTCCGTATTATCCGAAATCGTGTTATTCTTCACAACAATCTGCGCGGTAGCATAGGTGTCTTTGGGTGCTTTCTGCTCTGCTCCGATTTCGATTCCTCCGCTGCATTGCTGAACCGTATTCCTGTCAATCGTAATCTCCTGTCCGCCGTCCACATAGATTCCATAGGAAGTCGCATACTGCGAAATACACTTTGTCACCTTGTTTCCATAGATCAGACAATTCCTTGGGAAGTCAACAGAAGCCTTGCTGCAATAGCCGTAATTTCCGGAGAGATCGATTCCGATATTCCCCGTATTGGTGATCGTATTAGAAATCAAATTGATATTTCTGGCATTTGCCGTCACAGAAATGCATTCCGCCCAGCCTGTCTGGCAGTCATAAAGTTTATTTTTATAAATGAGGATATCGTGAATCGCATTTTCTGCGCTGTCGCCAAACAACAGTATTCCGTTCGCACAATGATCTTCTTCCTCGGGCTGCGGCACTGTAATACGATGGATCCGGTTCTCTTTGAGAATCAGATGATTGGATCCTGCATTCACAAGAATACCGCAGGCGTCCTGTCCGTCTGCATTTTTCAGTTCCAAACCGCTGATTTCAATGTAGGAGGCCCCGTTAATCTGAACCAGGACCGGTGACTTTTTACTGCTCCCGTCCAAAACAGCCGTTTCTCCCGGCATACTGCTGATTTTAATATAGGCAGAAGCCGTTCCCTTCAGAGTTTTTGGCAGGAGCAGCTGTTCCTGGTACACACCACCCCTGATATAGAGCGAGTCTCCCTTCTGCAGCCTGCTCAGTGCATAGCCAAAACTTCCAAAGGGTTTCTTTTTCGTACCTGACCAGGTATCCTTTCCGCTCACCGATACATAATAGGTTCTGCCGGATGTTTTCTGGCTCTTCTCCTCCGAACCAGTGACTGTCTTCACTTTCGTTACGAAATTACGGTCACCGCAATAGGCCGTTTTATTGACAGCTGCCTTATCATAACCGTAATAACAGGCAGAAATCACGCATACACATAGCAATACGCGAATCAGTTTACCTGTTTTTTTCTTCATTTGCCTGCTCCCGTTCTCTTTTTGAAAAAATACATCCGCAATAGTCCTGGCGATACATCCCATACTCACGTGAGAGTTCCACAGAACGCTTATATCCGTTTTTTTTCTTGAAATCAGAATATAGATACGTGATCCCGTATTCCGCAGCAAGGCGCCCGCCTATTTCATTCAGTTTCTGTGCATTCTTCATCGGACTGATCGAGAGTGTCGTCGTAAAATAGTCCATCTGTCTCCCTGCTGCCAGCGTGGCTGCCTCCCGCAGACGCAGTTCATAACAGCGAAAACAGCGCTCTCCGCCCTCCGGGATTGTTTCATATCCGCGGACTGCATCATAAAATCTGGCTTTCTGAAATTCTCCCTCAAGGAACCGAATTTTATGTCTGGCAGGAAATCTCTCAATGAACTGCTTCTGTTCTTCGATTCTTTTCCAGTATTCCTCATCCGGATAAATGTTGGGATTGTAATAAAATACCGTAATCTCAAAATATTCCGACAGATACTCCAACACATAGGAACTGCACGGCGCACAGCAGCTATGAAGCAGCAGTGTCGGAACTTCTGCTCTGTCCTGATGGAATGCGATTGTCTGTTCCAAAGTCTTTTGATAATTTTCTCTCATAACTGACTCACTTTTATCCAAGTGCCACATCAAGCACCATCATAATAGCAAAACCGACTGCAAATCCCCAGGTGCAGATATCTGTTTTATGGTCTCCCGAAGCTTCCGGCAGCAGTTCTTCAATCACGACATAGATCATGGCGCCTGCCGCAAATGAAAGAAAATACGGGAGCATACTTGAAATCACCCCGGACATCAGCAAAGTGATTCCGGCTGCGATTGGTTCCACAATTCCCGAAAGCGTCCCATACACGAATGACTTCATCTTACTGTTTCCCTCTGACCGCAGTGGCAGGGAAATGATGGCTCCTTCCGGGAAATTCTGTATTGCGATTCCGATTGCAAGCGCAAACGCGGATGCCATACTGACATTTGCGTTGTCTCCCAGCAGCCCTGCAAAAACGACTCCGACCGCCATTCCTTCCGGAATATTATGTAACGTAACTGCCAGTACGAGCATAGCCGTCTTATTCAGTTTCGTTTTCGGTCCCTCCGGTACGTCTTCATTCATATGGAGATGCGGAATTAGTTTGTCTAACAGAAACAGGAAAGCGATTCCAAAAAAGAATCCGATCACGGCTGGTACAAAAGACAATTTCCCCAGTCCGTCCGACATGTCAATCGAAGGGATTAAAAGAGACCAGACCGATGCCGCTATCATCACTCCGGATGCAAATCCAAGCAGAGCACTTTGCAGGCTGTCCTTGATCATCCCCTTTAAAAAGAGCACACATCCGGCCCCCAGTGTTGTTCCTACAAAAGGAATTAATAATCCAACCACATATTGCATTTCAGAAACCCTCCTTTTTCAATTACCTGTTTTTCTTCTAATTTTTTAATCTATAGGTCAGTATATTCTAACGAATCGGCACTGTCAACGCCGTTCCAAAATTCACATTTTTTCTACCTTGTTCATATGATAACACATGAGTCGATCTTTTTCCTCACATTTCCATTCGCTTTTGCCTTTACATAGTAACTCCTATATTCTCTTGAAATTGTGAGGTTCCTTATGAAACCAATTCTTGAATGCAAAGATATTTGTTACAGCTATCATTCTATGGCAGGTGAAACACCGGCTTTAAATAATATTAATTTCCAGCTACAGGAAGGGGATTTTCTATCAATTGTAGGGCCAAGCGGCTGTGGAAAATCCACGCTGCTCTCGCTGATCTGCGGCCTGATAACCCCAGAATCAGGATCCATTCTCTATTATGGAAATCCAATTCAGTCTGCAGACCGCCAAAAATTTGGCTATATGCTGCAAAAGGACCACCTCTTTGAGTGGCGGACAATCCGGCGGAATGTTCTGCTCGGACTGGAAATCCAAAAAAAGATTACTCCGGATACACTGGCGTTTTCAGAAGAACTGCTCAATACGTACGGGCTCGGTGCCTTTACAGACAAAAAACCATCGGAGCTTTCTGGCGGTATGCGGCAGCGTGCCGCCCTGATCCGTACCCTTGTATTAAAACCGGATCTGCTTCTTCTCGACGAACCTTTCTCTGCTCTTGACTATCAGACCAGACTCCAGGTTTCGGATGATATCGGTCAGATTATCAAAAAAGAAAAAAAGACCGCAATTCTCGTCACGCATGATCTCTCCGAGGCCATCTCCATGGGAAATCAGGTGCTGGTCTTAAGTAAACGCCCCGGAAAAGTCAAATCCATTCTTCCAATTACCTTTGAACCGCAGCTGTCTCCTCTGGAAAAGCGCAGCTGTGCTGAATTCAAAAATTATTTTAATCTTATATGGAAGGAGTTTGAATCCAATGACCAATCCGACTAATGCACAAGCCCTCTTTTTAAAACAACAGAAAAAGCATGTCCGTTTTATCCGGATTGCGCGCATCCTGATTCTGGTTATTTTTTTCAGTCTCTGGGAAATCGCCGCAGATCTGGAATGGATCGACCCCTTTATTTTCAGCAGTCCCGCCCGTGTCGTACGCTGCTTTTTCCGGATGCTTCTGGAACAGCAGCTGCTTTATCATATCAGCATCACCATAATGGAAACTTTTATCAGCTTTGCACTGGTTCTCCTCCTGACGCTGCTCATTACGACCAGCCTCTGGCTGAGTGAAAAGGTTTCCAAAACCATGGAACCCTATCTCGTGGTCCTCAATTCACTTCCGAAGTCCGCTCTTGCTCCGCTCTTAATCGTATGGCTCGGAGCAAATTATAAGACGATTATCCTGACCGGAATGTCCGTTGCAATATTCGGCTCCATCCTAAATCTTTACACCGCATTTATGGGAATGGATCCGGAAAAAATCAAACTTGTTAAAACACTTGGCGGAAACAAAAAAGATATTCTGTTCAAGGTTATGATTCCCGGCAATATACCTTCGCTTTTAAGCATCATGAAAGTAAATATCGGTCTTTGCCTGGTTGGTGTCATCATCGGAGAATTCATTGCCGCAAAAGTGGGATTGGGCTATTTGATTATCTATGGGAGCCAGGTATTTAGACTGTGACTAATTCTGATACTATGAGATATTCCATTTTTATGTATACTTATTATTTTGTAAAACTCTCTTTTTCTCTACAATCATAACTTACTTAATCTTGTATCTGTGATTAATTTAATTTTAGTAAACCTATATTCCTTTTCAAAAGATTTTTTTCAATCTTTAAATGGTTTATTGTTATGCATTCTTGATTTTCATCTAGCAAATCATACATAATTTTAGTTAAATTATTTAGCTTTAGAAATTCCACCATCTCGCTACTTGTTATTTTACTCTTTCGGATATTTTCGTTTGGTATTTTTGACACTTTGTCATTTTCAAGAACTGCTATACCTCTTGGAATATTCTTTATAAAAGAATTAAAGCTATTAAAGTCACAAATAAATGTATTTTCTAGTTCTTGATCATCTACTTTTTGAAAATTGCTTAACAATACTTTATATATATTGTTAATTTTGTAATTTTTATCAAAACCCAATTTATTAAGAACATACTTCTGGTTCGATTCAATGAAATTGTGTAATCGGTTTAATTGATTATAAGCCTTTATTATTTTCTCATTCATTTGATAATATTGTGTAATGCTACCCGGGAATCCCCAAGCTTTTGCCTCAATTAAAAACATATCATTATCTAAAATAAAAACAGCATCACATTGATAAATTTCTTTGCCAATTTTTTGCTTAATTTCACAACAAGGTATATACACTTCATTTAACAAATTACGTATGTTTTGTTCAAGACTGATTCCCCTAAAATCAAAACTGCTTGCTAATGATAGTATTATTTGTGAAGTTTGAGCTTTGGATATTAGTGTAGGTATTAAATAATAATTTTTACCACAAGCAATAAGTGGTGCATCGATAATGTCCTTTTCTCTTCCATAAGTAAATATAGACAATATTATTTCAGGATTTTCAACATGTTGATTCGCCAAATATTTTTTAATAATTTTTTGTGGTATTTTTAAGCATACTTTATCCATATCTCCATTTAAATCATTTATATTTCTACTTTTTATATGTTTTATACACATAATTTTCAAGTACTCATATATCTTCACCAAGTCCAAAATATTTACTTTCAGTTCTTTACCACTTTTTAGTTTTATATTACATTCACAATTGCAGTCATCGATATACAATTGCTTTTGCAAGATAAAGCATGTCCTATTGATTTCGAGTTGTAAGTCCATCTCATCACTTGATAAATCTTCAAGTGGAAACTGTTCAAATGCTAAAAGCGAAGTGATTACAAGACTTCTCTCTCTCACTTCAAAATATAGCCTCATAAGCTGATAAAGATCGTCATTCTCAACTTTAACAATATTATTATTAATGCTAATTTGAGTGCTTCCAAATTGCCAGCTTTCAGTTATCATATCGATATATTTTCTTTTAATAGCTAAATCAATATGTGGAATTGACCTTTTAATATCTTCTGAGTTTATTTTTTCACATACCTGTTGACTCTTTTTATAATACATAATATATTCTAAAACATTTTTTACTTCTATGCTTATATTATCAAATAGCTCTTCATAACATCGATAGCAATCATTAATATTATTGATTGTATCATTAGTTTCGATGTTCAGTCCTAATTTATAATTTAAAATCATTTGCCCCATCATTTCGTTTCTACATGCACTTAATGTATATTCAACAGCTAATAAAAATGCTGATAATTCATATGTTGATTTTATAGAATTAGCGTCAATGTAAGCTAAGTCACTATATAAATCAATATACAGTTTATTTATTATTGATGAGTCTTTTAATATTTGTTTCCAATTCAACATTTCCGTTTTACTAACTTTTTCATTTAACCAAATTCCCAATTCTTCAACTTCTTGAGCATGCTTATGTTCTCCTGGATGAGAATTTATTGTTATTTTTAGCATTTTGCATATTCTAAAAAAATCATCTAACGTATTCTCATAAAAGGCGTCTTTAATATTATTAATATTATATTTTTTGTAATTTAAAAACTCATATATCATATTTTATTCATCCCCTTGTACATAGAATCCTCTATTGACCTAATCCCAGCTTTTGTTATAAAGTTTACTACTTTTACAAATTAGTGGACAAAAGAAGTTCACATATTAAAATCTCTATTAATAAACAGATATGTCAAACATGATCGCAAACAAATCAAAAAATATTCTGAAAAATCCAATCAACAAGCATTCGATTTCATGGCAGAATATTAGAACCAAAATCAGATTATAGCTGTATAACAAGTTCTGAAAATTCATCAAAGTACTTATTTTTATAAAACTTAACTATAAATCCTACAAACCGGGGACTTTAACATTTGAAACATAATGAAAGAATCCAAAAGATTTAACGTCATAAAGTTTTTCTTGAATTTCGTTCCATTTATTATCAAGCAATATCACCATAATTTAAAGTTGCTATTATTTTCATAAAAAATAGCACTATTACTTTACTCACATTATAAATATCAAATACTTATCCTATGAGAGAAATCATATTTTCATATATTTGATTTTCAAAATCATTTACATCATAAAATTCTCCAAATGCATCGTAAATCTTTTGCAAATATATTGGCTCAACAAGCTTACCATTAAATTTTGAAAATGGTCCATCTGTTTCAATTAGTACTTTATTAAGAGGTATACATCTCAGTATCCCCTTACCTTTACTCGTTCTTAACATCGCTGGATTCAAAGAAAAATAATATCCTGACTCCAGAATATCTTTTATTAAATCTTTTGATCCGGTATACCAATGAAAAATCGCATTCTTTACATTATATTTCAATAAAATATCTAAAACTTCTTTTTCTGCTTGTCTACTATGAATTGATAATACATGGTCATCAACAGACGCACATATTTGTTCAAAAATTTCAATTTGTTTGTTACGACTTTTTTCAGTTCTAGCTACCGAGAAATCTAAGCCAACTTCGCCAACAAATCTAGTGCTTTTTAACGCATTCGTAAATAAATTTTTCTGAAATTCGTATTCATTCGCTAATATTGGGTGAAAACCAACCGCAAAAAATATTTGAGGTAAATTCTCCATTGTAATTTTTTGTTTTTCGAAAAGTTCTGGCAAGTGTGTTACAAATATTGCAGACATATCTTCTCGCATAATTTCTCTGATAATTTTGGTGGGTTTGTCATAAAAGTCAATATGGACATGTGCATCTATTAACATTAGCATCAACCTCCATACTTTTTAATAAACACCTCAAATTCTTGTGAAAACTTATTCAACATTGTATATGTCTTTTCATAATAATCTACTTCGTTGTAGTATCGCTTTTTCATTTCTAACTCAGAAAAAATTCGTCCAGACTTAATGTATTGGTAAAAAGTAGAATAATAATTTAGCGCAGATCTATATTCATCATCATCCATGTTTCCCATATACGAAACATCATATTCATTATCATACTCTTCCATATCATATGCTGCCACTGAAATCTTACGTAACAAACACGGAACACATGCACCACATGATTTTTTAGAGCTTACATCATAACGTTTATCATGCATTGATCTACTACATGATCTCGTATCTACAATATGCCCTTTATATTCATCACTCAGTCCATTTACCATCTCTCCTTTAGTCATAAATAAAAATGGATGATTCAATCGTACCCTAATTCCAACATTATTCAAGATTGTTTGATACATAAATATTGTTTTAGGATGAGTTGTTTTTGTAGTTCCACGAGACTGAAATGATGGATTTAATGTCATAATACCATTTTCATTAATATTAACATTTTCAAGTCCTTCTTTTACAGCAGTCATCGTCGCTAAGGAAAAGAAAAGTAATGATCTTGTTCTTTGTGTCAAGGTTTCTTTCTTTTTATCAACCTTTAAATATGTACGAACGCCTAAATTCCCAATTCTTTTATTCAAAAATTTAGATACGCTTTTAATTGAAGATGTATCTATATTACTTGTTTTATAACCGCAGTATAACGTTTTCCTTTTTTCTTTCTCGTTACGATATGCTCCACAGAAGGAATCTAGTCCTCCAGATAATAATGATATATTATCCGCATTTAAATCTGTAAAAGATATCTGCTGAGCTTCAAATTCATATTCAGCAGGTTTTAAAATTATCTGCCATTTATCACCGTCTCCTTCAGTAACAAACTCTGCAAGTTTTTCAATTAAAGTTTGGCTTTCTATCCAAGTCTTTAAATTTTTCGAATCAACATATGCTTCTACTTGCAATTTACGTGAGCCTAATCCTCTTCTTTTAACAGATATATCTTTTACATAAATTTCCAAAAATATATTAAGTAAATCAATTATACTTGTATTATTAGTTACTACATAGGAATTATCCGATATTAACTGATTACATCGAAGTTCAATATCTCCACTCTCAGTATGAGCAATAATCATCTTTATCACCCCTTACCTTTTGTTTAATGTATCCTGCAATTTTTGTACCAATTCTTTTATTTCTATTTCTCCATTATTACATTTTAATATTAAATCCGAAAAATTTTCTTTTACATACTTCTTTGAGAAATCCTCAATGTTTTTATTGAACGTCTCTGCCGATGTATCTTTAAAATATGTAGTCAATGCTTCATTGGCATCTTCCCTTATTATCATAGTAATAAATGTTTCACAAAATACATTTAGAAATGCCAACGGTTCAATTAACCTATTCATTAGCATATTCGCCATTGCACTCTGAAATGCAGATAAAATCAATAATGAATCAATTTCTCCATTTTCATCTTCAATCTTATCAATAATTGATTCTATTATTTTTTGTACTTCGATGACAGTAAATTTTTCACTTCGAATATCATACTCATACTCTTGTAAAAACCCCTCTATACCAACTTCCTTGACTTTTTTAAAACACGCAAAACCTCCACCAGCAAGTATCGCAAAATCTTTATCTGCAAAATAACCTTTTGCTTTCTTTGAACGTAGTGTCTCCGTCGCAACCTGCGGTATTACCTCTTTACATTCTACAGACGGATTTGATTCAACGCTATCTTTTAGTAATTTTTTGATTTTTGCAGTGGTTTTTCTAACTGATGATCCCATAACATTTCCCCCATTCTTAAATTTATATTAAATATAGCATATGTAGATAATTGAGTCTATGAAAATAACTAAAAATACAGACTTCATTATAAACAGCTTTTTCAACACAATGTTGGTCATGTAATTATAGATTCTCGATCAGGTTTCTGGACAGCTTCTCTTCAAAATCTGCGCCTGTTTTCATCCTAGATATTGTTCTTTATTTCATTACATCAATAAATTTCTAATGTTTATAAGCAAATATCTGATATTTCAATAAATGCGAGTGCAAAAAATCCACTTTTAAAATTCTACTATATTTAAAACCAGCCCCGACTAAAGCCGAGGCTGCTCAGTCACATTCCCTCAAATACAGAATTCAATTTCCAAACTCCCCCTATCCAATGTACTCTATTTTTACTTAATCCATTAACTCATAGCTTCACATTATTCTGTGTATTTATTATTTAAGTATTTTGAATATACTCATTCTCCAAAAAATTCCTGATGCACCTTATCTCTTTTACGTTTTCTATCCTCTCTTTTTCATTAAAAAGCAATAATACAATGTCAATATGTATTATTTTTTTCACTGTTTTAAGCATTAATCCCATATAATTTCCATGCTCCTACATACAACAGAAATTATTCTTCCTGATTACTTCCAAAACTGATAAACAGTAAAACAACTGTTAAAATTGCAATAATAATAACCAATCCTATCATATTATCAAATAATGCGTTTCTACTCCAACCATTAAGCCAACCAAAGATATTAAATAATATTCCAATAATTGCTATACCGACTATTAAGGTTTTTAATTTCTTTGCTAAATTCTTGTTTCTAATCTACTCATCAAACAACATGTACCCTCCTTGAAAATTGAAGACTTAGAAGCAACAAACTCAGATAGACTGGGATAAAGAAATTTATACATTCGAAGCATGGAATTCTGATCAGGATTTAAACTCGGCAATACGAAATTCTGTCAACTGGTATTTTGAAACAATAGACAATAGAATTGGGAAAGAAACGGTTAAAAACTTCCTACAAAAAATCAAATATGGGAACCAAAACATCTCTCCCACCTACTGGCTGGAATCTTCCTTAAAAATCTCTTCTATTGAACAAGTCGAACTGCTAAAAAAACTTTATAACAATGACTTTGGCTTTTCGCCAACAAACATTCAGGCTGTAAAAAACTTCCTTTGTCTCTCGTCCACATCGCAGGGAACAGTTTTTGGTAAAACAGGAACCGGGCGGGTAAATAACCAAGATGTTAACGGTTGGTTTATTGGTTATGTACAGAGTTCCGGTCACACCTACTTCTTTTCGACAAATATACAGGCGAATGCCGATGCCACCGGAACTGCTGCATCTGATGTCACCGTATCTATCTTATCTGATTTAGGTTTATGGAAATAAAAAAGGGGGAATGGAGTTAAAACCCGTTCCCTCACTTCTATACAAATTGCATCATCCAAAATCTGTATAGAAAGAGCTCCTGTACCTCCCCATCCACTTTAAATTCATAGTACATTCATTATTATTAATTATTCCAGTAATGTTGTAAATTTCCGCTATACGTTCACTAGTCCCCTGCTGGGAATATAGATATCCATTCAGTTCAGTTTTGTTCGTAATATTTACAGAAAATTCAGTTCCTCCATCAGAAATAATTTCGTTATGACTAATACCATCTTTGATCCACCCGTACATGTCTCTTTCTCATTTGTTCCTGACTTCTGAATTATTTTGTCTATTTGAGAAATATCATATGCTAAATGTTGCTTTAACTGTTTTCCGGCATCCAATCATAATAAAACAAATAAATAAAATTATTATTAGTTATTTCTCATGTAAAATATCTATCAAAATGTTATGTTTCTTTTATAAATTTACTAAATCTTCTCTTACTTGAAAAGAATCAACATGAATAAAGAACTCCTACATTCCAATTTTAGTTGTTAATAAAGGAGTCAATTATATCAATTCTTTTAGCCAAAATCTTAATTCTGTAATATTTACAAGTCAAGTAATTTATTTGATGTTCTTACGAAAATAGATCCTCCCATTTGTAAAATCTGTAGTGGTCAAGCATTTTTGTAACACCACTGCCTAAATTGCTCAAACGCCATATCTCCTTTCGTAAGGTGTTAAATATCCGTTGTATGAATGCGGCCGGATCTGATTGTACCAACTGTACGCAAACTGATTCACTGCATCATCAAGCTCCTTATCTGTTGGAAAGCTGTACTGATAAATCAATTCAGCTTTCAAAGTATTGTAATAACGTTCCATCGGAGCATTATCATATGGAGTTCCGGCACGACTCATACTCTGTGTTATTCCCCACATCTCACAGAAACTTATGAAATGAATGGATGTGAACTGGCCCCCCCTGATCTGAGTGAACGATCAGCTGAGATGCATCGCAATGCTGAGCATGAATCGCCTTCTCAAGCGTTCTGATTGCAAGGCCGCTGGTTATGAATTTACCATTTTCGCTTGCAACAACGCTTCTGTCATAAAGGTCGATGATTGTGCAGTTGTAGCGGACACTTCCGTTTGTAAGATAAAGATATGTAAAGTCTGTACACCAGACGCGATTTGGCTCATTAGCAACGAAATTCTGCTTTACAAGATTGGGGAAAAGCTTATTAAGAGATCCTTTTTTATAGTTCTGCTTTCTACGACGAGGAACGTAATAAAGGTGCATTTCTCGATTCATATATTTGTGAATCGTGGTCTTCGAGAGAGAAATGTGTTCCCTTTCCAGGAAGAACTTCATGAAGCGATGGCCTATAATTCCTCCACAATTATGATAGATTTCACGAATCTTATCACATGTTTTCCTTTTCTCCTTATGGTAGTCTTCCTTTGCGGCCTTCCGATAGTTTTAGTAAGCATTGGGAAGGATATTCATATGGCTGAGAAGCCATCTCAGTCCATAGATATCTTGTATTCGTCAATTAATCGATATGCCTCTAATCGATTTCCTTCGCAAAGAATGCCGCTGCTTTTTTTAAGAAGTCATTTTCCTTTTCAAGTTCAGCCTTTTCTAGACGGAGCTTACGAACTTCTTCCATTAATTCTAACTGGGATTTGGCATCATCATCTGTTTGGCATTCTTCACGGTATGCACGTACCCAATTCGAAATGGAGGCTTTGGATACGCCATATTCTGCAGCAAGACTTGCAAGAGTCCTTCCTTCTTGGATATGCTGCTTTACGATTTTTTTGCGTGTAGCATCTGAAAACTGTGTCATTGTGTTACTCTTTTTCCTAATGAATATTCTAATTCATTAGGCAGGAGTGTTACAAATTTAATATACCATTACAATCTCCACCATATGCACAAATTGGTATATTCCACCCTGCACCGGTGTGCAGCCGCATTTCTCTTCAATCCCTGTATTTTATTTATATTCTGCTATATTTTTAACAAAAAAGAGTTTTGCCTGTGATAAAGAGATGCAGCCATTATGCGGCATCTCTTACATATTTTCATCTATAAAAATCTTTAATGGAGCGACTTGGACGGAGTATACCTGGTCTCCAGGATCTGCTTTTTCCCCCATAAAAGGGCACCACTTTTTTATCCCTTCTCATCTGTCTCGGCATGATGTCATAAAACGCAGATTCGATATTTAATGTTGTGTATCGCTTTCCGTTGGTTTGTCTGCACAATTTTTGAAAAATCACATATACTGAAGAGATATTAGAATGGAGGTAGAAGCATGGTGAACACACCTGCTAATCTGGTCTTTGAAGGCGGCGGCGTTTTGGGAATTGCCTATCTGGGTGCATTGCAATATCTATACCAATCCGGCATCCTCCAGAGTGTCAAAAGAGTGGCCGGTACTTCTGCGGGGGCAATCACGGCCTGCATGACCAGCTTTCATCTTTCCTTTGAGGAAACCAAGAAGCTTGTGGATACCTTGGATTACAAAAAGATACCCCAAGAGAGCCACTATCCTGAGCTGAAAGCGATATCTGAACCTGCAATACGTCAATTTGAAGATATATTCGGCGATATAGGCTGCCTGTATCGACTGATGACAAAGTACGGATGGTATTCCAGCGAGTATTTTTATAGCTGGCTCAAAAAACAGATAGCGTCTCAATTCGACCAAACGAAAAAGCCGCCGCCATATACATTTGCTGACTTCAAAAATCCTTCTATACATAAAGAGCAAAGACCTTTTCGTGATCTATATGTTGTTGGCACAAATTTATCCTACCGTTCATCAACGATTTTTTGCTATGAAAATACGCCGCATATGGAGGTGGCACAGGCTGTCAGAATCTCCATGTCAATCCCTTTATTCTTTGAAGCGGTAGAATACAGTACGGATATGGCGGAAACTTCAGCTAACATCTTCTGCGACGGCGGCGTCATGTGGAACTACCCCATTAATATGTTCGATTCTGCTCTATTTAAGGAGGATAAGCGAGATGGCGTTAATGAGCAAACACTTGGACTGCGGTTTTTAAGTAGTACAAAATATCATGAAATCAACAACTTTTTAGACTTCATAAATAATTTGTATCATTCTCAATTACGTGTTCAACAAAATTATTTTGAGAACAGTCCTCAGGATATAGCAAGATCGATACAAATCAATCCCGGCGATGTTTCATTCGTTGATTTCGATATTACTACCGGTGATGAAACATATCTTTTTTTATACTATCAGGGCTATCAGGCCGCGAGAAATTATTTCAATCGTACAAACAACAGAAGAATTGACAGATAATGCTGTTCCTCTTGTCTGCCGAACGATTCAATTCACTATATCCTTCACAGAATAAAAGACAATCTTTCACTTTGAACGCAAAAAACGTCTCTATATATTAGAGACGTTTTTATTTTATTCCATCAAAAATCTACAAACAATAAGACTCTAAAAATTATCATATAGATGATACCCAGTCCACCAATACCCCAAACTTTGGCTTCCTTTACTGTAAGATTTTACACCACATCCGATAAAGTCTGACGCCACCACTGGAGAAAAACTGAAGTGACTGGCTTTTGGATCTAATTATATTCTTCAATTATGCAGAATTAGGAATAGTCATGAAATACAATTATTTTAGCTTTCTTATGAAATATTGAATATTTTTAGCTTCCAAAATAATGACAGATATATGGACTCCACCAAGTAAAATCACCTAACATCAGACATCATTTTATCGTCCAGTCATTATGAAATGCTCCACCCTGCAGACTTCTCTTGTATACTGATAAAATCGTGGTAAATACCAGATTTTTCGATCAACTCGTTATGCGTTCCTTGCTGGCTAATCTGGCCCTCTGAAACAACCAAAATTTGATTCGCCTCACGAATCGTATTCAGCCGGTGCGCAATCACCAAAAGGGTCTTGCCTTTCACCAGCTCTGAAATGGCCTCCTGAATGTAGCTCTCATTATCCGTGTCCACGCTAGCGGTCGCTTCGTCCAGAATAATAATCGGAGCGTCCTTTAAAATGCACCTTGCAATGGAAATCCGCTGTTTTTCGCCGCCAGATAGCGTAGCACCTCCCTCGCCAACCTTTGTTTGAAAGCCGTCGGGCAATGCCATGATAAATTCATAACAACGAGCCTTTTTTGCAGCTTGGTATACTTCTTCTTTTGAAGCATTCGGTTTTCCCATGCTGATGTTGTTGTAAATCGTATCTTGAAACAAATAAACGCTTTGGAACACCATGCTAATATGATCCATTAACCTGGAAACCGGAACTGTTTTAATGTCCTTGCCTCGAATTCTGATTGTTCCGGAGTTTATATCCCAAAACCTTGCGATCAGACTTGCAATAGTAGATTTTCCCCCACCGGACGGTCCTACCAGGGCAAACATAGAATTCTTTGGAACCGCAAAGCTGACATTGTGTAGGACTTCTTTTTTTCCATAGGAAAAGTGAACATTTTCAAAGCTGATTTCAGGAACAGAATCCGACGACTCAGGAATAACATCTGTTCCGATATCAGGAAGTTCCTTTTTATATAGTACTTCTTCAATACGATTTAGGCAGCTATTCATAACCGTCAAACGGGCAGATTCTCCATAAAGAGATTTTAACGGCCCGAAAAGGTCAAAAATAAATAGCAGCATTCCCAGCAAATAGGATACTGTAAGACTATCCTGACTCCATAACCAAAGGGATAAAGCCAGCAGAACAGTGGTGCCAATACCGTAAATTACATTCAATCCACTAATCCACGGAGTAATTCTCTTTTCAAATCCAATCGCGGTGTCTCTTGAGGCTTGAAAGTTATTCGTCAAATCTTTTGATTTTTCGCCAAGCATATTATAGCTTTTGATGACCCCGATGCCCTCAGTAAAGGACAGCACCGCATTGGTAAGCTTTTCGCTCTGCTCCTGTCTTTCCGACGCCTCGATGAAAGAATAACGGTTCATCTTATTCCCTGCCAAAACGGCAATTAAACTGATGATAAGTGCGGCAGCACCAAGCCACGGATTCAGAAGAATCAGAAATATTATCATTACCACCGACGAAAGCAGATAGCTTGCAATATTTGAGATTGTATCCATTGCGGTTTCTTCAATATAGACAATATCTGTACTCAGCACAGAGCTTATCTTTCCAATGTTACCTTCTGTAAAATATCCCATTGGGAGCTTTCGAAGATGCTCACCCAACTGTATTCTTTTTTCTGTAAAGATCATATACCCTGCGGCGCTTTGCAGCCGGTTACTGATATACCGGACAATCGCCTGCAAAACAATAAACAATACAATGCAAATGCCTACATATAGGCAGTGCTTTGGCAGCAGTGTTTTTTGGTAAAAACCATTCAGTACAAAAAAAGCAAGCATCATAGGAAGTTTTGAAAGGATAGCTTCCAAAACAGAACATATACAAGCACCCTGAATGCGTCTTTTATATTTTCCGGCAATCCTTAAAATTCTGCGATATAATCCGAACATCATATGGAATTTCCCTCCTTGGCACGACCTACTTTCCACTGCATGCTGCGAAGACTTGCGGTCCAGAGCTTTTGGTATTCCATGCAACTCTTAAGCAATTCTTCGTGCTTGCCTGATGCCGCCAGATTACCGTGCTCCATCACAAGAATCTGATCCGCATTCATCACAGAAGGCAACTTATGGGCAATCACAAAAAGTGTCTTGCCTTTTACCAGTTCCGAAATTGCGGCCTCCATTTTCTTCTCATTTTCCGGGTCGGTGAAGGCAGTGGCTTCATCCAATACAATAATGGGGGCATTCTTCAAAATCGCTCTTGCTAATGAAATCCGCTGCCGCTGCCCACCGGACAACTGTTTGCCACTATCCCCAGCCAATGTATAAATCCCTTGAGGAAGCTTTTCAATAAATTGCATGCACTGGGCCTTTTTAGCCGCTTCCAGCACTTCCTTGTCCGTTGCAATCGGCTTTCCTATTCGGATATTTTCCAATATTGAAGTATTAAACAGATACTGTTCTTGTGCCACATAAGAAATCAGATCATTGAGTGCCTTCAGGCTCATATCACAGATGTTTTGCCCCCCAATTGTAATAGAGCCTGTTTGAATATCATAATAATGAATCAGCAGCTTAGCCAAGGTACTTTTACCGGAACCGGACTCTCCCACAAGGGCTGTTTTACTTCCTTGTTTTGCTAAAAAACTAACGTTTTCAACGACATTTTTTTCCTCGTATCCAAAGCTGACCTTTTGAAAAGAAATTGAATGATCTTTCCCTGAAAACTTCTGCCCATTTTGTTTCAACGGCTCTGCCTGAAAGACCTGCTCCAATGCGGAAATTTTGTAGTTCAGCTGCGGAAGGGCCGGCAGAAAACCAATAGCTTTAAGCAATGGAATTCCAATGCTCAAAGAAAGGCAGAGAACGAGCACAAAATCGGGAAGAGTTGATATGCCGCTGAGCACAAACCATGCCCCAAGCGGGAGTGTAAGGATAATTGTACAGGGGAGAAGTGTATGATAAATCGACATCCATGGCCAACAAGCCTTGTACCAGTCCAGCGTATAGTCTCTATATTTTGTGATATCCCTGCGAAAGCTCTCATATGACTCATTATCTTTGTTAAAAACCTTCACAACCTCCATACCGTTTACATACTCTATGATGGTATTATTCATTGTCTGGCTGGCCTGATAATAGGGCCCCATCCTTTTTGTACCGGTTGCATACATCACTTTCATTGCCAGAAGTCCCAGCGGAAGAGAAGCGAGCGATAGAAATGCTAATTTCCAGTCGACAAAGAACATGGTTGTGTATACCACCACAGGAATAATTAAATTGGAAATACCCTCCGGAATCGTATGCGCAAGGAGTACCTCCAGACTTTCTACATCATCTACAAACATTTTTTTAATGCTACCTGTTCCCTTATCTTGTACTACACCAAGCGGAAGGGATTCCATTCGCTTTTGCAGGGAAACTCGAAGCCCCATCAACGTATTATAAGCTGTTTGATGTGATAGGCTTAACCCCCAGCCATATAAAAGTGCCTGTAAGACCAAACAAACGAAAACTCCAACAATTCGTAATGCCACATACCCCATAACCATAGATTGAGCACTCAGCAACGGGACAATAATCTGATATGCCAATATAAATGGTACTACTCCCATAAGTACGCTGAAAATCATTACAATAATAGAAGCATATGTGCCTTTTTTATAAGGGGCAGCATACTCCATGATTTTTTGAAACATTTATATCCTCCTTTATTCCAAATATGTTTTTCACCTTTGGCAGTGAATCCTGTGTAAGCGCAAAATTATCTGCTACCCTGCCGTTTTTTAAATATAAAATTTGCTGGCAAGTGTCAAGAAGCAGCTCATAATCATGCGTGATTACAAAAGCAACGGTACCCCTTTGTGCCATTTTCTGAATTAGGCCGCCCACTCTCTTCATATTCTCTGCGTCCAGCCCACTCGTCGGCTCGTCAAATATAACAACTTTTAAATCACGCATATAGGCAGCAGCAATCACCACCCGCTGCTTTTGTCCACCAGAAAGAGCGGCGGGATGCCTGTCTCTGTATTCATTAAGATTGAGCATCATAAGAACTTCTTCGACCTTTTCGGCAGTTCCTTCTAAATCTTCAATACCCAAGATCAGTTCATCTGCAACACTCTCAGAAAAAAGCTGATACTCGGAATCTTGCATAATAAAATAGGATTTTAAAATTCTCTGCTTCGGAGATAGCTTTTCAGAAGCAATAGAAACGCTTCCTTTTTGTTCCTTAATAAGTCCGCAGAGAAGTTCAGCAAGCGTGCTTTTTCCTGCCCCGTTATGTCCGATCACGCCAATGATTTCTCCTTCAGCAGCTTTAATATTGATATCAGAAAGTACAGTGTTCCCTTTCTTATAGCTAAAATCAAGGTGTTTTGCCTGCAACAAAAGGGGATTATCCGATAAAGACCGGATTGGAGGGGTAAGCATTTCTTGGTCGAGACTGCGCAGTCCCATAGCAACTCGATCAGCGTCTGTAAGCGCAAGAAATTCTTTTCGCGTATACTCTCCTGTAATATGACCGTTTTCCAAGTAAATCACTTTATCAATCAAATTTTTTAAATAGTAAAGCCGATGTTCGGATATGATAATCGTAGCACCTTTCTCTTTTAAAAACGCAAGCATCTCCTTTAATTCGTCTGTAGCCTGTGTATCCAGATTGGCAGACGGCTCGTCAAAAACATAAATTTCAGGTGAAAGTGCATAAACCGATGCGATGGCAACCCGCTGCCGCTCCCCACTAGAAAGCTCAAACAAGCTTTTGTCTCGCAGATGTTCTATCTTTAATTCCTGGATAGATTTATCCACACGGCGAATCATTTCTGCTTTGGGAATGGCGGCATTTTCACATGCAAATGCAACCTCGGAGACCGTATCAGTCGTAAAAAACTGAGAACGAGGATCCTGAAAAACAGAACCTACAGTTTCCGCTATCTCGTTCAGTTTCATGTCTGATAAATCCTGGCCTTTTAATAAAACACGACCTTTGAAACTGCCATCGTAAAAATGGGGGATTAAACCATTGACGCAGCGGGTAACAGTGGTTTTTCCACACCCGCTGCGTCCTGCCAGCAACAAAAATTCACCATTTTTTATGGTGAGGTTTATGTCAAATATCCCATTTCCGTCCGTTTCATTATATTGAAAACTTACATTTTGAAATTCTATCATTTTACTGCGCTCCTCATCCTATCGGAAATTTTTGAATTATTGATACTGCAATGACAAATAAGGTGTATCCTACCGCCCAAAGAATGTCGTGCTGGTCTAAACGTACATTTCGGTAGGAGGTACGTTTCTTATGGCTGCCCAATCCTCTGGTCAATGCTGAAGCTGACAGTTCATCTGCAACCTTGATGCTTCGCATCAGCAGAGGTACCATGGCATATTCCGTAGTCATGAGCGGACGTTTTATAATAGAAGACATCGAAAGGCTGATTCCTCTCATTTTCATTGTATTTTTAATAGAACGAAATTCTGTTTGTATCGTTGGCATAAAACGCAAAGTAACTGCAAAAGGAATAATGACACAGGCGGGAAGCTTTAGCTTTTCCATTGATACAATAAAGTCATTGATTTTCGTTGTCTTTATAAGCCAGCTGCCAAGCATCAACACCGGAATCATCCTAAGAATTAGGAAAGCCAGCATTCCCAGAACCATTCCAAAGACCTTGCCTTCCCAAAACGATGATACATAACTGAACGTTGATACACCCAAAAAGATTGCGGCAAAGCGGAACGCCGTTCGAGTTTGCCGAAACCAGAGCAATATAATGAGGGATGCCAGAGCAGCAACGAAAATCAACTCGTTACTGCCGGTAAAAAATGAGAGCAATCCCGATTCAATAATGATGAGCAGCTTAATACGTACGTCCAAGTCGCGATCTTTCATTGCATTCTTTTCCGTTCCCATTTACTTTACAATGCCTGCCTTCACAAAATGCTTCCTCAAAACTGATTTGCCAAGAAACGCCCCAATCACAGCGCCAACCGCTGTCGCCAAAAGTATGAACCAGAACATACCTCCGCCAAGCAGGTCAGCCAGGCCTTCATAGTAGGCCGCGGTTTCAGGTGGATAAGCGCTTATGTATGCGTCTTTGAACCATACAAGAGGGGCAAATCCTGCAACCGGAAATCCAATCATATAAATCACAAATGCTGCCAGCATTCCACTAAATCTTTTTTTACCAATTAACGAAGATACTATTTCTGCAATCAATGCAAAAAGACCAACCAACAGCGTGCTGGGCCACCAATGTCCCATCAGAATCATAATCAGGCAAAAAACGATTCCCAATATGAATGCCGTACCTTTTTTGGGAACCTTCGCAAGCAGAAGCAAATAGACCACACCCAAAGGCAATGCCAGAATTGCATTGGTGAATAACCATCCGATGGGAGTACTTCCTGTAAACATCCCAATCCCTACATAAACCACGGCAAATACCGCACTCATAATACCAATCGTGATTAAATCACGCACATTCAATTTTTCTGTCTTTTCCATCCTTGATCCCTCCAAAATCATTACCACCCGTTGAACGGGTGGTTTGCTCCACCCCTATAAGGGGTCATTACCGACGTTGGAGCCTAAAGGCTCATTGAATAAAATCCACAGCCGCACAAACATTTACCTGCTGAGCCCTACAGGGCTCACTTTATTTGCTTTGGTTTACTGGCTCACCCGTAAACGGGTCAACATATTCCTTCAACGTCATTTGATCATATTCTAAATCATCTTTTAATTGATTCTGAATATACTCTTGTATCTTTTTTGCATTCTTACCCACTGTATCAACATAATATCCTCGACACCAAAAATGTCTGTTCCCATATTTGTATTTCAAATTTGCATGCCTTTCAAATATTATAAGTGTACTTTTTCCTTTTAAGTATCCCATAAAGCTCGATACACTTAGATTTGGTGGTATTCTTACCAGCATATGAACATGGTCTGGACATATCTCTGCTTCTACTATTTCTACACCTTTCCTCTTGCATAACATACTTAAAATATTTGCAATATCCTGCTTTAATTCTCCATACACTACCTTCCTGCGGTATTTCGGTGCAAAGACTATGTGATACTTACAATTCCATTTGGAATGTGCTAAACTACTTATATCCATTTGGATAACCTCCTTTGATATGTTGTGTGGCTGCGAACCAACACTATTATATCACTGGAGGTTTTTGCTTGAAGCTAAAGCTACTGTGGTCACACCTGCATAGCAGGTGGTTTATTAAAAGACTGCCATACAATAAAATCGTACCGGCAATTTTCTGCCGATACGATAAGGTTAGCATTGTCTAACTTTATTTTACATAGCCAAAATGATATTTCTGTTGTCCAATCAGTTATTTCTGACTTCAGTAGCACAGCGAAGGTCGCTTGGATAAAATCCAAACCATTTGTGAAACGCTTTGGAAAAACTGCTGCTACTTTCGTAACCTACATAAGCAGCTACCTGAGCAACACTAATATGCTGTGTTTCCAATATAATGCGAGCTGTTTCCATTCGCCGATCCAGCAAATAGGAATAGACCGGTTTGCCATACATATGTTTAAACCCGCTTTTCAATTTTGATTCATTTAGACAAACAAAGCGAGCCAAAGCTGCTATTGTAATGGGCGATGAAATACTGTTATCCAATAACTCTTTTGCCTGTGCAATACTTTCAATATCCGTTTTAGATAATTTTATAGAATCACTGGATACGTGATCTCTATCTGAGATCGCGCTAACGCAAACCGCAAGCAGCTCCAGCGCCTTTCCCTCCAGATATAACGCTCTCATATTTCCTGAATAAGAACAACGCAGAGTTTCGGTTAATATGATTTTTGCCTCGGAAGGAAGCGCGTGCAACGTATATTCATAATTTTGCTGCCTTTTCGTAAATATACTTTGTTCATCCTGATTTGAAAAATACTCAAGGAATTTTCGTGGATGAAATGTCAGGGTAATTCCCTGATAGTGACGGTTTTTCTCATAAATTCCCGTTTCATTCATATCACGGACATGATACAAAACACCAGCGTCTTTTTTCAGTTCCATCGACTGCCTGCTATTCGTTTCTTGCCATATCATGTTTTCCCCTAAGCAGAACATAAGAATATAAGCATCCCCTTGTGTCTTTCCGGACAGTTGTATGTCCTGAGCAAGCTTCATGTCATTAAAGCAGACTTCAATAGAATCTCCTAATCGAATTCTTTTGCTACTACCACAACCTAATTGGGATGGTATTTTAAATTGACTTTCATTCAATCCCATACTTTGGTCGAATATTTTGGAAAAACCTTTACAAATAGGACAATCAAAATTCTGATGGCTACAAAATTTTCGTTGTATGTATGTGTTATTATCGTTTTTAGTTGTCATAAAGATCCTCTCCATGAAGAAACACCTATTAAAAATCAAAAACAGATATCTACTATTCATCCCATAAACAATTTAGTTACTATGCATATTATTATTTTGAATATTTTCGTTAGTTCAAACTAACTCTATTTGATTTTACATTAAATGAAGCGAAAACGCAATTGTAACAATATATTTTCTTACCTTTATCATACAGAATGCAGTCACTATGCAGAATTTTGAATATTTATATGTCCTGAAAATGATAAAAAAATACTGATTAAATCAATCGGTATGAAATTATGCTAGCAATACATCCAATCGTTCTTTTCTCTATTTAATAAGTGGACACGATATGACGAGGACTTCAAACGTACTCTCGTTAATCTTTATCAATCCGGCGGTAAAACTATTCTTTTACCTATCTCTAAAGAATCACATCATTTTTCATGTAGTTACCACCTCTTAGATATTTTTTATCGTTTATTTTTCTTATCTGTATTCCAGGATATAATATAGTCCGTATTGTCCGGAATATCTATGTTCAAATCTGTTTGCATTTCAAAATTTCCAGTTAATCCATTTTCTAGTGCTGTCTGATGGAAATGACTTAAAGCAATTCCAAGATCAACCCTTTTAATCATAATTTCCTCTTCTTTTGTATTACTCTTGTGTGACTCAAAGAAATGATAAGCTCCTTGCTTTTTTACTACTCTCCATGGTTGTGCATTCGAAGCAGAAGGTGCCAATCGTAGCATTTCCAAAGAAATTATATACTCATTTGCTTCTTCTTTTGAAAGTGGATTTTTAAAAGAATCCTGAAAGAAAATCTCCTCCCATGGTTTACGTTTATCTGACTTCAACGTTTTTCTCATCAAACTTTCTGTAACGCTCTTTTTACCCGCCACATGTTGCAAATGTTCCTCCCAGAATGATAATTGCAGACGTTACTACTCCACCAATATGTTTGCAAGCCAGTACCATTGCCTGACTTACGAGCAGCCTAGGATATTCCTTGAAACGCATAATTAAAAATATACTGTAATCCACACCAAGTGCAATAATTACAATGAAAACAAAAAATGGAACAAAGGATGAGATTCATTCCACACCTCCAGCCAGCCCCGGCTAAAGCCGAGACGGGTCACTATTCTTCACATTGCCGCAGACTCTCCAGTGTCCCCACTGTCCATGTCCGATATATTCAATTTTTCCCTCTTCTTTTAGCTCCTTAATCCTTAGATTCACATTGTTCTGCGACAAACCTGCATTTTTCATGATTTCCGTAATTTGAATGTTTTTATTTTTCACAAATTCCTGATAGACCTTCTCCCTGTTTTCGTCTTTTATCCGCTCCTTTTCACTAACAAACCGGTACTGCAACGGCAATATATTGTATTTTTCATCTCCTGTTTCATTTTTCGCAGAATCAACTGTATTTAAAAGACCCGTCAGACTGAATCTGCTGATATACAACTCCAGCTTGCCATCCGGATACACCCGTATGGAAGAAATATTATCCATCATCTCACTTACCGATGTCTTCGACATAATATCCCCATACTCCAGTCTGTCCCGAATGGCTTCAATTCTCTTTTTCGCTGCTTCTAAATTTTTCTTTTTTCCCTGTATCTGATTCAATTTTTTCTCAATCTCTCCAATTTTTTTATCCAACTCTGATTTCTTCTTTTTAAATTCATCTGCTGTAATCAGCTCATCCAGCATCCGATCCATCAAAGCACTTTTTCGTTTTTCTAGTTTTTCAATATGCAGTTTTAATGTATTTTCATTATCATCTGTATCATGTTCGAGCAGCGTACGCTCCAATAAATGTACCGTTTTTTGTATCAGTTCCGTTTCGTTTTCGGCAAGCTCCTCGTACTGAATTTCACATTCGTTTTCAATTTGCTGAAATAAAATATCCTCGTCAAGATGAATATTATCACATCCGTGAGGGGTATCGACTTTCCGTACTACCTCTTTCCTTAGACTTTTATTTTTCCTCCCATATTGTATGTAATTTGCACATTTCCATGTCACCTTCTGCTTATCTCTGATGCGATGCGTTGCCCTGTAATACACCGCACCGCATTCTGCACATACGATTTTCCCTGATAAATGATACCGTGGTTTTGCTGCCTGGGGCGCTTCATCATTCTTCTTCCAAGAACGCTTATCGAATTCTTCATTTGCCTGCTGCCATAATTGCTTTGATACAATGGCAGGGAGTACGTTTTCGTGATAAATCCATTCCTCCGGCGGCTTCTTCTCCGTACGCTTCGTATTGAAATCAAAATGCTCCTTGTTCATTATTACGGTTCCATAGTAGAGTGTACTGCGAATCATCCGCCGTATGTAATTGTCTGTAAACAGGTTTCCGTATCTGGTTTTTGCTCCTTCCTTATTTATAGTCATTGCAATCACACGACCGCCATATCCGGCAGCTGCCATCTGAAATATCTTTCTGATATATGCAGCTTCAGATTCAACAACGGAAAAATACTGCTTATTATCTTCTGCCCTGTGCCTCTTCCAGCCATACACATATTTTGTAAGAATGAGCGCAGAGCCTTTTTCCTGTCTTCTGCGATGCGCGTTATTTTCCTTTGCAGATAAATCCCGACTGTATTTTTCTGCCAGCAGGGCTTCCAATCCAGTAATAGTCGGATCTTTCGTATTAACAAAGGAGTTATCCAAATAGGTATACAGTTTTAGTTTATTTTGATAGAGTACCTTTAGAAAGGCGTACCAATCATAGGTATTTCTTGCAAGACGATCTGCGGATTTGATGACAACGCAGTCAAATCGCCCTTCCTTCATATCTTCCACCAGCCTGCGGAATTCTTTCCGGCTCTTGGTCGTCGTACCCGTTTCGCTTTCTTTGTACTGCTCCACGAAGATCCCGCCGAGTTTCTTTACAATCTCTATTGACTCTTCTGCCTGCGTTTCCAAAGCTCTTAGCTGGCTCTCTTCCTCTGTAGAACAGCGGTTATAAATGCCACATCGCAAACCCTCTAACACGTTCATTTTAAACTTCCTCTTTTAACAAAGTTTCCATTTTCTGCAATTCTGCTTTAGATATGAGCCCTTCCTGATATAAAGTTTCTGATATTTTTTGAATATGATACATTTCTCTCATGGATTCAACATCCTTTCCGGCAGCTTCTTCCATAGCAATACATCCAATCGTTCTTTTCTCTATAAACTATGAAAGTAGCCGACCCCTTAATTCATCAATCTTCTGATCCCAATTCTGGCAAATGAACCGAAATAATTTTTTTCATATGACACCTCTTTTTTCGTATATTAAGTTTTCTTTTGCTTCAAAAGCATTTTCGAACTCCACTTTAAGTTTTTACACATTATTGTGTAATTCTTTTCACTCCTTTCATTTATTGTTCTTCATATTGTACTTTTTAATTTTTGTATTAAAATCCTCGTAACAGGAGGTACTTTATGAAAAACAAAAAAATAACTTAGCAAAAGATATGCCAGTACTATTTATAGCTATCACATCACATATAATACAATGGCACTAATGCGTACAGTGCTGTCTTCCTTGATATTGATTGCGACGAATCTAAAGTTAGAAGCCTATATAATTTCTATATTTATAGGATGTAGTCTTATTAGTTCCCGTAAGCTCCATGGCTCTCATCGCCGTAATATTTTCCCCCTTTCCATTGCCGGATAACCTCATCCCAGTTATCTGGCTTTGAAAATACTGGTCTGTCAAGATTCCTTCCTGCCTATTTAGCACCATCAATCCCTTCCCGTTGTCTTTTCCGAATCATAGCGCTTTCCTGTTCCGCAATGCTTGCCAATGTCCCTAAATTCTACATGGTGTTTTCTCACGCGATAGTAGCAGAATTCTTTTCCGCCCACTCGCACATAGTGGCGGGCAAATATACGTTTCTTTCTTCTTACTCTTGTTTTTCTTAATGCACCTTCACCCGCCACTATGTTCTCACGGTCTTAAAAGAATTCTGCTACTATCGCATGAGAAAAGAAAAAGAGTCCATAAAAGCCATTTTTTATACGAACATATCCGTATTTTAGAAAATAACTTTTACGAACTCCTTTTGAGATTGTTTTTCATGGTTAGGGAAGGTGTCCCTTTCCGGAATATCATAAAATCTCCCATAATCTTCTTTACATATTTTTCACTGTTTGTATATATTTCCTTTGCTATAATCTTCTTGTTTGTTAATCAGTATACTGATCAAGTTCCTGATATAACATTTGCATACACTCCTGGGAATCATCTGATTTGTATGCAGAACCACCATTAACAGGATTTTCATATGCATATATGACAGTTACAGCATTATCATCGGACGGATCTACAACAAACATAAATGTTGTATCATAATCGCTTACATACTTAAGAAGTATATTGTAAGTTCCATTATCTAGTTTCGTGAAGTGAATGTACCGCCTACTTGATCAGCAAATTCACCAACAGTACATGTATCTTTTCCGGTAGCTATTTGTGTTAAGTAATAATCTTTTACTGCTGCTGTTGGATTAATATGGTAGTAAATCTTGTCGCCAACTCCAAATAGGACGAGAATACCAATTACATTCCATAATGTTTCTATTAATACTTAAAGAACAAGAACGATTCGGAAAAGCTGGCATCTTTACATTCCATAATGTTTCTATTAATACACTCAGCAAGCCCCGCATCCGGTGTCATTGCCTCGTCCTTTACATTCCATAATGTTTCTATTAATACTCGCAACCGTACTTGTTGATGTTACAGTTGCAACTGCCTTTACATTCCATAATGTTTCTATTAATACCTGTAATGGCACAGATAAATGCAATAGTAAACTACTTTACATTCCATAATGTTTCTATTAATACTTCGGTACGCGTTATAATGCAAACGTCTGTTTCATAACTTTACATTCCATAATGTTTCTATTAATACCCAAATCTATCGAACATTCTGTTCCTCCTTTTCCACTTTACATTCCATAATGTTTCTATTAATACGAGTTTAAAAAATCGGTATGCGCAATCATGAATTACTTTACATTCCATAATGTTTCTATTAATACCTGATCTTTTCATCGTCCATGCTCATATTATCCACACTTTACATTCCATAATGTTTCTATTAATACAAAATAATTGTTCAACTCTTATCAGACACCTCCTGTCTTTACATTCCATAATGTTTCTATTAATACGGCCATTTTCGGTAAGTGCTCTTTCAGATCCAACATCTTTACATTCCATAATGTTTCTATTAATACCGAGACATGATCGTGAGGTACTTGTTGAGCTGGAAAACTTTACATTCCATAATGTTTCTATTAATACGCTTTAATCACGCACTTTGCAAGGAAGTTCCCTGTTTCTTTACATTCCATAATGTTTCTATTAATACTGATGTTCTATAACATATCCAAGATCATCTTCCATCCTTTACATTCCATAATGTTTCTATTAATACGAACTCGGTTCTTTGCATAGCCGAACGGTTAAAAAGCTTTACATTCCATAATGTTTCTATTAATACACAGCATATAGGCATGTAATTGAATTTTATTACAACTTTACATTCCATAATGTTTCTATTAATACTGCGAGATAGCAGGCCAGCTGCTCATAGTCTCCTTCCTTTACATTCCATAATGTTTCTATTAATACCTGGGCGAAGTATTAAATGCCGCCCTTGGTCTGTCCTTTACATTCCATAATGTTTCTATTAATACTTTGCAGTATCTTGTGTGTCCTGAACAACATGCTGACTTTACATTCCATAATGTTTCTATTAATACGGTGCTTGGCATTTTCATGGTTTGCTTGCTCATGTCTTTACATTCCATAATGTTTCTATTAATACAATTTCCTGCCCCGGAGATCATGACCGATGGACACACTTTACATTCCATAATGTTTCTATTAATACCCAGAAGCGGCAGCTGCTCATACTGCGCCACTGGAACTTTACATTCCATAATGTTTCTATTAATACGCAAAGTCCCCTTTGTTCCGTCGTCGTAGAAACTTGCTTTACATTCCATAATGTTTCTATTAATACAGTTGAGCGGAACTCAGTTCCGTTCTTCTTTTTTACTTTACATTCCATAATGTTTCTATTAATACGTTGCCTATGAGCAATAATTACTATTACCGCTTTTCTTTACATTCCATAATGTTTCTATTAATACCAGAACGTAATCAAAAGCCGCTCGAGTCGTTATGTCTTTACATTCCATAATGTTTCTATTAATACGCAGTATAGCCCGCCATGTCGGTTTTTGTTGACATTCTTTACATTCCATAATGTTTCTATTAATACTTTTCTCCGGCTTCAACTCCTGTTTTGGCTTCTGTTCCTTTACATTCCATAATGTTTCTATTAATACGGCATGCAAGGTGGTCACACAGCGCGCAC
>JAEWCQ010000045.1 GCA_023390555.1 Bacillota bacterium | reverse complement strand
GAATTGATGAGAACAGCTGGCTGGAACGAAAACCGGCAGTTTGTGCATTGACAGCCAACGACATCCGGGAGGCAGTGCAGAGGCCGGCGAATGGAAATAAAGGAACCTTTGGAAAGGTGCTCGTGATTGCCGGAAGCAGCAATATGGCAGGTGCGGCCTATTTTACTGCAAAGGCGGCATATCGGAGCGGCTGTGGCCTGGTTCGTATTTATACCGCAGATGAGAACCGGATCATCTTGCAGACGAGGATTCCGGAGGCCATTCTGACGACCTATACAGGAAAAAAACCGGACTCAGCGCAGCTGGTGGAAGCACTGGCATGGGCAGATGTGATTGTCATCGGACCCGGACTCGGAACGGATGACACGGCTAAAATCATATTAAAACAGACACTGCAGAATGCGGCTGTACCGGTTGTGGCGGATGCGGATGCGCTCAATCTGATTGCGCAGGATACACAGATGCTGTTAAAACCGCATACGGAGATGGTGGTCACACCGCATCTGGGAGAAATGGCAAGGCTGAGCGGGGATTCGATTACTTATCTCAAAGAAAACATGCTGGCTGCCGCAGAGGAATTTGCACGCGGGTATCATGTGATCTGTGTGTTAAAGGATTCCAGGACCGTTACTGCGGTACCTTACGGTAGGACATTCCTCAATCTGAGCGGCAATGACGGTATGGCGACCGGCGGAAGCGGAGATGTGCTCAGCGGTGTGATTGCCGGTCTGATCGCACAGGGAATCCAGGCAGAATTTGCGGCACCTGCGGCGGTATATCTGCACGGAAGAGCGGGAGACCGGGCAGCCGGGCGAATCGGTGCTCATGCGGTAATGGCGTCAGATATTCTGGACGGACTTCGAATAAATGAATGTGAGAATTGATAGGAAAAGGACAATGCAGAGGTGAATAAGATGAAACAGTACAGCAGAGTTTATGCAACAGTAGATCTGGATGCGGCTACCTGGAATATGGAGGCGATGCATAAACTTTTGAAGGATGGAACAAAAATGTTTGCTGTTATAAAAACAGACGGATACGGGCATGGGGCAGTCGAAATTGCACATAAGATACAATCGCTGGATTACCTGCACGGATTCTGTGTGGCAACGGTGGAGGAGGCGTTGATTTTAAGACGAAATGGAGTCGAAAAACCGATTTTAATACTGGGCTATACCTTTCCGGAACAGTATGAAGCTATGATTCTGCACGATATCCGACCAACTGTTATCTCTTATGAGATGGCAAAAAGATTGTCAGATATGGCGGTGAATCTGAATAAGAAATGCTTTGTTCATATAAAAACAGACACCGGGATGAGCAGAATCGGCTATCAGGTGTGCGGGGAATCTGCGGAAGAAATAGCACAGATTGCGAAACTGCCGAATATAGTAATGGAGGGAATCTTTACGCACTTTGCAAGAGCAGATGAGCGTAATAAAGATTCTGCGCACGCACAGTTTGAACAGTTTCAGCAGATGATCCGGCTTTGTGAAGACAGAGATGTATCTTTTCAATATCATCACTGTTCCAACAGTGCGGGAATCGTCGATCTGCCGGAGGTGAATATGGACATTGTAAGGGCAGGAATCACGCTGTACGGATTATGGCCTTCCGATGAAGTTCAAAAAGAGCGCATTGCACTCCGGCCACTGCTGGAAATAAAAAGCTGTGTGGTATTTGTGAAAGAATTGCCGGCGGGCAGGGAAATCAGCTATGGAGGCACTTTTGTCACGGACAGATGCATGAAAATCGCGACCATTCCAGTAGGCTATGGCGACGGATATCCAAGGAAACTGTCAAACAGGGGGTATGTGTTAATTCATGGGAAGAAAGCCAGAATCCTTGGGCGAGTATGTATGGATCAGTTCATGGTCGATGTGACAGATATTGCGGATGTCACGGCCGGAACCGAGGTCACACTGCTTGGCAGGGACAAAGATGCCGTGATTACCATGGAAGAACTCGGTGATATCTCAGGAAGATTTAATTATGAATTTGCATGCGATCTTGGGAAACGTGTGCCGCGTGTCTATCTGGAAAATGGGAAGATTGTTTCCACGAAAGATTATTTCTCAGAATAGCGGTATACGCTCGATAAAAATGGAAATACTGAAAGTATAACCAGATTTTTATGGAGTGAGATATTATGGTAATCAGACGTGGAGATGTATACTATGCAGATTTAAGACCGGTGATCGGCTCTGAACAGGGCGGCATTCGTCCGGTACTGATTATACAGAATGATGTGGGGAACAGACATAGTCCGACAGTGATATGTGCGGCAATTACTTCTCAAATGAACAAAGCGAAACTACCGACGCATGTGGAACTGGACAGCCGCCGGTATGCAATGGTGAAAGATTCTGTTATATTATTGGAACAGCTGCGTACGATAGATAAGACGAGATTAAAAGATAAGGTATGCCACCTCGATCAGGAAATACTGATGAAAGTAGACAGGGCATTGGAAATCAGTCTGGAATTATATACATAACTTGACTAATAATGCCTGAAATGTTATATTTTCAAAAAACAGTAAGAAGGAGTGTTCGAAGAAGCGTATGGATGATGGCGGGAGTCCGAATATAGCGAAGGTGGAAAAAAAGAGTGTTTTCCGAAAATTTTTTGGGAGATTTTCTTTTGCCAGTACGGATGATGTTACAGAGGAAGAGATTATTTTTATGGTAAACGAGGGGCATGAACAGGGAGTGCTGCTCGAAAGCGAGGCGGAGATGATTCATAATATCTTCGAATTCGGTGATAAGGAAGCCGGAGATATTATGACGCATCGGAAAAGTATCATTGCTCTCGACGGAGACAGTTCCTTTCGGGATGCCCTGAACGTTATCATAGAAAAAAGATATTCCAGATTTCCGGTATATTTGGATAACATCGATCATATCATCGGTGTATTACATATAAAAGAGGCATTGTTAAACAGCCAAAAGCAGGAATTGATGGCACTTCCGATCCGGGATATTGAAGGTCTGGTACGTGAGGTGGATTATATTCCGGAAACAAGAAATATCGATACGCTTTTTCAGGATATGCAGCTGAAAAAAAGTCATATGGTCATTGTCGTAGATGAATATGGACAGACAGCCGGACTCGTTGCGATGGAGGATATTCTCGAAGAGATCGTCGGCAATATTTTTGATGAACACGATGAAGAAAAGCTGCTGATAGAAGCACAGCCAGACGGTAGTTTTGTCATGGACGGCATGGCACCGCTGGATGAGGTGGCAGACATCCTCGGCCTCGGTCTCGAGGCGGAGGATTATGATACGCTCAACGGTTTTTTGATTTCGCGGATCGACAAAATACCGGATGAGCATGAGGTTTTTGATGTCCAATACGAGAACTACGTGTTTCACATCGACAAGGTGGAGGATAAGATGATTAAATCGGTTCATGTGATGCAGGCTTCGGAAGAGGGTTTGGCAGATCGCATGGATACTTCTTGTCAGTCATCCGAAAAAATGATAGAATAAATTGAAAAAATACGGATAGAAAAGAGGAAATAGTTATGTCAGGACATTCCAAATTTGCCAATATTAAGCATAAAAAAGAAAGAAATGATGCGGCAAAAGGAAAAATATTCACTATGATTGGAAGGGAAATTGCAGTTGCAGTGAAAGAAGGCGGTGCAGATCCTGCAAATAACAGCAGATTAAGGGATGTGATTGCAAAAGCAAAAGCAAGTAACATGCCAAACGATACGATTGACCGCGGCATAAAAAAAGCTGCAGGTGATGCCGGTTCCGTCAATTATGAGACAGCAGTATATGAAGGCTATGGTCCCAGCGGCACAGCAATTATTGTTAAAACATTGACCGATAACAGAAACCGTACCGCTGCAAATGTCAGAAATGCATTTACAAAGGGACAGGGCAGTATCGGAACCCAGGGATGCGTTTCCTACATGTTTGAAGAAAAGGGACAGATTATCGTTGCAAAAGAGGACTGTGAAATGGATACGGATGATCTTATGATGCTTGCGCTCGATGCCGGAGCAGAGGATTTTTCCGAAGAAGAAGACAGTTTTGAAATTATTACGGACCCGGAGTCGTTCAGTGCGGTAAGAGAAACACTGGAAAATGAGAAAATTCCGATGGCCGGTGCGGAAGTGACCATGCTGCCGCAGAACTACGTAGAGTTATCCAGTGAAGCAGATCTTATCAATATTCAGCGCATTCTTGATTTACTGGATGTTGACGATGATGTTCAGGAAGTATATCATAACTGGGATGAATAGACAGACCCTACAGGACGTTTAACCATATATGGGAGGGACAGCAGCATGAAAAAAATACTTTTTGCAGCATCGGAATGTGTTCCATTTATAAAAACGGGCGGTCTTGCCGATGTATGCGGGGCGTTGCCGAAGGAATTTGACAGACAGGAATGGGATGTACGAGTTGTGATTCCAAACTATACCTGCATACCGGAAAAATACCGTAATGAATTCGAGTATGTCACACATTTTTATATGAGCACCGGCAGTTATGCCCCGAATAAATATGTTGGTGTACTCAAATACGAGATGGATGGGATTACCTATTATTTTATTGACAACAAAGAGTATTTTGAATGTATGCGCCCTTACGGAGAGATTCGGTTCGATATAGAAAAATTCATTTTTTTTGATAAGGCAGTATTATCTATGCTGCCGCTGATCGGATTTCAGCCGAATCTGATTCATTGCCATGACTGGGAGACCGGCTTTATACCGGTCTATCTGAAAAATGATTTTCAGGGAGATATGTTCTTCTGGGGCATGAAATCAATTATGACCATACATAATCTGAAATTTCAGGGTGTCTGGGATGTAAAGAGCATACAGGGGTTATCGGGATTGCCGGCCCAGCTTTTTACGCCGGATAAGCTGGAATATAAAAAAGATGCCAATCTGTTAAAGGGCGGCCTTGTCTATGCTGATTATATTACAACGGTCAGCGATACCTATGCAGCTGAGATTCAGACGGATTATTACGGGGAAGGTTTAAATGGACTCCTGTCTGCAAGACATTATGATATGCAGGGAATTGTGAACGGAATTGATTATACGATTTATGATCCGGACACCGACGGCAAAATTTATGTCAATTACAATGCAGAGAATTTTCGAAAGAAAAAGTGGCAGAATAAAGTAAAGATTCAGGAAGAACTCGGACTTACCGTAGATAAGAAAAAATACATGATCGGCCTGATCTCAAGACTTACCGATCAGAAGGGACTCGATCTGATCAATGAAGTGATGGAACGTCTCGTTGATGATTACACACAATTGGTGGTAATCGGTACCGGTGATGCGCAATATGAAAATGCATTTCGTTATTATGCATGGAAATACGGAGATAAAGTCTCGGCCAACATCTGTTATGCGGATGAACTGGCGCAAAAACTCTATGCGGCTGCGGATGCCTTCTTAATGCCGTCAAGATTTGAACCCTGCGGTTTGACACAGCTGATATCGTTCCGCTATGGAACCGTCCCGATTGTACGCGAGACCGGTGGATTAAAGGATACCGTGCAGCCATACAACGAGTATGAAAATACCGGAGACGGTTTTTCATTTTCAAATTATAACGCAGAAGAAATGCTGAACACGATAAATTATTCAAAACATATTTATTTTGATCGAAAAAAACAGTGGAATCAGATGATCGACCGCGGAATGGCAAATGATTTTTCCTGGAAAACCTCCAAAGGAAAATATGAGGGACTTTACAATTATCTGCTGGGATGTTGACAGAAACTTACAGTATTCGTTACAGTAGTCATCGAATAGAAATAGCGAAACCACACATAATAAACAGGCGATGAATGTCGCCTGTTTTTTTACTGTATAGAAAAGTTCACCTTCCTGTATAGTAAAAAGACACTATGTGGCGCAGGCTTTCTTCTTTCCTGGAAAAGAGCAAATATGGGAATATGCAACACGGATAATTCTTATGCAAGGAAAAAGCGCAGCACAGGATGAGCTGATTCAAGTTGGGAACCGATTTGAATATAATAACTACAAGAGACCATGAGGAGAGTATGATGAAAAAAAGTGTGGATGATATACAGATGGCAAGAAACAGTGTGATGGAAGCGCTGCCGGAAATGTTAAATGACAAAAAAACCACTGCCGATAATCGAAAGAAACAAAATGACGTCGATCATACCGAAGACAAAATATGGGAATCAAACAAAGACACTGATACGGAAGAAGTGGAAGAAAAAAGTAAGATTACAAATGAAAACATCAAGGAAACCGGGCAGATATCTCTGCGGGAAAACCGTTTCCGGCATAGAATTCATCTGCTCTCAATCATCGGAGAAATAGAGGGACACGAATGCCTGCCGGCCAACACAAAGACAACGAAATATGAGCATGTTCTGCCGAAACTCGCTGAAATAGAGGATTCGGAAGACGTAGATGGAGTGCTGATTCTGCTCAATACCGTTGGAGGAGATGTGGAATCCGGTCTCGCAATTGCGGAGATGATTTCATCACTGAGCAAGCCGACCGTTTCTCTCGTTTTGGGAGGCAGTCATTCCATTGGAGTGCCGCTTGCCGTTTCGACGGATTATTCTTTTATTGTTCCGACCGGGACCATGGTCATTCATCCGGTACGGATGAGCGGTACTGTGATCGGGGCTCCTGCCACTTATGATTATTTTAAACAGATGCAGGACCGGATACTGAGTTTTATCTCCGGACACAGTCATGCGAAAATGAAACGACTGGAAGAAATGATGATGAATACCGGTATGCTGACGAAAGATCTCGGTACGATTCTGGTGGGAAAAGAAGCTGTGGAAGAGGGACTGATCAACGAAACAGGCGGTATTAACGATGCACTGCACAGGCTCCACCACATGATCGATCAAAGATAAAACGTTCCGCTCAACAGTGCCTGAAACAGTGAATGAAAACCATGTAATGACAAAGGCTTGAAAATATGATATAATACCTCCCATATGGTTAAAAATATAAGGAGGGAAATATGTCATTATTACAAGCGATATTGATGGGACTGATACAGGGTCTCACAGAATTTTTACCAGTCAGCAGCTCCGGACACCTTGTTCTGTTTCAGCAGATTTTTCAGGTAGAAGAGCCGGGAATGTTTTTTGACATTTTGCTGCACATCGGGACGTTAATAGCAGTATTCGTCGTATATTACAGAGACATCTGGAAAATGATTGTAGAGGGATGCTGCATCATTCGTGACGCTTGTTTCAACAGTATGACATTTTTTCGTAATAAAACAAAAGGGAGAGACGAGCCTTACCGGAAGATTGTAAACAACAGTTACCGGAAGTTTGTGCTTCTGATTCTTGTATCTACCATTCCGACCGGAGTGATCGGTTTTTTCGCAAGAAATCTGGTAGAGATGGCATCACAGATTTTGATTATCCCAGGCATCTGCCTGATTCTCACTTCTGTGCTTCTGTTTATCGCAGACCGTGTTCCGGATGGAGGAAAAACACCAAAGAATGTTACGTATACCAACGCATTCATTGTCGGAATCTGTCAGGGGATCGCAACATTGCCGGGACTTTCCCGTTCCGGCACCACAATTACGGCATGTCTGTTAAACGGGTATAACCGGAAATTTGCGGTGAAATACTCTTTTATTATGTCGATTCCTGCCATACTGGGAGCATTGCTGCTTGAAATTACGGAAGTTAATTTCAAGTCAATCACAGGCGGCGAGGTAATCAATTATGTGGCAGGCACGGTTGTGGCAGGCATTGTTGGTTATATCTGCATTAAAACCATGCTGGTCATAGTAAGAAAGAAAAAATTTATGATATTTTCAATATATTGTCTGATTGTCGGAATCGCATCGGTAGGTGCTTATTTCTATCTTGTATAGAATACGCGGTCAGATCAGGAGGTAGTTATGGCAACGGGCACCAGAAAAAAAACTTCAAAAAAAAGGACTGTAAAAAAAAGGCAGAAGGAACCGGCTTTCTTTCGGAATGAGGTCATTCTGTGGGTGGTACTTGCAATCTGTATTATCCTGTTTATTGCCAATCTCGGCATCGGGGGCTTTGTCGGTGAAAAACTGAGCGCACTGTCTTTTGGAATATTCGGATTGATGGCATATATTTTCCCTGTCTGTCTTTTCGTAGGAACGGCATTTGCCATGTCGAACAGAGAGAATAAGCTGGCAACTGTAAAACTGATAGCCGCAGTGCTCTTTGTTTCATTCCTTTGTCTGTTTGTTCAGATGGTATCAGATACGGATAAGACCCAAAACGCAGCAGAGGCATTTCGCTATGGCATGGAATCCAGAAACGGAGGGGGAGTCATCGGAGGAGCACTCGAAAAACTGCTTTGTCCGAATTTCGGAGTGGTTGGTACATATGTCATTGATATTATCGTGTTAATTATTTCACTGGTTCTCATTACGGAAAAATCTGCATTCCGGGGAATGCAAAAGGGCGGTAAGGTACTGTATGATTCAGCGAAAGATGATATCTCCCGCCGGAGAGATACTTATGAGCAGAGAAAAGAAGAGCGCGCTCAGATCATGGAACAGAAACGTGTGGACCGGAAGGTCAGCGGTGTTGCACTCGATACGAAAATTCCAAAACCACAGGAAATCATTTCAATCGAGGAATCGGATGAAATCAATGAATTGACGGCTGATGCTGTTCCGGAGTTGCCGAAGGTCAGTACGGAAGAACATATTCGACTGAAAAGTGCCGATAACGGTGCAGACTGGAACGATACGGCGCCGGAAACGGAAAAGCCGGACAGGCAGGTTGTTTCCAAGTCCAAAGTGAGTTTGAAAGAGAAGGAAAAAGAGAAGGTGAAAGAACAGCCTTCACAGGCCCCGGAAGCGAAACTGCCGGAACCGGTTTTGGACACAACAGTCACCGGAGGCAATTACGTCTTCCCGCCGGTGTCTCTTCTGAAATCAGGAAACAAGGGTTCCTCCGGCGATTCAAGGAAGTATATGCAGGAAACGGCGATGAAGCTGCAGCAGACACTGAAGAATTTCGGGGTCAATGTCACGATTACAAACGTAAGCTGCGGGCCTGCCGTTACCAGATATGAACTTCAGCCTGAGATGGGTGTCAAGGTCAGTAAGATTGTGAATCTGGCAGATGATATCAAACTGAATCTGGCTGCCTCAGATATTCGAATTGAAGCACCGATACCTGGAAAGGCGGCGATTGGAATTGAAGTCCCAAATAAAGAAAGCGTTGCTGTCATGTTCCGGGATCTCGTTGAGTCGGACGAATTCCGCAATCATGCATCACCGATTGCATTTGCAGCCGGCAAGGACATCGGCGGAAGAGTCATTGTCACGGACATTGCGAAAATGCCGCATCTGCTGATTGCAGGGGCGACCGGTTCGGGTAAATCCGTGTGTATCAATACCATTATCATGAGTATCATATATCGGGCACATCCGGATGATGTCAAGCTGATCATGATCGATCCGAAAGTCGTGGAGCTGAGTGTTTACAATGGAATTCCGCATCTGTTTATTCCAGTTGTCACAGACCCGAAAAAAGCCGCGGGTGCATTGCACTGGGCAGTTGCGGAAATGACGGATCGCTACCAGAAATTTGCCGATTACGGAGTCCGGGATTTAAAGGGCTATAATCAAAAAGTAGAGGGGATTGGGGACATCGATGATCCCGAAAAGCCGAAAAAAATGCCGCAGATTGTGATTATTGTAGACGAGCTTGCAGACCTGATGATGGTTGCACCCGGAGATGTGGAGGATGCAATCTGCCGTCTGGCACAGCTTGCAAGAGCTGCAGGTATTCATCTGATCATTGCGACCCAGCGTCCTTCCGTCAATGTCATTACGGGACTGATTAAGGCAAATATGCCATCCCGAATTGCATTTTCTGTCACTTCGGGAATTGATTCGAGAACGATACTGGATATGAATGGAGCAGAAAAGCTTCTTGGAAAAGGTGATATGCTTTTTTACCCACAGGGGATGCAGAAGCCGCTTCGTGTACAGGGAGCCTTTGTCTCAGATCGGGAAGTTGCCGATGTCGTTGATTTTATGAAAAATCAGAATGAAGTGGTTACATATAATGAGGATATTGAAGAACGCATGAGCAGCATCAGTACCGGAAATTCCGGCGGTGAGACGCAGGGTGCTCCCGGGGACGATCGCGATGTCCATTTTGCAGATGCCGCAAAGTTGTTAATGGATAAAGAAAAAGGGTCTATCGGCATGCTGCAGCGGTATTTTAAAATCGGCTTTAACCGTGCTGCAAGAATCATGGATCAGCTCGAAGAGGCCGGTGTCGTCGGTCCGGATGAAGGAACCAAACCAAGGCAGATCCTGATGTCACCGGAACAGCTGGAGGTATATATTGACGAGAATTGTTAAGGTGTGGTACACCTATTACGATATGGCAAATGAGGAGGAACAACAATGAAAAGTGATATTGAGATTGCGCAGGAGGCGAAATTAGATCTGATTCGAGATGTCGCCGCAAGGCTGGACATTACAGAAGACGAACTGGAGATGTATGGAAAATACAAAGCCAAGCTTTCCGATGAACTATGGGAACGCATTCAGGACAGACAGGATGGAAAACTGATTCTGGTAACGGCAATCAATCCGACTCCGGCAGGAGAGGGTAAGACAACGACCAGTGTGGGTCTTTGTGAAGCATTTGGGAAGCTGGATAAAAAAGCCGTGCTTGCATTACGTGAACCTTCTTTAGGTCCTTGCTTTGGGATAAAAGGTGGCGCTGCCGGCGGCGGATATGCGCAGGTGGTACCGATGGAGGATCTGAATCTCCATTTCACCGGAGACTTTCATGCAATCACTTCGGCAAACAATCTTCTGGCTGCATTGCTTGATAATCACATACAGCAGGGAAATCAGCTCGGAATCGACCCAAGGCAGGTCGTGTGGAAGCGCTGTCTCGATATGAATGACCGCGCACTACGCAATATTGTGATCGGTCTCGGGAGCAAACTGGATGGAATGGTAAGAGAAGACCATTTTATCATTACGGTGGCATCTGAAATCATGGCCGTCCTGTGTCTGGCAGACGACATGAAGGATTTGAAGAAACGTCTCGGAAGAATCATTGTGGCATATAATTTTGCAGGTGAGCCTGTGACCGCCGCCGATCTTCATGCAACAGGCTCCATGGCTGCATTGTTAAAAGATGCAATCAAACCGAATCTGATCCAGACGCTGGAGCATAATCCTGCAATTGTGCATGGTGGCCCTTTTGCAAATATTGCGCATGGCTGCAACAGTATCCGTGCAACGAAAACAGCATTGAAACTGGCAGATTATGTGATTACCGAAGCCGGTTTCGGGGCAGACCTCGGGGCGGAAAAATTCTTTGATATCAAATGTCGGATGGCGGGATTAAAACCGGATGCGGTCGTTCTTGTTGCGACTGTCCGGGCATTAAAATACAATGGAGGCGTACCAAAGGCAGAGCTTTCCGGCGAAAATACGGAGTCCTTAAAAAGGGGTATTGTCAATCTGGAAAAACATATTGAAAATTTGCAGAAATACAAAGTGCCGGTTGTTGTGACGCTCAATTCTTTTATCACCGATACCGAAGACGAAATACGGTTTGTAGAAAACTTCTGCAGAGAACGTGGTTGTGATTTCGCAATATCGCAGGTATGGGAAAAAGGCGGTGAGGGTGGAATCGAACTCGCAAAGAGAGTTTTGGATACGCTTGCTGATCAGAAATCAGATTTTGAACCACTCTATCCGGATGAACTTTCTCTGACTGAAAAGATTGAGACGATTGCAAGGGAAATCTATGGAGCTGCAGAAGTGACTTACTCACCGGCTGCAATTCGGGAATTAAAACATATTACGGAGCTTGGAATGGATTCATTTCCGGTTTGTATGGCAAAAACGCAGTATTCACTTTCGGATGATGCGTCAAAATTAGGCCGTCCGGAAGGTTTTGCGCTGCATGTGCGTGAGGTATATGCTTCTGCAGGTGCGGGCTTTGTTGTTGCAATTACGGGTTCGATCATGACGATGCCGGGGCTTCCGAAAGAGCCGGCTGCGAACCATATTGATGTAAGTGAAGACGGTACGATTACCGGGTTGTTTTAATTTAAGGAGGATGACATCATGGCAAAACGGATTGATGGCAAACAGATTTCTGCGGAAATTAAAGAGGAATTAAAGGTAAAGGTAGCTGATTTGAAAAGCAGAGGCATAACTGGTGCACTGGCGGTTATTCAGGTAGGCAATGATCCTGCTTCCTGCGTCTATGTGAAAAACAAGAAAAAAGCCTGTGAATTCATAGGAATCGGTTCCTTCTCCTATGAGCTTTCGGAAGAGACCACACAGAGTGAACTGTTGGAACTGATTCAGAAACTGAATCAGGATAAAGCGGTCAACGGAATTCTTGTTCAGCTTCCGCTGCCTTCTCATATTGAGGAAGATACGGTAATTAAAGCAATTGCACCAGAGAAGGATGTGGACGGATTTCATCCGATGAGCATTGGTGCTTTGACCATTGGTCAGAAAGGATTTGTTTCCTGTACACCGGCCGGCATTATTCAGTTGCTGAAACGTTCGGACATACAGATCGCAGGAAAAAACTGTGTTGTAGTCGGAAGAAGCAATATCGTTGGGAAACCAATGGCACTGCTGATGCTGCGCGAGAATGCGACCGTTACGATTGCGCATTCGAGGACCGCAGACTTAAAAGCAGTCTGTAAAACAGCGGATATTCTGATCGTTGCGATTGGCAAAAAAGAATTTATCGATGCATCTTACATAAAAGAAGGTGCGGTTGTCATCGATGTCGGAATTCACAGAGACGATCAGAACAAGTTGTGTGGTGATGTGAAATTCGATGAAGTGGAACCGTTGTGCAGTGCAATCACACCGGTACCTGGAGGCGTAGGACCAATGACGATTGCCATGCTGATGCATAACTGTGTGGAAGCAATGGCGGACTAAGAGGGAAAAACTATGAAGTGTGCGAACTGTGGTGCAGAGCTTAAAGTTGGTTGTATTTACTGTTCCGTCTGCGGACATGAGGCACAGATTGTGCCGGATTATAACATTATGGAAGATGATTTGCTAAAATCACTTCTGAAGGAAGAAAGTAAGGAAAAGAAGAAGGAGCCGGATGCAACGGAAAAACCGGATAAAAAAGTCGCGAATGTGAAGCCACGGAAAAAGAAAAAAAATAGAATGCCGATCATGATTGCCATTGCAATTATTTTTCTGGTCGCGCTGGTCGGGATATTTTTCTTCGTAAAAGACCGGCAGAATCATTCCTTTACTTATCAGTACAGCCATGGGCTGGAGGCTCTTTCCGATAAAGATTATACATCTGCTATCAATTATCTGAAGCGTGCACTGGAGCTGGATGAAGACAATACCGATGTCATGCTGACACTTGCAAAGGTCTATGAGAAACGGGAGGATGATGCATCGGAAGAGGCAAATCTGCTTCAGATTACTGAACTGGATGCAGAAAATAAAGATGCTTATAAGATGCTGATTGAGCTTTATGACTCGCAGAAAAAATATGATAAGATTACAGATCTGTATGAAAAATTAAAAAATACCAAGTTAAAATCCCTGTTTTATGATTATATCGTAGTATCACCGGAATTCAGCGAGGAACCGGGGACCTACAGCGAAGAAATGAAACTGGATATCACGGCACAGGATGGCTGTGAAATTTATTATTCACTTGGTGATGAGGATCCGATTCAAAGTGGAACCTTATATGAGGACTCGATTCAATTGAAAGAGGGAGATACGACGGTCAATGCAGTTGCAAAGGATGAAAGGGGCATCTACAGTGATGTTGTGACGGCGGATTATACGATTGCATTTCAGTCGCCGCAGGAGCCGAGTGTAACACCGAAAAGCGGTTCCTACACACAGGCACAGCAGATTACGATTGATGTTCCTTCCGGGTGTACCGCGTACTATACCTGGGATGGTTCAAATCCGAGTAACGAAAGTGCTGCCTATGCGGGACCGCTTGAAATGCCGGTCGGGAACAATGTATTATCCATTATCGTCATCAACGGCCACGATCTTGCAAGCAAAGTGGTAAGATATAATTATATTTATCTGCCGGAATAAATCAGATTGGAAATGAAAAAAGAAAATAGGATGTCCAACAGCCATGGAATGGCTTGCGGACATCCTGTTTTTACTCTATTCGGAAAGAAATTCAATGGTGTCGGCATCGAGCTTTGAGATTCGGGCAAGAGCATAGATGTCCAGGCCCTGCTCTTCCAGCTTTTCGCGTCCTGGCTGAAATGACTTTTCAATCAGAACACCGATTCCGGCAATTGTGGCATGCGATTTGCGGATCAGCCGGATCGCACCGGTTGCGGCCTCTCCATTGCTTAAGAAATCGTCAATGATCAGAACATGGTCATTTCCGCAGATGTAATCCTTTGACATGGTCAGTTCGTAGGTCGTTCCCTTGGTATAGGAAGTAACCACGGTCTGATAGAGATTCTGATTCAATATTTTGGATGGCTGCTTTTTCAGTATGACCATTGGAACCTGCAGCGCTGATGCAGTCATTAATGCAGGTGCAATGCCGGAACTCTCTATAGTCGCCACCTTTGTAATTCCGCGTCCGCCAAAATAACGGGCAAATTCTTCTCCAAACAGTTTCATAAGTGCAGGATCGACCTGATGATTGACAAAGCTGTCGACCTTTAAGATGTTTTCGTTGATTGCCTTCCCCTCAGCAAGAATCTTTTCTTCTAAAATTTTCACTTTTCGTCACCTCGTATGTAGTTAGTATCTGTTTCAACAGTATAGCATATATGGACCGAAAAAGGTTAGACTTTTTCGCCATACAAAAGTCCATAGACTTCTTCGCTCATATGATCTGCAAAACTTGGGTTCAGAGACGGATATTTCGAAAGAATCAGCTGTTCAATCATCTCGTAGCGGGCAAAATACAGCGGTTCCTCACGCAAAGACGGATCGGCAAGCTTCTGGTCGATGGCAGAAGTGGAATAGTCGTCGAGAAACCATTTGAGAATCTCATCGGTCATTACTGTTTCCTCCTGAATTTCCTGCCGGAGTGACTTTAACAGCAGCTGATAGCGCATGCCGATGACTAGGAAAATGACAAACAGCAGACCCATCACAGAAAACATCAGAATCCGCATATAGGATTCCATATTCAGATGTATGACGTCAAGCGCAATCAGAACAATTGCAAGTAGTCCGGCAAATCCGACCACCAGAAACGTAAAGGCAGTCGACTTTGTATCTTCGTAAGCCGCCTCTTTTTTTACATACGGATGTACTGCAGAAGACGAAGAGGTAAGATCACAGGCACGAAGCGGCATACCGGGATCCTCATCCGCGTAAGGCGCGGTATTTTCGTCCGTCAGTTCTTCCACAAGCGGAATCGCACAATTCACACAGGTCATAACCCCTTCAATATATTCATTCTTACATTTTGGACACCACATAAAGTATCCTCCTTTTTTGTATTGATAAACAGCAGATAATCTGCCTTTGAAATAATTATAAGGGATTCTATCTTTTGGTACAAGAGAAAGAGGGTGAAAAGGAAAAACTTTCGTGCTATAATGGGGAAATGAAAATTACATTACTGACAGTCGGAAAGATAAAGGAAAAGTTTTATTGTGAGGCGATTGCAGAATATGCAAAACGTCTGGGCAGATACTGCAAGTTGAATATTGTAGAGGTGGCTGACGAAAAGACGCCCGATCATGCCGGTGAGGCAATGGAAAAGCAGATCAAAGAAAAAGAAGGAGAGCGCCTGCTAAAGCATATGGAGAATGAACAGGCCTATGTGATTGCGCTTGCGATTGATGGAAACATGCCGGATTCCGTGCAGCTTTCCAAAAAGATCGAGCAGCTTGGAGTGGAAGGAAAGAGCCACATTCTGTTTGTAATCGGGGGCTCTTTGGGACTATCGGATGAAGTTCTGTATCGGGCAGATGAAAAACTGAGTTTTTCCAGGATGACATTTCCGCATCAGCTGATGCGAGTGATACTGCTGGAGCAGATTTATCGCAGTTACCGGATTATCAATCATGAGCCATATCATAAATAAAGGAGCTGGATAACAATGCGAATGTATGATTTGATTGAGAAGAAGAAAGACGGGGGTATCCTTACGACAGATGAGATTGTCTGGATGATTGACGGTTATACCAAAGAACTGATACCGGATTATCAGATGTCGGCTATGCTGATGGCGATCTGCTTTCAAGGCATGAATGAGCAGGAGACGCTGGATCTGACACTTGCCATGCGGGACTCCGGTGAAGTGCTGGATCTATCCAAAATCAGAGGAATCAAAGTGGACAAGCACAGTACGGGCGGAGTCGGAGACAAAACATCGCTGATTCTGACTCCGATCATTGCCGCACTTGGCATCCCGGTGGCGAAAATGTCCGGAAGAGGGCTTGGACACACTGGGGGGACGATCGACAAACTGGAATGTTTTGACGGATTTCAGACTGAATTGGGCGAAAAACAGTTTTTTGATAATGTCAATCGGATTCAGATTGCAATCGCGGGGCAGACGGCGAATCTTGCGCCAGCCGATAAAAAGCTGTATGCTCTGCGGGATGTAACAGCGACGGTCGCACAGAAGTCACTGATTGCCAGCAGTATCATGAGTAAAAAACTGGCAAGCGGGAGTGATGCGATTGTACTTGATGTGAAAACCGGTAACGGTGCTTTTATGAAAGAGGAGAAGGATGCGGTTGCACTTGCACAGACGATGGTAAAAATCGGTAATATGGCAGGGAAAAAGACGGCAGCAATCGTGACAGACATGTCTCAGCCGCTTGGTCATATGGTTGGAAATGCACTGGAAGTGATGGAAGCAATCAAAGCATTGATGGGCAGCGGCCCGAAGGATCTGATGGAGGACGTCTATGCACTCGGAAGCAGAATGCTGTTGTTTGCAGAGGCAGCCGGAACCGAAGAAGAGGCAAGACAAAAGATGAAGCAGACAATCGACTCCGGCAAAGCACTTGATAAGCTGGCAGAATTTGTTGAAGCGCAGGGCGGTGACAGACGTCAGGTCTATGACATTTCACTGCTTCGCGTTGCAGAGAAAAAAATTCCGATCTATGCGGAAACGAATGGTTATATCAGCAGTATGGATACTCAGAATGTCGGAATTGCATGCATGACATTAGGAGGAGGCCGGGAAACGAAAGAAAGTACGATTGACTTGTCTGTCGGGATCGAACTATTGAAGAAAAAGGGAGCAGAAGTGAAAAAAGGAGAAATTCTGGCATATCTTTATGCAGGAGACGATAAAAAGGCGGCTGCAGCAAAAGAAATTCTGCAAAATGCCTATCACTACAGCGATACGGCCATACCGGAACCGGAAACAATCAAGAAAGTAATCACCGAATAGTTTTGAATGGTCTGTCATATAGTAATATATGAGAAAATTTAGTTTAAAATCCTGGAAAGAAAATGTGATTGAGACTCTGGAACTGCCCAAAGACTTGATGTACGGGGCAGTCCTGATTACGGCCACCGGACGCAAGGAACTTCTGGTAGAAAATTATCGTGGTATACTGGAGTATTCACCGGAGTGTATCCGGCTGCAGGCGAAGGATTGCCGGGTATGTATCAGTGGCAAGCTTTTGTATATCCAGTATTATACAAATGAAGAGATGAAAATAAGTGGAATTATTAAGAGTATCCAGTATGAATAGGAGTTCCTATGTTTTTATCACTTATCAAATATATTACGGGATATTTAAGGGTTCAGGTGACCGGCTATGCGCCGGAGCGGTTTTTAAATCTGTGCAGTAATCATAATATACTGATGTGGCATTTGACACGAATTGAAGATGGGTATGAATTTTATATCAGTATAAAAGGCTTTCGAAAGCTGAAACCATTTTTGAAAAAAACAAGGACAAAAGTACAGGTGTTGGAACGACATGGGCTTCCGTTTAAGATGCACCGGTATCGGAAGAGAAAACTGTTTTTTATTGGAATCGCTGTTTTTTTTCTTTTTTTATTTTTTCTGTCGAATTATATCTGGAATATTGAGATTGTTGGAAACAGTAGTGTAACCGATGATAATCTTTTGCAATTTCTCGAAGAGAATGACTGTGGCTACGGCACCCTGAAGTCCAGCATCAGCTGTTCCGATCTTGAAGAGGAAATCCGTCTGAAGTATAAGAATATTATCTGGGCTTCAGCTCAGATATCAGGGACAAAGCTGACCCTGCAGATCAAGGAGAATCTTGTCACGGGTGAAACGGAAACAGAGGAGGATGATACACCAAAAGATATTGTCGCCTCGAAAGATGCTGTCATTAAAAGCATTGTCACCAGGGCCGGGACACCTATGGTCAAAGAAGGTGATTCCGTAAAAGCCAATGATATTCTGGTTTCCGGAAGAATTGATATTTACAATGACAGTGCAGAAGTTTCGGCTTATAATTACTGCGTGGCAGATGCGGACATATACGCTTATACCGAGGATGCATATTTGGATGTTTTTCAGAGAAAATATAAGAAGAAGGTTTATACCGGGAATACGAAGCAAAGATATGCGCTGGAAATAGCGGGCAAAAGCATCCGCATTCCCATGCCGAAGATCACCTATTCCAAATATGAAAAGACAACGGAATATAATCAGTTGAATTTCTGGTCGGATTTTTATCTCCCTTTTGTATGGTGTTGTGATACGTATCAGGAATATGAGATGAAAGAAGCAACCTATACGAAAGAAGAAGCAACCGCACTGGCGGAAAAGCATCTGGATGCATATTTAAAAAAAATTAAAGAAAAAAATATTCAAATTATCGAAAAAAATGTTATGATAGAAATGAATGAGAATGAATGCAGGGTGAGCGGTACGATCAAGATGTGTGAGAAGTTTGATACGAAAGCTCCTACCGAGATATTGACTGTTCCTGCAGATGAAAGGTCAGTTACAGATGAGCTTGAATGAATTAACCGTGAATGTGCCAATTGAATATATGGCAAATGTATTTGGACAATTTGATAAAAATATTAAAAAAATTGAACGCGCTCTTAATGTTACGGTCGTTACCAGGAATGATTCCGTGAAAATTCTTGGCAATGATGCAAATATTAAGAGCGCTTGTAATGTATTTGAACAACTCATTGCACTTGCAAAAAGAGGGAATGACATTACAGAGCAGAATGTGGATTATACGCTGGAACTTCTAAAAGTATCCAGAGAGAGTGCCGTTGTGGAAATCGATAAGGATACGGTCTGTCATACGATAACCGGCAAACCGGTAAAGCCAAAAACTCTTGGCCAAAAGTCCTATGTAGATGAGATTCGCAACAAGATGATTGTATTTGGAATCGGACCTGCCGGAACCGGGAAGACGTACCTTGCGATGGCAATGGCAATCACTGCTTTTAAGAATGAGGAAGTAAGCCGCATTATCCTTACCCGTCCGGCAATCGAGGCCGGAGAGAAGCTCGGTTTCCTACCGGGCGATCTGCAAAGCAAGGTGGATCCTTACTTAAGACCGTTATACGATGCACTTTATCAGATCATGGGAGCGGAGAGTTTTCAGAAGAACATGGAAAAGGGGCTGATTGAAGTTGCACCTTTGGCCTATATGCGCGGGCGTACGCTGGATAATGCGTTCATTATACTGGATGAAGCACAGAATACGACCCCTGCCCAAATGAAGATGTTTTTGACCCGAATCGGTTTTGGTTCCAAGGTCGTGATCACAGGAGATGCGACGCAGAAGGACTTGGCACCGGGAACGACCTCCGGTCTGGATGTGGCACTCCGGGTATTGAAAAAAGTAGATGAAATTGCGGTCTGCAGGCTGACCAGTGCGGACGTGGTACGTCATCCGCTCGTACAGAAAATCGTTAAAGCCTATGAAGATTATGAGAGTAAGACGACAACCAGACATAAAAAACAGGTGACCAAATGAGAGCAGAAGATACATTTTCCATGCAAAGGCTGCGTGCAGCTTTTGCGATGGTTGCCGGATTATTGGGAGTATCCGTCTTCTGGTCTCTGTGGCATCATTTTACAATAGACCGTCTGCTGTCGCTTCTTTTTCTCCAGCTGCTATTTTTCCCGGTTTTTTTTGTGTTTTTGGAAATGGAGCGGAAAGAGGGCGGTATGCTGAAAAATCGTACAAGCAGTTACCGGATGTTCTGCCGCGGGTTTCTTGCGGCACTTGTTCTGTATGTGATTTTTTCGTTTCTGCCGTCTTATGCGGCACCTGTACTTTTGCCGGCCGTGTTTTTGACGCTCGTATCCAATCCTGCGGCAGGTATGGTCGGAAGCCTTTATATGGATCTGCTGCTTACGTTGGTCTTTAGATGCAGCTATTTTGAACTGGCAGCGTATTTGCTGCTGTCTGTCTTTGGCTGTCTGCTTGCAGGATTGCTGAAACAGAAAAGCTACCGGATATATATGGAGATTATCATTTTTTCCTTATCGGTTTCGATACCGGGATTGTTTTATTTCCTGTCGGACTATACGATAGATGCACGGATTTTTCTCTCTGGCGGAATTGGCGGGCTATTGACGGATGTGGTAATTTTCATTCTGTTTGACCGCATAGCGGGTCTGGCAGAAACGGAAAACGAAAGGACGCTGCAGGAGATTATTGCACCGGAGTATCCGTTGGTAAAAGATATTCAGAATTATTCGCAGATTGATTACATGCATGCAGTCCGTGTTTCAAAGACAGCGTATCAGTGTGCACTGCAGATCGGGGCAGATGCCGATGTAGCTGCGGCTGCCGGTTTTTACTACAGGCTCGGCAGGCTGGAAGGGGAGCCGTTTATTGATAATGGAGTCCTCCTGGCGGGTCAGAATTGCTTTCCTGCGCGTGTGACAGAGATTTTAAGTGAATACAATGGAGAGCAAAACCTGCCATCCACAAGGGAATCCGCAATCGTACATATGGTAGATGCAGTCATTGCCAAATTTGAACTTTTGGACAAGGACACCCTGACGAATACATGGAATCACGACATGGTGATTTATCAGACGTTAAATGAAAAATCATCTGCCGGTATTTATGATGAATCTGGGCTTAGTATGAATCAATATTTGAAAATCCGGGAATACCTGGTGAAGGGAGTGAAGCTGTTTTGACAATCTGCATAGAGGCGGAAACGGAGATTCATTTTCCGTTTGATTATGAAAAGCTTGCAAATAAAGTAATATCGTATACAATAGAACGGGAAGATTTTCCATTTGAGGCGGAATTAAATCTTACGCTCGTAGACGAAGAGACAATCCGGAGCATAAATAGGGAATATAGGGAGATCGACCGATCCACGGATGTATTGTCGTTTCCGATGCTTGCATATGAGCAGGCAGGTGATTTTACGGGGATCGATGAGAATGTGGAAGATAATTTCAATCCGGACACCGGAGAGGTTCTTCTTGGAGATATCATTTTGTGCGTACCAAAGATTTATACCCAGGCAGAAGAATACGGACACAGTGTGGAACGTGAATATGCCTTTCTGATCGTGCATAGTATGCTGCATTTGTTTGGATACGATCATATGACGCCCGACGAAGCTGCGTTTATGGAAAATAAACAGAGAGAAATCTTAAATGAAATGAATATTTTACGTTGAATGGAGGAGTTGCAATGAGAAAATTTGCTGTGACAGTACTGCTGGTTTTTGCCTGTGGACTGTTGGTGACTGCATGTAAAAAAAAGGAAGAACCTGCTGCAGATACAGAACGTGTTGTCGAAGAAATTGAAACGGAAACAGAGACGGAAGCCGCCGTAATACCAAGCGGGATTAATCTGCTGACAGGTGAGGCAATGGATGAGGCACTTGCCGCGAAACGTCCGCTTGCGGTAATGATGGGAAATACCGTGGACGCGCTTCCGCAGTGCGGTATCGGTCAGGCCGATATTTTATATGAAGTACCGGTAGAGGGTGGACTTACAAGATTGATGGGAATCTTTCAGGATTACTCCAACCTTACAAAACTGGGTTCCGTGCGAAGCTGCCGTCATTACTTTGCCTATTATGCAATGGAGTTTGATGCGATTTATATGCATTATGGGCAGGCTGCCTATGCAGAACCTCTGCTGGCCAGCGGTGTGGTATCCGATCTGAACGGTCTGGATTCCAAAGTTGACAGTCTGGCGTTTTACCGTGATCCGGATCGGAAGGCACCGCACAATGCCTTTACCACTTCCGAGGGAATCCAGAAAGCGATTGAGTACAAGGGCTATGATACGGCTTACCCGGAAGGCTATGAAGGGCACTATACCTTTGCAACAGAAGCTGACAGCGTAAAGCTGGAAAACGGAGAGGATGCCGTAGTTGTACAGCCGGGCTATGTGACGGATAAGCCATGGTTTGTATATAACAGTAAGGACGGCCTTTATTACCGCTTCCAGTATAAACAGGAGCATATTGACGGGAATACGAATGAACAGCTGACGTTTAAAAATATCATTTTCCAGTATTCAGATTATGCGATGGAACCGGACGGCAAATATCTGGATGTGAAAACAACAGGTGAGGGATCCGGTAAATATATTACGAATGGCAAATCCATTGATATTACGTGGAAGAAGACCGATGAAAACTCCGCTGCAAAATATTATGACGCGGATGGGAAAGAGATTTCCTTAAATCAGGGAAAAACCTGTGTCTGCATCGTGTTAAACGATGCGGTCAGCAAAGTGGCAATCTATGCCACAGAAGCTGATTTTGATGGAGCACAGTAAAAAAATTGAGGTTTATTTTTTATGAGTAGTTCAACAAAAAAGAGTGGTTCAAATATATTGATTCAAGGTTCAATCCTTGCGATTGCCTCATTTATCAGCAGGATTATCGGACTGGTATACCGTATTCCACTGAATGCAATCATTGGAAATAAAGGAAATGACTATTACAGTACCGCATTTGAGATCTATAATATCCTGCTGATCATGTCGGCTTACAGCCTTCCGCTTGCGGTTTCCAAACTGGTATCCGCAAGGGTTGCGAAGGGCCAGCGCAGAAATGCATACCGTATTTTTAAAGGTGCGCTTATGCTGGCCTTGGTATCCGGGGGGATTGCTTCACTGATTCTCTATTTTGGAGCCGGTTATTTTACAAGTGAGATTATGAAGACCCCGCTCAGTGTATTCGCATTGAAGGTTTTGGCACCTACGATTATAGTTGTTGCGGTACTTGGTGTTGTACGAGGCTTTTTTCAGGGACTTGGAACGATGATGCCGAGTGCGGTTTCACAGATCGTAGAGCAGACTGTCAACGCGTTTGTCAGCGTTGGAGCTGCCTTTCTGTTATTCGGATACGGTTCGAGGATCGGTGCGGTTCTCGGAAATAAAGAGGAGTACGGTTCCGCCTATGGAGCAGCCGGCGGAACACTTGGAACCAATCTTGGAGCCGTATTCGGACTTTTGTTTGTCGGGTTTCTGTTCTTTGCCTATCGGCCGTTGTTCCGAAGGCAGATACGCAGAGACAGAAAATGTAAAACAGAATCGTATTCCGATATCTTCCGCATTCTGCTCCTGACAATCGTACCGGTTCTGCTCAGTACGACCATCTATAATATCAGTTCTGTCATTGATCAGGGAATTTTTAAGAATGTAGCGATACTTCAGGGATATTCCCCAAATGATATCAGTGAATGGTGGGGCATTTTTGGAATGCAGTATAAGACAATTATCAACATACCGCTGGCAATTGCTTCGGCATTGGCCGCTTCGTGCGTACCGAATCTGACTGCGGCTTTTTCTCGCAGAGACAAGGCGGCTGTCAAGAGCCAGATCAATACCGCGATCCGGTTTATTATGGTTATTTCCTTTCCGTGTGCGGTCGGTATCGGTGTTCTGGCATCACCGGTTATGCGGCTTTTATTCGGAGAAACATCTCCTGTTGCATCCGGTTTGTTGCGTGCAGGTGCGATTTCGATTGTATTTTATTCACTGTCGACTCTGTCCAATGGGCTGCTGCAGGGAATCAATCGTATGAAGGCTCCGGTGCGGAACGCAGCAATTGCACTCGTATTACATATTGCAGTCCTGCTGTTTCTGATGTTCGGCTTTCATTTGAATATCTATGCTGTCGTATATGCAAATGCCTTTTTTGCGTTTGTGATGTGTGTACTGAATGCCATGTCTGTGAGGAAGTACAGCGGTTACCGCCAGGAAGTCAAAAAAACATTTCTGATTCCACTGGCCGCGTCCTGTGTCATGGGCGTATTGGTTTTTGCCAGCTATCAGGCGGTACATGCACTCCTGCACTACAATTCGGTCGCTACTGTTATTGCAATTCTGATTGGCATCATCAGTTATTTTATTAGCCTGTTGCTTCTGAAAGGACTGAGCGAAGATGAGATTCTGCGTTTTCCGAAAGGCGTTCTGCTGGTAAAAATTGCAAAAAAATTCAGATTATTAAAATAAATTGAATAAAAGTTTAGAAAAATGTGGATACTTTTTGTGGTGATTATTATGAATAAAACAAATCGTATCCGCTATTTCTTTTTAGTAACAGCAATATGCGCAGTGTTGAGCTATTATCTGGGGTACCAGATTATTGATGAGTTAGAGTATGCCGGTCAGGATGACGGAGGAAAGACGCAGATAGCTGCAACCGAAGAGGCCACAAAAGATTCCGAAGAGAGTTCTGAAGTTGAAATATCAAACATGGATGTTCCCTATGAGTATGTTATCGTAGAGGAAGAAGGGTATCTAACGGTCTATATGAAAGATCTGAAAACCGTTTACATGTATACGGATATTTCCTATGGGGAATTATCCGATGATTTACAGCAGGAAATCTCAAAGGGCAAGAAATTTTCCACATTGGAAGAATTGTATAATTTTCTTGAAAATTACTCAAGCTGACGAGGATTCCCCATTGAATGTTAAAATTCATTATGATACAATTTAAACGAATTGGAGGGGACAAGAATGTTGCGAAATACGAAGGAAGAACAACCGAATACAACGCTGATTATCATATCCGCAGCCTGTATCTATATTTTTATGGGGCTTTTGCTCCTGTTTATACCGAAGATACAGCTGATTACAATTGCCTATGTACTGAGTGCGGCTGCAATTGTGATGGGAATTGCCTTAATTGTAAAATATTTTCTGGCAGAAGCTTATCGGAACATGAACCAGTACGGATTTTCCGTCGGTTCGCTGTTTGTCATATTGGGTGTATGTGCCATGGTAAAGGCAGAAGTGGTATCGCAATACTTCCTGCTATGCATGGGCATCCTGCTTCTGGTATCAGCGATTGTAAAGCTTCAGAATGCTTTGGATTTAAAAGCCCTGGATTACCGCATCTGGAATGTGTTTCTGGGAATCGCAGTTTTGATTCTGATCTGCGCGGTTACCGTTATCATGAATCCTTTTGCAGAAACAGGAGATCTGGAGCATTTTACATATATCATTTTGATTGCGGATGGCACATTAAGTTTGATCAGCACGCTTTGTCTGTCCTTTCAGGTACGTAAATATCAGGAGCGCATGCTGGAATTTGAAAATTCTATGATAAAGACTGATTTCGTTGCGGAAGATACCGAGCCGGAAACGGAGCAGTCAGAAACAGAGACAATGGAAGAAAAAGAAAATAATGAAGAAATATGATATCATTGTGGTCGGCGGCGGAGCCGCCGGTATTGTGGCGGCGATTACGGCTGCCCGAAACGGTGCCGATGTTTTGATCTTGGAACATATGGAGGAGATTGGCAGGAAAATTCTTGTTACCGGAAACGGAAAGTGCAATTATACGAACAGCAGGCAGGGGATCGAGTGGTATTATGGCGATGACCCTGCATTTGTATTGCCTGTTTTTGCACAGTTTGGATTTTGGGATACGATCCGATTTTTCCGGGAACTCGGTGTCTGGCCCAAAGAGAAAAACGGTTATTACTATCCGGCAAGTGAACAGGCGGCTTCGATTCTAGCGGTGCTTCAGATGGAATTGCGTCGTCTGAAGGTAAATATCCTTTGCAATATCGGCATCCGGGAAATCAAAAAAGAAGCGGATGGCTTTCTGTTTGAGACAAAACAGGGCAATTATTACAGCAGATGCTGTGTCCTGGCAACCGGCGGCAAAGCCGCGAAAAAAACAGGCAGTGACGGAAGCGGTTATCTATATCTGGAGAAACTTGGCCATCATATCATAGATCTTGTACCGGCGCTGGTACAATTGCAGGGAAAACAGCCATTTTTCAAGGAACTTGCAGGAATTCGTGCAGAAATTTCGATAAAGTTATACATAAACAGACAGCTCGCAGCGGTAGAAAATGGCGAACTCCAACTGACGGAATTCGGCATATCCGGGATACCGGTTTTTCAGGTGAGCAGACTTGCGGCAAAGGCATTGTTGAATAACAAGGAAACGTATGCGGTTCTGGATTTTTCTCCGACCATGGAGTCTGCCGAACTGCTTCAGATTTTAAAAGAAAGATATCATGACAGGGAAAAATCTGCCGAAGAAGCTTTGACCGGTATGTATCAGGGAAAACTGATTCCGGTATTCCTGCGGCTGTCCTGCATTTCGAACAGTCAAAGAGCCAAGACAGTGACAGAGCAACAGCTGGCGGACTTGATGGCGGTGATCAAGAATTTTCGTGTGGATATCATCGGAACCAAGAAATTTGATTATGCGCAGGCCGCGGCCGGTGGCGCAGATACCCGAGAAATAGAGAATGAATCTTTGGAATCCAGACTGGTTTCCGGCCTGTATTTTGCCGGTGAACTGATCGACATTGATGGAAAATGCGGCGGCTATAATCTGCAGTGGGCATGGTCAAGCGGCTATGTGGCCGGACTGCATGCGGCAGAAAGACTTAAGGAGTAAAGAATGATTCGAATACAACAGGTGAAAGTACCGTTAAAACATACAGAGGCGGATGTGCTCAAAAAGGCGTGTAAGATGCTCCGACTGAAGGAGCAGGAAGTCCTCAGCTATAAGATTGTCCGTCAGTCTGTTGATGCGAGAAAGAAAACGGAACTCAGTTACGTCTATACGATTGATCTTAAGGTGAGTCAGGAGGACAAACTGTTAAAAAAGAGCAATGTTCCAAATATCGCCAAAGCAACGGAAGAGGAATACCGGTTCCCAATATCCGGACAGGAAATCTTAAAGGAACGGCCGGTTATTGTCGGCAGCGGTCCGGCAGGACTCTTTTGTGCTTATGCACTTGCAAAGCACGGCTATGCGCCGGTCGTCATTGAACGGGGCAGTGAAGTGGAGAAGCGGACAAAAGAAGTAGAGGCATTCTGGAACGGCGGCAGATTAACAAAGAACTCGAATGTACAGTTTGGAGAAGGCGGTGCCGGAACTTTTTCGGACGGCAAGTTAAATACACTGGTCAAAGATGTTTCCGGAAGAAACCGCCGGGTATTGGAATTGTTTGTGGAGGCCGGCGCACCGCCGGAGATATTATATGTCAATAAGCCGCATATCGGTACGGATATTTTAAAAGCGGTCGTAAAAAATCTTCGGGAGGAAATTATCCGGCTGGGTGGCAGCTTTTTTTTCGAAACACAGATGACAGACCTTACCATCCATGCAGACAGGATTTGTGAAATAGAACTGAATGGCTCTCAAAAGATCAAGACCGAAGTTCTGGTTCTGGCAATCGGACACAGTGCAAGAGATACCTTTGAGATGCTGAATCGGACAACGCTTCAAATGGAGGCAAAATCCTTTGCGGTAGGCATGCGTGTGGAGCATCCCCAGGACATGATCAACCGCCGTCAGTATCACGATGCGGATATGCGCTATTTGTCTGCTGCCTCTTATAAAGTAACTGCGAATCTGGAAAATGGCAGAGGTGTCTATTCGTTTTGCATGTGCCCGGGCGGTTATGTTGTCAATGCATCTTCTGAGGAAAACCGCCTGGCGGTGAATGGCATGAGCTATCACAGCAGAGACGGAAAGAATGCAAACAGTGCGATTATCGTATCGGTCACCCCGCGTGATTTCCCACAGGTGGGACCGCTGGGAGGTGTTGCGTTTCAGCGTCTGCTTGAGGAAAAGGCATTTGAAGCGGCACATGGTAAAATTCCGCAGCAGCTCTTCGGTGACTTTGAAAAGGGCCGTATATCGGCGTCCTATGGTGCATTTGAAAGTGCCACAAGAGGCGAATGCGCATTCGGAGATCTCCGCTCGGTTTTTCCTGCGGAAATCACGGAATCTTTTATAAATGGCATGCACAGCTTTTCCAGATATATTCCGGATTATGACCGGTACGATGCCATTTTGTCCGGTGTGGAAAGCAGGACCTCTTCACCGGTCAGAATCACGAGAAACGAAGCGTTCGTAAGCAGCATAGACGGTATTTATCCATGCGGAGAAGGCGCAGGTTATGCCGGTGGAATCATGTCCGCCGCCATGGACGGTCTGAAAGTTGCGGAGGCAATTGCGGCAAGATACCGCTGACAATTCACAAATCAGGAAGGAAAGAGAAACGTGGCTGAATATACACCAATGATGCAGCATTATCTGAAAACAAAAGAAGAATATAAGGACTGTATCCTGTTTTACCGTCTTGGGGATTTTTATGAAATGTTCTTTGATGATGCGGTAACCGTATCCAGAGAACTGGAACTGACCCTGACCGGGAAGAGCTGTGGACTGGAAGAACGTGCACCTATGTGCGGAATTCCCTATCACGCGATGGAGGTCTATCTGAATAAACTGATCAAAAAAGGATATAAGGTGGCCATCTGTGATCAGGTGGAAGATCCGAAGCTTGCCAAGGGTATCGTAAAGCGGGAAGTGACACGGGTCATCACACCTGGAACCAATATCAACATGCAGGCTCTGGATGAGACCAGAAACAATTATATCCTGTGTATTGCATATCTGGGCGACTACTACGGAGTGGCGGCTGCGGATATTTCAACCGGAGATTATTATGTGACGGAAGTGGAATCCGAGCGGAAACTGTTGGACGAGATTAATAAATATGCGCCGTCTGAAATCATCTGTAACGAGGCTTTTTATATCAGTCGGGTGGATATTGAAGATATGAAAAATCGCATGGGAATCGCAGTTTATTCGCTGGAGGCCTGGTATTTTTCCGATGAAACGACACAAAATATTCTGAAGGAACATTTTAAAGTTCGCGATCTGTCCGGACTTGGTTTAAACGACTATGAAAGCGGCGTCATTGCTGCCGGAGCATTGCTTAAATATCTCTACGAAACACAGAAAAACAGTCTGGAACAGATGACGTCCATTCATCCGTATACGACCGGGAAGTTCATGGTGATTGACAGTTCTACACGCAGAAACCTGGAACTGGTAGAGACACTTCGCGAAAAGCAGAAACGCGGCTCGCTTCTTTGGGTACTGGACAAGACAAAGACCGCAATGGGTGCAAGAACCCTGCGCTCTTATGTGGAACAGCCGCTGGTCGATAAAGAAGAAATTGAAAGGCGTTACGATGCCATTACAGAATTGAATTCCAATGCCATAACAAGAGAGGAAATGCGGGAATATCTGAATCCGGTCTACGATTTGGAACGCCTCGTTTCACGGGTGACTTACCAGACCGCAAGTCCGAGGGATCTGATCGCATTTAAGAATTCCATACATATGTTGCCACCGATCAAGCTGCTGTTAGGCGATTTTCACTGTGAACTCTTGACCGGTATTTATCAACGCATGGATACACTGGAGGATCTGTTTGAGCTGATTGACCATGCGGTTGATGACGAGCCTCCGATTACCGTTCATGACGGGGGAATCATCAAAGAAGGGTACTATGAAGAGGTGGACCGGCTGCGGAAGGCCAAAACGGAAGGGAAGTCCTGGCTGGCGGAACTTGAGGCAAAGGAACGGGAAAAGACCGGAATCCGCAATCTGAAAATAAAATATAACAAGGTATTCGGCTATTATCTGGAAGTAACCAATTCCTACAAAGAGCAGGTACCGGATTACTTTATGAGAAAGCAGACACTCGCAAATGCAGAGCGTTATATCACACCGGAGTTGAAAGAACTGGAAGATATTATCCTTGGTGCGGAAGATAAATTGATCTCGCTCGAATACGAGTTGTTCCGGGAGATACGGGACAAAATTGCAAAAGAGGTGCTGCGGATACAGACAACGGCAAAGGCCGTGGCGGAACTCGATGTATTTACATCACTTGCGGTAGTGGCGGAACTGAATAATTACTGTCGTCCGAAACTCAATGAAAAGGGAATCATAGATATCAAAGACGGCAGACATCCGGTAGTCGAGAAAATGACGCAGAATGAATTATTCATTGCCAATGATACGTTTTTGGACAACGGAAGCAACCGTATTTCCATTATCACGGGACCGAATATGGCAGGAAAATCTACCTATATGCGTCAGAGTGCGCTGATTGTACTGATGGCGCAGATTGGCAGTTTTGTTCCGGCGAAGTCTGCAAAGATTGGACTGGTGGATCGTATTTTCACCAGAGTCGGGGCTTCGGACGACCTCGCAAGCGGACAGAGTACCTTTATGGTGGAAATGTCGGAAGTTGCGAATATTTTACGGAATGCAACGGCAAACAGCCTTCTGATACTCGACGAAATCGGAAGAGGTACGAGTACGTTTGACGGCCTTAGTATCGCATGGGCTGTCGTGGAACACATCAGCAATCCGAAGCTTTTGGGTGCGAAAACACTGTTTGCCACACATTATCACGAACTGACGGAACTGGAAGGAAAACTAAACAGTGTCAATAATTACTGCATCGCCGTCAAGGAAAAAGGAGAAGACATTGTATTTCTCCGTAAAATTGTGCCGGGCGGAGCGGATAAAAGTTATGGAATCCAGGTCGCAAAGCTGGCCGGTGTACCGGAGAGTGTATTGGAACGTGCAAGAGAAATCGTAAATGAGTTAAGCGAAAATGATATTACGATTTCTGCAAAGAGCAATATTTCCGATGCAGCCGGAAAACGGAAAAACGGAAAACTGGATGAAGTGGATCTGGAACAGATGTCACTGCTCGATACACTTGGCGATGATACAATCATCAATGATCTGCGCGATCTGGATCTTGGCAATCTGACGCCGATCGATGCACTGAACAAGCTGTATGAATTGCAGAACAAAGTCAAAAACAGATGGTAAGAGGAAAGAATAAGGAGTAGAAAATGCCGCAGATTGCATTATTAAATCAGGAAACAATTGATAAGATCGCAGCCGGAGAGGTGGTTGAGCGGCCGAGCTCCGTTGTAAAAGAGCTGGTGGAGAATGCGCTCGATGCAGGTGCAAATGGAGTGACCGTCGAGATCAAAGAGGGCGGAATTAACTTTATCCGCATTACGGACAATGGCTGCGGAATCAGCAGGGATCAGATTCCACTTGCCTTTTTGCGCCACTCTACCAGTAAAATTCACTCGGTGGAAGACTTGCTGACCGTGAAATCCTTGGGCTTTCGCGGCGAGGCTCTCTCCAGTATAGCGGCAGTGTCGCAGGTGGAACTGATCACAAAGACACCCGAGGAATTTACCGGTGTCCGGTATCTGATTGAAGGTTCCAAGGAACAGTCTGTCGAAGAAATCGGCGCGCCGGACGGAACGACATTTCTTGTAAGAAATCTGTTTTACAATACGCCGGCAAGAAAGAAATTTTTGAAATCACCGCAGACGGAGGGGAGCTATATCCATGATCTGATGCAGAAAATGATTCTCTCCCATCCGGATGTTTCTTTTAAATTTATTTTAAACGGCCAGGTAAAATTGCAGTCTTCCGGAAACAGTAATATACGGGACATTATTTATCATATTTACGGCCGTGAGATTGCAGGAGCTCTGTTTGAACTGAACGAGGAAAATGAACTTTTTTCAGTGAAGGGTTTTATCGGTAAGCCGCAAATATCGCGTGGCAACCGGAACTACGAGATTTATTTTATCAACGGGCGTTATATCAAAAGCAATCTGCTTTCCAAAGCAATCGAAGAAGCCTACAAATCATTTCTGATGCAGCATCAGTATCCGTTCACTGTTTTGTATTTTAAAATTGACAGTGATCTTCTGGATGTGAACGTGCATCCGACCAAGATGGAGCTTCGCTTTTCCAATCAGCAGCAAATTTTTGAGAAACTGGTGGAATCAATGAAGAACAGACTGACGCACCGGGAACTGATTCCGCAGGTTCCGATTGTGGAAGAGAAAAAAATTCCGCCGATGAAGAAAGTCGAGCAGGCCATACCGGAACCGTTTGAAAAAAAACGTCTGGAGGCAATCCGGCAATCTGTTCGAAAAGACAGTCCCTATGAGCCGAAATATGAAAGACCTTCCATTCCAAAACAGGAAGTTCTCTCCAGACCTGAAATCCGGCCGGAGCAGGAAAAAGTTCCGGAGGTGCAAACGCCTGCAGCTGTGGAAACGCCGATGCAGGTGGCGGAAGAGAAGACATACCGGACGGAACCCATTTATGAGCAGACCTCTTTTCTGGATTTGAAATCCGTTTCCCGGCATAAGATCATCGGACAGGTCTTCGATACCTACTGGCTGGTGGAGTTTGATGATAAACTCTATATCATTGACCAGCATGCGGCCCATGAAAAAGTGCTTTATGAACAGATGATGAAACAGATACGGGAGAAAGAATTCACGTCGCAGCGGATCAGTCCGCCGATGGTTCTGACCGTTTCGATGATTGAGGAAGAGACACTGAAGAAATTCCTTCCACAATTTGAAAAGATCGGCTATGAGATGGAGCATTTTGGTGGAAATGAATACACAGTCAGCGCAGTTCCGGGCAATATGTATCGTTTAAATACCAAAGACCTGATGATTCAGATGCTGGATGAACTGGAAAATGTTTCTGAAAACGGAGCACCGGATATGATACTAGAAAAGGTAGCCTCCATGTCCTGCAAGGCGGCGGTCAAGGGGAATCAACGGTTATCACGTTTGGAAATCGAACATCTCATAGAAGAACTCCTGTCATTGGAGAATCCGTACAACTGCCCGCACGGCCGGCCAACGATCATCTCCATGACAAAATATGAACTCGAAAAGAAATTTAAAAGGATTTTATAAAGGAACAGTTATGAAGCCACCTATCATTATTTTAACAGGACCTACGGCAGTAGGAAAAACCAGCCTGTCGATCCGGCTTGCAAAGGCGGTAAATGGGGCCATTCTTTCTGCGGATTCCATGCAGGTGTATCGATATATGGATATCGGTTCGGCAAAAATCATGCCGGAGGAAATGCAGGGAGTGAAGCACTATCTGATCGATGAGTTTCTTCCGGAGGAGGAATTCCATGTTGTCCGGTTTCAGCAGTATGCCAAAAAATATCTGCAGGAAATCTATGAAAACGGTCAGATTCCGATTGTGGTCGGAGGTACGGGCTTTTATATTCAGGCACTTCTTTACGATATTGACTTTACCGATCAGGAGCGTGATACGTGCTACCGGCAGAGTCTTAAAAAGCTTGCACTGGAAAACGGAACGGAATATCTGCATCATCTGCTACAGGAAAAAGATCCAAAAGCAGCTATGACAATCCATCCAAACAATGTTAAGAGGGTTATCCGTGCGCTGGAATTTTTTGAAGAATCCGGGAACCGTATTTCCGAGCATAATGAAAGAGAGCATGCAAGAGAATCACCTTACTGCTTCGCCTATTTCGTTTTAAATGATGTTCGTGCAAATCTGTATGATCGGATCAATCAACGAGTTGACCAGATGATGGAACAGGGATTGCTCGATGAAGTGAAGCGGCTGCAGGAAATGGGCTATACGAAAGACATGGTGTCCATGCAGGGACTTGGCTATAAAGAATTGTTGCGCTATCTCGACGGAGAAATCTCGATCGAGGATGCAATTTACATTTTGAAACGCGATACCAGACATTTTGCCAAGCGGCAGATTACCTGGTTCAAGCGGGAAAAAGATGTCATCTGGCTAAACAGAGAAGATTACGGCTATGACGAGGAACGTATCCTGCATGGTATCCTGGATACCCTCAAAGAGAAGGGAATCGTCCGCGGCTGACGAAACAATGGAAAAGAAATAAGAGGAAAAAGGATGAATACAAAATTAATTGAGACACAATACGAAGCATTCGGAATTTCAAAAGAGGTATACCGGCTCGGGATGAAAATAGAAAAAGAGCTGAAGGAACGCTTCGAAAAAATAGATGAAATTGCAGAATATAACCAGATGAAGGTCATCCGGGCCATGCAGGAGAACAGGGTCTGTGCAGAATGTTTTTCCATGTCGAATGGCTACGGTTATAATGATCTTGGCCGTGATACGCTGGAAAAAGTCTATGCGGATTGTTTTCACGGTGAGGATGCACTGGTTCGCCCGCAGATTACCTGCGGAACCCATGCGCTTGCACTGGCGCTGATGTCCAATCTGCGACCGGGAGACGAGCTTTTGTCTCCGGTCGGCAAACCGTATGATACACTGGAAGAGGTGATCGGCATCCGTCCGTCCAAGGGTTCTCTTGCAGAATATGAAATCTCTTACCGGCAGGTAGATCTGCTGCCAGACGGCAGTTTTGATTATGAGAATATCCGAAAAGCAATCCGGTCAAACACGCGTCTTGTGACGATACAGCGTTCGAAAGGATATCAGACCAGACCTACACTATCCGTAGAACGCATCGGAGAGCTGATTTCCTTTGTGAAGGCCATCAAACCGGATGTCATCTGTATGGTAGATAACTGTTACGGCGAATTTGTAGAGGAAAGAGAGCCGCTCGATGTCGGAGCGGATATGATGGTGGGCTCTCTGATTAAAAATGCCGGCGGTGGTCTTGCCCCGATCGGCGGTTATATCGTCGGTAAAAAAGAATGTGTGGAAAATGCAGCATACCGTCTGACTGCTCCGGGACTCGGAAAAGAGGTCGGCGCATCCTTAAACATCATGCAGTCGTTCTATCAGGGGTTTTTCCAGGCTCCGGTAGTTGTGAGCGGAGCATTAAAAGGTGCCATTTTTGCTGCGAACCTCTATGAAAGACTTGGTTTCCCGGTTGTTCCAAACGGAACGGAAAGCCGTCATGATATCATACAGGCTGTTACGACAAATTCACAGGAGGGATTGATTGCATTCTGTAAGGGAATTCAGGCTGCTGCACCGGTAGACAGTTATGTGACACCGGAACCATGGGCAATGCCCGGTTATGACAGCGATGTGATCATGGCCGCAGGTGCTTTTGTACAGGGTTCTTCGATCGAACTGAGTGCTGACGGGCCTTTGAAACCGCCGTACACCGTCTATTTTCAGGGTGGTATCACCTGGTATCATGCAAAACTTGGAATTTTGATGTCCTTACAAAAACTTTATGAACAGAAACTTGTTAATATAGATGCTTTGTGTTAATATGATAAATAGCCCGAAACAGGCTTAAAGGTTACATAATTCATTGCCGGTGTGTGAGAGAAGAAAGGTGATAATTATGTATAGAATCACAAAAAACAGGACTGGCATGGAGCTGCCTTATGAGAAATGTATTGCAAAAGGCGTGGAATACCTGTCAAATGCGGAACTGCTTGCCGTGGTCATCCGAACAGGTACAAACGGGAGATCGGCAGTGGAACTTGGACAGGAGATTCTCGATTTGCAGGCAGGTGACTTGCTGAATCTGTATCAACTGAATCTCAATGAACTTCAGCGGGTCACAGGTATTGGAAAAGTAAAGGCAATCCAGTTAAAATGCATCGGTGAGATATCGAAACGGATTGCATCAGCCAACCGGTTTTCGCAGATAGTCTTAAACGATGCGGAGACGGTTGCTACTTATTATATGGAGCAGCTTCGGCACAGGGAAAAGGAACACCTTCTCATAAGTATGTATGACTCAAAATGCAGGCTGCTTGGTGATGAAATCATTTCGATCGGAACGGTAAATGCTTCCCTTGTTTCACCGAGGGAAATATTTTTAAAAGCAATGGAGTATCATGCGGTACATATTATTTTGCTGCATAATCATCCAAGCGGAATAGCCGTACCGAGCCAGTCGGATAAAAAGGTGACAGACAGGGTACGACAATGTGGGGATTTACTGGGAATCGAATTGTCAGACCATATCATTATAGGCGATAATGAATACTACAGTTTTAAGGAACACGGCTTTATCTAGGCACGAAGGGAGAAAAAATGTCGAATAACGTATATGGAATTGATTTAGGTACTTCAAATTTAAAGGTATATTGTAAAGCATCCGGGAAAATACTTAATGAAAAGAATACAATTGCAATTGTAAACAAAAATCAGCTTTACGCATACGGAGATACTGCATACGCAATGTATGAAAAAGCACCGGAGAGTATCCGTGTGACCTTCCCGATTTCAAACGGAGTCATTGCGGATTTTGCCAACATGCAGGTGATGATTGGCGACTTTCTGGAAAAACATGCAAAAGGAAAAGTTCGCGGCGCAGAATTTGTGGTTGCTGTTCCGACAGATATTACTGAGGTGGAGAAGAAGGCGTTTTATGATATCTTTGCTCAGAGCAAGATCAAACCGCGTTCGGTGCTGCTCTGCGAAAAACCAATCGCAGATGCCGTGGGACTCGGACTCGATGTCAATGAACCGACCGGTACGATGATTGTGGATATCGGCGCGGATACGACTGAAATCTCCGTGATTTCACTCGGAGGCCTGGTGTTGAGTGATCTGCTGCATTTTGGCGGCAATCGCATTGATGAATCGATCATCAGCTACATCAAGCGCAACTATAACCTGGTAATCGGACAGAAAACGGCTAAGCTGTTAAAAGAGAAGCTGGGCTCCGGTGTTGCGGACAATCTTGAACAGTCTATGGTCATTGTCGGCCGAGATGTGGTAAGCGGGCTTCCAATCGAAATGGAAATATCCGCACAGATTGTTTATGACGCAACCAAGGATAATCTGAATGCCATCTGTAATTCTATTAAAATGATTCTGGAAAAAACTCCGCCAGAACTTGCGAAAGATATTATTCATTCCGGTATTTATCTCACCGGAGGGGCATCCGCAATTCGTGATTTGGATACGCTGTTTGCGCAGATTACGAATATCAGGGTAAACCGATGTGAGAATCCGGAGGAAAGCGCTGCACGAGGATTGATAAAAATAGTGTCAGATGCAAAATATAAGCATTTATGTTTTAGTTTACAGACAAGATTTTTCAAATAGAGGCAGAGTATGAGACGCAAATCAAAATTTACAATTCCAACAAAGTACATACTGATCGTTTTGACCGTTCTATGTATTGTTGCAATGTATGTCAGTTTTACGATGAATTTAAGCGGCGGTCCGCTGAATAGTGTGGCGGGAACCGTATTTGGCCCAATGCAGAGAGGCCTTAACAGCATTGGAACATGGGTCACAGATAAAACAGATAACCTGAAAAAACTGAAAGATGTAATGAAAGAAAATGAGGATCTCCAAAGTCAGGTGGACGAACTCACATCCGAACTGAACACCATCAAACTGGAGCAGTATGAATTGGATAATCTGCGCGATCTGCTTGATCTGGACCAGAAATATCCGGACTATAAAAAGGTCGCTGCCAATGTAATCGGCAAGGATACCGGAAACTGGTTTTCCACGTTTCTGATTGACAAAGGCTCCAAAGACGGAATAGAGAAAGATATGAATGTCATCGCACCGGGAGGACTGGTCGGTATTGTGATAGACACCGGTCCGCATTATGCAAAGGTACGTTCCATCATTGATGATATCAGCAGTGTCAGCGGGCAGGTCCTTTCTACTTCGGATATATGCATTGTAAACGGGGATCTGCAGACAATGTCAGAGGATCAGACCATTGAGCTGAAGTCTTTAAATGACAGTGATGATGAAGTGAAATCTGGAGATCAGATTGTCACCTCGAATGTCAGCAGCAAGTACGTTCCGGGTATCCTGATCGGATACATTGACAAGATCGGGATGGATTCGAATAATCTGACAAAATCCGGTACAGTGACACCGGCAGTTGATTTTGAACATCTGCAGGAGGTTCTTGTCATCTTGGACAAGAAGGAAACTGGAACAGAAACGGAGTGATCAGATGAGACGAAAAATAAGTGTAATAATTATCATTATCGTTTGCTTTCTGTTACAGAGTACATTGTTTAAAGCGCTTTCCTTTGCTTCCATCTCACCGAATCTGCTGATTGTGGTAACCGCGTCATTCGGATTCATGCGTGGGAAAAAAGAAGGCATGATTATTGGCTTTTTCAGTGGATTGCTCATGGATATCTTCTTTGGAAGTATTCTCGGCTTCTACGCTTTGGAGTATATGTACATCGGTTACTTTAACGGATTTTTCCGCAAGCAGTTCTTTCCGGATGACATCAAGCTTCCGCTGATGCTGATCGGTATCAGCGATGTGATGTACAATCTCGGCGTATATATCCTGAGATTTTTCTTCCGGGGCAATTTCCATCTGGGCTATTTTATGATTCATATTATTATTCCGGAACTGGTATACACTTTACTTATTACGATTGTCCTGTATTTCATCATATTGAGAATCAATCAACGGCTGGAATTGAAAGAAAAAAGGAGTGCAAAAAAATTTGTTTGAATCCATAAAAGAATTTTTCAAAAATTTATTCAAATCCAGATTACTTGTGCTCGGAGTAGCAATGATTGCATTGTCCGGCATTTTGGTACAGCGTATCTTTACGCTGCAGATTATTGACGGAGCACAGTATCAGGAAAACTATAATCTTAAAATACAGAAAACAAGAACACTGAGCAGTACCCGCGGGAATATCTATGACCGTGACGGGAACCTGCTTGCCTATAATGAACTGGCTTACAGTATCACCATCGAGGATAACGGAAGCTACGATACCGCAAAAGAAAAGAATCAGACGGTCAATGCAGCGATCGAAAAGGTTCTTCAGGTCCTCGACCAGAATGGCGACACAATTGACAACAGCTTTGATATTTCCATGGGAGAGGATGGCAGTTATTCTTTCAATGTAAAGGACAAGACTCTGCTTCGTTTCCTTGCGGATGTATATGGCAGAAAGACCATTACCGACGAGGGCTTTCTGAAAAAAAATAAAGATCTCGGCTATGTGGAAGCAGAGGCGACCGCAGATCAGGTTGTCGAATACCTGTGTTCGAAAAAAGATAATGTGGGGTACGGACTGACAACCGATAAGTACACGCAGCAGGATCTGTACCGCATTCTTGTGATTCGTTATTCCATGTCGGAAAACAGCTATCAGAAATACATTGCAACGACAATTGCGTCGAATGTTTGTGATGAAACCGTGGCATATGTCAATGAAAATATGGAAGACCTGCAGGGGGTCAGTGTATCCGAGGATACGATCCGCAAATACAACGACAGTAAATATTTTGCGCATATTATTGGGTATACCGGTAAAATATCACAGTCAGAATATGAAACACTTTCCGAGACAAGCGATAATTATTCGCTGACCGATGTTGTCGGTAAAGCCGGGATTGAACAGGTAATGGATGAGCAGCTACAGGGAACAAAAGGGAAAGAGACCGTTTATGTCGACAGTGTTGGACGTGTGATTGAGACGACGGATCAGGAAGAGCCCACTGCAGGAAACGATGTTTATCTTTCCATCCGCAAAGATCTGCAGGAGGCTGTCTATGATTTGCTGGAGCAGGAAATAGCAGGAATTGTCTATTCAAAGATTGAAAATATCAAGGAATACAATGCTTCTTCGGAAAGCAGTGCTTCTGACATTAAGATCCCAATTTACGATGTCTATTATGCGCTGATCAATAATAATGTCATCGACATGCGTCATTTTGATGATGCCGATGCATCGCCGACAGAACAGGCTGTACTTGCAGCTTTTGCCAATAAACAGGCGCAGGTTTTAAACGATGTCAATGCGCAGCTGACCTCTGCAGCTCCTACCGCTTTTGAGAACCTGACAGAAGAGCAGCAAGTCTATATGACTTACATCGTATCCATGCTGACTGACAATGGGATATTAGTAAAAGACAATATTGATACTTCAGATGATATTTACCAGAAATGGAAAAATGACGAAATCAGTCTTGAGGAATATCTGAATCATGCAATCGCGGAGAACTGGATTGATATCACACAGTTTTCTGTAGATGAAAAATATTCGGATTCATCGGAAATCTACGGCGCTCTGGTCAATTATATTATCAATGAACTCAAGGATGATCGTGGATTTGCAAAGAAAATCTACAAATATCTGATTCAGGATGATCAAATCAGCGGGGTTCAGCTTTGCCTGATTTTATATGACCAGAATGTTCTGGCAAAAGACGATGCAGCAATCAGCGCACTGTCTTCCGGTACGGAAAGTGCCTTTACATTCCTGAAAGAAAAGATTAAGGATCTTGAGATCACTCCGGCGCAGCTGGCTCTTGATCCGTGTTCCGGCTCCTGTGTAATTACAGACGTAAAGACAGGAGAACTTCTGGCCTGTGTCAGCTATCCGGGTTATGATAATAATAAACTTGCAAATACAGTGGATGCGGATTATTATGCAATGCTGAATGAAGATCTTTCCCTTCCGCTATACGATTATGCCACGCAGCAGAAGACGGCACCGGGTTCCACCTTTAAGATGGTTACCGCCTCTGCCGGTCTGACCGATGGCTATCTGTCTTCTGTCAACGAGACAATTGAAGATAAAGGGCAGTTTGATAAAGTGGCAAACGGACCAAAATGTTGGATTTATCCAGGTTCCCACGGAGTCATCAATGTTTCGGAGGCGATTCGGGACTCCTGTAACTACTTCTTCTATGAGGTGGGTTATCGGATGAGTACCGTAAATGGCACCTACAATGCAGAGCAGGGAATCGCAGAGATTCAGAAGTATGCGAAACTTTTTGGTCTCGGAGATACTACCGGTGTGGAAATACCGGAAAGCAAACCGAAAATCGCAGATGAGTATCCGATTACTGCAGCAATCGGACAGAGTAATAACAGTTACACGACGATACAGCTGTCCCGCTATGTCACAGCAGTTGCAAGCAGCGGAGATGTCTATCAGTATACGCTTTTAAACAAAGTAACGGATTCGGACGGAAGCTTGATTCAGAGCTATGCACCGACGCTGAGCAATACGATCGATACAATCAGCAATACAACCTGGGATGCAATTCATTCCGGTATGCGTATGGTAATTACAGAAGAGCATGCACAGCAATTTGAAGGTTTTACTGTCAATGTTGCAGGTAAGACCGGTACGGCACAGCAGATAACAACCAGACCGAACCATGCGCTTTTTGTGGGCTATGCACCTTATGAAGATCCGGAGATTGCAATTGCCACACGTATTGCATACGGATATGATTCTGCAAATGCTACCTCTTTTGCGGCAAATGTGTTAAAATATTATTTTAATATGGAAGATAAGTCGACATTACTGGATCATCAGGCAGAAGACGTTGGATCATCAACGAACTCGTTTAATGATTAAGAAGGAGGGATGCTAAATGTCACAGCCTGTTATTTTAAAAAGCAATCCACATGGGATTAATCTGATCCTTGATCCGGATATCCCATTTGGAGAGCTGGAACAGGAAATCATAAAAAAATTTCAGGAGTCTGACCGTTTTTTTAAAAATGCAAAAATCGGTTTATCCTTTGAAGGAAGAACCTTATCCAAGGAAGAAGAATATGAAATTCTGGATCTGATTGCTCAGAATACGTCGATTGAAATCGTATGTATTATCGACAATGATGAATTGAAAGGTCGGATTGTCGCTGATAAAATAAAAGAGTTTGAAGAAAAACAAGCCGGAAAGACAGGCGAGTTTTACAAAGGAACCCTGCGTTCGGGACAGGTGATCGAGTGTGAGAGCAGTCTGATCGTATTGGGTGACGTCAATCCGGGTGCAAAAATTGTCGCTCGTGGAAACATCGTAGTCCTGGGCGCCTTAAGAGGCAATGCCTACGCAGGGGCAGCCGGAGATGAATCTGCATTTGTAGCTGCGCTGGATATGGATCCCGTTCAGATCAAAATCGGAAACGTGATCGGGAGAAGTGCAGATAAGGGTCCGTTGTCCGCAATGAAAAATCGAAAAAAGGTTACGGAACCGCAGATTGCGCTGGTTGCACAGGACAGTATTTTAATAGAGCCGATTACCAAAGGTTTATTTAAATAAAATAAATATTATGGAGGAATAAAAATGAGCGAAGTAATCGTTATTACATCTGGAAAAGGCGGGGTTGGTAAGACCACAACAACTGCGAATGTTGGTACTGGTCTTGCGCAGCTAAATAAAAAAGTAGTATTGATCGATACCGATATCGGACTTCGTAATCTGGATGTGGTCATGGGTCTTGAGAATCGCATCGTATATAATCTTGTTGATGTTGTTGAAGGAAACTGCCGTATCAAACAGGCCCTGATCAAGGATAAGAAATATCCGAATCTCTTCCTGCTTCCATCGGCACAGACAAGGGACAAGTCCTCTGTCAATCCGGAGCAGATGATTAAGCTCGTGGATGAGTTGAGAGAGGAATTTGATTACATACTTCTGGACTGTCCTGCCGGTATTGAACAGGGATTTCAGAATGCGATTGCTGCAGCTGACCGCGCGCTGGTCGTTACGACACCGGAAGTATCCGCAATCCGTGATGCGGACCGTATCATTGGCCTTCTGGAGGCAAACGAGATTGAAAAAACAGAGCTCATTGTAAATCGTCTCCGAATGGATATGGTAAAACGCGGAGATATGATGTCGATTGAGGATGTACACGAAATACTTGCAATTAATCTGATCGGTGCCGTACCGGATGATGAACAGATTGTTATATCTACGAATCAGGGCGAGCCGCTGGTTGGTTCCGAAAGTCTTGCCGGACAGGCCTACGTGAATATCTGCCGCCGTATTATGGGGGAAGAGGTTCCAATGCTTGATCTTGATAATAAAAGCGGAGTGTGGTCTAAGTTCGTCGGATTGTTTAAGAAAAACTAGGGAGGAAATCAGAATGGGATTCATGGATTTTTTTAAGAAAAAAAATTCCGGTGATGTTGCAAAAGACAGGTTAAAATTATTATTGATTTCTGACCGTGCAGACTGTTCACCAGAAATAATGGAAAAAATCAAAAATGATATTATCCAGGTAATATCCAAGTACATGGAAATTGATGCAGAGGGACTTGATATCCAGATTACCCAGACCGAATCGGATGGTAACAATGGTACAGTTCCGGCATTATTTGCAAATATACCAATAAAGGATTTAAAACATTCGGGAAATAACAACTAGGAATGATTGGGCGAAAATATGTTTAAACAATATCAGCTTAAAAACTATCGGATAAGACTGGTAACTTATGTAATAATACTTTCATTAATCGGAATCGCAATCATCGGGAGCGCGAAACAGTCGGTCCAGAGCAAGCAGATCTACGGTCTGGTTCTTGGTATTATTATCATGCTGGTGGTTTCATTAATTGACTATAGTTTTATCTTAAAATTCAGCTGGCTACTATATTTTTTAAATATTGCATTATTGCTTTCTATTTTTGCAATAGGTCAGGAAACAAACGGCTCCACACGTTGGATTAACATAGCCGGGATACGTTTTCAGCCATCTGAGCTTTCAAAAATTTTAATTATACTATTTTTTGCGTACTTTTTTATGAAATATCAGGAACGTTTGAATACAATCCGTATTCTGATTGCTTCTTTTGTACTTGTAGGTGTACCGCTGATTCTTGTAAAAGAACAGCCGGCTCTTTCCACCACAATTGTTACGGCACTAATTTTTATTGCCCTCTTGTTTATTGCCGGATTAAGTTATAAAATAATACTGGGTGCCTTAGCAATATCTATACCATCGGCATTGGTATTTATCAGTCTTATTATGCAGGATAACCAGCAACTGATTGATTCTTACCAGAAAAAGCGTATTATGGCATGGCTGGAACCGGAAAAATATACGGACAGTGCCTATCAGCAACAGAATTCCATCATGGCATTTGGCTCCGGTCAGCTGTGGGGAAAAGGATTGAATAACACAAACGTAGATTCCGTGAAAAACGGAAATTTTATCTCCGAAGCACAGACAGACTTTATTTTTGCGGTTGCCGGAGAAGAGCTCGGATTCGTAGGAGCAGTTTTAATCATTATTTTATTACTGTTAATTACATTGGAATGTATTTTAATAGCAAGAAAAGCGAAAGACTTATCCGGGAAACTGATCTGCTGCGGTGTTGCAGCAATGATTGGATTTCAGGGATTTGTAAATATATGTGTAGTTACGGGCCTGATGCCTAACACGGGCTTACCATTACCTTTTGTAAGCTATGGACTGACATCTTTACTTTCCTGTTTTATTGGAATCGGTCTTGTTTTGAATGTTGGACTTCAGCCGAAAAAATATGGATAGGGGGAAATATCATGAACATTGGTTTAATTGCACATGATTCGAAAAAGAAATTAATGCAGAATTTCTGCATCGCATACCGCGGTATTTTATGTAAAAATGACCTGTTTGCTACCGGAACAACCGGAAGATTGATTGAGGAGGTGGCAAACCTTTCCGTCCACAAATATCTTGCAGGACATTTGGGCGGTGCACAGCAGCTTGGCGCACAGATTGAGCATAACGAAATCGATCTTGTTATCTTTTTACGTGATCCGCTCACACCCAAATCGCACGAGCCGGATGTAAACAATGTCGTACGGATCTGTGATACCCATAACATCCCGCTTGCAACAAATCTTGCGACTGCGGAGCTGTTAATCAAGTCATTGGACAGAGGAGATTTAGAGTGGCGTGAAATGTATAAATAAAATACTTTCCGGCTTTCTGATAATCAGCTTAAGCGTTTCTTTTGCTGCCTGTGGCAGCGACAGTAAAGAAATAAAAATTACGAACCGCTATGATGTATTTCAGGAGGATTATCTAAGCCAGAACAAAACAGCGAATCAGAACGACTATTTTGCTACCGGACTGTGTGTGGGCGGAACCGAAAACATCGGATTGGATGCCACGGATTCACAGGTAGCAGAAGGGGCAGGGGTATTCAATACGGTCACTGGTGAGATTCCATATGCCCAGAATATCTATGAAAAACTGTATCCGGCCAGTACAACGAAAATCCTGACAGCTTATATTGCAATCAAATACGGCAATCTGTCCGATGTTGTCACGGTCAGCCAGAATGCGTTAGATATCGATCCCGATTCTTCTACCTGCGGACTTGCGGTAGGAGATCAGATGACATTGCAGGATCTGTTATATGGGATGATGATGAAAAGCGGGAATGATGCCGCCGTTGCCATTGCCGAATATATCAGCGGTGACACGGCTTCCTTTGCCGACAAAATGAACGAAGAGGCGAAGAAACTCGGCGCCACCAATTCTCATTTTGTAAACCCCAACGGACTTCCGGATGACAATCACTATACGTCCGTTTATGATCTGTATCTGATCTTTCAGGCAGCGACACAGAACGAGACGTTTGCCCAGATTATCGGTACAAAGGACTATACGACAAATTATACAGATGCAACCGGTGCGGCAAAGACACAGGAATGGAATTCTACCAATCAGTATTTTACGGGTGATGAGACAGCACCCGATGGTTTTACGGTGATCGGAGGAAAGACCGGTACAACGGGAGAAGCCGGCTATTGCCTGGTACTGCTTTCCCAAAATCCGTCCGGACAACCTTTGATATCCATTGTATTAAAGGCTGACTGCAAGAGCAATCTATATCTTCTGATGAACCAGATGCTGGCCGGATATGGCAAATAGATGTTGTTTTCTAAAAATAGATATACTATAATGGTATCATATTAAATTACTCAGAGAGTATAACAGACGGGAGGATATATCTATGATAGAGATTATTTCTGGTGAAAAGGGTAAAGGAAAGACAAAACATCTGTTAGAAAAAGCGAATACATCCATAAAGAATGCCAATGGAAGCATTGTTTACCTTGATAAGAGTCAAAAAAATATGTATGGATTGGACAATAAGATACGACTGATTAATGTGAATGAATATCTAATTTCCAATTGTGATGAATTTTTAGGTTTTATCTGCGGGATTGTATCGCAGGACAATGACCTGGAAGAGATGTATCTGGACAGTTTCCTGACCATATCCAATATTAAAGATGAGGAAATCTGTCATGCAATTCAGAAGCTGGATGTCATCAGCGAGAAGTACAAGGTGAAGTTCATTATAAGTATTTCCAAAGCGGAAAAAGAATTACCGGATTGTGCGAAGGCAAAAATTATACTTTCCTTATAAGATATAGTTTGATTGGTGTCTTAAGTTTTTGCTTAAGACACCTTTTTTTGATTTTTCGTCCACCTTTGTTTCAATAATATTAGCTAATAGATTTGATACGTCCGTATGCACTGATCATATAAAGACCGCATATTCCGATTACCGCATAAATAATGCGTGACAGCCAGCTCATATCTCCAAATAAAAATGCAACGAGGTCGAGACGGAAAAAGCCAATCAGGCCCCAGTTAATGGCACCGATTATAACGAGTGTAAGTATTGTGTAGTCTAATCCTGTTGATTTCATACAAAATCCTCCTTTTTCTCGTAGTATGGGCAGGTTTTTGTTTTCTTATTCACATTTTATTGAAAGATTGTACAACCATTCAAAAAGTGCTAAAATATATCTTTGAAAAGGTGGTTTTTATGGCAAGGAAGAAAAATATTGTAAAATACCGGAGACCTTTCAATCTGAATATCGGTGTGATTATTTTCGGTATTATTTTTCTATATATTGTGTTTAATATTTTTTCATATCTTACAACCGAAAGAATTTCTGTCTATGAAGTACAGCAGGGAACGATTGCAGAAAATAACAACTATCAGGGATTTATTATACGCACCGAGAAAATTTTTAATACGGATTACAACGGCTATATCGATTATTATGTAAGCGATTCGTCGAAAACAAGCTATGGCAACCTTGTATATTCAATTGATGAAAACGGCGATATCGCGGATAAAATGAATGAAACCGATACGGAAGATATTGATTTGTCCAATGAAGATTATGCATCTTTAAAAGAAACCATTTCTGACTTTACGGGCAGTTATGATTCGGTCGACTACTATGATGTTTATTCTTTTAAAGATGATATCAGTTCCAAGTTGATGGAGGCCATCAATCAGAACTCGCTGGAATCTTTGAATGAATATGTGCAGAACGCACAGAATAATCAGACATTTCATCTTGTCAATGCAACCGAAGAGGGAATTGTTGCCTATTACACGGATGGATATGAAGGCACAACAATTGATTCGTTCAGCCCCGATATGCTGAATGCGCTGAATTATACGAAAACCAGCCTGAAGCAGAATTCCTCTGTGAAAGCCGGTGATCCGGTATATAAATTGATCACGAGCGAAGACTGGCAGATTGTGATCCAGGTATCCGATGATGTCTATCAAAAACTCAAAGACGACAGTGTCATTGAGATTAAATTCAAAAAAGATGATACCACCTGTTGGGTCAATTATGAATTTAAGCAGATTGACGGGCAGTATTATCTGGTTCTGAGCCTGAAAAATCATATGGTGCGTTTTGCAAATGACCGCTATATTGAAATTGAACTGTTGCTGGATGAGGAGTCGGGACTTAAGATTCCAAATTCTGCGATCACGAAAAAGGAATTTTTTACCGTTCCAAAAGATTATTTTCTAAAAGGGGGAGATTCCAATTCCTATGGTCTTCTGGTTACATCGGCAGATAATACCGGAGATACAAAGACGGAATTTCAGGAAACGGATTTATTTTATGAAAAAGATGACAAATACTATATCGATGAAGATGATATTGCAAAAGGCGCTGTAGTACAGAAACCGGATTCGAGTGAGACTTATACGATCGGAGATACGGATTCTTTGGAAGGTGTCTATAATATCAATAAGGGATATGCCGTATTCAAGCAAATTGATCTGCTATTTCAGAATGAGGAATATTCCGTAGTGCGTACCGGCACTTCCTATGGAATTGCCCTGTACGATCATATTGCACTTGAGGGCAATAAAGTAAAAGAGAATGATTTAATTCAGTAAAAAGAGGTGATGTATGATGTTAAAAGAAAATCTTGCTGAGGTGGAAAAAAATATCTGTGCTGCTTGTGAACGGGCGGGAAGATCCAGAGAAGAAGTGACACTGATTGCCGTAAGTAAAACAAAACCGGTGGAAATGCTAAAGGAAATCTATGCGGAGGGGATTCGTGATTTCGGAGAAAACAAAGTACAAGAATTGTCAATGAAATATGAAGAAATGGCGAAAGATATCCGCTGGCATATGATCGGACATTTACAACGTAATAAGGTGAAGTCTGTCGTTGGAAAGACCAGCCTGATCCATTCCGTTGATTCCTATCGTCTGGCAGAGGAAATCAATATACAGGCAAAGAAAAAAAATATGATCGTACCAATCTTGGTTGAGGTGAATATCGCCGAAGAAGAGAGCAAATTCGGAATTCACAAGGAAGATGCAATCCAGTTGGTACAGGAAATTGCAACACTGGACAATCTGAAAATTGAGGGCTTGATGACAATCGCTCCAAACGTCTCCGACCCGGAAGATAACAGGGATTATTTTCGTACGATCCGCCAATTATCTGTTGACATAACAACGAAAAACATTGATAATGTAACTATGAATGTCCTTTCCATGGGAATGACGGGAGATTATACTGTCGCAATTGAAGAGGGTTCTACTATGATCCGGGTAGGTACTGGGATCTTTGGATCGAGGAATTATAATATGTAAAAGTTAGGAGACATAACATGGGATTATTTGATAAATTTATGGATGTCATGCGTCTGAATCCGGATGATGATGAATTCTATAATGATGATTATTATGATGAGGAGGAAGAGGACGATACGCCGAAGAAAAAACGTTTTCGTAAAGAGAGCGATGAAGAAGCCGTATCGGATAACAAGGACAAGCCAAAGCCTGTATCCAAAATTACGCCAATGCGTACCAGCAAAAAGCAGTCCAATTCTATGTCCGTGTGTGTGATTAAGCCGACTTCCTTTGATGATGCACGTGAAATCACCGAAACATTACTCATGAATCGCACGGTTGTGCTAAATGTTGAGGGATTGGATGTGGAAATTGCGCAGAGAATCATTGATTTTGCATCTGGTTCCTGTTTTGCGATGAACGGAAATCTTCAGAAGGTTTCCAATTACATATTTATTATCACACCAGAGATAGTTGATATATCCGGCGATTTTCAGAATATCCTGGATTCTTTTGATACTTCGGGAATTCAGTCTGATTTCAGGTAAGAGGCATGAGTGAGAATCTAATTACAGAAAAACGTTTTACGGATCTGTCCAACCAGGCATATAAAAGAGATATTGTTACTTTCAGTGATTTTTTAACACCAAATGAAATAAATATTCTTCAGCAGAATACAAAAAGTTATGTTACTTCGTATGAACTGTTCGGTGGATATGAATTTGCAGAGCGTCAGATAGCAGCTTTTGTTCCTGATGCTCTTTCTTATATCTGGAAATATCCGGTTGACTGTATCCAGATTTGTCCGGCCTATCCCAAATTTGCAGAAAGTCTGTCACATCGTGATATCCTTGGTGCAGTCATGAGCCTGGGAATAGAACGGGATAAAACCGGTGATATTATGGTAAAGGATTCCAATGCATACTTGTTTTGCAAACGGGAGATTACGGATTATATCTTGCAGGAACTGACACAGATCCGTCATACCCTGATTCACTGTGAGACCGTATCTGCGGATGATTTGCAGATAAAACCTGAATTACAGGATTATTCCGCGATTATTGCATCCAGCCGTCTGGACAATGTAGTCAGTGCACTGTGTAAGATTTCCAGAAGTACAGCTGTGAATACCATCCAATCCGGCAAAGTATCGATTCAGGGAAAAGAGTGTTTACATAACTCATACCTATGTAAACCAGATGATATTATCTCGATACGTGGCTTCGGAAAGTTCCGTTTCTGTGGAGAGGGAGCACTTACGAAAAAAAACAGAATCATCATAAATTATAAAAAATATATTTAGGAGTAAATCACATGGCAAAAACAATTCCAGTTCAAAATCATGGAACCTTATCCTATCAGATTGAAATTCGTGAAAATTTTCAGGAATTAAACCATACACTTTCTGATCTTGGCTGTAAAGGGGATAGAAAAATATGCATTGTATCAGACTCAGAAGTGGCAAAAATATACATTGATAAACTAAAAGGCATATTAAAGCCTACATTTGAAAATATCTTCTCTTTTGTGTTCACTGCCGGAGAGTCATCGAAAAATCTGTCCGTTGTTGAAAAGTTATATGAAGAATTAATAAAAAACGGTTTTGATCGTCATGATTTTCTTCTTGCGTTGGGCGGTGGAGTTGTTGGTGATCTGACCGGCTATACGGCGGCGACTTATCTTCGCGGTATTGACTTTATTCAGATTCCCACATCGCTGCTTGCACAGGTTGACAGCAGTATCGGCGGAAAAACAGGTGTAGATTTTAAGCAGTACAAAAACATGGTCGGAGCATTTTATCAGCCGAAACTTGTCTATATGAATTTATCCGTGTTAAAGACTCTGCCAATGAGACAGTTTTCGTCCGGCATTGCGGAGATTTTAAAGCATGGTCTGATTAAAGACCGCTCTTATTTTACGTGGATGCTGCAAAACAGAGAAGCCATAGTTGCATTGGAACCATCCGTTCTGGAAGAGATGATTTTCCGAAGCTGTCAGATCAAGCGGGAGGTCGTAGAAAAAGATCCGACAGAAAAGGGCGAGCGGGCACTTTTGAATTTTGGACATACGATTGGACATGCAGTGGAGCGGCTGTCTGATTTTTCGCTGTATCATGGCGAATGTGTCGCAATCGGATCGGTTGCAGCCGCTTTTTTATCCTGGAAGAAGGGGAATATCAGTGAGCAGGATTTTCAGATGATTTCAGATGCATTTACAGCATTCTCTTTACCGGTGTCCACAACAGGGCTGTGTGCGCAGGAGATTCTTGCGACAACAAAATCCGATAAGAAAATGAAGGCAGGAAAGATACAGTTTATTTTATTAAAAGAGCCGGGAAATGCTTATATCTATTCGGATTTATCAGATGCAGAAATTCTTTCGGCGATTTACTACATATTGGGCGAGGTGGCAGAATAGGATGGAGCAGAGAGGCATTTTTTTAAAAAAAAGTATATTAGCGATAGCCGGAGGGCTGGTTCTCATTTTATTTGATCAGTTTACAAAATACATGGCGGTGGCTCACTTAAAAGATCAGAATCCTTTTGTTCTGATACAGAATATTTTTCAGTTACAGTATCTGGAAAATTCCGGTGCGGCGTTTGGATTGCTCCAGGGAAAGAAGGTTCTTTTTCTGATAGTCACGTTTGCATTTTTGATTGCAGCCGGTTTTCTGTTTTATAAGTTACCGCTTGGCCGGAAATATGAGCCTCTGCGGATCGTAATCGTGGTACTGGCTTCCGGTGCGATTGGGAACATGTTAGACCGTGTGTTTCGCAATTATGTGGTTGACTTCTTTTATTTTGAATGGATTGATTTTCCGATATTCAATGTTGCGGATATCTATGTGACACTTTCGGCGGCGACGCTTTTTATTTTGCTGTTATTTTACTATAAGGAAGAAGATCTGAATCTTATTTTTCCTTCTAAAAAAACGGACAGAACCGGAGGAAACAATGAGCTTTGAAAGTTTTGAAATTGACCCTGTCTATGATGGAGAACGACTGGATAAATTTCTGGCTGTCATTTATCCGTCCCAGTCTCGTACCTTTTTTCAAAAGCTGATCAAAGAAGAGCATGTACTTGTAAATGAGCAGTGCGAAAAAGCAAATTACAGACTTCACATTCGGGATATCGTACAGGTGGAGATTCCGGCTGCCGTTCCGGTTGCCATCTTACCGGAAGATATCCCGCTTGACATTCTCTATGAAGATGATGATCTGCTGATTATTAATAAACCAAAGGGAATGGTAGTGCATCCTTGTCCGGGTCACTATACCGGAACACTTGTAAATGCAGTTATGTTTCATTGCAAAGATAATCTTTCGGGAATCAATGGAGAAATTCGTCCCGGAATTGTTCACAGAATTGATAAGGATACGACCGGTTCCCTGATCGTCTGCAAGAACGATTCATGCCATAAAAAGATTGCGGAACAGATCAAAGAACACTCTGTTACGCGGCGTTATCGCGGGATTGTCAGCGGGACGGTAAAAGAGCAGAGCGGCCGCATCGAGGGAGCAATCGGAAGACATCCGTCCGACCGCAAGAAGATGGCAATCAATGAAAAAAACGGAAAGCCGGCCGTAACTCATTACAGAGTCCTCAAGACTTACCAAAATGCCACTTATATGGAATTTGAACTGGAAACAGGACGTACTCATCAGATACGGGTTCATTTGGCAAGCATCGGTCACCCGCTCCTGGGAGATCAGCTCTACGGACCGGAAAAAAATCCATATCATCTGGAAGGCCAGACACTTCATGCAATGACCATTGGACTGATTCATCCACGGACAGGAGAATACCTGGAGGTAAGTGCACCTCTGCCTTCTTATTTTGAGAAGCTCCTATTGAAGTTGTAAGATAATTATGTACATTTTTCTTTAAATGATATATAATTTAGATATAGAAATAGTAAAATCAAACAAAAGGTGGGATTTATATGAATCATGTGGTATTTACAATTGGCAGAGAATTTGGCAGCGGTGGAAAAGCAGTTGGAGAGTTGCTGGCAAAAAGGCTCGGTATCAAATGCTATGACAAGGAGCTTTTGAAATTAGCTGCAAAGGAGAGCGGTTTCTGCCAGGACATTTTTGAGCATCAGGACGAAAAGCCTACCAGCAGTTTTCTGTATTCTCTGGTCATGGATACATATTCCATCAGCGGATATTCTTCCGCTCCGTTTTTAGATATGCCGCTGAATCACAAGGTATTTCTGGCTCAGTTCGAAACGATTAAAAAGATTGCTTCCGAGGAATCCTGCGTGATTGTCGGAAGATGTGCCGATTATGCTTTGGCCGAATGCAAGACCTGTATCAATGTATTCATCCATGCCGATATGGATGATCGAATCCGTGTGGTGATGGAGCGGGACGGTCTTTCAGAGAACAAGTCAAAAGATCTGATTCAAAAGACCGATAAGCAGCGTGCAAGCTATTATAATTATTACACCAGCAAAAAATGGGGAGACTGCAAAAGCTATCATCTCTCTCTGGACAGTGGCAGACTTGGAATCGAGGGCTGCGTTGATATGATTCTGGATTATCGCGATCACGTAATAAAATAAAGCATTTATAAAAGGAATAGCTCTGAACTGATCAGGGCTGTTCCTTTTTCAGAAGAAAGAAGCTATCAGGAAAACATTTTTAACAGCCGTAAAAAGTGATTCGCCTCCCGCAGTGTATGATCTCCGAGTAATGGAATGATGATAGATCTTATTTTGCATTCCAATATTCCCTGCGTTCCCTGGGCTTTAAAATCGCGCAGGTTACTGGTTGCGACCAGACTATCCGCTGTCACCTGGGAAAAAGGGATCGTCTGATTCATGGCTTCTGTAGATTCTGCAACTAATTGGTCAAATTCATTGCCAAAGTCATTTGCTTTGCGAATCAAAGCATCTTCGGTAGGATCCAGCAATCCCCGAATGAATTTTGAATGTTCTGCCATAATCCTGTTCCAGAAGATTTCCTGATTGAGAGCCTCCTGTTCCATGTTAAATTCTTCATTTCTTTGGATGCTTGTGAGCATTTGCAAATATAACTTCGCTTCACGCATAATGTGATCGATGAGAAGCGGATAGTTTACGGTAAACATTTTACAGGATAGTACATTCGATAAAATAACTGATTTAAATTTTATCAGTCCTGCGATTAAAGTCATGGCTCTTTGATTTATATCAAACACGCTTCGCTCTATATTTTGATTCATAGAATAGTTTCTCGACCTCATCAAATTCATTTCGGCTTTTGTTATTTCCGATGGAATATGGATACCTGTATAGTAGGATGATGCCATTTCTGCATTGATTGTATATGGTGTAAATACTTCTCCTGATTCTAAAAAATCTGCACTGACAACCCCGTTTGAAAGATTGACTACATCTGTCAATAGCTTGTCAAATTCCATGCGATAAGTGTCTGCCTGTTCTATAAACTTACTGTCTCTTGGTGTAAAAGATATTTCCAGAAAAAAGGAATGTTCTTTCATGATCCTTAAAAAGAATAGATGTAATTCCAAAGATTTAGTGACAAAATCAGATCTTAGAGCCATAATTATTTTTACCGGAAAGCATTTTATATTATACTATGATGAAACGTATCATTTGTTCCTCGGGAATGTATGTATATTCTATATAATGGAAAAATATATTTATATGACAGCATAATATCAAAGGCTATACGATGCAATTCTGGATTGAGCTAGTTCTGTTAAATGGATTTTTTGGATTTATGACCGCTTTTTCAGGTAATTTCATAGGAGGAGCCGCCTCTTTTTTTATAAAAGACCGCAATATGAGAATGAAAGGGGCGATTCTTGGTTTCCTGGGAGGTCTGACACTTGGAATCGTTTTTTTTGATCTGCTGCCGGAGGCTTTGGTCTTTGGGAGCATTGAAACAGCAATGGCCGGAACCATAATCGGGCTTTTTCTGGCCGTATTGATCGATGGAAAATTAGAAAGCCACGAAACCGGACATCAGGGACAAAACGGGAATCATTTTTTCAAGGCAATGGTTCTCATGGCAATCGGAGTCGGCATACATAACCTTCCCAGCGGATTGGCTCTGGGTTCGCTGCTGGCCAATTCTCCCAAAAACGGATTTTACCTTGCCATAGCCTTGATTTTACATGGAATACCGGAGGGACTCACACTGGGCGTTTTTTTGAGAGAATGCAGGGGGAATATTCTCAACCTGGTTCTCATTTCGGTTCTGATATCCCTGCCGATGGGACTCGGTTCTGCTTTGGGTGGTATCTTAAGAACACCATTTATTCTATGCTTCAGTCTTTCTTTTGCAGGTTCCATGATTCTTTATGTGACACTGCGCGAAACACTTCCGGCAGCGAACAGTCTGTGGCCTGGACGATTGACTACAATCGGGAATGTACTTGGAATTCTTTTGGGAATGCTGCTCATAACTATTTTGGCAATATGAAAAATGATCTATACACTAATAAACACCCTATGGAGGCTATGTTGAGATGGAAAATCAGGAATTGGAACTGAATACATTAAAAAGACAGAATGAAACACTGATGAATGAACTACACCTGAAAACAAAGTATACATACGTACATCTGATTTGTCTTGATATTTTGATGCTATTGACATTTGTTGGAGTTGTATTTGTCGTATATCAGGGTTATCGTTATATGCCGATGCTGGAAGGGCTCAATGAAAAATACGATTATATCAACAACGTTTATCAGGAACTGAGCGGATATTTTCAATAATATGAGGAAAAGATAGAGGAATTAGAAATTATATACAAAAATGAAGTGCAAGAGGAACGATTCATGAAAACGAAAAAAATAATCCTGGGAATAGGCTGTGCCATCCTTGCTCTGCTGATTTTTTGCCATTTTGGCATCAAAACGAACCAGTCTGCAGTACTGAATGCAAAAAATCTGGAGGAGACAACCAGTGACGATATTTCCAAAATAACCGTCACCTTTTATGGAACCGCGGATACTCAGATGGGAATTACGTGGTATACACCAAGCGCGGATGCTTATGACAGTGACGTACAGGTATTTTACGCAGATTCCGAACAGGAAGCAGAGGTACGTACCACGGTAACAAATGGAATAAATACGAATGATGCTTCCTGGACATGGCATCAAGTCGTGATTTCCGGCTTAGAAGCCGGTACAAAATATCTATACCGGGTCGGCGATGCGAAAAAAGACTGCTGGAGTAAGCTAGGTACATTTTCTACGGCAGACCCGGATCTGAATGAGTTCGAATTTGTGGCGCTCAGTGATACCCAACAGGGAGAAGCAGGATTTTCAGCGGATGCGATGCGTAAGGCAATCGCTGCCGTTCCATCCGCTGCCTTTGTTTTGCACAGCGGCGATGTGGTGGAAGACAGCGGGAACGAGGAGCTTTGGACCGAACTGCTCGATTCTGCATCGGATACGCTTGAAAATATTCCGATTTTGCCAACCGCGGGAAATCACGATGCTTCTTCCGATGCATTCTGGCAGCATTTCAATGTTGCGGATGCAAGTGACCAGAAAACAGATGGTGCGTATTACTCGCTGAATTACGGAAACATGCATCTGGCAGTGCTGAACACTAACGAATCCACGGCCGATGATACTTCTTATGTCGATGAGGAGCAGCTGGCGTGGCTGGAAAAGGACCTTGCTGAGGCAAAAACAGAAGGTTACAGGTGGATAGTGGTAAACATGCATATCGGACCTTACACCGTCGGCAATCATGCAAATGATCCGAAAATGCAGGGAGAAAACGGATTGCGTCTTCGTCTGGGTGCCGTTCTGGAACGTTACGGCGTAGACCTTGTTTTAGAGGGACACGATCATATCCCCTGTGTGACAGATCGCATTACACAGGGAGCACAATCGGAGGACGGCGTTATTTATATGGACACCGGAGCAGCCGGACCAAAAACGTATAGTGTTACCGATAAGATGCCGGATTCTTATCTGGATTTGTTCCAATATATCGACCGAACAAACCGAGAGGATAATCTCTACCAGGATTTTGCAGCCATTCAGGTGAAAGATGACACAATGCACGTTACAATGTACGAACGAAATATCACCTTATCGGGGGATCAGCTGCATATCCTGTATGAGTTTGATATCGAAAAGTAACTGCTGCTTCAAATGAAAATTCGTTTTCTAGCTGAATAATCTGGTAATACCGGTAAACAGCATGCAGACGCCGATTCCTGTTAAGGTGGGAAGTGCAACAGCCAAAAACGTCCATTTCCATTTTCCGGTTTCTTTTCGTATGGTGAGCAGAGTCGTAGAGCAGGGCCAGTGCATCAAGGAAAACAGCATCATACTGACCGCTGTCGTCCAGGTCCAGCCATTGTCTGTAAACAGTTGTTTCATCTGGGATAAACTGTCAAGTTCCAGAATACTGCCCTGTGACATATAAGCCATGATGATGATCGGAATTACGATTTCATTTGCCGGAAAGCCCAGGACAAACGCAAGCAGGATAATTCCATCCAGTCCCATGAGTCTGGCAAACGGATCTAAAAATGCGGCACAGTGGTTTAAAATACTTGTTTCTCCGACCGTGACATTCGCCATCAGCCAGATGATCAGGCCTGCAGGTGCCGCAACGATGACGGCTCTGCCAAGTACGAACAGGGTTCGGTCAAAGATGGATCGTATCATTACTTCAAGAATCTTTGGCCTGCGGTACGGCGGCAGTTCCAATGTAAAGGAAGAAGGAACACCTTTTAAAAGCGTTTTCGACAACAGTTTGGTCATACCGAAAGTAGCAAGAATTCCGAATAAGATAACTG
>JAEWCQ010000011.1 GCA_023390555.1 Bacillota bacterium | reverse complement strand
CCTCATCCTGGAAGCCGATGAAGAAGATCTTTTCAATCTGATCATGCTGAAACAGATATACATGATCTCCGCTTATATTTCCTTCCGGATAAAGGCAGGCTGCATAGTCCCATTCCTTCCCGGTACCACAGTCAACCTGTTTCCTTCCATAGATCATAATCCGTTTCTGTCCCTCTTTTAACAGGACGACCGTCCCAATCGGCAGATACTTTTCACAACTCATGTTCTCCCTCCCTCGTATGCAATTTCATAAAAATGATTATAGCATACTTTTTTTGATTTTCTTTATTTTCCGACAGACAACACGGGAAACGGGATGAATAACCAGTTTTAGCTCACTTTTGGATTCAGTAACCAGGAGTACTCCTTTCATGCACTCCAATTTTTTACTGAAATTCGGGTACGCTATCCATTTCTAAATGCCATGTCCATAAATTTTCAACGTAAAAAAACGGATGAACGCACTGCATCTGACTCATGGATACAGCACTTATTCATTTTCATCCTTTTGTTTCTCAGACAAATGATATCCAAGCGCTTCCATTGCCTGGCAATTTAACTTGACACCTATTTCTCTTCTCTCTTCCGGAGTAAAGTCGTTTAATTTATGTAATTTACCATCGGGCAGTCTTATCTGTATCGTATAAGTCAAAGTCTTTTTCATTTATCAAATCTCCTTTTTTAAGTTATTCAGCAAATTTGTCCGATTATGCCTATACCAATGCTCAATTATGTCATTCCTATTTACATTGAAAGCTCTGGCTATTTTATTCCAGTTGTAATATAGGATTTTCCTTCTAAATGAGTTCCCTAACATGACGAATATTCAAAACAAGCACTTCCCCTTCACGAAAAAGTTCATGGCACATCTTTTTATCGTATCACTGTCAGAAAAAGAGTTGACGTTTTTGAACGACACTCTTCTGAGGATTAGAAAGGTGTTTCCGTCTTCCGGTAAAAGCCAATCTGACTTTGCAAAATAATTGACGTGACTACGGCATATTATGTATGGAAACTCCCCGTTAAATCTTATGAGAGATTATTTATGAGTGAAATTCGATCCGGTGCTTTATACATACGTGTATCTACGGATAAACAGGAAGAATTATCTCCGGACGCACAACGGCGTGTACTGCTTGATTATGCAAAATCCAACCATATATTAATATCTCCGGAGTACATTTACCAGGATGACGGAATCAGTGGTCGTAAAGCAGAGAAGCGTCCAAAGTTTCAAGAGATGATTGCTCGCGCGAAGAGTAAGGACCACCCTTTTGACGTTATCCTTGTCTGGAAATTTTCAAGATTTGCACGTAATCAGGAAGAATCTATTGTATATAAATCCATGTTAAAGAGAGATAACGTAGATGTTATTTCTGTATCCGAGCCACTGATTGAGGGACCGTTCGGCTCACTCATCGAACGTATTATCGAGTGGATGGATGAATATTATTCCATTCGACTGTCCGGCGAAGTAAAACGCGGCATGACGGAAAAAGCGCTCCGCGGGGGGTATCAGGCCACCGTTCCATTGGGATACGAGCATCGACAAGGTGACATTCCATGCGTGAATCAAAATGAAGCAAGTATCATCCAGCGGATTTTTTCAGAGTACCTTTCCGGCAATGATTTTTCTACAATTGCAAGACATTTGAATGACAGTGGATACAGAACCCGGCGCGGAAATTTATTTGAACTGCGTGTGATTCGTTATATACTGGAAAATCCGTTTTATATTGGCAAGGTTCGTTGGAACTATGCAAAACATGCAGCCAATATGAAAAATCCAGCAAACGAGATTATTGTATCAGAAGGACAGCATGAACCTATTATAGATGCAGAGGTATTTAACAAAGTTCAAGACAGAATAACAAAAGAACTTCGCCCCAAGAGGCGAAAAGGTGTGACCTATTCCCGCCACTGGCTCTGTGGTCTTTTAAAATGCGGTTACTGTGGATCAAATCTTTCTATGAACCACAACAGTTCTTCTGATTTTTTTCAGTGTTACAAATATGCAAAAGGACAGCATGAAAGCTCCTGTTCCATTTCATTGACCAAGGCTACCAATGCCATATTGGATGCTATTAGAAATTGTATTGAGACAGGCGATATTGCCTATCAATATGTCTCTGTTCAAAACAATCGCAGTGATCAATCAGTCGATTTAAAAAATGAGCTGACCAGGCTTAATCAAAAAGAGAAGCGGATGAAAGCTGCTTACGAAAATGGGATTGATACCTTAGAAGAATATCGGGAAAACAAGACACGTATCCATGCCGAACAATATCGCATACAGAAACTGGTTCAAAATCTTTCGAAAAGTGAACCAGTTGACTATGGCAGTTTAAAGCCTAAAATATTGAACAAATGCCGTGATGTTTATGACATCCTGCTCTCAGAGGCTTCTAATGAGGAAAAATCCTGCGCCTTAAGAAGTATCTGTGAATCTATTACGTATGATAAGGAAAATCAGGAATTTAATATTATATTTTATGTCTCCAACTCCTAAGGCGAAAGGCGTAGAGAGAATGATATCTTCCTGTGAATGCTATTCATCCATGTTATTGTCCATCTATTTTAACTTCCAGAATGTCTAATATAAATATTACAATTGGAATACCAACAATAAGCCCCCAAATACCCATTAGGTGCTCAGATATAATCAAGATCAGAAAGGTTAAAAAAACCGGCAACTTCGTTCTATGAGAAAGCAGTTTTGGATTTAAAATATAACTTTCAAGCGAATGAAGAACTACAATTAAGATCAGCACATAAATCACATAGTGTATACCTCCGATACTGTAGGCAATTATAGAAAGAGGTATTAAGGAAATGATAACACCTGCAACAGGTATCATTCCCAGAATGAAAATCATAAAAAACAGTCCAATCGTATTGGGGAATCGCAGAAAAGCCAAAATAATGACTGATATGCTTGAGTTAATGCATGAGATTAAAATTTGGGTCTGTATCACTTTACCAAAGGAATTCGTGAATTTTGTACCGAAATATTTCAGTTCATCATAAAACCATGAAATTTTACTGTTATGAAATCCATTGAAAAAAGTTGTAATTTTGTCTTTTTCAAGTAAGAAAAACAGACTCAGTATAACAGCCATAACAACTTTAATACCAATACTTCCAACATTGCTTATGACGCTTATGATCCCTGCGGCATTGCTCTTCATATAATTCTGAATATCAATTTTTTGCAGATAGTCGTAGAAATAACCAAGAATGACATTGTCGGTATGAATATTTGTCTTAATTCCCAGCAAAAAATTAGTTACATATTCAACTATATTCGTTATCTGTTCGATGATCTGGGGTATATAAAAACAAATAAAGGACAAAAACAATCCGATCATGATAAGATAAAGCCCAACAATAATGATTTTTGCATTAATAGTAATATGAAACCTTTTATATAGTAACTTCGTTATATTTCGCTGCAGCGAATCAATCAGATAAACAAAAATAAATGTCAGCAATAACAATGTTATCTGGCTTCTTACCAGAAATAATAATATGCAGATGATCAACAATACAATCATTCTTTTAACAAAGGGCCGTTTCATATAATCTATAATGGTATTCATAATTCCTTCTTTCATTCGTTGTCACTGATATGAGAATGTCATAAACTCAAGTGTCATTTGATGATTCTTCCAAGCTATTTGTGATCGTGTATAAACTCCAGCATTATAAAAAATAAAAACCAGGGTAGGTAACTAGTTTAACATACTATCTGACGCTTGACCATACACTATGCTTAATTTTCCTGCTCTTGCGCGCAATTATACCTTAACGGAATACGGTGGACCGGATGGAGAAATGGGTGCCTCTATGCGTTATCTCTCGCAGCGTTATACCATGCCGTATAATCAGGTTGCCGGAGTTTTGACAGATATCGGTACTGAGGAACTCGCTCGTTGATGATAGATATGATAACAAAACCCACTTGAAATTTCAAAACTATAGAACTATTATTATAGTATAACTCTACTAACCGAATACGAAAAAAGGAGGAAAGATGATCGAGAACGAGACACAATCCAACAATTTATATGAAGAGTATAACTTTCGCTTGGATATACATACACATACACTGGCAAGCGGTCATGCATACGGTACTATCCGTGAAATGGCGGAAGCTGCCAAAGAAAAAGGACTGACACTTTTGGGCATCAGTGAACATGCTCCGGGCATACCCGGGACATGTGATCCCATTTATTTTACAAATTTAGGAGTAGTCCCGAAATTTCTTTATGAAGTTGAAATAATTCATGGATGTGAAATTAACGTGTTAAATGACGGAACACTTTCTCTGAACCAGCAATATCTGGATGCTCTTGATTATGCAATTGTCGGAATCCACCGGCAGTGCTACCATGATGCCGGAATTGTGCAAAACACGGAAAACTTGATCTCCTGTATGAAACAGAAAAAGGTATCTTTTGTTTCTCATCCAGATGATGATCATACGCCATTAGATTATAAAAAACTGGTTACTGCAGCAAAACAGTATCATGTGGCTCTGGAACTGAATAACAGTTCCCTGCTGAAGCAGGATCAGCGGCTTCATTGTGTCCGGAACTATAAAGTGATGCTCCGGCTGTGCCAGGAATATCAGGTGCCGATCATTGTAAGTTCGGATGCCCATGATCCAAGCTATGTCGGAAGATTTACCGAGGCATGCAGGTTATTGAAAGAAATCGAATTTGACAAAACACTGATTCTCAACACAAGTGTCGAAACATTTAAAACCCATATCGGACTGCATTAAACGAATTTTACGCCCGAGAATATTGCGTGAAAAAGATAAGCCTTCTTCTTCGCATTCAAGTACCAATCAAGGTCCATTTATGGGATTGGAAATGATACCGTATGACAATCTCCTTTGCAATTTCAGATTCTAAAATGCTGCAATAAAACACTCTCGCATTGATTCCGGAATACTTTTCATCTTTCGTCTGATTGATGGACTGTATTTTGTAAGTATGAAGCTCATGATTTTCATCCTCCAGGCGCACATACACAGGCTTGATATCTCCTACGGGATTAAACGTTGCATTTACATCAATATTGATCGTCATTCATAATACACTTCCTCTCCAATTGCTTTCTTCTTATCCTTGCTGATTCCGCCGTTGATTGGTCTGATTTTAGCTCCCAGATAGGATGCTCGAAACACAGACTCCTCTCCATACCGAACTCGAATCTTATCAATGGCCAAATCCAGTTTTTCATATTTTTCATAATGATTCATTGAAAATAGATCCAGCTGTCTTGCTTCTCCCATTTCCATTACACGGCTGGTATGCACCCCGATTTGTCGGATTGGCGTATAACCATCCCATAATTCATCAAACAACTGACCGCTGGCCTCAAATAATTCATTTGTAATATTTGTGGCAGAAAATAATGTTTTTTGATGACTGCTGAACTGCAACGCAAAATTTTTAATCGATACTGCAATCACAGAAGCTTTTTTTCCATCTTTACGTAACCGCATTCCAACCGATTCACACAGTGACAACAATACCATTCTTGCCGTCGATGTATCACAGACATCAAACGGAACTGTCATACTATTTCCATATCCCTTATTTTCCGGCGCAATGCTTTCTATCACCGATACATCAATTCCATTGGCAAAACACCATAGTATTTCTCCGTGTTTTTTTAGATGCTGTTTCAGAAAAGTGATATCGGTCTTGGCGAGCTCACCGATCGTTCGAATACCAAGCAGCTGCAACTTCTTCTCTGTCTGCCTCCCACAGAAAAACAAATCGCCCACCGGCAGCCTCCACATCTTTCTTTTTATCTCATTTGGGAATAACGTATGCACCTTATCCGGCTTTTCAAAGTCAGAAGCCATCTTGGCCAGCAATTTGTTATTTGAAATCCCAATGTTGACCGTAAATCCCAGTTCCCGGTATATCCGGTCTTTTATCATAATTGCAGCTACGACAGGGCTCCCCCACAGGCTCTGTGTTCCGCTCATATCCATATAAGCCTCATCAATACTGTACTGTTCGACCATCGGTGAATATTCTTTTAATATTCCAAGAAAGGCTTTTGATGAAGTATCATAAAGATCATAGTGTGGCCGCACAAGCATTAAATTGGGACATTTTTTCAATGCTTCTCCAATTGTCTCCGCTGTTTTTATCTGATATTTTTTTGCAGGCAGTGATTTGGCTAATATGATACCATGCCGCACCTTAATATCGCCGCAAACCGCTGACGGTAATTCTCTAATGTCAATTTTCTCTCCAAGGTACCTCAACCGGTAAACCGCTTCCCAGGATAAAAATGCAGAATTAACATCGATATGAAATATAATCCGCTCCACTTCATCACCTCATTCCCATATTCGAACTTATGTTTGCTATTGTTATTATATGAACATATGTTCTAATTGTAAACTGTAAAATTCTGCAAAAAAATAAGGCTAGTAAAATTCTAGCCCTATTTGCTCGTTATCTATGCTGCTTTTTAATTCCGGCGGTATCATTCTGATCAGAGATTCTGCAGCCATTCTATGATACAGCCAATCTTTCATCTGCTTTTCGTCTAATATTAACGGCATCCTGTTGTGAATTTTTTCCATGGAGCTGTTTGCCGCAGTTGTGATAATGACAAAATGCTCCATATCCTCCTCTTTGCGATACAATCCTGCCATATATAAAACCGGCTTTGACTTATCCATAAAAGAGAATTTATTTTTTGCTGCATCCCATTCATAAAAGCCGGCTGCCGGAATAACGCATCTTGCAGTCTCTAAGGAAGAAGCAAACAGCTTCTTTTCGTTTACCGTCTCAGCTCTCGCATTTATCAGTAACCGTTTGCTGAAATTCGTTTGATATCCCCATCTGCATGCTTTTGCAGCTACCTGATCACGAGGACCCGATGCCAGAATCAATGCATTCGCAGAGGGCACAACATCTCCCTGAAATGATATCCCATTGATTTTTTTGTCCAGATCTGCAACAATCTTTTCCAGCTCGGATTTCATCTCTTCCGAGACATAATATCTTCCACACATATTTCACCGCCCATGTTTTTTCACATTATACCACAGTTTTAAGAAACTGATTCATGCAGATCCTCATAATATCAGGTATTATCTCCTGCTCTTATCTATGCTTTTTCCAGGAGCCCTGTCACTTCCTCCAGATTTTTCTTTCCAAAATAAACCTGACGGTCATTGATTACCATACAGGGAACGCTCATGATCTCATACTTCTTTTTCAGCTCCGGATAATGCATCAGATCAACCATCTCCGCCGTCACATGTTCCGAGAGAGAGGCTGCTCTTTGCGTAGCCATAACGACTTCCGGACACATCGTGCAGGACAAAGATACCATGACCTTCACGTTAATACTTCCTTCGAGCGTCTTTAACTTCTGCTTCAGATCTTCCCCGATTGGCTGTCCTGGTCCTGCCGTATTGTAAAGTGCTACCACAAAGGAGTTAAACTCATGACCACCTGGAACACCATGAAACAAGATGTTTCCTCCGGTACCATCCTCACGGTACAGAGAAAATGCCGGAAACAGTTCACCGTTTTCTTCCCTCTGCGCCCTTTCCTCCGTACTGATCTGGCGCCGCTCACAGATCACCCTGTCTGTAAGTGCCTCCAGTTCACCAAGGAAACCGCTCATTTCTCCTGCAAGAGGACTGTCGTCCAGCTCTGCCCGGATCACGACCTTCGATGCAAATTTGGGGAACAGTCCCGCGAGCTGGGTCTTAATTTCTTCCGATAAAAAGCCATTTTCCCCGTTCTTTTCCTTTGGTGCTTCCTTTGCGTCCAGGCGGGACATGTCGGCTTCCTTCCGGGGCAGCTCCGGCAGCTGCAGTTTCTCATGCACTGCCGATACATGTTTTTCCAGAGATGTAGCCGCCACTGCACCGTCCGAAACTGCAGTTACGACCTGACGCAGATTCTTAATGCAAACATCCCCCGCCCCGTACACTCCATCCAGGTTTGTCTTCTGATTTCCGTCCGTAATCAGATAGCCCTGCTCATCACATTCCACCTTTCCAGCAAGCCACGGTGTATTGGGCACATAGCCAGCAAATACGAAAATTCCAAAGCTGCCGTCCGCTCCTGCTTCGTGTGTCCATTCTTCTCCGGTCGCATTATTTCGGAAACGTGCCCTGGAAACCATACTTTCTCCATCTGCCTCCAGGATTTCCGTATTAAATTTCACTTCGACTTTCGGTTCCTTTTTGACCTGGTCTGCCACGGTTTTGGCACAGGTAAAATCGTCACCGCGGACAATCATCGTTACCTTCTTCGCATATTTTGTCAGGAAAATCCCTTCCTCCACCGCCGCAAATCCGCCGCCGATTACAAAGACTTCCAGGCCCGTAAAAAATTCTCCGTCACAGGTCGCACAGTATGCAACGCCCCTGCCCTGAAATTCCTTTTCACCCTTAAATCCAAGCTTTCTTGGATTGGCTCCGGTGGCAAGCACCACACCCAGCGCCCGGTACTCTCCTGCGGTAGTATGAAGGAGTTTGACATCTCCCTCCGGTTCAATGTCTAACACTTCAGCCATCTGAAATTCTGCACCAAATGCCTCCGCCTGTCCCTTCATAGCATCCGTAAGTTCCTTTCCGCCGGTCTTTTCCACTCCGGGATAATTTACAATCTCAGAAGTAATCGTAATCTGTCCTCCGATTTTTTCCTTTTCCATTACCAGTACCTTATATCTGGCCCGCGCCATATAAATCGCCGCTGAGAGTCCTGCCGGTCCTGCTCCGACGATAATTACATCATACAAATTTTTGATTTCCTGCATAGTTTCTGCTCCTCTCTTTATAATCTCAAAGACCTTTTATCAACCCGCTTTCCCATCCATAAAAAAACGCTGCGGGAAGAAACTGTCTCCCCCTTGGAAACCATCGCTTTTCTTCCCGCGGCGTTTATCTTTGTTACCGTCGGCTAAATCAAGCCTACCAGATCCAGACTCGGTTTTAAAGTTTCTGCACCAGGCTGCCATTTTGCCGGGCAAACTTCATCTCCATGCTCTGCCACGAACTGAGATGCCTGTACACGGCGGAACAGTTCGTCCGCATTTCTTCCCACGTTTCCGGCAATGACTTCGTAAGCTACAATTTTTCCTTCCGGATTTACAATAAAGCTGCCGCGTTCTGCCATTCCGTCTGCCTCAATCATAACCTCAAAATCTCTCGCAAGCTTTCCGGTTGGGTCCGCTAACATCGGATACTGTATTTTCTGGATCGTCTTGGATGCGTCATGCCATGCTTTATGCACAAAATGGCTGTCGCAGGATACACTGTAAATCTCACAGTTTTCCTTTTTAAAGTCTTCATATTTGTTGGCCAGATCCTCCAGTTCGGTCGGGCACACAAAGGTGAAATCTGCCGGATAGAAGAAAAATACACTCCATTTTCCAAGAATATCTTCCTTTGTAACCTTCTGAAACTCTCCGCCCGCAAAAGCCTGTACTTCAAATTCATTGATTTCTTTTCCAATTAATGACATAAAATAGTTCCTCCCTCATAAGATGATTGTTGTCTGCATGTTTCTATTATTTCATTTCTTAATACAATTAATCATTTCTTTTGTTTTTTCAGGTTAGTCATTGCTAACTTATTGTTATCATAGCAGAGTTCTATTTATCTGTCAATCCACAATATTGATAATAATTATTATTTTCATTCTAAATATTGCTTTTATTCCTATATATTTTTCTTTTTTTCGATAATGATTATTATTTTATAGCTTCCTTTGCCGCTCATGACACACCTGTGAAATTTTGGCAAAATTGTGGTCAATTGCATAAAAAACATACCCCAACACGATAAAGCCTGCCAGAAGTGCCATTGCTGTCACAGCTACGGTGAAAATGCCCAACTGATCTATATCAATGAACGGGTAAGGATATCGGCTGCCGCCTTGCATCACATTCCCTGTCTGTGCCGCAATAACGGCATAGACAAAATAAACAAGCGGTGCAATGATCCAAAGTATAGGAGAAAACCTTGTGCTGTCATCCTCTTTCCTGAAAATCAGCCATAAAGCTGCACTCAGGAAATATAGGATACAAGCCAGATTGCTCAAATTTGTAAAGAAGCGAAACATTCCCCAATTTACTGCGGTTCCACTGAATAGCGAAAGCTGCATCAGAATTCCAATCATTCCGCAAGTGACGATTGCCAGCTTAAAAATCACAGATATGTACCGATTCTTTCTATACATGCCATTGTCTTCCTGTTTATTTGGCGAGTTTCCAATTGTTTTTTCTGCAGCACTCATTTATTGTCCTCCTTAACTTGCCTTAATAAGAAAATGCACAATAGAATCCGGTGCAGATCCCATTATAGGTTATCATTGACACAACGCATTCTCAACCGCTTTTTTGATTACGAGGCTTGAGTTCGTTGCGCCTGTAATGGCGTCCACATTGATCTTCTGTTCCTTTACGATGGTGCCTGTAATGGCCTCTGCTTTTTGACCTCTTTCGTTCTCATGTTCCAAGATCGTAATCTCTGTAATGAATCCATCTCTTACCGTAACCTGTACTTTCGCGTAAATATATCCGGCATCATAATCGCCAATATAGCTTCCATCCGGAACATCCGTTATGGCAACATCTGTAATCTGAATATTTTGGATGTTATTTTTATACTGAATGAAATCTATATAATATACCGTGACATGAAAAATGATGCCTGCAAGAAGCGCCAATGTGAAGATACGGTGCCATTTCATTTTCTTCGCACCATTTTTTACCGTATGGCAAAAGATGATCAGAAGAAGCACAAATGTAAACGCAAGAAAACCGGATAATGAGACAACAAGATCCCTTGTTTTTAAAACCGGAATGACAAGAATTAAGTGTATGATACATGTAAGCAAAAATATGCAGCTGACAGGCTTATGGATCATTGCAAAAAAACGATTTATTTTATGACTGTCTGACTTTCTCGCAATGAATTTCCCAGCAAGTAAGAAGAAACTTATGAGACCTATATATCCTGTAACAATACCCATTTCATACCTCGTTTCCATATCATTCTATCGTGGAAAAACAGTTCATGTTTTATCTGTTTTTAATTGCATCATATAAAAATAAAAAGCCCTGTTCTAAAAATTCTTTTTTTGTCCTGTGCATTTCCTGACTGATATATTCCTGTTTATTCGTTGCAAGCTGAATAAAGCCGGAGATCATTCCCCAAATGGTAAATAGGATTGATTTTACATCAAGCCGTGTTTGGAAGGCCCCCTGCTCTATGCCATTCCGAAAAAATGTCGCTAAAAGAATATTGATTTCCTCGCCTACCTGAAAAGTCTTTCGTTCGGACTCCTCACAGTTGGAATATTCAAAATCGATATTGATATGATCCAGTACCAGGGAAAAATAAAACGGATATTCTTCCTCATATAAAACCATGGCCTGACATAAATCCAAGTATTTACCTTTGAAATCTTTTTCGCCTTCCAGCGCAAGCACAAGATATTCTTTGAGCTTGGTCATGCTGTCCAGAACAAGATACCCAATAATTTCTTCCTTGTTTTGAAAATAAACATATAAAGTAGCCTTGCTGTAACCAGCCTTATTTGCGATTTCGTTCATGGAGGCAGCGTTGATTCCTTTGGTTTTGAAAAGTTCACCTGCTGCCTTGGCAATATGACTTCTATGAGCGCCAGGCTCCTCTTTGATTCTTCTTCCCATATGAATTCCTTCTGAATTATTTTATTTTAATTAAACCATCGGTTTAATTATAGAAAAAGAAAACTCAGATGTCAACAAAAATAAGATAGGACAACCAATAACAACCCCTGCACAAAATAACATGCATTCGATAACAAAGAAGAACCATCCGAAGCTTGTTTTGCTTCGGACAGTTCTTCCAATCCTGTTATCAATTATCTTATTTTTTATTAGCACTATGCTTTTTGGATTTTAGCTGCCTGTATGTGATAATTCCGATGCCTCCCAAGACCACTGCTGCAATCAAAATACCGTAGTATACGAAATGATTGTTCTCTGTTTCATCTTGGGACGTTGTTTCACCGGAACTTGAATCTTCCGTATTTGATGTTGCTTCCACCGTTGCGATCCCGTTTGTACTGAAGGTCGTTTCAAGCCCATAATACGCATCGAATGAGGTTCGGTCGATATAGAAAGTGCTGAGCGCATTATTACTGTCCGTCTCCACTGTGGATGTGTAACTATTTGTCACTGTGATGGTGTAAGCACTATCACCGGAAACAACAGTTTCCCCATTGACTACAATACTGACGGTATTTCCCTGATCATCAACAATGGAAGCACCGCTCTCCGCATTCAGATCCGTAACTGTTGAATTTCCGGTTACTACCCATTTGGATGTACTATCGATGTTTACGGTAATTGGTGCGGCAGATATGTCAGTATTTACTTCATTTGTTGAAATCTCCATTGCACCCGTATAAGTGGTTTCATTCAAAAGATAGAGATTCAGACTGCTTATCGTATCAACCTCAACATTACCATTGAGTGTCTCACCCAGACCGGTAAATGTAACATCTGCTCCATTGCTGCCAGCGGTTCCCCAGTTATTAGAGTCATTTCCCTGAACTGTTATTAAATCAGCCTTGCTGCTGTCAAAATCAAGTGTTGTGTCACTCAAAACAACATTTGCTTTGGTATTCGTAAAATAAAACATCGTACCGCTTGTAATTGCACTTTTCAACGTAGAATTAGATGCTTCAAAGGTTGCCGTCTCACCGGTGGTGGATTCAGCATCTCCTGATGTGGACTGATAAATAATAATACCATCTGCCATTGGGTCGCTGGCTGTTGCGTTTGTTAAAGTGCTCGTCAGCGAAGAATTATAAATAAGAATGGTATTGAGTCCTTCCATACCCGCAATCTGGCTTCCAGTAGCCGTTCCCGTAACATTATCAACCTCAATGTCACCTGTGGAATACAGCAGAGGAGAACCTGATCCAGCCGTGGAAAGGGTACTATTGGCAACTGAAATATATCCGCCGCCACGGTCAGTTGCAATTGCCCCGGAATGATCGCCTTGTGTCGAAATGGTCATTTTATCTGCAACAATCGTACCTCCATAGGTAGCATCCAATCCTCTGGAATTTCCTGCTGTTGTAGTAATCGTATTGTCATTTGCATAGACAGTTGCACCATCTGTGGAAAAAATACCGTTACTTCCCTCACTGTCTGCACTTAGCGAACTCCCTGAAATGTATGAGGTAGAACCACTGTTTACTGCAAGCAGAATAGAGTTGATTCCATAGAAATTGCAGTTATCTCCGTTAGAATCATCACCCGACTTCGTAAGTGTTCCATTGGTAATTGTCAGCGTTCCGGCATTCTGTACAAGAGCCGCATTCTGATCTGCTGTCGCGGCCGCTGCCGATTCCTTGTCTGAAACAATCGTTTCCCCGTCCGCTGTCAACGCGCCGGAAAGAGCTCCTGTATAATCGTAAGTCATGGTATTTGCACCACCACCGGAAGGTGCACCGTCCGGTGGTGTACCTTCCGGAGCCGTTCCATCCGGAGGTGTTCCTTCCGGAGCCGTTCCACCATCGTCAGATGTTACTTCCGTTGACGGTACTTCTGATGAAGCATTGGATGCACGGACCACTGCAGTTGTTCCAGTAGTCAAGCATAGAGTCAGTACCAGAACACCGGCAATTGCTTTTTTTAATTTTTTATAACACATATTTTACACCTCATATTATGATATTCGTTTCATATTTGTCTTCATGTGATCTTAGCATCTTAATATGAATGTAACTTGACAGGAATTTGAAGAGTGCGTGAATATCACATATTCCGCACGCTTCGCTTGTTCAACAGGATAACGCACGATAAAACGAAGAGAGACTGTGCATAGGACAGTCTCTCCTTCCGAGCTTTTTTAAAAGAAAATCTGATTCACCAATTGTTTCCGGTATTTTATAAAGAAGCTATTTTTTCATATGTGAGTAATCAAGGAAATTATCATCCTCGTTGTAGGTTCGTTCATATTCACAACGGCCGGAGCCTGCGGCAAATGATGTTTCAATCGGTATTTCCATAATTCCTGTCACCTTACCGTTTTCCTTAATCGGCAAATGAAGAACCGTTAAATGTCCACCTTCGAAAATCGGAACCTCTGCACTGATAAAACTGAAAGGCTTTCCGTTATCAAACTGTTTGAATAACGCTTCTATATTTTTTATGTTAATACCAGAATGGCAGTCTTTTACATTTTTACCCAAGATATCGGAAGTATGAAACATTTTTTCATAAAACCCATGCGCTTTGTCATTCATAAAGACCATTTTCATGTCACGATCAAATACCGCCATTGATACACCTAAACCTTGATACATTGAAATTATTTTTTCGTTACTCAGGATATCCATGTTTTGTTTTCTCCTCTACATATATGAAATTTTTACTTGTGGTTTAGGTGAGGTTCGTTTATACCTGATTCTTGGATAACCAAGTATAAATAAGGCATACATTTTCTTGGTCTGGTCTACCTCCGGAAAGAAGTGCATCATTTCCTGCGGTTTTTTCTCAGAAGCTGTGATAGCGTAACCAAGCCAGAAGCCACCCAGTCCCATTGCATAAGCCATTGATTCAATATGAGACATACCATATGCCGCATCAACCGGATGCTTTGCAAATACTGCAATTGCCTGCCTTCCTTCATGGAAAAACGGGTCATGCGGGAATTCTCCATTCATATACATATTATAAAAGCGAACAAAATCATTTCTGTCTACCTGATCTCCGTGAAGCTCAATATACTCATTTTTATCTAATTCGTCTTTCAGCAGATCTAAAAGATACTTTTTAAAATCATTCAATTTCTCTTCTATTACAACATATTCTGTTGTCTGAATATTATAATAAGATGCATCATTCGCGGTTGCATTACGTATTAATTTTTCAAATGTTTCATGAGAAATATCCTGATCTGTAAAGTAACGGCAGCTTCTGCGGCTAAGATAAAATTCGGCTAAGCTTTCAGGCGTAATATTATGCTTGATCTCACTGACCGGTCTGGTTGCAACATCGGATAAACGTTTCACTTTAATTGCATCTTTTGGACAAACGGCCTGACATTGTCCGCACTGGATACATAACCCATCTTCCTCATGGCATTTTTGATCTGAAACTGCCAAATGATAAGCAGGGCATATTGAGGTACACATTCCGCAGCCAATACAAGTATTATGGTCAATTATTAATTTCTTCACTTTAATTCCTCCTAACAAAAAAGATGCTGTAGAAATATCTACCAGCACCTTTGCCATTTTTAAGTTCCTGCATATTAATTTAAAAAGATTTCGTATGGATCCATAGGAATTAAGCAGAGTATAGCTTAATGAAAAAATAAAGTCAATAAAGTTCCCTGATCTTGTTGGATACAGTTTATACTTATTTTTTAGATACAGTTTTCTATAGATATTCCTTCCATGCTTCCCTTAACAGTACAATTCCGTCATAGATATCCTTCTTTCTTATATAGGAAAATCCCAATAAGATCAAATTCTCCGGGGCCTTCTGATTGCAGTCCCAATCCTCTTCCACCGAATAGACACGAACACCTTTCTGAAGGGCTTTTTGTATTAATTCTTTCTGGCTATTTGCAGCTGGAATACGAATTAGTACATGTAAGCCTGCATCTGTTCCGATGATATCTATTTTATCTTGAAATACATTTTCGCATGCATGTATTAGGGTGTGATATTTGTCTTTAAAATGATTTCTGGCCCGCCGGATATATCTGGAAAAATCGTCATTTTCCATAAAATAATACAATGTTTTCTGAGAGAGCCATGGGACACCTGACGGATAATTCTCGTAGACTTTATCATAATTAAATAACAGCTTTTTCGGTAATACCATGTAGCTTATCCGCAGTCCTGGAAGTAATATTTTTGAAAATGTTCCCATATACAGCACACAATCATTGGAATCCATTGACTGAATTGCCGATAGCGGCTGCGATGCATATCGAAACTCACAGTCATAGTCATCTTCCACTAAGATGGCATCATTCGTGGCTCCCCATTGAAGCAGCTGCATTCGTTCTTCCAGGGACAGCACGTATCCCGTAGGAAACTGGTGTGATGGGGTTGTGATTGCAATTTTGGCATCACTTTTGTAAAGTTCTTCTATATAACTATTTTGAGGATAAACAGATAAAGAGACGGTCTGAAATCCATGTCTTTCAAAAATTGTGCGCCACAATGGAATCCCCGGACACTCTAATCCGACTGTAGTATTTGGAAGTATATGACATAACCGCTCAATCGAATCTTGTATCCCTGAACATATTACAATCTGCTCAACATCACAATGCACATTCCTGCTTAATTCTAAGTATTTACGTATCTCTTCTCTTAATGTCACATCTCCTTTTCCGTAATCATACCGTCCCATCTTTTCATTCTCACAACACAATAATGCCTCATTCACATATTTTCGCCATTTTTCTACACGAAAAAGTTCCATGGACATCTTGTGATATGTAAAGTCGTATCTTATGATATCCTCATTTTCCTGCTCTATTTTAGTGGATTTGAATATAGCGTTAGATTTATATTGGTCAGAATCAGGTTTTACGACCTGATACTTTTGTATATCAACCACATGATAGCCAGACTTTGGAATACTTTCTATAAAGCCTTCGTTTTGAAGCTGCCGATATGCGATTTTAACCGTATTGACACTGACATTTAATGTTTCGGATAGTGTTCGGATAGATTCAAGTTTTGATTTTGGCGGTAATTGCCCTGAGACTATGGCATTTTTGAATGCACGATAAATCTGAATATAAAGCGGTAATTTCGAATTACAATTCATCTGTATCATCTGACTCACCTCCAATGATCGGAAACTATTTTTTTCTGTAATATTCTCCTGAAGTAATGAAAAATATCAGAGTAAACCTTTATTACAGCGGTTCCTTATCTGTATGATTACATACGTTAAAGACACTGTCAACAGAAACCGGACAGCATCCGATAAGGGACATGCAGGCTATTATATTCCTGTTTTTTCAATCGTTACTTTCAGTATTTAGTTGACAAAAAGAACACAAACGATTAATATATTCACAACATGTGTATATACACAGTTTGAAAGGAGAATGCATGTGCAGTTTGAAAAAGAACCTATCCTTTCATCAAACCAAAAAAGGAGTCCATTATGCGAAAAATTGTACCTGGAGATCATCCATGCTATTGCGTTAGAGTTCGCAGAGCTGCAAATGCTTTAACGAAATTTTATGATAAGAAAATAGAAACTATAAATCTGACAATAAGCCAGTTTTCACTGCTTCATGACATAAAGTTACTTGAAACATGCAATAAAAGCGAGCTCGCACAATATGCCAAACTGGATCGCACAACAATTATTCGAAATCTGAACATTCTTTTCAAAGGACATTACATTGCAGAGATACCCGGTCCCAGCAATCGAAACAATCTGATACAGTTAACAGATTTAGGTGAATCCACGCTTACGGAAGGAATGATTTTTTGGAAGCAGGCACAGGCAAAAATCGAGGAGATGATCGGGCAGGATGATATTGAGAATTTTACGCGTATTCTAACGAATATTGAATCGCTGGTTTAAAGAATTCTCAATATTGTCATTTAACCGGAAGCAAACTGATAAGGAGGAGAATAGATATGGATAAAAAAGTACTGACACAAAAAATTAAGGATAAAGCGTTATCTCTTGGTTTTGCGAAAGTAGGCATTACCACAGCAGATGATTTCACGGAATATGCGGATGATCTGCGTAACCGGACACCTGCCTATGATTTTTTAATTCATAAACGCAATGGCCCATTGGCTGGAGCTTATCCCCGTACGGCAATGCCTGATGCAAAGTCCATCGTGTGCGTAGTTTTTAACTATTCAGATATCGCTTACCCTGCGAAGCTCACACAAAGCATTGGGCGGACCTATCTTGGCAGGTGCTACGACCCTCTTCCTGACACACTGAACGGTGCAAGACTTTCCCTGTTTCGGGATTTTCTCCGTGATAATGGCTGTAAGGTCGGAGAAGGTGTACAGATTCCAGAACGTATGGCATGCGCCCGTGCAGGTATCACTACCTTTGGCCGCAACAATTTTGCATATGCAGACGGCTGCGGTTCCTTTATCATTTTAAACAGCTTTCTGATAGATACGGAGCTGGAATATGATTCTCCCACGGTAGAACGTCGCTGTCCGCCAAACTGCCATTTATGTATTGATTCCTGTCCTACTGGTGCACTGAATGAGCCGGGAAAGCTGATTCCGACAAGATGTCTTGGTTTTAATCATTGGTTTGCGACGGAATTCGTGCCAGAAGATATCCGTGTAGCTTCTGGCAGCCGTATCCATGGTTGTGATATTTGCCAGGAAGCTTGCCCGCGAAACAGAAAGCCACTGCGAAATGCAGTCCGACAAGATCCATTCCTGGAGCTTCTTGCTCATGAATTCGACTTGGAAAAGGTACTCTTGATGGATGAGGCTTATTACCGAAGAGTAATCCATCCGATAATGTATAATTATATTCGAAACACTCAGATTTTTCAGCGTAATGCTGCCATCGCACTTGGCAACAGCGGAGAGGTCAGCCATGTCCCTGCATTGGCAAAAGCACTTGACACCTGCGCCCCCCTGGTACGGGAATATGCAGCCTGGGCACTCGGACGCATCGGTGGCGAACAGGCGAAAAATGCATTGTTATACAGCAATACGCGAGAACAGACAGAACGTGTAACGAACGCAATTTCAATGGCTTTGTCAAGAATATCCCAGGTTAAGAGGCAGTGATCATCGCTTTGCAGATTAAATATTGATTGCTGGTAAATTTTTGAAAAATAGTAATTTTAGGGGGATTTAACGCTGGAAAAGAATCGTTGTCAAAAAGGCTTGGAAAATTTACATCTGACTTGAATAAATATTATTTTGAATTAATACTCTAATATTAATCAAAGATTGCAATGCGATTGGGACAATGGCTAATAGAAAAAATCTCTTCATTCATGTATTGTTATGTTTCTTCCTATTATCTGTATATGTTAATTCCTTGCACAATTATAGTCAGGCTCAAGATGTCTTTTCTATTCATGCGGTATCTCCCGCTGCAATAAAAAACGAATTGATAACAGCGCTCTTCATAGATGATATTCGATCCGTATCGGATAACTTTTATAAAGATTATTTTACCGATCTCCCGGTGATTTATAATTATGAAGTTAACATTCAAAATGTTGCAAAGGATGCAGGTACTATTCAAATCACCTTTGGTATTACGCCTATGGTAGGCGCGCATAATCCTGTAGGCTATGACGAAGCAACCTATCAGATAGATGCGGCCGGGAAAAAATCATTGATTTGTTTTCAGCATTTAAAGACATATGACTGTATCCCGGATCATCTAAAGAATCTAATAAAAAAACCGTTGCCGCAGACAGACTAGCCATACTTGTCCTCCGGCCGCTTTCGCGGCTACTCTTTCTTTCCCTCTTTTTCCAATCGTTCCTGCTCTGCGAGCCATGCACGCTTTTCTGCGTTGTACGAAATGATCGAAACGCGATCAATAATCCGCTGCCGTTCCTTCGGATCTTTTACAACACACGAAAAATCAAATGTGACTCCCATCGTCATTCCCCCTTTTAGTTAAACTTGTTCCACGCTTTGATCTTTGTTAATTAAGTCTATTCATAAAATTTGTCCGATTTTCCTATCTGATTTCTGCCAGCCCTTGGCGTTCTTTATGCGGTAATATCTGCGAATTGCAGTTAATATAAATATTCTACAGAAACAAAGAATCGTATGGAGGTTTTTTCTATGGATTTATATCTTGAATATCTTCGGAAATCAAGAACAGACCGTGATCTGAACGGAAGCGTGGAAGAGACGCTTGCCCGCCATGAAAAAATACTCTCTGCCCTGCAAAAGGAACGCGGCTATCATGTTGTAAAAGTTTATAAAGAAGTCGTATCCGGTGACAGCATTGCCTCCCGCCCGAAAATGCAGAAGCTGCTGGCGGACGTGGAAACCGGCAATTATGCCGGCGTACTTGTGGTCGATATCGACCGGCTGGCAAGAGGGAATACGATTGATCAGGGTATCGTGGCCCAGACTTTCCAATATACAGAGACAAAAATTATTACTCCTTCTAAAGTTTATGATCCCAACGATGAATTTGATCAGGAATACTTTGAATACTCTCTTTTCATGGGACGCAAAGAGTACAAGATGATTAAAAAAAGGCTCAACAGCGGGCGTATTGCAAGTGCAAAAGAGGGAAAATACTGTGGTAATATCCCGCCCTATGGCTATCGGCGCTATAAGCTCGAACGCGAAAAAGGCTATAGTCTTACTCCAGAGACAGACGAAGCGGATATCGTCCGTAAGATTTTTCATATGTACACCGGGAATACCAACGAAAGGGTTGGCATCTCCGCCATAGCAAACGAACTTAACCGCCTGCATGTTCCCACCAGGAAGGGTGCGGAATGGACATCATCCAGTATCTCCTCCATTTTAAAAAATCCAGTCTATGCCGGATATATAAGATGGAACTGGCGGAGAAACGAAAAATCTTTTAAGGATGGGGATATTGTCACATCCAGACCCAGGCATGACGATTATATTTTAAGTGAAGGACTCCATGAACCGCTCATATCCCATGAAATATTCGAGGAAACCAGGCAGTTGTTTCAGGATAATTTCCGTTCAGTTCCATTTAACCGTAATCATGAATTTAAGAACCCCCTGGCTGGTCTTATTGTCTGCTCCTGCTGCGGCCGTCGTATGATGCGCCGGCCGAACGCCAATCCAAAGGTTCGGGATACGCTGATCTGTGTTTATAAACAGTGCACTACTGTGGCAAGCTACCTGGATCTGGTCGAATCCGAGGTGTTAAAATATCTGGATCAGTATGCAAACAGTGTGTCACTCAACTCCTCCGTTCGTGCAGATGATTTTTTTCAGATTGATTACAAAAAGGACTCATTGAAAAAGCTGGATGAAAAATCAGAAAAACTGACGAATCAAAAAAAACGGCTGTACGATTTTCTGGAACAGGGGATTTACTCTGTGGATATTTTTAACCAGCGAATGGAAAAACTGGAGGATGAATTATCGGATGTGCAGAATCAGATTTCTGTCCTTCAGACCGAAATTGACCGGTTCGATGAACAGGCTTCGCGGATCCACTCTTTTCTGCCGCGTGCCCGCTATCTGCTCGACAACTATGCCTTAATGTCAGTGATGGAAAAGAATACATTCCTGAAGGAATTGATTGACCATATCGAATATACAAAAGCAGAGAAAAACAAATTCCGGAACGGCAATGAGATATCATTTGAATTGAAGATTTTTCCCAAGATTTAACTATATCTATCATCAACGCGCCAACGAACTCGCTCATCTGGAAATGGTGGCAACGATTGTGCATCAGTTGACAAGAAATCTTACTGCTGAGGAACTGAAGGCCGCAGGCTTTGATAAATATTATGTAGATCATACGGTAGGCATCTGGCCGCAGGCGGCAGGCGGAGTTCCGTTCAATTCCTGTGAGTTTCAGTCGAAAGGTGACCCGATCACCGATCTTTTTGAAGATATGGCTGCTGAGCAGAAGGCAAGAACCACTTATGACAATATCCTTCGTCTGGTAAAAGATCCGGATGTTGCAGAACCGATCAGATTCCTGCGTGCCCGTGAAATTGTTCATTTTCAGCGTTTCGGAGAGGGGCTGCGAATTGTACAGGACAATTTGGATTCAAAGAATTTCTATGCATTTAACCCTGCCTTTGATCAGTGTAATAAAGGTAGATAAGGAAATCCTTTCTGGAAAAATAAAAACTCCCATTCAGCTCTTATTCTCTATCTGTCTGAATCGGGAGTTTTATTTTTATACGCCGCAGAGCCGGTCTATTGAATCCAGAATCTCACGCACCTCCGGAATCTCCTGACCAATCTGTTTCATCAGTTTCTCAATTTCCTCTTTCTGCTCCAGAACCACATCCATATCATATTCGATTCTGCTGCGCATCTTCTGCCTGCGGTCATTCAGCTCCTGCTTGATCTCCGCCATTTTCGGCTTATCAATCAGCGCACGTACCTGATCCAGCCATATCTTCGCATCGTACAGATTGTATTTTCGAAGCGTACGCACCAGCTTTGCTGTAAAATATTCCAGATCATCACTTGTCCGCTCATATTTCTCCCGCTGACGTGCGCTTTCCATATACTGTTCCCAAAGATAGTTCAGCTCATAAGAATTCCTGACATGATATTTTTCACAGACATAATCCACTGCATTTGTGGAATGCACATACTTTATCTTCACCTTATTCAGCAGCGTAATTGCATGATTCATATTGACCTCTGCTTTTTTCATTTCGGCCGTGTTATTCTGCATCCGAATAAATAGGAATGCCCCACCTGCTCCGCCAGCCAGTATCAGGAACATAAAAACCAGCTTTGCATCCATGTCAAAGCCCATCTGGAGAACCAGAACAACGGCCATCAGCATCAAAAGTACGCCAAACAGCACATATGCTAACCTGCGCAGGAGCTTCTGCTCGCTTTCCAGTTCCTGTCTGTAATAGGTCCACTCCGTCTTCTCACTTTCCAGATACTGCATGTCCCGCTTGACCGCTGACTGATATTTTTCGTTTTCCTGGAGATTTTTAATCGCAGATGTAATCAACTTTTCATCCCGCTGCATCTGATTATACTGGCTCTCTGTAATCTTTTTCGTCGTCTGATGGTACTCCTTCTGTGATTGTCCCAGTGTGACGATGTTAACAGCCGTGTCACGCAGCACGCTGCCCTCTCTTTCCGGCAATTCCTCAATGATCTGGATATCTTTAAGGCTGGAAATAACGACACGATATTCTGCTTTCTGCGCTTCCAGCTCTTTCGCTGTCTTAACCAGCCGCTGGCAATGCTCCAGTACATAGCGCTGCACTTTTTTCTCATCTGCCATGTCCGCTGGAGATACCATCTCATCTGTGACCTGTTGAAGAATCTCATCTATATTCTTCTGTTCCTTTTTCCGTTTGCGTCCGAATAACTTCATCTATTTCTCCATTTTTCATCGTTTACTGTATCGCCGGTACTGATTCTTCCATTCGGTAATCCGGTCTGCCGCAGCAGCCTCCGGAATGCTCTGTTCATCTGCGTTCTTCTCAAGTTCATTGACCGCCTGCTGCAGCCTTGTCATCACACACTCTTTCCACTCTTCCGGCGGCTCATATTCTGCAGCGTTTCCCTTTTCGGAAACACATTGGAGTGCAAAATACATCTCCGTCAGCGACTCGGGATTATTATTGTATGCATATGCTTTTTTAAAACATCCCGCTGCCTGCTCATACAAAAACATCTGTGCATTCGCAACTCCCATATTGTGCCAGATACTGCCCGTCTCCAATGCCTGCAGCGGCACATTCTCCGTCACACGGAGCAGATTCCTGTATTCGGCAATGCTGCTCACATAGCGCCTGTTTTTCAAATACCGGTCTGCACGAAGCTTTCCTTTTTCGAATTCGCTCTTGTTCTCCAACTCCCGAAGCTGCTGCTCTATTTCCCGTTTCTCTGCTTTACGGAAGTAGCCGCAGGCATCCGCCAACACAAGAACCATATCCGCGACTTCTGCGCCTGCATGCATTTCCCGGCGAAGCTGTGCTGCCATCTCTTCGCAGGACAGTTCCTCCTCAATCCATGTGCAGAGCTCCTCCGTAAAAAAGCTCTCATCCAGCCGCTCTATATTTTTTTGTATTACATAGCAGAGTTCTTCCATCGAATAGATGTTCAGCGAAATACCTTCTATATAATACGGCATCGCTGCAATCCCTGTCCTGCATAATATCAGTTCACCCACACGCTCACTTCCTTACAGTTCCATAGTATATTCCCAACTCTTATCCGAGCTCCGATAGATTTCTCCAAAGCCGAGATCCCGGATCGTCACTTTCACCGAAGTCCCGGAAAGCGGTTTCGCCATAATGCGAAGCCTTGACATCCGATCCGGTCTCTGCGGCAGATCGGTCAATTCCAGTGTATTGATCTTCGCCTCTCTGCTGTCTGCTGCCTGCAGCCAGAAATCCAGCTCCGGGGTACCGGACAGAAGGATCTCACATTCTCCGGCTGCCTCATACCAGTTTTCACCGGCAGAAATCAGTGAATAAAAAGCCATTTCTCCCATCGTATGTACTTTCAGGCTGATATTCAGCTTCAGTTCATTCTCTCCCATGTAGACAAATTTCCATGGCTGTACTTCACCGTTTATGGAAGCGGCATAACAGGCTCCCTTGGAATAGAGGTTCTTCCCCAGAAAAACCCTTCTCCCGCTGCACAGATAACGCAGAGATGTTTCCATCCAGCCGCCGTCAAAACCATCTCCCGTAAGATATACCGAGGAATAAATACGTTTTCCAAAGGCTTCAGACAATACATCCAGAAATGCAGTATCCTTTTTGCCGATCAGCGGCCCGAAATTCTTTTCCTTAATCGTGACAAGCTGCGGCGTTGTTTTTGTGTTTCGCTCCATATAGTAATAGGTCAGATCGGTCTTGCGATAATCGAACAGCACCGCGTCATGAAGCCATAATTCCTGTTTTTGGCTCAGGGCATAATAATAAAAACTTTCCGTATAGTCAATGACCGCAAAATGCCCCGGTGTGAAGTCCAGCTTCTCCATGACTTCTGCAAACAGCTCCATATTCTCATGACTGATCGATTCCGTCGTCACCACCAGCTGTTCAATTTCCACATTCGGATCAAGCTTCGCAGGGAGCATCAGCATCTTTTTGAAAAACAGTGTCAGCAGTTCCAGATAGGAATAACGCTGTTCCTCCAGCACCACCTCTTCTTTTTGCAATGCACGGACATACAGATCATCCAATACCGGCTCATGTGACCCTTTTGCCATCAGCGCCGCCTCTTCACCATAGAACCACTGTCCGATTCCCTTTCTTTTGTAGAGCAGAAACGGAATCTGAAAAACCTCACTTCCAGCCACCTTGCTGATCGTCTCCGGTTCCTTCATATCAACTGTATAGCAGCTGATCATCGCATATTTTGTTCCAACATCCAGACCAATGTATAGCTTTTTTTTCTCCATCCTGCCACCTAAATCATATGAAACAGTTTTTCATTCATCTTCTCATGTCTGTCATACCGCCACATTAACTGTTTTAACTCGTTTTCTTCGCCAAGTGTCTGCTCCATCAGCATCGCATTCATCATCTCATAGCGGCTCCGCCCCGCATACTCACAGACATCCCGGTTTACCAGCCGGTTACTTTCCATCACCTTCGACTCCGCGCCCTCTTCCTCCGTGACATAATACTCCACAGTCTCTCCAAAAAACAGCGTGAAATCCTTTACATAAATACCCTCAAAAACCTCATTCATCTCTTCATTGCTGTAATTGCCGTTGTCCTGTTCCAACCGATAGTGAAGCAGCACTCGTTTGCCGGGATTCGTACGGTATTCCAGAAATATTTTATCATAAAAATGAAAATGATAACGCACTTCCTCCGGAAACTGCTTATAAAACCCAAAATACATGCCCCGCTGCACATAATCTTCCAGCAGTTCCATCGTGACTTCCTGCTTGTCCGATGTCCACGCATTCTCCTCTGCAAAAAATGCGAGCAATGCCAGTTTTCCGACATCCGGCACTTCTTTTTCCTCATAGAACAGCTGCATGATCTCTGGAAAGACCTGTGCGGGAACAACAACCTTTTTCACCAGATACATATAGGCAAAATAATAAAGATATGCCTCCCGGATCAGTTCCAGTCCCCCATGTATGCAGTAATTCTCATAAATTTCCTCAATGGAGTCCACAAACTCCGAGGTATACAGCATCTGGACGATCAGGCGTTCTTCCAGTTCAAATGTATGAATTTCAAATGCATAGCATGCCTGCCAGAGCTGCTTCATGCTCTTTGTGGTCCCGCCGTAATACTTTGCGAGATACTCCAGAATCGCACTGTTGTATTTCCCCTGGAGGAATACATAGGAGGTAAGGTTAATCAGGAAATCATCCTCTTCTCCTTCATACGTTTCAATCTGATAGCTGCATAGCGGAACCAGTTTTGCAGGATTCAGCTGCCCCGCTCCGTACTGTGCGATACTGTCGTACGCCTTTTCATACAGGCGGGCTTCAATCAGCCTTTCGATCAGATAGACCCGATCTTCCCGTGCACATTTCTTCAGCGGCACCTGCTCGAGAAATTCCTGCACCAGCTCGTCTTCATCCATCCGTTCCAGAAACCGAATCACTTCGGGATACAGCTGTGCTTTGTAAGTATCACGCAGTTTGTCGCTGTTCATCAGCTGGATCAGATAATCTTTGTCGTCCGGCATGAACATGGTACTCTTCTCTCTTCCCGCAAAATAATGCAGTAAAAATGAAGTTTCATACGGTGCATACTCCAGACATTTCCGGATATACTGCCCCGGGTTCAACAGCCGTTCGAGCTGATAGGAAATGCCCGATGCATATTTTTTTCCTTCCGCATCTTCCAGAATAATGACATAATCCTTTGTATACAGCTGAAAATATGCAACACCGCGAATCACCGGCACGATCTGCATCTCCCGCAGCTGTCTGTGGATGATATAAGCCCGCACGACTTCTCCGAACACGGTCAGCTTCTGCGTATAGAGAATCGTCGCCAGTGCTGGCACCATTTCCTTTTGTATCATTCCCTTATTGAGCATCTCCGCATAGAGAATTGCCAGATTGTCATCCATATGGCCTTCCCGGATCTGCTCTATGGTAAACTCCTCCATGATCCTGCGGTAGTTATGATACATTGCCGTATCCTTTTCCTTGTCTGCAATAATATCTACCAGCAGTGCCGCTTTCTGCTTATACGGAAGCGATACGTCATACTGAAAATACATCTGTACGATTTTCGGTATTCTGCGGACACTACCGCTTTTCAACGACATCAGGTAGGCTTCATTCATACCCGCAATTCTTAGATTCTCCTCAATCCCGCGTTCATACCAGAGATGGTATTCCGGTGCAAACCGTTGCGTCCGAATCAGATAAGAGCAGATTGCCGCCAGCATCTGTGTACTTTCCTGCTTCTCGTACACAAAGCAGAGCACTTTATAGAATAGCGGCTGAAAGACACGTACGGCCGCCGTCAGATTCATCACGGCAATTGCAAGATCTCCGGTCAGCGCTCCGCGCCTTCCTGCCCAGTACAACACCTGAATCTCAAAATTCCCAAGCCTCGTCAGCAGATAGGGATTCTGCCAGTATATATAGTAAGCTTCCATATAAAAGAACGGACTTGCCGCTCCATCCATGACACGCTGTTCCAGCGCGCGGAGTCTTGCGGTACTGTCTCTGCAGAACTCCTCTTTTGTAAAAAGAAGAACCCAGAACAGGACATCATTTTCATCCTCTTCCTGATAGATTTCTTCAATCTGCTTCGAAATACGGTTCACATAGGAAGGTTCCCGCTCTGCCAGCGTGCACAGATACAGATAATAGCCATAAATCGGTGATTTCTTGTCCGATGCATTCTTTCGGAATTCCTCCAGAATCCATTCCGCCTCCTGCTTCTGCCTGCTTACCAGAAATGCCTGCGCCTTCATCAGACGATACCAGCTGCCATCCTCACCCCCAAGTGCCAGAAGATGATTTAAAATGCCAATCGTTTTCGCAGCCCACATGGCACTCCCCATCTTTTTCAGCCGGTAATCAATGTAGTATCCGGTCAATTCCAGCCGTGCGCGCTGATTTTCCAGATAAAGTTTTTCATCTTTCCGGTTCGCTTCCTTCTGGCAGACAACAATTTCCACTTCCTCTTTCTGATATGCATTTCGAAACGTCAGCTTTCCGTAATTATTCCCGGCATGCAGACGTCCGGCATCAATCAGATACTCCGCCATGCAGACACTCCCGACAAAATCATCAGCCGTAAGCTTCCGTTTCAACGGCACGAGGAAATCCGCATCTGCATCCACTTCAATTTCAACATATCCCCATTGATTTTTTCTGAGTGTGACCGATTCCTTTTCCGGCTCCATACGCCGCTCAAATTCATACGCATGCTGTTCCGGCTGGAATCGGACGGCCTCTTTTTTCTTAATGGCCACGAGAAACTCTTCCATGTCTGAAATGGAATGCGTATGATACGAGAGCCCCTCATACTGCAGTTTTTCCGTCACCTCATTCTGACGTATCAGATGTCCAAATGCCGTGGAAGCAAACAGCCGATATGCCTCCTGCAGATTTTCCCGCGCAAGGCGGGAAAAATCATATAAATTGCGTACCTTGCCGATGGAAGTCTCCGGATACCGGCGAATCATAGACACGACAAAAGAAAGTGTATATTCACCCTGGTTACAGATTATGTAAAAATCACCCTTTTGAATATCACCTTCGACAAATCCCTCACTGTGAAATTGATAGCGAATCCTGACTTCGTCACCCTTAAACTGCGGTGTGAGACACTCCATGTGCGGATTAGAAGAATACACCAGACCCTTTACCTCAACCTGATTCCGGCTGTTTATTTCAAATTCTCCGGTATAGTCCTGCCCCTCTAATACCTCAATCTCAATCTTATCCGTAGAAAGTGCGAGAACAGGTTCCTCATGTTCAAACTTTCCCATTGCCAGCTGCTGGATCCGTTTACGCAAATTTCCACCCGCTTCTCACCGGTCTTTTCCCTTATGCCCGGTTGCTTTTTCTTTTATTACAGTTATAATAGATTATAAACTATTTCAGGAATTCGTGCAATAAGCATTCCGGCGCACTACATCATGCTTCGGGGCAGGAAACCTGCAATTCGAATTGAAACGGAGGTATTTTCATGATAAACCACAAAGAACATTTTCATGGCAGCGATCTGGAAAAAATAGAGCGGATCTACGGCATCAAAAAAGAAGAAATCATCAGTTTCTCCGCCAATGTAAACCCGCTCGGCATCTCTCCCCGCCTGCGTGAGACCCTGGCCGAGCACATTGATGCCATCACCACCTACCCGGACAGGGAGTATACCAGTCTGCGACAGTGCATGGCACAGTATGTTTCCACCGACCCCGACAACATCATTGTCGGAAACGGCTCTACAGAGTTGATTTCCCTGTTCATTCAGATTCGTCACCCGAAGAAAGCCCTGATCATTGGACCTACCTATTCGGAATATGAACGCGAAATAACACTGGAAGGCGGTACAACTCTGTATTATCCGCTCCGTGAGGAAGACGACTTTCATCTGAATGTCTCCGAGCTCACCGCGCACCTCAATGAGAGCATGGATCTGCTCGTCATCTGTAATCCGAACAATCCAACCTCCTCCTGCATTTCCAATAAAGAAATGCGGCAGATTTTAGATGTCTGCAAGCAGCATGACATCTTTGTCATGGTAGATGAGACCTATGTTGAATTCGCTGATCATGAGGAAGAAATTACTTCTGTCCCATTGGTCCATTATTATAACAACATTATCATTCTGCGTGGAACCTCAAAATTTTTTGCTGCACCCGGGCTTCGTCTCGGCTACGCAATCACCGGCAACCACGATCTCCTCAAAACCATCAATACCCGAAAGAATCCATGGATGATCAATTCCCTTGCCGCTATTGCAGGAGAGATCATGTTCCGGGATACGGAATACATCCAAAAGACCAGACAGCTGATCTCTGCGGAGCGAAACCGCATCTATGAGCGTTTTGCCTGCAATCCGGACTTTAAGGTGTACAGGCCCTCGGGTAATTTTATGCTTGTTCGTCTGCTGAAACCCCATGTGACTTCACAGGATCTTTTTGATGCCGCAATCCGTCAGGGAATGATGATCCGTGACTGTTCCACCTTTCCGTTTCTGGATAACCGCTACATCCGATTCTGTTTCATGAACCCTGCGGATAATGACCGGCTGATCACATGTATTCTGGATTATAAATAATTTCTTATTTTCTGCTTGACATTTCATTTCATTCGTATTATTGTATTAATTAGATAATACAGCAATACAAAGAAAGAGGTGATTAAATGCCATGGGATTTAGATTCTGACAGACCAATCTTCGTTCAGATTATTGAAAGGATTCAAATGGATATTATAGCCGGCAATTATCAGCCGGGTGATAAGCTTCCATCCGTACGTGAGCTGGCAGCTACTGCTTCTGTCAATCCGAACACAATGCAAAAGGCATTAACGGAGCTGGAACGTACCGGACTTGTCTATTCACAAAGAACCAGCGGCAGATTTATTACGGAGGATAAGAAAATGATTGAAACACTGAAATCCAGTCTTGCACAGGAAAAAATTACAGAATTTTTTGACAGTATGCGCAAATTAGGTTTTGAAAAATCAGAAACACTTTCCTTAATTCAGGAATGCATCGAGGGGGATGAAAAATGAGCACATTATTAGAATGTAAAGATCTGACAAAAAAATATGGCAGCCATCTGGCATTGGACAGAATCAACATTTCCTTGGAAGGCGGCCATATCATAGGTCTTCTGGGTCCAAACGGAAGTGGAAAAACAACGCTGATCAAAATTATCAACGGACTTTTAACACCGACTTCCGGTGAAATTTATGTGAATGAGCAGACGATCGGTGTCGGAACCAAAAAGGCTATTTCTTACCTTCCGGACCACACCTATTTAAACAGCTCCATGAAAGTCCGTGACGTCATTGATTTTTTTGAGGATTTCTATTCGGATTTTGATACGGTAAGAGCCTATGATATGTTAGCCAAACTCTCTATCAATCCAAACGACAAATTAAAGACCATGTCCAAAGGAACAAAGGAAAAGGTGCAGTTGATTCTGGTTATGAGCCGTCATGCAGACCTGTACGTGCTGGATGAACCGATTGCAGGTGTCGACCCTGCCGCAAGAGATTATATTTTAGATACCATCCTTACCAATTATGATGAGAATGCAACCATTCTGATTTCCACTCACCTAATTGCAGATGTGGAAAATATATTGGATGAAGTAATCTTTATCAAGAACGGCCAGATCTGCCTCACCTCTTCGGTGGAGGAGATCCGTGAAAAAAATGGAAAATCGGTTGACGCTTTATTTAGGGAGGTATTCAAATGTTAGGAAAATTATTAAAGCATGAATTCAAAGACACCGGAAAAGTTTTGCTTCCGCTGGATCTCTTACTGATCGGCGTTACGCTGCTTGGCATGATTGTTCTTGGATTAAAAGTATTTGATCATGATGGCATGGCCCCGGTAGCCGCTGCGATGCTGATTTTCTATATTCTCGGAATTATCGCACTGTTCATCGTAACCTATGTATTCTTAATGATACGTTTTTTCCGGAGCATGTATTCCTCCGAAGGTTATCTGACGCATACACTTCCGGTGAACCCGCTTGCAACCTTAAACACCAAGCTTATCGTATCTCTGTTTTGGGCCTTCCTTACACTGATACTATCCATAGGCTCCGTTGTTTCTTTAATTCTTACGGCGGTTCGCACCTATGGCGAGGAAATCAGCTGGGGAGACCTCTGGCCTGCTTTTGAAAAGGTTACCGGATTTACAGCACCGGAGATGATTGGCTGGATCATGCTCTTTTCCTTTTTGACCTGTCTTTCCGGTCTGCTGATGATTTACTGCAGCATCTCCATCGGACAGTTATTCAACAAGCACAAGGTTCTTGCTGCGATCATCAGTTACGTTGTGATTTATATTGTCATGCAGATTGTGAGCACCATCACCATGCTAGGAACGAGCATCCGTTCCATTTCGGATGAATCTTCCATTTCTACGCAATCAGGATTTGTAGATATGTCCGGTTTTTACGGCAGTGTCTTTGGCTCCACGATGATTCAGTCTGTCGTCTTCATTGTAATTTTCTATGTGGTTACGGCTTATATCAGCAGTAAGAAAGTCAATCTGGACTGACGAGATTTTTCGAACGAAGTAATTTCATACAGAACAAAAGTGTACTCCGTACACTCCCGCATTCTACTACTTCGAACGTACAGCTTTTGTTCCGCGCGCGAAGCTGCGCATCTAAATTTTATTCTATGGTAAAATTGTAGCTTTCACACGTTAATATAGCAAGTTGTTTCCTATAGAATGAAAAAGGCGGTAACCACAGTTGTAAATACTGCAGGTACCGCCTTTTTCTTTTTGTCAGGACCCCGTTCCGGCATAACGTTCCGCAAAACATTCCCATATCTTACAGGAAATCAGAAAGAACAGAAGTCCGATAACCGGAGACAGATAGGTCAGAACCGGATTCTCCAATTTATCTCCAAGGAAGTAGCCTGCCGGATAATAAGCAATGAATCCAATCGGGATCACAAAAGTAAACAGCAACCGCAATCCCTTTCCAAATATCTTCAACGGATACCTTCCATACCCTTTTAAATCAGAGGCCAGATACACTGCCGCATTCGTTCCGCCGCCCAGAAATCCAAAGGTGCTTGACAGGATAATCAGTGCCATACAAATCAATGCGGATCCAATCCAGAATACCACAAGTATCAGAATATTGAAAACAGTCACCGGTATCAGCAGACGTTTCCATGCAAAAACAAGGATCACCAATCCCAGTATGAACTGGCTGAAGCCCTTCACATCTACCATCTCACTCATATAATAGAACAAAACATTCACTGGGCGAAAGCAGTATCTGATAAACTCTCCCGTTACCACATACATGGAAAGACCCCATGCATGATCCAGCAAAATCTGCTGCGGACTCATTGCCATCAGTGAGAATCCGTATAAAAAGAGCATCTCATTGAAGCTCCATCCGCCCAATTCCGTAATATTCAAAAATACGACCCAGAATGTTGCAATTCCAAACAGATTCACAATGATCATTCCTGCAATATCGCAGATAAAATCTGCCCGGAATTGCATGCGTCCTTTCAAATATTGGGATGCCACACGCCCATATATTTTCAAATAATAGCTTATCGTTTTCATCTGCTCAGCCCCCGTTCACAATTATTTTTTTCTGCATTACGGCATACATTCCCCTGGCAAGGCACCAGAACAAAATGCCCCACATCAACTGAAATGCAATGATTCTACCATAGTCCTGCCACCCCATCGTTTCATTCAAAAGAATCTGCAGTGGGTCATTATACAGTGATTTAAACGGCAGAACATCTGCAACGTGCTTCAACCAGTCCGGAAAAAATGCAACCGGCACCTCGACTCCCGCAAAAAAACTGATAATCAGATCTTTCACTGTCGATAATCCCCAGACAGACTCCGTATAAAAAGTAAAGACACCGATCATAAATTCGAAGGTGAACATGACCAAAAAGGAGATGCACATGCACAAAATGAATACGGGGATATTCACACCTACAAAAATAACATCTGGAAACAGCAAGAGGATGACAGCAAAAACAGGGACTAAATAGGTTACAAAATTAACCACCATTCCTCCGATTTTTACCCACAGCATCTGATACATATAGTCAAGCGGTTTCACCATTCTCATAATGATATCGCCCTGCATCATCTGATAGTGCATTTCCCATTCGATTCCTCCCGAAAGACAGCGTAACAGACAGACGGCCAGCGATATACTGACATAAGTTTCCTCCATCGTCATGCCCGCGATTGTCCCGTCGCTCCCCGCATAAATTGCCCTCCACAAAAAATAAAGCACAATAAAAAAAAGCAGCTGGGTGAAAAAGGAGGTGATAAAATGCTCACGATACGTAATTGCTGAAAGGAATTCATTCCGGGCGATTCCTCTATATTTTTTCATTTTCCTTCCCGCCCCCTTCATAAATGCGTTTAATCACTTCCTCCACTCCCACGTCTTCCATACGCACATCATTCACGTGCAGTTCCTGCATGACTTTCGTAAGAATTTCCGTAAATTCAAGCTTCTCCTCATTGACAACCAGATTGATCCATCCGGTCTCCTCCTCCTTAGCAATTGTTACCTGTTCTTTGGAATACTGTGTTCCGAGGTAAGTACAGATTTCTTCATAGCTCATGGAATCTGGTGAAAGTTCTATTTTGATTGTTCGGAAGCGGCCGAACATTTCCTTTAACTTTTCAATTGAATTGTCAAAGATCAGCGCCCCCTGATCGATAATCACGACTCGTTCACACAAGGCCTCAATATCCTTGGTATCATGTGAAGTCAGGACAATGGTCGTTCCCCTCTCCTTATTTAATCGCTTAATTAAAGTACGTATGCTTTCCTTCACGGATACATCCAGACCGATCGTCGGTTCATCCAGAAATACGACCTTTGGATCATGCAGAAATGCAGCTGTTACCTCACAGAGCATCCGCTGCCCCAAAGAAAGCTGGCGAACTGGTTTCCCGTACAATTCCTCTATATGTACCAGACTTTCCACAAGAGCCAGATTCTTTTCATAGACCTCATCTGGCACCTCATACATATCCTTTAAGACACGAAAAGACTCCCGAACCGGCAGTGACCACCATAACTGGGAACGCTGTCCAAAGACTACGCCGATGCGTTTCATATGCATCCTCCGGTTTGTATACGGTTCCTTTCCATCGATCCGAATTGTACCGGATGACGGCTTCAGTACACCTGTCATCATTTTAATCGTTGTGGATTTTCCTGCTCCATTCGGCCCAACGTAACCAACGATTTCTCCATCCCCAATCGTAAGAGAAATATCATTCACCGCCTTGACATACTTATAGTCTCTCGAAAACAGATCCAGAAAAGCGCCCTTTAAGCCCTCCTTTCGATTCAGGACTTTAAATGTACGCTCTAAATTATAAATTTCAATCATTTTGACTACCCCCTGTCTCTTATGTATTGTTACAGCTTATACTATCTGATGTCCAGTCACAAATCAACTAAATTTTACCTGTTTTTCCATTTATTTAGTTTTTACAAAATATTAAATAAGCATAACTTATTTTTTTGTTTTATTTTCTGTTTAGCTTAAATATAAGCCAAAATATTTACGTCTAAGAAACAAAGTCCTTCCGAAGGCTCAAAAAAAGAGCGGGCTCGAAAGCTCACTCTTTTTTATGTGTGTTATCACAAATATAAATTTCTCAATTATTACGCAGGAATTCATCAATTCCCTTCGCTGCCGCTTTTCCCGCACCCATTGCAAGAATAACAGTTGCCGCGCCGGTCACTGCGTCACCGCCGGCATACACGCCTTCTTTGCTGGTCGCACCGGTTTCCTCTTCCGCAATGATACATTTTCTGCGGTTGATATCAAGCCCCTTCGTTGTCGAAGAGATCAGCGGATTCGGTGATGTTCCGAGAGACATGATGACAGTATCCAGATCCAGATCAAACTCCGATCCATCTACTTCCACCGGACTTCTGCGGCCCGATGCATCAGCTTCTCCCAGTTCCATACGTACGCAGGTCATACCCTTTACCCAGCCATTCTCATCCACGAGAATTTCTTTCGGATTGGTCAGCAAATCAAAGATAATTCCCTCTTCTTTCGCATGATGAACTTCCTCTACTCTGGCAGGGAGCTCGGCTTCACTTCTCCGGTACACAACATGTACTTCTGCACCAAGTCTCAATGCTGTTCTGGCCGCATCCATAGCTACATTACCGCCGCCGACAACAGCAACTCTTTTTCCCTCCATAATTGGTGTATCATAATCAGTCTTAAACGCCTTCATCAGATTGTTTCTGGTCAGAAATTCATTTGCAGAAAATACTCCGTTTGCCTGTTCACCCGGGATTCCCATGAATCTTGGAAGTCCGGCACCGGAACCGATAAATACGGCTTCAAAATCTTCTTCATCCATCAGTTCATCGATTGTCGTCGACTTACCGATTACGACGTTTGTCTCTATTTTAACGCCCAATGCTTTGACATTTTCCACTTCTGCAGCTACGACTTTCTGCTTTGGAAGACGGAATTCCGGAATACCGTAGCTTAAAACACCGCCCGGTTCATGCAATGCTTCAAAAATAGTTACCTCATATCCCATTTTAGCAAGATCTCCGGCACAGGTAAGTCCTGCCGGACCAGAACCGATCACAGCTACTTTGTGACCGTTCATCTTCTCTGCTTTTTTTGGCTGAATTCCATTTTCTCTTGCCCAGTCTGCAACAAAACGCTCCAGCTTTCCGATGGATACCGGTTCGCCTTTAAATCCGCGGATACATTTTCCCTCGCACTGGCTCTCCTGAGGACAGACACGGCCACAAACTGCCGGAAGTGCGGAAGATTCACTGATAATCTGATAAGCCTCTTCCATATTTCCCTGTTTCACCTGCTCTACAAATCCAGGTATATTGATGGAAACAGGACAACCCTTCACGCACTGTGCATTTTTACAGTTCAAACATCTGACAGATTCCTCCATCGCTTCTTCTTTGTTATATCCAAGACACACTTCTTCAAAGTTCGCTGCACGTACCTTGGGCTCCTGCTCACGAACCGGAATTTTCTTCAATACATCCATTAGTTGTCACCTCCGCAAATTCCACATCCGCCGTGATGTGTATCGCCTTCCTGCTCTTTTAACACAGCTCTTCCTTCTGCTGTCTTGTAGGTCTGCTGACGTTTCATCGCCTGATCAAAGTCAACAAGATGTCCATCAAATTCCGGCCCGTCCACACAGGCGAACTTGACTTCATCTCCCACGGTCAGACGACAGGCACCGCACATTCCGGTTCCGTCCACCATAATCGGATTCATGGATACAACTGTTGGAATTCCCAGCTTTTTGGTGAGAAGCGCAACGAATTTCATCATGATCATCGGTCCGATTGCAACACACAGGTCATATGTATTTCCTGCGTCTACCAATTCCTGCAGCTGGTTTGTCCCCATTCCGTGAAATCCATAAGAACCGTCATCTGTCGTAACATACAGATTACCCGCTACTTTACGCATCTCTTCCACGAGAATCAACAGGTCTTTGGTCTTGGAACCCATGATGACATCACAGGAGACCCCATGCTCATGCAGCCACTTTACCTGTGGATACACCGGTGCTGTTCCTACACCACCTGCAACAAATACAATTTTCTTTTTCTTTAACTCCTCAATATCGGTCTCTATTAATTCAGAGGCACATCCCAGTGGTCCGACAAAATCACGAAAAGCATCTCCCACTTCCAAATCTGCCATACGCTCTGTAGAAGCGCCAACTGTTTGAAAAACAATGGAAATGGTTCCCGCTTCTCTGTCATAATCACATACGGTCAAAGGAATACGTTCCCCCTCTTCATCCATTTTCACGATGATAAATTGTCCCGGCTCACAGGATTTGGCAACACGTGGTGCCTTAACATCCATAAGAAAAATCTTATCAGCCAGTTTTTCTTTTTTTACGATAGGATACATAAGTTACCTCCAGTTTCATGATTGATACGTTTAAAATGAGCGTAAACGCCCATTTCTATATCTATAATAAATGAATATATTACAAAATTCAATCCTTATTTCAGGAGTATCCTTTAATTTCCACATTCAATGCTGATTTCATTGAATGTTCCCAGGATATCTTCCACTTTCATGGTCTTCTTTTCTTCTCCTGCCTTGTCTATAATCGCCTTGCCCCGGTGCATCATGAAAAGTCTGTCTCCATATTCGACGGCATAACGGAGATTATGCGTTACCATGATTGTGGTCACATGCTTCTCTTTGACGATTTTGTCCGTGAGTTCCATGACGATCTCCGCGGTTTTCGGGTCCAGTGCAGCCGTATGCTCATCGAGAATCAGAAATTCAATCGGATTCATGGTTGCCATCAGCAGCGCGAGTGTCTGGCGCTGTCCTCCCGACATCGCACCTACCTTTGCATGAAGCTTATCCTCCAGACCGAGGTTGACACTGGCAAGCAGCTCCCGATAAGAGTCAATGCGTGCTTTATTCGTCCCTCTCATCAATCCGTAACTTTTTCCTTTATTGTCTGCAATCGCCATATTCTCCAGAATGGTCATATTCGGGCAGGTACCTTTTGACGGATCCTGAAATACTCTCCCGATGCGGCGCTGACGGACATAATCCTTCTGCTTCGTAATATCTGTTCCGTTTACCAGTATCTTCCCGCTGTCGATATCAATGGTTCCGCAGACGATATTCAGCATGGATGTTTTTCCGGAACCATTACTTCCGACAACGGAAATGAATTCTCCATCGGAAACGGTAAGATTAAAATTCTGGAAAAGACAGATTTCATTGATTGTACCAGGGTTATATAATTTATTAATATTTACTAACTCAAGCATGTATCTTCACCTTCTTTTTTCTTTCCATTCCAATCACCAGAATGATCAAAAACAGCACCGCAGTAATCAGCTTCAGATCCGAGGATGGCATTCCAAGCTTAATGGCGATTGCCACACAGGCCTTATAAATGATGGAACCGATGATAACACTGGTTGTCATCTTCAAGAATGTCACTTTCTTAAGCAGACTGATGCCGATGATAACGCTCGCTAGTCCTATGACCATGGTACCGGTTCCCATTGACATATCAAAATAACGCTGCTGCTGTGCAAAAATGGAACCGCTTAAGGTTACCAGTCCGTTTGCAATAGCAAGCCCGATGATCTTGATAGCGCCTCTGTCAACGCCCATAGACGTCACAATGGTCTCATTATCACCGACTGCACGCAGCAAATAGCCGGATTTGGTACTCATATACCAATCCAGCAGTACCTTCATCAATACCGTAATGACCAGAATGATGATCAGTGTCGCATATGGTGCAAGCGATCCACGAAAGACAGCTGTTACAATATCATTGTCAAAAATGGTCTTTTTATTGTAAATAGGAAGGTTCGCTCTCCCGGCAATCCGGAGATTTACCGTATACAGGGCTGTCATCATAATAATACCGGAGAGCAGATCCCGTACCTTTAATTTCACATGAATCAGTCCCGTTATCGTTCCGGCCAGCACACCGGCCGCAAAAGATACGGCCAGTGTCAGTACCGGATTGATGCCCTTCGATATCATGACCGCAGACAGTGCTGCTCCCAATGGAAAACTCCCATCTACGGTCAGATCCGGAAAGTCCAATATTGTATACGTTATATAAATTCCCAACGCCATAATGGCATATATCATACCCTGTTCCAAAACACTAAGCACTAGAGTCACGGTGTTACCCCCATCTTTTGATTCATTACTCCACTTCTATCTGATCGAATACTTCTGCTGCATCCTTTGTATAGTCCTCATCCAAAGTAAGACCGATCTTATCCGCTGCCGCCGTATTTACATATAATTCGGCTGCGGATGCCGTAATGTATTTCGTATCCTTTGCTGTTGTCTCTCCCTTTAAGATTTTTGCTGCCATCTCTCCGGTTTCCACACCCAGCTTATAATAGTCAATACCCATCGAAGCGACACAGCCAGATTTCACCTGTTCGATCTCACTGCCAAATACCGGAATACCTGCTGTATTTGCCTTATCCAATACGGTCTGCAATGCACTTACAACTGTGTTATCTGTCAGATTGCACAGACAGTCTACTTTGGAAACAAGATCGGTCGCGGCCAGCTCAACATCCGCCGTTGTATTAATTCCAGATTCAACGATTTCAAAATCATATTTACCCGCAAGTGATTTGTACTGTTCGATCGTACTACTGGAATTTGCCTCGCTTGTCGTATATAAGATACCGATTTTCTTTGCGTCCGGAAGAATGGTCCGTATCATCTTCAGCTGTTCTTCCACCGGAAGTACATCGGAAGAACCGGTGACATTTCCAACGCTTGTTCCATCTTCATTTGCCAGCCCTGCTGTAAGCGGATCGGATACTGCGGTGTAAACAACCGGAATGTCCGTGTTCAGGCAGGAATTGTAAGCACTTGCCGCACTCGGCGTTGCAATTGCACAGATCATATCCACTTTATCGGATACAAAGCTGTCAGAAATCGTACTTGCGGTTCCGGTGTCGGTCTGCGCATTCTGATAATCGACGGTAAGGTTCTCTCCTTCCACGATTCCTGCATTTTTCAGTCCGTCCAAAAATCCCTTTCGGCAGTTATCCAGAGACGGATGCTCCGCAAACTGTGAGATACCAATCGTATAAGATGCGCCGGATGTACTTTCCGTAGCATCGGCCGTCTGATCACCGCTGTTACCTGCGGATGAATTTCCACAGCCAGCCAGCAGACTCATAGTACATACAACACTTAAAAATAGGGCTACCATTTTCTTTTTCATAATTTTTCCTCTTTTCTTCCTCATTCATTCTATTCGGATACGAATATCTTCCTAAAATTCCACCGTTTTGTAAATTTTTCTTTCGGGCCCAAGTCCCGCGCGGATTGCAATACCATAAATTACTTTCCAGCGAGATGCGCCTGGCGTTTTTATTTGACAGAAAAGTCCCCAGAACTTTCCTGTAAAATAAAAAAAACGTCTCAAGCGCATGCTTGAGACGGTAATAAACTGATTATTATCGCGGTACCACTCATATTGACAATATGTCCTCTCTTTCATGTACACCTCATACATGCCGAATTGGTAACGGGTACGGTTCCCGGCGGCGCCTACTCTAGTTCAGACCACCCTCGAAAGTCCATTCAGCAGATTCATCCATACTGCAATCCCACCACCTGCAGCTCTCTGAGATATCAAAATAAGCCTACTACTCTTTCTCAACGGTTTCACTTATAAATATACCTTAATGCCTTTCTCCCGATTTGTCAAGCGTAATCTTCGTTCCAGATGGATACCCGTCACTCTTTCTCATTATGTAAATCCTCATTATTACTTAGGTTTTCCTGAATGATATGATACAAAAATTCACTTTTTTCCGAAAGAATCTTATCAATTTTCTCTCTTTCATCCTTATCCAAGACCGTCTGGGATCCATATTTTTTGGCATACCTGTCTTCCCCGGAATCCTGGCTCTTCTGCCGTTCTTTTTCCCGGATTATGGCCTCAATTTCTTCTCTTTTTCTCGCTTCTTCCCGCGTTGTCACTTCTCTCAACTGTTCGAGAATCTCCTGTGCTTTTTTGAGCTCTTCTTCCTGCTTTTTTCTCAGAGCTATCTCTTCCCGGGAAACATAACGTATATTTCTTCTTTTTATAATACTGCGAGCGATCTTTTCCCGTAAATTCCGCTCGTCAATTCGATCCATGGTGATTCCTCTGTAAGTTATCATATGCATAAATTGTTTTAACCCATACCTTAAACATTATTTTTTTGATCTTCAATTTCAGATTCCTGATTTTTATCTTTATCTTATCATATTCACGCAGGAAAAAAAAGATTAAAAAGAATACCTGTATAAAAGATTCTTTTTTTGCGCATGATGTAACTATCAACTTTCCGGAGGTATGCATCATGTCTGTCTACAAAGTAGAAATCTGCGGAGTAAATACTGCCAAACTCCCTATATTGAAAGAAAAAGAAAAAGAAGAACTTTTTCAAAAGATAAAGCAAGGTGATAATGATGCAAGGGAAGCTTATATCAAAGGAAATCTTCGCCTTGTGCTAAGTGTAATCAAACGTTTTTCCTCGCACCATGAGAACATTGATGACCTGTTCCAGATTGGATGTATCGGTCTTATCAAATCCATTGATAATTTCGATGACACGTTAGGTGTCAAATTTTCCACTTATGCAGTTCCCATGATCATCGGTGAAATCCGCAGGTATCTGCGGGACAACAACAGCATTCGTGTCAGCCGCTCCCTGCGCGATACTGCCTATAAGGCAATCCATGCAAAAGAAATACTGCAGAAAAATTCCCTTCAGGAGCCTACCTTAGATGAAATTGCCGCTGAAGCCGGGATTCCAAAAGAAGAAATTGTCTACGCACTTGATGCCATTCAAAGTCCCGTCAGCCTCTATGATCCGATTTATACCGACGGGGGCGATACGCTTTATGTCATGGACCAGATCAGCGACAAAAAGAATAAAGAAGAAAACTGGATTGAAGAGCTTTCTTTAAGTGATGCCATGTCGCGCTTAAATGAGCGGGAAAATTATATCATCAATCTCCGTTTCTTCCAGGGCAAAACCCAGATGGAAGTTGCAGATGAAATTCACATCTCGCAGGCGCAGGTTTCCCGTCTGGAGAAATCCGCATTAAAAAATATGCGCAGCTATCTGTCTCTGAAAAAATAATTCAACGGCTCTGTTTTTTCAGGAACAGTGTATTCAATGCCATATGAAGCAGCGCAAACAGGATCAGGATCATTGCATCATTCCGAATCATATTCCAACCGTTGCCTTTCAGCATGACTTCCTTTAATGCATGTGATGTATAATACAGTGGAATCAGATGGGATATGTTCTCCCAACCTTCTGCCAGATGAAAAAGTCCACATAAAAATATCTGCGGAATAATTACGATTGGGATAAACTGTACCATCTGAAACTCACTGTTTGCTACCGTTGATAGCAGAATCCCCAAAGTCAGGGCAACAATTGCCGTCAAAAGATTCATCAGAAATACCCAGATGATATTTCCGGCGACATGCATACCGAGCACATAGACCGTATAGAACGTTACGACAATGGTCTGAAACAGTGCCGGTATACTAAAACCCGCGACATAACCAATGAGAATCTCATGATGCCGGATTGGTGTCGATAAAAGCTTTTCCAGCGTTCCGCTAGAGCGCTCCGTAAGAAAATGGATCCCTGCAAGAAGAAATGTCAGAAAAAAGACGATGATTCCAATCAGGGAAGCTCCGAATTCATCAAACATGGATGTGTCTGCCTGTCCATAGACATAATCCGTCTCCAGTTCCGGTATCTCCAAATTCCCATCCATCGTTGCCATCCCGCTATTTTTCAGAGCTTCGGCAGCTGTCTGCAGCTCTTGCTTCATTTTTCCCACCCTATCCTGTGTGAGCGCGGACTGGACAATTGCCTGTATTTTTTTTGCGTAGGCAGTATTGCTTCCGTCAAGGAAAAGAGAAACCGTCTGCTTGTCCTCTCCCATCACAAGCGATGCCATAACTTTTCCCGATTTGATTGCGGAAGTCTGCTCGGACGAATCCAGCGTGATCAGTTCCACGTCTTCCAGATTCTCAAGATTCTCCCGCAGTTCTTCGGTTATGGAAACTGTTCCAATCGTATACAAAGTATCCCCCGAATCCAGAATAAAATATACAAGAGTCAAAATCAGAGCAGGTGCAAACAAAACGAAAAAAACGGTGCGTTTGTCGTGGAACAACTGCATGATGATGCGCCATGTCAATGCCCGTATTCTCATATTAACAGCCTCCTCTCTGGTACAGTGATGCATTACAATAGTAGATAAAAGCTTCTTCCAATGTCTGTGTACCGGATTGCTCCCGGATCTTCTTAGATGTTCCTGCCGTCAATATCTTTCCTTCCCGCATCATCGCAAGCTCATGACATTTCTCTGCCTCATCCATGATATGTGTGGTGACCAGTATCGTCACATGCCGTTCTGTCAGCTTTTGCAATTCTTCCCAGATTTCTTTCCGCAGAACCGGATCAATTCCGACCGTAGGCTCATCCAGAATCAGAATCGAAGGGTCCGCCAGCAGTGTGACTGCAAGGGACAGACGCTGCTTCATCCCGCCAGAGAATTTGTGCACGGCCTTTTTCCGGTCCTCTGTAAGATGAACCAGTTCCATCACGCAATCCATACGCTGCTTCAGCTGTTCTTTACGCATGCCATACAAACGCCCGAAGAACTTCAGATTCTCTTCCGCAGTCAGCGTCGGATACAGTGCAGTTGCCTGTGTCATATAACCGATCTGCCTCTTCACTTCCGTATTGGGCATTTCCTGATCCAGAATCTGCACACTGCCGCTGTCTCCGCTTAAAATTCCTGCAAGAATCTTCACCGTGGTGCTTTTTCCACAGCCGGATGGACCCAACAGCCCATATATTTTTCCTCGGGGAACGCCAAGAGATACATTACTTAATACCTCTTGTCTACCGTATTTTTTGGATACGTGCTGCATGCAGATCGCCATGCTTTCTTTCTTTGCTGCCTGTGTCATCACTCTTCCTCCATAAATATTTGAATTTTCCGCTTTTGTGTTATATCATTAACATAATTACTTCACTAACAGGATACTTTTTATGCCAGAAAAATAAAATAGACAATTTTGCACCGATTGTTGGAATCCCAAGGAGTCATAAATGGAAAAAAATCCCGATGCAACACGAGAAAAAATAATTGCCGCATTTCTGCATTTATACGAAAGCAGGCGTATCGAAAAAATATCGATTGGAGAACTGACGAGAGAAGCCGGTTTGTACCGCGGAACATTTTATTACTATTACAAGGATATCTATGATCTGCTGGAACAATTAGAGGAGCGTTTCATTTCTGAAATCTCAGAAGTCGTCGAACATGTCATCGATGGAATCTTTACGCAGACAATTGAGCAGAAAGTACCCTATTTCCGGAATTATTATCTGTCTCACCATCAGATGATCCAGCTGTTTTTGATTGGACGGCCAAATCCTGCTGTCTTAAAGAAAATGAAGGAAAATGCAAAAAAAACTGCTCTGACCAGACTTGGTACTTCTCTGGAACAGCTACCGGCAAATGGCCGGTATATCATCGAATACATCGCAAGTGCTCAGCTCGGTCTGTTTACCCTGTGGATAGAAAAAGGGCAGGAAATCACACCGGACGAATTGGCAGAACTGATACAATCTGTCAATACATCCGGCCCTCTCACCTGCCTTCTGAAAGAAATATCCAATTCCTGACGCGAATTGCTATCTATCCCATTTATCACAGAGCGAATTAATCTGATCTGCGAACTTCGCGATTTCTTTATTCGGAATGCCCTCATTTCGGTTGATAACGCTGAGCAGTCTCTGTCCCGCAGCCATAAGTCTTGCAAATACATTGGTGGTTGCTTTGATATTTTTCTCTTTCTTTTGGGCAACCTCTCTGCTGCCTTCCCGGATCTGAGCCCCCGTGCGCAGATCATACACGTCTCCGCTGTAGGGTGCAACTGCATCCAATCCCAGTTCCTCCTGCAAATGCTTTGCGAAATCATCCGTAACGCCATCTTCCCCATGTACTACGAATACTTTTTTCGGTTTCTTCTGAAATGCCGCTGCCCATTCCGTCAGTTTTGCACGGTCTGCATGGCCGCTGATTCCAGGGAGATTCTCTATCTGCGCATGCACTTCGATGGTCTCACCAAACAGCTTTACCTCTTTGACTCCATTTAAAAGCGTATTCCCCAGCGTTCCAGGCACCTGATATCCGACAAAGAGAATCGTGGACTCCGGACGCCAGAGATTGTGCTTTAAATGATGCCTGATACGGCCTGCTTCACACATACCCGAAGCCGATATGATAACGACCGGCTTTTTTTCAAAATTAATCAGCTTTGATTCTTCACTGGTAACCGCAGTTTTCAGTCCCGGAAAACCAATCGGATTGATTCCGCTGTTCACCAGCTCTTTTGCTTCTTCACTGAAACAGTCCGCAACGCTCTTATGAAAGATATTCGTGGCTTCCACCGACAGCGGACTGTCGATATAGACCGGAAAGTTCTCGTATTCCGGCAACAAATGCTCTGTCTTGATTCTTCTTAAGAAATAGAGCATTTCCTGTGTTCTGCCCACCGAAAAAGCCGGAATCACAAGATTACCGCCGCGGCTGAATGTGCTTCGGATGACCCTTGCAAGTTCCGCCGCAAAATCCGGCGGTGCCGCATGAAGACGGTCCCCATAGGTGGATTCCATCACCACATAATCCGCTTCCTCTATATACTGGGGATTCTTAATCAGCGGCTTGTTTCCGTGCCCAATATCCCCCGAAAATACTATTTTCACTTCTTTTCCATCTTCCTGCACCCAGAATTCAATGCTGGAAGAACCAAGCAAATGCCCGGCATCCACAAAACGCACATCAAGACCCTCACAGATATTCATTCTGTTATTATAATCACATGGCACAAAATGCTGTAAAACCCCTTCGGCATCATTCATATCATACAGCGGAACTACTTCTGGCCTGCCTGCTCTTCTGGCCTTACGGTTCCTCCATTCAGCTTCAAACATCTGAATATGCGCACTGTCCTTTAACATGATATTACACAGTTCACAAGTCGCTGTCGTTGCAAAAATCTGTCCTCGAAACCCTCTGCTGTAAAACAGCGGAAGAAGTCCGGAATGGTCAATATGCGCATGCGTAACAAATACATAATCAATATCAGATGCATTCACCGGTATCTCCTGATTCACATACAGATCAGGCCCCTGTTCCATACCACAGTCTACTAAGAGATTCTTTCCTCCGAATTGCAGGAAATGACAACTTCCGGTCACTTCATGTGCTGCTCCATAAAACTCTAATAACATAGTACCATCTCCCTTACCCGTGTTACAAGCAGGAAATTCACCCTGCTTATTCATTAAAATTGTACCATATTATGGATTTTATGTCATCTTTTTTATTCAAATCGCACAATTTCTTTCTTCAAACGCTTCATGATTTTTTTCTCAAGTCTTGAGATATAAGACTGGGAAATTCCCAGCATATCCGCCACTTCTTTCTGCGTCAGTTCATTGCCGTCTTTGGAATTGAGACCAAAACGCAGTTCTACAATCGTCCGCTCCCTGCCGGATAGATGCTCGATTGCTTTATTCAGCAGTTTCTTTTCCACTTCACTTTCAATATCCTTATAAATGACATCCTCGTCTGTCCCTAGTATATCCGACAAAAGCAGTTCATTTCCATCCCAGTCCACATTCAGCGGCTCATCAATGGATACCTCGAGTCTGGTCTTGCTGTTTCTGCGCAGATACATCAGGATTTCATTCTCAATACAACGCGATGCATAGGTTGCAAGTTTGATATTTTTATCCGGATTAAAGGTATTGATCGCCTTGATCAGTCCGATTGTGCCAATCGAAATGAGATCTTCGACACCAACCCCCGTGTTGTCGAATTTCTTTGCTATGTATACGACCAGACGCAAATTATGCTCGATCAGCCTCCTGCGCCCATCCTCCTTCTCTCCTCCAAGCAGCTGTGTAATACACTCTGCCTCCTCCTCTGCGGTAAGCGGCGGCGGCAATACCTCTGCCCCGCCAATATAATGAACATCCTTTCTTCCCCTCAGCATGAAGTTCATAAAGGAAGGCATCACCTTAAATTGAAAATGTTGTGGAACATTCACCTTAATATACATATTCCGTCTCCTTTCTATTCTTTATTTCAAACGCAGATGGCTGTTTAAGATCATCTGGTAATCTCCATGCTTAAACAACCGGTCTGTCGTGACACCAACAACCGCCGGTTTTATCTGCAGTACATCGTTCTTCTGATATACAGTCAGCTCATCAATCGTATATGTCTTTATCCATCCGTTTTTTTCCCCAAGACTTGAAAATGAAACCAAGCGCCCTGAGACTCTGTTTCTGCTGAGACATTCCTGCAGTTTCCCCTCTGCCACAATATGTACCGGTTCATCAAAATAAGGATCCATCAGAAGATTCCCGGTGTCATAATATGCTTTTAGTTCCACCGTATCTGTCCCGACCTGCAGCCTTACATCATAGGTCCTTTTCCCTACCACCATCTGTTTCTCCCAGAATGCGGCAACTGCCAGTCCTGCGAGGAAGGTCAGCGCAATGCAGATCCCGATATGATTTCCATGAAAAATCGTCACGTAGAGCCACTGCATCATTCCGCCGGCAAGCAGAACTACCAGATAACACGCTACCCATTCTCCCAAAAACTCCCGTTTGTTTTTGGGACGGAATGCGAGCCAGACCATCAGTGGATTCACCAGGAAATGAACCAGAATAACATATAACAGATAGTTTGTCAGACATAGGAACAGAGCTGTTGCTGCGATTGTTCCGAGAAAAGCTGTCAGTGCCAGAATCCTGACCGGTCGTTTTTTTCTGAGAAAAATACCCGTCAGAATCAGTGCCAGTGTGTCCATACAAAAATTAGACAGAATAAATACATCTATGTACAGTTCATACTTCACTTTCCACCTCCCGCTTTCACAGGTTTCATTATAGAAGATGAACCATGCTTATTTTGTCAAAACACTGTCGTCCTTTCTTTCAATTCATCGAAAAAAAATGACAAAAAAAGACCCTCAGCATGAATCTGAAGGTCTTGCCCTGTCTTATCTATTTTTCTTACTTACTTTCTTGTGCTCTTTAAAAATTCCGGAATCTTAATGTCCTTCTCCGGTACGCTGCTTTCCGGTCTCTTCGGCTTCTGAATTCCCGTAAAGGAAGACGGAACTGACGTCTGTGAAGGCATCTGCTGCATCGGCGTATTGACTCCGGAGGTGCCGTTCATCGTTCTGCTCATCATACTCGACGGAACCGACGGTCTCGTCTGTGAGGTTACCGGCTGCTGGTACTTCAGTCCCGGCATCAGCTTACTCGTCTGTGTCTGCACTTCCTCCAGACCTGTCGCGATTACGGTAATCGTTGCCTCGTCTGTCTTCGTCTCATCATACTTGGCACCAAATATAATATTGGCATTCTCACCGGCGAGATCCTGTACATAGCTGGCTGCATCATTCGCATCCATCAGAGAGATATCTCCGGAAATATTGATAATTACATGACTGGCCCCGGTAATCGTCGTCTCAAGCAGCGGGCTGGCAACGGCAAGTTTAACAGCCTCAAGTGCCTTTTCATCTCCCTTCGCCATACCGATACCGATATGTGCAAGTCCCTTATCTTTCATAACAGTCTGAACATCCGCAAAATCAAGATTGATCAATGCCGGCAGATTAATCAGATCCGTAATTCCCTGAACAGCCTGCTGAAGCACTTCATCTGCCTTCTTCAGTGCATCCGGGAAAGTGGTTCTGCGGTCTACGATCTCTAATAATTTGTCATTCGGAATGACAATCAGCGTATCCACACTTTCTTTTAAGCGTTCCACGCCGGATAAAGCGTTCATCATACGCGCTTTTGCTTCAAATTTGAATGGTTTTGTAACCACACCAACGGTCAGAATCCCCTGATCCCTTGCAATCTTTGCAACAACCGGAGCTGCTCCCGTACCGGTTCCACCGCCCATACCGCAGGTAACAAATACCATATCTGCACCCTTAATTGCGGAAGACAGATCCTCCATGCTCTCCTCTGCGGCCTTTGCGCCGATTTCCGGCTGTGCGCCTGCACCCAGTCCCTTTGTCAGCTTCTCCCCAATCTGAATCAAGGTAGGTGCTTTACATAAAAGCAATGCCTGCTTGTCTGTATTCACTCCGACAAACTCTACACCACCGATATTTTCGTCAATCATTCTATTTACAGCATTATTTCCTGCGCCTCCAACACCGATCACAATTATTTTAGCACTGGAATCTGCTTCTGTTGTTTTAATTTCAAGCAAGGTAGTTCCTCCTTCTCTCCCACAAAGATATATATAAATATTATTCTAAACGTAATCATATACTCTATAATATAATTTTTTCGGTAAATAATCAACCTATATTTTCAAAAATCACAAATTAATAAAGCCCGATTACTGCGTCTTTTCAAACGTAATATCCGTTGTATCTTCTGTCCACTCTTCCATATGCAATGTCCCTGTCAGACCGTCCAGGTTCGGCATGATTTTTTCAAGTCGCTTCACCTTTTCCGTCAATTCTTTGGTATCGCCGAGGTTGACAAGAACCGTCCCGTAAGTCAGCTGCACATCATCCTGCGATTCATAATCGATGGAATCCGGAACCAGACTGTATTTTTTCAGCGTCTGCGTCACCGAAAGCAGTGTCTTTAAAGCTTCTTCGTCATTCAGATTCAGTTTTTCATAGAGTACGACCTTTTCACAACTGAGCCCGGTTACCTTTGGCACTCCTTCGATCACATCCGAAGATGTTTCCACGACGAAGCCGTCCTTGTCAAAATAGACATTCTGTCCCAGTGAATCCATGTAGATATATCCGAGCAAGCCTTTTTCATACACGGTGATTCCAATCGTATGCGGAGATTTTAAAGATACCTCCATGGTATCGATGAACGGCACCTGCTGTGTATCAAAAAAGCGGTATTTCAGATAGACGTACAGCGAATTCCAGGAATATTTGTCATTTAGAACCCACTCTTCTATCTGCTTGTCCTCATACAGTTGATTGCCCTCCACCTCCACGTTTTTCACCGTGAAAACTTTCACAATGAGCAACGCCGCCGTTCCAAACAGCAGTAAAAGGACAAGAAGGGTCGTCAGTATTCTCTTTCGTCTTCTCTTTTTTCTTCTCTCATCTCTAATCATTTTGAAACCTCAAACCGGATTCCCCTTGAAACGCTGAACGCAAGCCCCATTTCTGCAAGCAGGAAAGAAGCGGATGTACCCCCGTAACTGATCAGCGGCAACGTAATACCTGTATTCGGAATGGTATTGGTTACTACGGCAACATTTAAGATTACCTGTATGGATATATGTGCCATAATACCGACCACGAGCAGCGCACCGAACAGATCCTGTGCATTGTTCGCAATTACCATAAATCTCCAGATCATCAATAAAAACAGCAGAATCACACAGATTGCTCCGAAAAGTCCCAATTCCTCACAGATAATGGAAAATATCATATCGTTCTGTGCTTCCGGTACAAAACCAAGTTTTTGCATGCTCTCTCCGAGCCCTTTTCCGAAAAGTCCGCCAGAACCGATCGCATAAAGCCCCTGCAGTGTCTGGTATCCCTTCTCGTAAGCTTCCGGGTTCAGCCATATCTTGATACGGTCAGCACGATAACCGGCCGTCAGAATAAAAACTGCGCCTCCGCCGACTGCAAGCAGTGCAAGCCAGATAAACTGTGCATATTTCGGACTCGCTACGAAAGAAAGTGCGATTGCAATACCGGCGATAATCACTGCGGTACTCAGATTCGTATAAGCAACCGGCAACAGAATCGGAACCAGAGTACAGAATACCCGGATAATATTGCGAAATTGCCCCATTTTTTTTGGCATTCGACTGATCATGGTCGCCAGAAACAGAATAACGGCAATCTTCGCAAACTCAGACGGCTGAAAAGACAGCGGTCCAAGGCGCAGCCATCTGGACTGTCCATGCGACTCCGAACCTGCAAATATAACCAGTATGCATAAACCGAACGCTGCTATGTAACCAAGCCCTGCAAAATGTACCCAGACGTGGTAATCAATCTTTGATATGGCGTACATGGCTGCAAAACCAAGGCTTGTGGCGAATATCTGTTTTTTCAGGTAATATGCACCGTCTCCATCATATTTTAACTGTGCATTATAAGAACTTGTGCTATAGAGCATGACAAGGCCAAAGCACACAAGGAAAATAATGATAAACAGCAGCGTATAGTCGAAATATTTAATTGTTTTTTCCTGCTTTTCCTTTGGTCTTCTGGCCATCCAATCACTCCTTTAATTCACAGACAATCTCTTTAAAGATTCGTCCTCTTTCTTCATAACTTTGAAACATATCCCAGCTTGCACAGGCTGGCGAGAGCAGTACCGCCTCTCCGCTTTTTGCACAGTCATAGCAGATATTTACGGCCTCTTCCAGGCTGTCTGCAAATACAAAATCATGAAAACCGTGTTTTTCGGCGCATTCTGCAATTTTTTCCTTCGTCGCTCCGATCAGAACCAGTTTTTTTACTTTCCCATCGAAAGCCTCGATCCATTCATCGTACTCTGACTGTTTATCGTAGCCGCCTCCAATCAGGCAGGTTTTGCGATTCATTGCACGGATTCCCTGAATTGCGGCGTCTGGATTGGTTCCTTTTGAATCATTATAAAAACGGATTCCGCGTTTTTCTGTCACATATTCTATTCTATGCTCAACAGACTGAAATCGAACCAGAACCTCCCGAATTTTCTCTAACGATACCCCGAAACTGACTGCCATTGCAGTAGCTGCCATTACATTTTCATAATTATGCTTTCCAAGCAGATTCAGTTCATTGACATTTACAACTTTTTCGCAATGTCCGTCCGCTGCATAAAAAATATCCTCTCCGTCCAGATAGCAGCCGGTTTCCAGTTTCTGTCTGCTGCTGAAAAATACGACTTTTATCGGAAGCTGAAAACCAAATTCACGAAGCTTCTCATCCTCATAGTTCAATACACAGGTCTGCTCTTTCGTCTGGTTCTTTGTAATGCTCTCTTTGACCCTGATATAGCATTCCATCGTATGATGACGGTTTAAATGATCCGGTGTGATGTTTAAGATTGCGGAGACCTGAGGCTGAAACTCCAGTGTGGTCTCCAGCTGAAAGCTGCTGATTTCGGCAACTACCACTGTATCCTCTCCGGTTTCCCGCGCAACGCCCGTATAGGGAATTCCGATATTACCGACTACCTTGACATCCGAATAAAAGCTTCTCATAATTTCACCGACAAGAGCTGTCGTTGTTGTCTTACCGTTCGTTCCGGTAATTGCAATGATCTTTCCTTTGGATAATTGATAGGCAAGTTCTATTTCTCCAAGAATCGTTACTCCGGCATCACGCATCGCGCCTATGACCGGGAGATCGGTCGGGACGCCTGGACTTAAAACCGCCATGTCCAGTGATGCGATTTCCTCCTCCGGCAGTTCTCCCACAATAATCCGGATATCGGAAAATGCTTCTGACTTCTGACGGATATCTTCTTCCTTTGCATCTTTATTTCCTTCCAATAAAGTTACTTTGGCATACTCTTCTTTCAGTAATCCACAGGCAGCCATTCCACTGATTCCGGAACCGACTACCAGCACTTTCTTCCCTTGAAATTCCATGATTCTTCTCCTTGCTCTTCTCCTGCACCGCAGGGTACACAGTGCCTTTTCGTTTCTTTCTATTGTTTTTTTCTGTACTCGCTGCTTCTAGATTCCAAGCAGTGCGATCAGGCATAAAATCGCCGTTATAATCGAAAATACAGCTACTACTCTTGTTTCCGACCATCCACCAAGCTCAAAATGATGATGAATCGGTGCCATACGAAAAATCCGTTTCCCTCCGGTCTTTTTAAAATAGGCTACCTGAATCATAACCGATAGTACCTCTACAAGATAGATCAGTCCTACAAGCAGGATAAAAATAGGCATCTGAAGCATATAAGCGGTTCCTGCCACAAAGCCCCCCAGCGCAAGTGAACCCGTATCTCCCATAAACACACTGGCCGGATATACATTAAACAGTAAAAATCCCGTCAATGCACCTACCACTGCACAGGTAATCGGTTCCACTCCGCTGTTCATTCCGACTGCAACGACGGAAAAGAAGGTCGCTACCATAATCGTCACACTGGAAGCAAGACCATCCAGACCGTCTGTAAAATTCGTTCCATTGACGGTTCCAATTACCACGAGGAACATAAGCGGAATCGCGAGCCATCCGATATCCCAGTATTTTCCACCCGAGAACGGAAGAAGCATAGCAAGAGATATCCCGGAAAATCTCCACATATAAATTGCAAATACCGCAGTCACTATAATCTGACACAGCATTTTCTGGGATGCCAGAAGTCCATCCGAACGCTTTAACACCACCTTCAGATAATCATCCAGAAAACCAATCACGCCAAATGCAACTGTCAAAAACAGAATCGGTATTATTTTCGGATAGTCTTTGATATAGAGCAGACTTGTAATAATAATACTCGCAAGTATCATCACCCCGCCCATCGTAGGGGTACCCATTTTCTTCTGATGTGACTCTAATTCTTTTCTTTCCGTCTGTCCTACCTTCAGTTTTCTCAAAAACGGGATTACTACCGGTCCAAGCAATGCACTGATCGCAAAAGATATGATTACCGGTATTACTACTTCATATGTCATAATTTCCTCCATTCGTACAATTTTTATTACGCTTTGTACTTATTTCATTAACTTATCCAGTATACGTTATTTTTACTTATCTCGCAAGGGAGTTTTTCATCCCATCAGTCATCCAGATCGGCATCATCTACATTGTCTACGTCCTCTGCATTAGCGTCTCCATTCTCCCCGTCGCCGGTGACTTCGGTTTTTTCAATTCCAAGATAAGGCAGTATATTCTCAAATACACTTTTTATAACCGGAGCAGCAATCGTTCCTCCATAATAGATGCCCTGCGGATTACGGATTACCACAAGCGCCAGAACCTGCGGATTTTCCGCCGGTGCAAACCCGATAAACGATGCGATGTACTTGTGTTCGCTTCGCGGCAGTGTCTGTGAAGTTGCGGTCTTTCCTCCGATCGAATATCCCTCAATATATGCTTTCTTACCGGTTCCTTCGGATACGACTTTTTCCAGAAGACTGCGGACAGTCTCCGAAGTCTGTTCACTGACGATTCCATCCTGCGTATCATATTGGAATGTCTCTACCGTATTGCCGTCCGCATCAACCGCTTTCACGCCAAAATGCGGTGTAATCCTCGTTCCTCCGTTCACCAGCGAGGATACGGTTGTCGCCAGCTGAATCGGCGTAATTTGAAAAGACTGACCGAAAGATATGGTGGCAAGTTCCACCTGCCCGATATTTTCTTCAGCATGCATAATCGTGGCAGCCTCACCCGGAAGATCAATATTTGTTTTTGAAAGCAGACCAAACTGCTTAAAATACTTGTAAAAATTTTCAGCTCCCAGCCTTAAGCCCAGCTCAATAAAAACCGGGTTACAGGAAACATACAGAATGCCAAAAAAGAAAAGGGCGCGATTTCATAAAATCACGCCCAAATTACCGCCACAACAAAAGTAACCTTATTCAATTATGATTGATTCCACTTATCCTGTGGGAGCTTACCCTGTTTTTCCCAGGTAGGTCTTAAGTCTTCCGAAGCCTGATAACTGTCTGCATGACATTTGCCGTCACTCCAGTTAGCAGGACATCCTTCACATCCGCGTCCGTCAATATTGGTGCCGTTTGCCCAATCAGAATAGTCTGATTTATGCCATACACCTTTTAAATATATACTGTCACAGCCGGCATTCGTTTTTGGATCCAGTGCAGTCTCTCCGCTTGCGGTATAAACACCTTCTGCCATATCATCCATCAGGACAACCATTGGTTTTTCATAGTTGTTCATAGCTCATATACCTCCTTCAATTAAGAACTACAGCTATTTATCTTAATAATAATTCTTATCATTTGATAAGTCAATATCCCGGAAGAATTTTCTTTTTCAGGTTCCCGTTTCCCAGCAATGCATCCCTCCGTTCCGATTGTATCGGATTCCCTTTTCCTTCTTCAGTTCCCGAATTCTTAAATTGATATAAGATTCCGAAAGATCGAGCCGCTGCATAATTTCCCGAATCTTGATCTTAGGATTTTCCTGCATCAGCTCATAGATCTGTTCCCTGTGCTTTTTGTGCCGTTCCTGCGGCAGGGTTGTATGTTGATACCAGAATTCGGTTTCAGGCAGTCCGGCAGCTGTGGTTCTATCAAAGTAAATACGGAGCCTCCCATCCGGATGTACCTCAATTTTCTCTATTTTCGAATACAGTATGCCGGCCTTCGCCGCTTCCATAACTTTTTCTTCCAGCAGAATTCTCCGGATATCGTTTAATCTGTTCTCACAGGAGGTCTGCTCTTTCTGCTGTGCTTCCAGTTCTGCGATACCGGATCGCAGCACCTCTGCTTCACCTGTCATCCTTTGATTAGCAATTCGGAACTCCTCATCTTCAAGCGCCGCATCGATAAACTTTACGAGCAGGCGTTCTTTGCGCTGCAGCAGCTTTTCCAGCATCAGCCGATATTGCCTTATCTGTTCCGGAATATCCTCCTGTACAAAGACTTTGCGAAGTACATCCAGCGTTGCGGCTGCCAGGCTGCTTTCATCGGGAAAAGAAGTATCAAACAGCTCCCGGCAGTGGTCCCAGATGAGTTCTTTCAAGACTGTTTCCCGCAGAATGATGTTGCTGCATCCTGCCTCACTGTGATTTTTCTTTCCATAATTAATGTATGACGCACATTTCCAGTTTGTTTCTTTTCCCGCGGCAGAAGGTTCTGTCACACGATAATAATGCTTTCCGCAGCAGGTGCACTCCAATTTACCCGAAAAGATTCCCATCCCCCTTTCCCCTGTGCCCCGCCGGTACGAAAAGCTGCTGTCAGCATTGTTAGCCCTTAGATCCAAAATGGCAAGAATCTCTACATGTTCTTTTTCACTGAGGATCGGAGCAAGCGCATTCTTGATGTGAATCCACTCATCTTCGGGCAATTGTTCACTTCTTTTTCTTTCGAAATCATACCGCTTGCGGCGTAAAATCACCTCACCGTGTGCCCTGGGGGTGCGCAGCATATTCCGCCACTGGACCTCCGTCAGCGCTCTTCCCTCTTTTGTACGCGCCCCTCTTTCAAACATGATTCTGGCTATGCTGCGGTATCCGTATCCCTCTCTTGCCAAATCAAATCCCTGTCTGTAATACTCCGCCTCTTTTGGATTTAATTCAAATCGGTCTTTTCCCGCTCTGTCCCATCCGAACATCGCCCGGGTGATATTGAAACCGGTCTGAAGTTTCTGCCTGCGTTCATGGGAATTACGGATTTTTCTGGACAGCTCTCTGGAAAAGTCCTCTGCCAGAATTGCCTTGATGCCGGTAATCAGGCTGTCATCCGACTCATAATATTTTCCTTCCAGATACAGATACAGCTTCACCTGATTCTGCATCAGGCAGTCCAGCAGAAAATAAAAGTCTCTGACATTCCGGTTGATACGGTCAATGCTTTTGACAACCAGCACATCAAACCGGTGCTCTGAAATATCATTGAGCATTCTCCGGTAAAGCGGCCTGTTCCCGGTCGTGGCCGACTCCGATTCAATATACTGTTGAACCAGTTCCCATCCCATGTTCTGTACAATCTCCCTGCTCTCTGCAACCTGCGTTTCCAGCGCAGACACCTGCGCCTCCATATCGGTACTGCAGCGATTATAGATTGCAGCACGAATCATTGTATGTAACCCCCTTCCCACACAAAAAGCGCTGCTATGCAGCGCCCTGCTATTTACCGGTACAGAATCCGCCTTACTTTCTGCATCTCTGCATCACTGATCAGACCTCGTTCCAACAAATCCTCTGAAACGAATAGGATCATCTGTTTTTCCACCTCTGAGGTATTTTTTTCTTTCGCCGTTTTTTCCTTATCATACATCCGATTTTCACCACGGCTTTTCTTTTTCTTATTTCATGCTATGCCGGACAAACTTCGGAATATACCTTGCATTGACATCATTTTGTTTCTTTCCTGTTTACAGGAATTCATAATGCCTTCCGTAAAAGTCTCACTTCCATGTCCCGTCGTCTTGTGACACCGTATCCGACGGTCTTCTACAATTTTATAGCCCGGGCAGTAAAAGGTATCGTCAAGACTTACCACACCTTCCTCGAATGCGGCACTGGTTGTTACAATTTTAAAAGTGGAACCCGGTTCATACGTATCATTAATACTCTGATTCCTCCACATCTGATTCAACAGATTCTGTTTTTCCTCGTCACTGACTTCTCCTTGCAGATCATAATTCAATTCATACGGATCGTTCAGGTTAAATTCAGGCACATTTACCATTGCCATGATTTCTCCATTCTGTGGATTCATGACAATCAGGCTGACACTGTCTGCCTGTTTCTCCTCCATGACTTTTTCTGCCGCCTGCTGTGCATACATCTGAATATTATAATCCAGGCTGATATACAGATCATCTCCGTCTACCGGCTCTAAACGGGTTTCTCCCGCATTCTCTATTTCTACACCTCTTGCATCTGTCAATGTCAGAATTTTTCCGTTCGTTCCCTGAAGATATTTATCATAGACGACCTCGAGACCGATAATACCCTGATTATCGCCGCCCGTAAATCCAAGCACTTTGGAAGCCAGGGAATCATACGGATAATACCGCTTATAATCTTCATCTACCTTTACTCCTCCGAGTGCATACTCCCGTATCGCATCTCCGGTTGCTTTATCAACATTCGTCTTTATCCGCTCAATGGAGCTCACCTTTTCCACCTTTTTACGGACAGCATCTTCTGACATGCCAAGCTCTTTTGTCAAGACCGAAATCACCTTTTCCGGATCTTCTATCTGATTGTATATCACGGAAACGGTACATACTGTTTTGTTCGAAGCCAGCAGTACACCGTTTGCATCGTAAATATTTCCTCGTGCAGCCTTGATATCCCGTCCTCTCTCATGGAGATCTTCCGCTTTTTGTCCATAGTACTCTGAACAGAAAATCATCAGAAATACCAGTCGTCCGATCAGAAATAGTACGACCAAAAATACTGCCGTAAATATTACCATGATTTTCTTACGATTCGGTGTCTTATTCCGATACATAAACAAAACCTCACAAAAGCCGTTGCTATAATCTATTACGACTTTTATGAGGTTATGTTTTGATTCTTTCATTTATTTGTTATTCGGCATCCGGATTCGTCACCGGTGCATCAATGGCACTTTCTTTCGCATTTTCTTCATTTGCTTCCTGTGTGGTCGCAGGAAGGCTTTCCGGAACATCCGTCGTCCCGTCTGTCACGGTATCGGCTGCCGGTGTATCTCCTGTATCCGTTCCGGTCACTTCCTCATCCGGGTAGATATTCATATAGGGAAGCACTTCTGTCAGAATCTGCTTTACAATCTCCTGTGCAAACTGGCTGTGCGCCTCATCGGCTGCATTCGGCTCATCCACTACCACATAGATGACAACCTGCGGATTATCCTGCGGTGCATATCCGACAAAGGACACCAGATAATTACCCTGCCCACGCGGAAGCTTCTGTGCTGTACCTGTTTTTCCGCCCATGGAATAACCGTCCACTTTTGCATACTTTCCCGTACCATCTTCACTTACCGTGGCATACAGATACTGTTTTAATGTATCACTCGTTTCCTTGGAAATTGTCTTTTTCAGCAGAGTTCCATTCATTTCCTCTATTGTATTGCCATCCTCATCCGTGATTTTTTTTACCACGTGCGGCTGGTAATAAGAGCCTCCGTTGACAATGGAGGAGAATGCGCTCGCCACCTGTATCATCGTTGTATTAAAATTCTGCCCAAACGCATTTGTCGCAAGATTGATGGTCGACAGCTGGTCCTCTGTATAGATCAGACTGTCTGTTCTTGCTTCTCCCGGCAGATCGATATTGGTCTTATATCCGAATCCGAAGATCTTCTGGTACTTGGCAAAGTTTTCCGGTCCAATCACATAGGACATCTGCATCAGTGCATCATTGCAGGAATTCATAATCGCCTGCTGTATGGTTTCAAGTCCGTGACCGCTTGTATTGACACAGTGGATCACATGTCCGGAAATCGTCTCCGAACCGTCACAGTAATAAGTTTCATCGCCTTTTAAGGTCCCGGTTTCCAGACCGGCTGCTACCGTAAATGGCTTCACGGTAGAGCCGGGTTCATATGTGTAGGTAATGCAGAAATTAGTCCATAATTGATTCAACGCATCCAGTTTTGCGTCATCATCCATGGCTGCTATCTCATCTTCTGTATAGTAAGCAGAGATATCCCATGGATTACTCAGATCGTAATTCGGGTAATTTGCCATTGCCAGTATTTCACCGTTATTGGGATTCATGACAATTGCACCGACATGCTTTGCTCCCGCACCATCTCTGGCAACGTTTGTATTCTGTGTAATATAATCGCTGATTTTATTTTCTACGATGGTCTGAATGTTTGCATCCAGTGTCAGTACGACATTATCACCGTTTGTTGCTTCTTTTACCGTTTTTTCAAAATCATTGTCGGAATTCAGATATCCATATTCCCGACCGTTTACGCCATTCAGCGTGCTGTTGTAATAATTTTCGACACCATTCATGCCGACATTACCGCTTGTGGTAAATCCGATTACGGCACTTGCCAGCGAATTATAGGGATACTGTCGCGTATATTCTTTTTCAAACCAGATCCCGTTGATATTCGGGTTATTCTTGGTATCATTCTGCAGCTCCACAAAACTCTGAATCTGGTCATAAGATAGCTTTTTTGCCAGAATATTATACTGGCTGTCCGGTTTATTGGTGATCAGATCCCGGACCTTGCTTTCATCAATCGCATCCGAGAAACACTTCATCAGTGCAGCGATAGTCGGTTCAACATCATCCTTATCACTGTTTAACACCTTACAGTCCAATATTACGTTATAGACATCCACACTGGTTGCAAGGATTGTCCCCTTGCTGTCCGTGATATTTCCTCGCTGGAATGGAATCGTAACACTGTCATATTCCTGCTGGGACAGCACCTTTTTTTCGTATTTTTCTCCACTGGTATATTCAATATACATAAGTCTGCCAATCAGCCCTACCAGAAGCAGCGCGATCATCCCGAACGCCACCAGAAGCTTTTTTTGCATCTTTCTGGTAAATTTTTTTGGTATCCTTATTTTTCGCCTTCTTTTTTTCACGCTTTCACCTGCTTCATGTCAAAAAGCATTTACCTTGTCGGTATATCGCTGTACTGGTTCATATAGTCATCATCATCCACACTGTAATAGATAATCTGGTCTTTTCCCGCATATACCATGCCGAGCTGATTCATCGCCACATCTTTCACGGTGTTCAGATTGACCGATGTATCGATTCTTTTTAAGGTTGCGTCATTGTCTGCCTTTAAATCGGCCACCTGACTCTCCAGTGAAGATATGTTCTTCATCCGGCTTGTCACATCTGACTGCAACTGAATATAAGCCGCAGAAACCAGTGCCGTCACGATCGCAGCGACCGAAAGAAATGCCACATATCCGCGACTCATCTGCATTGCTTTTTCACGGTTTCTTCTGGCAACCTGCTTATTCCTGCGCTGTATTTCCTGTCTTCTCTTCTCTTCCTGCTGTCTTCGGTAATCCGGCGCTGCTTCCAGCTTTCTTACGGTATTGCCGTCTATATACGTATACGAGGTTTTTGATTCTCTCTTTCCTGCTGCCATTTGCTTCTCTCCCTTACTTCCCTGTCAACCTTTGCCTCCCGGGCGGATCTACGTTTTCATTTTTCCAACTCATCTATCTTCTTTCAAAAACACGTAATTTTGCGCTTTTTGAACGACTGTTCTCTTCCTGTTCAATTTCCGACGGTAAAATCGGCTTTCTGGTAATCACCTTTCCCTTGGATACCTTTCCGCAGACGCAAATAGGGAAATCACTCGGGCAGGTGCATGGATTTTCATTTTTCCGAAAAATGGTCTTTACAATGCGATCTTCCAGGGAATGAAATGTGATGATACAGATTCTTCCCTCCGGATTCAGCATGTCCACCATATCATCCAGGGTATCCTGTAATACTTCCAGTTCCCGGTTCAATTCAATGCGAATTGCCTGAAACGTACGTTTTGCCGGATGTCCGCCTGCCATCTGCAGTTTCATCGGTATCGATGCGCGGATGATATCCGTCAGTTCTCCTGTTGTCTTTATCTGTTTTTCTTTTCTTGCATTGACGATGTGCTTTGCGATATTCTTTGCAAATCTGTCCTCTCCAAAGTCCCGGATCATCCGGTAAAGATCTGCTTCGCTGTATTCATTCACGATTTCCTGTGCCGTCAGCGACTGTCTCTGATCCATTCTCATATCCAAAGGTGCGTCTGCTTCCCGGTAGGTAAAACCGCGTTCCGGTGTATCCAGCTGAAAGGAAGACACGCCCAAGTCGAGCAGAATTCCATCCACTTTTTCAATTCCAAGTTTTCCAAGTTCTTCTCTCATATTAGAATAATTGCTGCGGACAATCGTGACCCTGTCCGCATATTCAGCCAGCCGCTCTGTTGCGGCTGCAATTGCATCCTCATCCTGATCGATTCCGATCAGTCTTCCGGTCGTAAGTCTTTTTGCAATCTCGCCGGAATGTCCTGCGCCGCCCAATGTGCCGTCCACATAGATTCCATCCGGTTTCATATTCAGATTTTCAATTGTCTCTTCCAGTAAAACGGATCTGTGTTTAAATTCCATGTGCGCTCCTTATATACTCAGGCCAAGCTCTGCCATATGTTCTGCAACTTCATCCATATCATCATAGGTATTGGTATCCAGCCACCTGTCTTTGCTCCATATTTCAATACGGTTCAATACACCGACCGATACAACGTCTTTCTGTAAATCTGCGAATTCACGCAAAACAGTCGGAATCAGAATTCTTCCCTGCTTGTCCACCTCACAGGTTGCTGCTCCTGCGAAGAAGAATCTGGAGAATTTTCTGGCGTCTTTGGTTGTAAGCGGTACGTTACGGAATTTCTCTTCAATGTTCTGCCACTCTTCATTCGGATATACAAACAAGCATCCATCCAGTCCCTTGGTCACAACAAATTCATCGCCCAACTGCTCTCTGAACTTGGAGGGAACTATCAGCCTGCCCTTTATATCCACTGTGTGGTTGTATTCTCCCATGAACATTGTTAACACCTTCCATCCGGTGATAAATGATTTTGCTGAAAATCATGTGCTTTTCCACAAAGTTATCAACTTATCCACCACTTTATACCATTCTCTACCACTTTCCTCCACTTGTAAGTAAATATTACCCCACTTCTTTTAAAAAATCAATACCAATATCCGGTTTTTCACGCAAAAAAATAAAGTGCCAGTTTTCACTGGCACTTTACTTTCCACACGCTCCGCTTCAAATATTCAGTTTTCTACACAAAGCTTTCTTCCCGTTCGCATAAATCAATGTACTCTTCAATCAATTGGTCCAGGTATACACTCTTCTCATAAAAATTACTGATACTTTCACCTTTCTCAAGCGCACGGTTCAGCTCTGCTCTCGCATCCTCAATTTCCTGCTGCAGTTCCTCTCTACTTTTCATATGTTTCTCCTATGCTCTTGTCAATCCACATTATTATCTGTTCTCTCTCTTTTGTAATATAATCATTCTAATCTCATTTTCCCCAAAAATCAAACAAATTGTTCCCCTATAATTCGCCATTGTTCGACACAAAAGTCCCGCGATTGCTCATTTTATGGGAATCGCAAAATCCGACAAATCTATCATTTTAGAAAAAAAACGGCTTTTTTCTCCAAAGCTTTTTCTTTCATTCAAAGAATTCCACATTTTTTATTCTCTGTATTTAGGATTTTTTGAGTTTTTGACGATCTTTTGACCTGTGAAACAGATCTGTAATTCCCTCCACCATCCGATGATTGACCGCAACAATATGATGAATATCCTCTTCTACATTTATTTTTTGTTGCAGATAATTCTCGTGCTGTTTCTCAATAAATTCATACAGTGCCTCCGGTGTATGAAACTCCACTTTTCCGGTATGCAGTTTCCCCACTTCTTTTGTCTTTAAGAAGCTCCGCAGATTCCTTTTTAATTTTTTTTCATAGGCACAGTGATCCCGGAATCCGCCCGGATAATTCCGATTATGAGGAAATGTAAAATAATCAGCTACATAATGGGTGATCTGCCCAAGGTTTAGATAGTAGCGCTGCTTATTTTTTGCCGGTCTGTCTTTCTTCCCGTTGACCAGTTGGTCAATCGCGATCTTTACATCCTGGAACGTACCCGTAATTTCGTGCCTCCGATACAGAAACGAAGGCTTTAAATCGGGCAGGATGCTGCCCAGATAAAAGGAGAATCTGTGCTTCTTTAAATCTGTGTCCGAAGTGCTTCTGACAATATACTTTGCCAGAGAAACATGTGATTTTTTTCTCATTTGCGTACCTCCGTACATGCTCATATGCCCATACATCATATCTTCCTCCATTATACTTCCTTTCAACAAATTTATAAGTAAAACTTATGTAAAATAGGAAAGTTACACGAACTTTCCTATTTTTTCCATACAGAGCAGATCTAACTGCAACGAAACGTGCCGCACTCCGTCTCTCCGCAGCAACAGGCATTGCTTCCCGCTACTCCAATACCGGATGCCGTACATTCGCAATCCTCATTGTATACACATTTTTTTGCCTCACAACTTACTTCAGTTGGTTTTTCCGGCTCTCCAACGCTGTTGCTTGCTGTACTGGAAGTTTTTTCAGCAAAACTTCCACAGCAGGTTTCATTGCTGGCAGTTGCACTTGATCCTCCAACCGTAATCCCACTTCTGCAACAACAAGAGTCTTCATTATAACGACAATTTACCACAGAACAATCCAATTGTGTCATCTGTAATTCTCCTTTCTGTTTTATTACAGTGTTAGTATGTCCTTGAGATTTTTTTTTATGATGTTTCTCGGTTTCGTTTCAGGTACAAAACTTTTCCAATTTTAAAATAAAAACAGAACAGAAGCTGTCATTTTTCGGACAGCAGATCCTGTTCTGTTTCATCACATCATATTTATTTAAAATTATTTACTCTCTTCGGATACTTCTTCCACACGGATTTCCTTCGTACGGATTTCCTTACAGATTGCATCTGTAAATGCCTCCAGTGTCTGGCTGCCCTCATCTCCCGCATAACGGCTTCTTACGGATACGGTTCCTTCCTCTTCTTCTTTTTGTCCGACAACAAGCATATATGGAACCTTAGCCAGTCTTGTTTCCCGAATCTTGAAACCGATTTTTTCGGAACGGTTATCTAGCGTCGCATCAATTCCGTTTTTCTTCAGCTCTGCCAGTACTTTTTCTGCATAAGCTTCATATTTTTCAGAAATCGGCAACACGCGAACCTGCTCCGAACATAGCCAGGTTGGGAACTTACCCGCATATTTTTCAATCAGCCATGCCAGCGTACGTTCGTAGCATCCCAGAGATGTCCTGTGTATAATATACGGACGTATTTTTTCTCCGTTCTGGTCAATATAATACATATCAAAATTCTCTGCAATCGCGCAATCGAGCTGTATGGTTACCATGGTATCCTCTTTGCCATATACATTTTTCGCCTGAATGTCAATCTTAGGTCCATAAAATGCAGCCTCACCATCTGCTTCTTCAAATGTTACATTTTTTTCAATCAGGATATCCCGGAGAACGGCCTGTGTTGTCTCCCAGTATGTTTCATCCCCCAGATACTTCTTCTTATTTTCCGGATCCCATTTGGACAGGCGGAATGTCACATCTTTTTCCAGACCAAGTGTTTTCAGGACATGATAAGAAAGGTCAAAACAGTCTTTCAACTCCTTCTCCGTCTGATCCGGACGAATGACCAGGTGTCCCTCTGAAATCGTAAACTGACGGACACGGGTCAGACCGTGCATCTCTCCGGAATCTTCATTTCGAAACAGTGTAGATGTCTCGCTCATTCGGTAAGGAAGATCGCGGTAGGATTTTTGGGTGTTCTTATAGACATAATACTGGAATGGGCAGGTCATCGGACGCAGTGCCATGACTTCTTTATCCGTCTCTTCATCCCCCAGTACGAACATTCCTTCCTTGTAATGATCCCAGTGACCGGAAATCTTATACAGATCACTTTTTGCCATCAGAGGCGTTCTGGTGCGGACATACCCCCACTCATTATCTTCGAGATCTTCGATCCATCTCTGAAGTTTCATGATCATCTTCGTTCCCCGCGGAAGCATCAGCGGAAGGCCCTGTCCAACGACATCAACCGTTGTAAATAATTCCATCTCACGGCCAAGCTTATTGTGATCACGCTTTTTCATATCTTCCAGATGCTCCAGATAAGCATTCAGTTCATCTTTTTTGGCAAATGCGGTTCCATAGATTCGCTGGAGCATCGCGTTGTTCTCATTGCCTCTCCAATAGGCACCGGAGGAGGAAATCAGCTTAAATGCCTTAATATTTTTTGTACTCATCAGATGCGGACCTGCGCACAAATCTGTGAATCCCTCTCCCTGACTGTAAAAAGAGATTTCCGCATCCACCGGGAGATCCTGTATCAATTCCACTTTGTATGGCTCATTCCGGTCTTCCATAAATTTAATTGCTTCTTCCCTTGAAAGTGTAAATCGCTCCAGAGAATGGCCCTCTTTGATGATTTTCTTCATCTCGGCCTCTAATTTATCCAAATCCTCGCGGGAAAACGGTTCACAATCAAAATCATAGTAAAAACCATTCTCAATCGAAGGTCCAATGGTACATTTTGCATTCGGATACAGCCGTTTTACGGCTTCCGCCAACACATGTGAAGTGGTGTGGCGAAGGGCTGCCAGTCCCTCTTTATCGTTTGCGGTCAATATATTCAGACTGCAGTCGCTGTCAACTACGGTACGAAGATCCACGACCTCGCCGTTTAATTCGCCCGCACATGCCACTCGCGCAAGTCCCTCACTGATATCGGCTGCGATTTCATAAACTGTTTTTGCTTCCGGATACTCTTTGAAAGAGCCGTCTTTTAATGTGATTTTCATTTTATTCTCCTTTTCTTGTTTCTTATTTCCCAAATGAAAGAATAATCATCTCGGATTGAAAATCCTTACTGTCATGGAACAAAAGTGTACTTCTACACTTCCGCATTCTACTGCTCGAGCGTACAGCTTTTGTTCCGCGCGAATCTGCGCATCCAAATTTTATTCTATCGGAAAATCATCACTTTTACATGTTAGTGTTACAAAGTCTTTCCTGTTAGAATAAAAAAATCCCTGGTGTGAATTGCTTCACACCAGGGACGATTCTCTATTCGCGGTTCCACCCTGAATTATCTTCCTGCAACCTCTCTGTATACAGTCAGATCTCTCATTCTGATGATAACGGAATCACCGGACCGGATTAGGGTCACTCTGAGGTAGTTTTCAAATATCTTTCACCAAGATGCTTCCAGCCAAGGCATCTCTCTCTGCCGCTTCCGATATTCTACTCTTCTCATCAACGTGTTCTTACTATAAATGGATTACCTATTATTGTAGTCTCTTTTTTTTGCTTTGTAAAGTACCAATTTATTTTCCACAGCACTTTTTGTACTTCTTGCCACTGCCGCACGGACACGGATCATTTCTGCCGATTTTCTTGCCGCTGATGACAGTACCTGACTTTTTCTGCTCCAAATACAGTCTTCTCTTGGTTTCCGCATCAAAGATCTTGTCCCACTGCGGAAGTTCATATAACCAGTCCGCTTTGGCGTCCACCATATTCATATACAGCTTTTCCTTGTCAAATGCAAGGCTGACTCTGGTATCTTCCTCCATCGTATCAATCGGATTCGGCTCTACAAGACTGTCATTGATACCGTCTAAGAATCCGGTCATATCCATCATACTCAAATTATATTTTTCAGCCAGTTCCTGAACGGTTCCTTCTACTTTTTCATCCGGATCTGTCAACAACTGCTCATATACACCTTTTTCCAGAAGAAAATATCTCTGCCAGAATTTCTGCAGTTTTCCCTTGTCTGCTTCCTGATTGTAGGCAACTTTCTGCCAGTCTTCTAATAATGCCATTTCTAATACCATCCTTTAACAATTATTCGCTCATATTATATCATATTTTGTCGTTTTTTCCAAACATTTTTTGTTTTATGCTATTTTACTGTACTCTTTCTCCAAAAGTTCCACACTTTCTTTCAGGCAGTCGAGCAAATCCGGATTAAAGCAACCACATTCTCCATTGAGAATCATTTCCAGCGCTTTTTCATGTGAGTATGCGCTTTTATAGACACGCGGACTGACCAGCGCATCATATACATCCACCACACTGACCACCTGACTCCAGATTGGAATCTCCTCACCTTTTAGATGATCCGGATATCCATTCCCGTCCCAGCGTTCATGGTGATACCTGCTGATATCCAGGCTATACCTCCTCTGCTCTTCATCCTGAGACAGATTCAGTGTTTTTAGTATTTCATAGCCCTTTACCGTATGCTTTTTCATCTCTTCGAATTCTTCCCTGGTCAACCGGCCAGGCTTATTTAAAATCGTATCGGATATCACGATTTTGCCGACATCATGCAGCGCAGCCGCATTTGAAATCTTATCAATTGATTCATCGGACAGACTGATTCCGGCTTTTTTTTCTCTGACTTTCTTCAGCAGAATCTTCGTAAGCGTCTTCGTCCGTTTGATATGCTCCCCGGAATCCAGGTCACGGAATTCAACCAGATTACTCAGGGTATCGATGATCCCCTCAGTATAATTGCGGTACTGCCGCTGTTCTTCGATCAGCTGCTGTTGTGCATCCTTCAATTCCGTAACATCCATTCGGATCACCAGATAAATCGGATAACCATCCTCATCACTGATTTTCGTTCCTCTGGCCTGTACCCAGCGGATCTGCTGGTGGGTATCTTCCTCCCGATACAGAATATCAAACGGAGCACCTACCCGGGCCATGATACCGACTTTCCGCCGCACATTCATCCGGTCCTCGTAAACGATGTGTTCCAGATATCCGTTCTCGTAATTCCCCGTGGCCTTGCCCATCATATCGTAAAAACTCTGGCTCGCATTGATAATGCTCATGCGCTCATCCATCTGTATGATCGCAACTCCGCCCGGTATCGACTGATAAGTCGCATTCAACTGTATCGCAAGCTGCCGTTCCATCTGTTTGCGCTTGTTGATATCACGAATAATAAATACGCAGAGCTCGTCCGCATCAAAAGGATTCTCAATCGGAATACAGCGCAGGGAAACCCAATGGTACCTGCCGTCCTGCTGTTCCCGAAATTCTCCGTAGATTTCTTTTTCTCCATTTTTGATCTGTTCGCGCAGACGCTCCACGGAAAAATTCTGCCGGAATTCCAATCGTTCATCCGGATGAAGCAATTCTGAAAATTTTTCATAGTTCTCATACAGGTCTGACGTGAGACCTCTATGGAGCGTATTCTTATCCAATTCTTCGTACTGTGTATAAGTGCCCTGCGTAAAATTCCCGTACGCAACCACCTCACTCATGACCATAGCCGCCTTTTCCATCATCCGGTTATAGCGTTCCGCCTCTCTGAGCTCTTCCGTCTGTATCTGCGGTAAGACATTTATCACATATGCAGGTATTGTCTCTTCCCACATATACGCATCAGCCGTGATCTGTACATACCCCATCCACGCTTCCATGTACCGGATTCTTGGGCTGTCTTTCTGACAATGTGTCAGCCCTGCCGGAAAAGCGTCATACAGCTCCGGAAATACTCTGCTGCATTTCTCCCCCAGACGTAAGTCGGGCTGCATCTGAGCTATTTTTTTATTCAAATAAAGCAATGTGCCGTCATCCCCACGAATCACGCAGATTCCGATTGACGTCATGGCATCTCCAAACTGCTGCAATTTTTCCATGTCTGCCCCCATCCTGCAAATTCTTTTTTATTGTAGCATAAAAAGAATGCTATTTGTATTTTATTTCCACTCGCCTCGATTCTTATCCCTTTTTCACAAGGAATTGCTCCCTTTTTTGTGTAAAAGGTTGAAATACTTGTTACTTACGTTATATTATAATAAAATAGAAAAAAATGTAGAATTGAGGGAATTTACATGAAAAAAGTAAAACAAATACTGGCAGTCCTCGGCATCGTTCTTCTGGTCGGTCTCTATCTCTCCACTCTGGTCTTTGCCATAATTGGAAGCAGTGATGCCATGAATCTGTTTAAAGCTTCCATTTTTGCCACCGTTGTGGTACCGGTACTGATCTGGGCCTATTCCATGGTGTACCGCCTGCTGAAAAATCACTACTCTCAGCAGGACGATACGCCAAAGCACTCGGAGCGTCCTTCCAAGGATTCTTCCTCTTCGTAACTGCCTTTCGGCTAAAACTTACTTGCTGCTGCAAAAGACAAAAAGGAGCTGTTGCCCCGCGGCTGAACAATCAGCCTTGGATTAACAGCTCCTTTTTCTGTCATAGAATAATTCCGCCTATTCCGTTGTACCTTCGGATACTTCCGACAGACTTGCTTCTGTTTCTGTTGACGCTACCGCCGTCAGGTCTTCCACGCTCTTATCAAATGTCGTCTTTACACTCGACTCCACAAGATAAACCGTGTCGTCTCCCTCTTTCGTCAGATAGTAATCACTCAACATCGTATTTTCATCTCCGATATTTAAGGTCGTCGTACCGTCTGCAGTCGTGAGGGTAATTACATTGACCGGCTCATCGAGGCCATAATCGGAAAGGCTGTCATAATCTTTGACACTGTCCGTTGCCTCAATCGCAGTCACAGCTGAAAGCATGGCTGATATCTGATCCTGATCAATCGATACACTCTTATCTCCTTCATAGTACCAGGTACCGTCCTCCTTTGCGAAACTTAGCGTCTGATCCTGATAAATGTAAGAAAAGGCAGTAATATCATCACTCTTTAAATCGGTCACTGTAATTTTGGCTGCTTCGGCCTCAGCCTCTTCCTTTTTGTCCTGCCTGTCGTTATAGACACGAAGTCCAATATAGGCAGCAGCGCAGACAACCAGCAGAATCATAATTACGATAAACTGTTTTTTCTGTCTCTGCATTATCTCTTTCTCCTTCTAACCCAGATTACAATGCCGGCAACAATCAAACCTACCGGAATCACTGCGATACCAAGTACCGCTCCTACTCTTGTTACGGTTGCGGATACGGTAAGTGTATCCGTACTGTATTCTTTCACCGGAATAACAGTCGTACTGTCACCGGAATTATCTACAAGTCCTGTAATCGCATCGGAAAACAGTGCACTGTTGTTGCCGGATACCACCTGATCCGCACTGTCATCAAAAATACCCGCACAGGAATATATAATCAGATCTGTGGTTTTATCATCATCCACGGTTTTCGTTACGTCCAGACCAAGTGTAAATGGTCCTTCGATATCACCGTCTTCCTTGTCAAACGTCGTCATATTCGCCACATCCACTTTGGAATAAGCCTTATCAGAAGTCGTAAGAAGCGGTGTATAGGTAATTCCGGAATCGCTGCTCTCCGTATCCGAAACGCTCTCCGTACTCTCTGTCGAAGCGGTATCCTCCGGATAGGTCATACCCTGTGCACTCGGTGCAAATACATAGCTGGAGGAAGCAGAGGAGGTCAGAGTAGCGGATTCAATATTTGGAAGCAGATAATATGGCTGCTGGTAATAATGATCCGTGTCTCCCTCCACAACGATACCATCTGCAACTGTCACGCCGTATTCCGATAAAATGGATAAGAAATTCGTCAGTTTTTCCGTAGTATATGTGGTTGAAATAAATGCTTTTCCGCCGCCCTGCAGATAGGAAATCACTTTTGCTGCGTCATCTGCAGAGAAATCCGATGTCGGTCCATTGATAATGATTGCCTCTGCATCCTCCGGAATCTCATCATATTTCAGCAGGTTGATGGACTGCAGCGTGATGTTGGCTTTTGTAATCACCTCTGAAAAATCACCTGACATTGCGGTCTCATTGTGACCCTCAATCTCATAGATCACCGGCATATCATCTGACGTCACATACTGGATGGCGCTTGTGAGCTGTCCCTCTCCATCGTATCCTGTCGTCGTATAATTATAGGAAGAATCGTAAGAACCCTCATACATGTTACTGTAGTTTACTACTTTATTGCGCTTATCACTTACGACAATCAGACTGTTTTGGGTAATTGATGTGTCATCGGTATAGGTCTGATAAAAATTCGGATATTTTGTAGGGTCTTTGTATACCACCTTAATATGGGAACTTTCATCCTCGTATCTGCTCAGTGTTTTTGCCACTGTATCATCTGCCGAAGATTCCGCAGCAAGCACATAAATCGTTACATCGTCATCCAGCTTTGACAGCATATCTTTTGTATCATCTGTCAGCGAATACATATTTCCGGCAGTGACATCCACCTGAGTCAAGGTCGAAGGAAGTGTTCCGACAACAAGGTTAATGATAACTGCAAGTGCAATTCCGAATGCAATCATACCAGTGTTGAATACGCCGAGTCCGATTTTTTTCGAGTTCATGCTCCAACGTCTCTTCTGAATAGACTGAACAGTCAGAAACAGGAATAAAAGAATCAGGGTCAGATAATAAATAATTCCCCCGGCATCGAGCATTCCGGAAAAGAAATTGTCAAGTCCGGAAGTAAGGTCATAACAACCCAAAATTTTTGTTATCACATTTCCGCTGGAAGATATCAGACTGCAGATACTTCCCATCATGTATCCCACAAACAGCATTGCAAACGTCAGAACGGCAGCAATTACCTGGCTCTCCGTTAAGGAAGAAATAAACATACCAATTGCAATACAGCTGAGTCCATAGAGCCAGAATCCCAGGATTCCGACATAGTTTTCCGCAAAAGAAACCGTTCCAAAAGCGGAAAGTATCAATGGTGTAACCGAAATGACAGCAACACAGACACTGTATACGGCACCCATGGCAAGAAACTTGGCTGTTACCACTTTTCCAACGGAAACCGGTGCTGTCAGAATCATCTGATCGGTCTTATTCTTCCGTTCCTCTGCCAGAATACGCATTGTCAGGACCGGAACGGTAATCAAAAATATAAATGATATGGAGGATAATGTATTGGAAATCGATGTATAGCCATATACAAGGTTATATACATAAAAATACAATCCAAAAATACATAATGTTGCTGCAATAAATAACCAGCCGATCACGGTCTGGAAATATGCTTTGAACTCTCTTTTAAATATTGCTGACATCAGGCTTTTCCCTCCTCTTTGATTTTCTCTATCGCTGTCTTGTCTTTCTGCGACGTCAGTTCAAGGAAGATGTCCTCTAAGGTCTTTCCTCCGGACTTCATATCAAGAATCGGTGTCTTTGCTTCTGCGCATAGATAAAAGACTTTCTCCCGGATATCCGCGTTCTTTGCCGCACGCATCTTTACAATGGAGGTTCCTGCTTCTACGCCAAGCATGACTTCTTTGCTCTCGATTTCCTGCAGCCCGACAAACTGTTTTTCAACTTCTTCCTTTGCTCCTCTGACCGTGATCTCCAGCTCCTGTCCGCCGGACATCAGATTGGTCAGATTCTCGGTGGAATCAGATGCAACGAGCTTCCCTTTGGAAATAATAAATACATGATCACAGACTGCACTGATTTCAGAAAGAATATGGGAACTTAAGATGACCGTATGTTTTTGCCCGAGACTCTTGATCAGCTCACGCATCTCGATAATCTGCTTCGGATCGAGTCCAACGGTAGGCTCATCCAGTATAATCACCTCCGGATAGCCGAGCACTGCCTGTGCCAGACCCACTCTCTGCCGGTAGCCTTTGGAAAGATTCTTGATGAGACGATTCTTCATCTCCGTAATCTTTGTCAGCTCCATGACATCCTGTACGTATGTTTTTCGTTTGTCTTTTTCAATCTTTTTTAATTCTGCTGCGAAATTCATATATTCCTGTACGGTCATATCCATATATACAGGTGGAAGTTCCGGCAGATAGCCAATACATTTTTTCGCCTCCTCCGGCTGTGCAAAAATATCAAATCCATTAATTTTCACTTCCCCGCTGGTGGCCCCCAGGTATCCGGTGATCATGTTCATGGTGGTTGATTTGCCGGCTCCATTTGGCCCTAAAAAACCATAGATCTTTCCTGATTCTATGTTCAGACACAAATCATCAACGGCTACATACTCTCCATACTTTTTCACCAAATGATTGATCTCAATCACGATTCGTCCTCCTTTAAACTATGTTTTTGCAGTTCTTTCTTCCGCACTGCATCACACTACCATTAAATAGCTTATTTCCAAATTGTGTTGAAAAGAAGACAGAAATGTGATTTTTATGTGTCCAACCAATTGCCCCATAAGTTGCGTTTATATCCCCGCAGATATCGGTATTTTCCATGCGCCTGAACGGATGGCAAAGCAAGGAGTTTTCGTAAAACAAAAAGAAAGTGACTACCGTTTGCCTCCGGCAGTCACCTTCTTTTATATTCCCATTTTCTTTAATTGCTTCTGTACCTGATCGTAATCGGAAAACAGCAGTGTCTGTATCCCCAATGCGTCTGCGGCCTTGATATTGACCGGACTGTCATCCATAAAAAGGCACTCCTCCGGCACAAGGTGGTAGCGTTCCAGCAGGAGCTGATAAATCCGGGCTTCCGGCTTGATGCATCCGACCTGAAAGGAAAAGATTCTCCCGTCTGCCAGCTCTGTAACTTTCAGCGCCTCCTGCGTCTTATGATACGTATAGCGCGAATAATTGGACAGAATGTACACCTGATAGCCTCTGTTCTTGAAACACTTTACAAATTCCATTGCATACGGATAGGGAACTATCGTCTCATCGATATGCTTCCAGAACTGCCGGATCGGTTCCTCGTATTCCGGTGCATTACGGATCAGACTCTGCAGTATTTCCGCATCCGAACGCACGCTCCGGTCAAATTCACTCCATTCCGGCGCATACACCGTAGCCTCTGCCACTCTCTTTTTGGTTTCTGCATCAAAGCCCAGCCTCTCAAAAACCGGTTCCCACTCCCAGGAGACCAGAACCCTTCCGACGTCAAGTATGATATTCTTTATCATGGCTGAAATCCCCTCCTAGCGGAAGATGATATCATCTCTTCCAGGTCCGTTCGATACCATTGTAATCGGATAACCGATCTTCTCTTCAATAAATTCAATATAATTTCTGCAGTTTTCCGGTAAATCCTCATATTTTTTTATATCACGAATCTCACAGTTCCAGCCCGGCAATGTTTCCAATACCGGTTTTGCCTTTTCCAATTTTGCCGTGACAGGGAAATCTGTCGTAATCTCTCCGTCAATTTCATAACCGACACATACCGGAATTTCATCCAGATAACCCATTACATCCAGTACGGTAAAGGCAACATCGGTTGTTCCCTGCAGCCTGCAGCCATATTTACTTGCGACACAGTCAAACCATCCCATACGTCTCGGACGTCCTGTTGTTGCGCCGAACTCTCCGCCGTCACCGCCGCGTTTTCTCAGTTCGTCCGCTTCTTCTCCGAAAATCTCACTGACAAATGCACCTGCACCGACCGCAGAGGAATATGCCTTACAAACGGTAACAATTTTCCGGATCTCATACGGCGGAATTCCGGCACCGATTGCTCCATAGGCTGCCAGTGTGGAAGATGAGGTAACCATCGGATAAATTCCATGATCCGGATCTTTTAAGGTTCCAAGCTGGCCTTCGAGAAGAATCTTCTTCCCATCTTTGATTGCCTGATCCAGATATGCAGAGACATCACAGACGTACGGTGCGACCATATCCCTGTACTGATGCAGCGTGTCCAGAAGTTCTTCCTCCGCCAGAAGCGGCTTATGATACATATGCTCGAGCAGAATATTTTTCATTTCACAGATGCGTTTTACTTTTTCCTGAAGCAGCTCTTCGTCAAACAGCTCACTGACCTGAAATCCGATTTTTGCATATTTATCGGAATAAAATGGTGCAATACCAGACTTTGTGGAACCAAATGAATTCTTGCCCAGACGTTCCTCTTCGTACTGATCGAAGAGTACATGATACGGCATGACCATCTGTGCACGATCTGATACCAGAATCTTCGGTTCCGGAACATCACGATCCGTAATGGAGTGAATCTCGTTGAATAATTTCGGAATGTCAAGTGCAACGCCGTTGCCGATAATGCTTGTCGTATGATCATAAAATACGCCGGACGGCAGTGTATGCAATGCAAATTTACCATAATTATTTACGATTGTATGGCCTGCATTTGCTCCGCCCTGAAAACGGACAATAATGTCTGTTTCACTCGCAAGCATGTCTGTAATCTTGCCCTTTCCTTCATCACCCCAGTTCGCACCAACTACTGCTGTAACCATTTTTCTTCCTCCTTATATTTTACGTGGACTCTATCTTTACAAAACAAAAAGAACCGGTGTAAAAAACCGATTCTTCTGTCTTTGTTTCTTACTTCTAGATTATATATAAAACGTCCCTATAAGTAAAGGCAATATTTATTATATATGCTATAATCCATTCTTATACCACCCCAAAAATCCCAGCATTTTTCTGGCAGCCGCAGTCAGGGGCACCCGGTCATTCACAACAATACAGCACTCCCTTTTCGGAATCGGCCGGTCAAACCGCAGCTGAAACAGTTCTCCGGACGCCATCGCCTCTTCCGCAAAATCCTTCACAACACTTGCCACACCAAGCCCGCGCTTTGCAAACTGGATCAGCATGTCACTGTTGGGCAGTTCAAACTCGGGATTGATATTTACCTGATTCTCCTGCAGAAAGGCTTCCACATACTTCCTTGTGGAGGTATTTCCCTCCAGACACATGAGCGGCATCTTTTCCAGCTCTTTGTAGGAAAGTCTTCCGCCCTGCATATAGGCAAATTTTTTTCCGGCAACAAATACATCCTCGATTTTACGCACCGGTGTCACATGCAGATTCTTTTCTGCTTCCATCGGTGTGGAAACCACGCCGAAATCAATCCGCCCTTCCTGCAGATGATGCAGTGTCTCCGGTGTCGGCGCGTTTGTGACCGTCACCTTGATCTTGGGATAATCCTCATGAAAACGTTCCAGATATTCCAACAGATAAAACTGCAGTGTCATATCGCTGGCTCCGATACAGATCTCGCCGCTTTCCAGATCCTGCATCTCCAGAAATTTCTTTTCTCCCTGACAGATTGCCTCATAGCCACGCCGGACATAAGAATAGAGCACCTCGCCCTCTGCCGTAAGATGTACTCCCCTGGAAGTCCGCATGAAAAGGGCGGATCCAAGTTCCTTCTCCAGATTGCGGATTGCCTGACTGACTGCTGGCTGTGATACACGGAGTTCTTCCGCCGCCAGAGATACTTTTCAATTTTCCTACATAATAAAAAATCTTGTAATATTCCAAATTTGTATTCATGAGCGAATTATACCATAATTAAATTATTTTTTACATTGTTATTTTAAATTTCAGGTAGTATACTAAATCCAATTTGAGTAAGACAAAAGTGCGCAATTTGCGCATTTTTTCAAGTAAAAGTAACTTGGTAGAGGAGAAGAAACATGACAAAAGATATGACAACCGGCAATCCATTAAAGATGATTATACTATTTTCCATCCCGGTTTTGTTTGGAAATCTGTTCCAGCAGTTCTATAATCTGGCTGATACCGTGATTGTAGGTCAGTTTCTGGGGGAAAATGCACTTGCTGCCGTTGGTTCGACCGGTTCGATTATGTTTCTGGTGCTTGGTTTTGCCATCGGTATCGCACAGGGTTTTGGAGTCATGGTCTCACAGGCCTTCGGTGCCAAGGATATGGTGCGTCTGAAACACTATGTTGGCTTGTCACTTTTTCTGGGCCTGATTGTTTCTATTGTATTGACTGCAATTACCGTTGTATTTTCCAGAGATCTCTTATTATTGATGAATACACCGGAAAATATTCTCGATATGGCGGATGAATTTATCACAGTCATATTTTGGGGAATCCCATGCACAATGTTTTATAACATTGCATCCGGTATTCTCCGCGGTGTTGGGGACAGCAAAACGCCGCTTTATTTTTTGATTCTGTCTTCTATCCTGAATATTGTTCTGGATCTGATCTTTATTATGGAATTTCACATGAGTGTTGCGGGAGCCGGTTATGCAACGGTTATTTCACAGGGCGTCTCCGCGGTACTTTGTTTTATTTACATGTTCCGCAAGTTTGAGATCCTGCAGATCAGCAAAGAGGACTGCAGACCCGATTGGCACACCATCTGGCAGCTGATTCAGATCGGTATCCCGATGGCCCTGAATTATTCTCTGATTGCAATCGGTTCCATGATTCTGCAAAGTGCCGTAAACGTATTTGGTTCCACTGTCGTTGCTGCTTTTACCGCTGCCAGCAAGGTCGAACAGATTTCCACACAGACGATGCCAACGCTCGGTACGACCATGGCAACTTACTGCGGACAGAATCTCGGAGCCGGGCAGTACAAACGTATTTTTCATGGTATGCGGATCGCACTCGTAATCGGACTGTTCTCTGCGGGTCTGGCCGCAGTCATCTGTGCCGGTTTCGGCCGGACACTGGTTCTGGTATTCCTGAGCGACCCGACCGATACGGTTTTATCCTATGTGTCCCAGTATCTGAACACCATCAGCTGCTTTTTCGTCTTCCTGACCTTCATCTACCTGTATCGTACGGCACTCCAGGGGCTTGGACGCAGTATCATGCCGATGGTCAGCGGCATTTTTGAGATGATATGCCGAATTGCAACTGTGGAACTGCTTTTACATCCATATGGTTACTGGTCAGTAAGACTTGCGAGTCCGGTTGCGTGGGTCGGTGCCGGCGTTCCTTTGATGATTTCCTATTTGATCTGGCGCCGCCACATCATCCAAAAACAGCAGATCACCGCATAAATAAATCCGTTGTGCATTTGCACAACGGATTTTGTTTTCGAATTTATTGTATTTTCCTGGAGCAGGCAATTGCAAGTGCACCTGGTCCAAGATGACACGCGATACTCATCGGAAGCGGATCGATCTCTACTTCATGATCCGGAAAATAGTTTCCGATCTCTTCTTTGAATTCTTCTGCTGCTCCGGCATTTTTGGTATGTGCCACGTACAGATGCACATTTTTGCCTGCAGCATCCCCGAAGCGTTTTTCACAATCAGCCAGCATCGCCTCTAACATAATTCCCTTCGCCTGCTTTGCTGTTCTTGTTTTTGCAAACGCATCCAGCTTCTCTCCCTGTATCTGCAGCACCGGCTTTAACTTGAGCAGCGTTCCAAGTGCAGCGGCGGCCGGAGTAATTCTTCCGCCTTTTTTGAGATAATACAGTGTGTCCAGCATAATGTAGATACTGGATTCTAATTTCTGTGCTTCTAAAATCTCCCGGATTTCTGAAGCACCCTTTCCCTGATCTGCCAATTCTCTCGCATCCAGAACCGAACGCTTCTGTGTAACGGATATCCTCTGGTTATTCACCACCTGTACGCTTCCCTTATATTCCTGTGACAGCATGATTGCTGTTTCACAGGAACTGCTTAGGCCGCTGGACATCGGGATATAGAGCACTTCATCATGATCTTCTAAAAGTTTTTCCCACGTATCGGTTACACTGCCGACTGTCGGCATCGAAGTCGATATTTCCGTATTATCTGTCAGTCTCTCATAGAAAGCCTCTTCCGTCAGATCAATCCCCTCAAAATAAGTTTCCTCATTTATAAAAAAAGGCATTGGCAAAACAGTAATTCCCAACTGCTGCGCTTCTGTCTGTGTAATTCCACTGTTACTGTCCGTAAGTATTGCTACCTTACTCATTCATCTTCCTCCTTCATGTCCTTCCCTGGCCCTTCGCTGAAGTATGTTTTGCTTAATAGTATTATATTATCACATTTTTTCTTCTGTGACAACCGCAAGGTCACCTTCCCTGACTTGATTTGCTCTCTATCAGAAATTTCAGAATCCGTTCCGTATCGTTCCAGGAATGTGTTACCAGTTCACATTCCTTCACCTTTTTATTGCTAAAAATACTAGTCAGCGCCACATACTGGCATAATTTCGACTTCAGATTCAAATGAAATCCTTCTCTTGTCAGAAGCTCCACCTCTTTATCACACCGGTCTATCATCAGGAAAAAATCCCGACAGCCTCCTGGCAGAAACAATCCACGCAATGTCTTCCCCTCTTTTAATCATATTCTTCTATATATATGCAGAACGTGATAAAGTATGCACATAGATTTGTATGACAGGCACCGGCCGTATAAACCAGCCAGACGAGAGATTACGGAAGATTTTGACGCAGAAAAAGACACACCTGAATCCAATCATCAGGTGTGTCCCTTTCACACGGTATGGTGTATGTGATTACATCATTCCCATTCCGCCTGCTCCGCCTGCTGGCATAGCTGGAACATCTTCTTTGATATTTGCTACTACCGATTCTGTTGTAAGCAATGTAGAAGCTACGGATGTTGCATTCTGAAGTGCATATCTTGTAACTTTTACCGGATCAAGGATACCTGCTTCTACCATATCCACATATTCCTCAGTAGATGCGTTAAATCCGATTCCAGGCTGGGATTCTTTTACTTTATTGATGATTACCGCACCTTCCAGACCTGCATTTGCAGAAATGTAATAGAGCGGAGATTCCAGTGCTTTTAAGATTACTTTTGCACCGGTTTTCTCATCCCCTTCCAGGGCATCTGCCAATTTTTCAATTTCCTTGGATGCATGAATATAGGCAGAACCGCCGCCTGCGATAATTCCCTCTTCGACTGCTGCTCTTGTTGCATTTAAAGCATCTTCCATACGAAGCTTTGCTTCCTTCATCTCTGTTTCTGTTGCAGCACCAACACGGATTACAGCCACACCACCTGCGAGCTTTGCAAGTCTCTCCTGCAGTTTTTCCTTGTCAAATTCGGATGTTGTCTCTTCAATCTGGCTGCGGATCTGAGCAATTCTTGCTTCGATCTCTGATTTCTGACCTTCGCCATCCACGATAATTGTATTCTCTTTCTTCACTTTTACGGATTTTGCACGTCCAAGCATATCCAGTGAGGTGTCTTTCAGTTCAAGTCCAAGTTCCTCTGAAATCACCTGACCGCCTGTTAAAATTGCAATATCCTTTAACATTTCTTTTCTTCTGTCGCCATAGCCAGGAGCTTTTACGGCTACAACGTTGAATGTACCACGTAATTTGTTTACGATTAAGGTTGTTAACGCCTCTCCTTCGATATCTTCCGCAATGATCAGTAATCTTGCGCCGGACTGTACAACCTGCTCTAATAATGGGAGAATTTCCTGAATGTTGCTGATTTTCTTATCTGTGATCAGAATATATGGATCTTCCAATACGGCTTCCATCTTATCCATATCGGTACACATATATGCAGAAACATAACCACGGTCAAACTGCATACCTTCTACGAGGTCGAGTTCTGTCTGCATGGTTTTACTTTCTTCGATTGTGATAACGCCGTCATTGGATACTTTTTCCATTGCATCCGCTACCATGTTACCAACTTCTTCGTCGCCGGCTGAGATAGATGCAACTTTTGCAATCTGATCTTTGCCGTTTACTTTCGAAGACATCGCTACGATTGCTTCTACCGCTTTGTCTGTCGCTTTTTTCATACCGCGTCTTAAAATGATCGGATTTGCACCTGCTTCCAGGTTCTTCATACCTTCCTGAATCATAGCCTGTGCTAAAACAGTAGCAGTTGTCGTACCATCTCCTGCCACATCATTTGTCTTGGTTGCAACTTCTTTTACAAGCTGTGCTCCCATATTTTCAAACGGATCTTCCAATTCGATTTCTTTTGCTATTGTCACACCATCGTTTGTGATGAGCGGAGCGCCAAAGGATTTATCCAATACAACGTTTCTTCCTTTTGGTCCAATGGTTACTCTGACGGTATTTGCCAGTTTATCAACGCCTGCACCTAATGCTGTTCTTGCTTCTGTTCCATATTTCAATTCCTTTGCCATGAATCATTACCTCTTTCTTATTTTTATTTTTTATCGAATCTTATAAGAATGTGTTGTCTCTGCCCTGCGGCCTGCAATTACTCACTTACAACTGCCAGAATATCATTCTGTTTTACGATGATATAGTCTGTTCCATCCAATTTCACTTCTGTTCCTGCGTATTTGGAATAAATTACTTTCTGGCCTGCCTTTACCTGCATGGTAACTTCTTTTCCGTCTACGATTCCGCCTGGTCCAACTGCAATGACTTCCGCTTCCTGCGGTTTCTCCTGTGCAGAAGCTGCAAGAATAATGCCTGATTTGGTTTTTTCCTCTGCCTCTAACTGTTTCAATACAACTCTGTCTGACAATGGTACTAATTTCATAAATAATTCCTCCTTTTGAAACATTTCTTATTTTTTCTTGCATTTGCTTTTGTTATTAGCACTCTTTTTATTCGAGTGCTAACCGATAGTCATATAATAATTTGTTGCCTCATATTCTGCAAATCCATCTTTTTTTGTCATTTCGCTCTTTTTCTGATGTTTTCTGATTCATGCTCTCATTTACTCTGTTTTTCTCATTTTTACCAGTTTTTTGCCTGTTTTATACTTTTTTTAGATTTCTTTCGAATTCCCCTGTTTTCTTTCTTTTTTCTGCCGGATCAAAGCAGTCCATAGTGTTCCAGACCATGCCAAATTCCATCTTCGTGCAGGGATGCCGTGACAAAATCAGCAGCTGTTTTTGCCTCATCCGTTCCGTTCCCCATTGCAACTCCGTGTGCAACATAGGAAAGCATATCCAGATCGTTCACACTGTCTCCAAATGCATACGTATTTTTTCGGTCGATTTCAAGAAGCTCACAGATCTTTCGAATGCCGGATGCCTTGGAAAATCCGGCCGGGACAAATTCAATCGCATGTCTTCCATGAATCAGACAGTCAAAATGCTCCTTCAGCTCCTTTTCTGCAAGAAGATACGAATCATCTGCGGCAGAAGCAGAAAATTTGCTGATTTCCCAGTTATCTTCATTTCCACGAATCGGCAGAAGATCATCCTGCAGCTCCTCTTTCAGCTTCTCTGCATAGGCATTGCCTATAAAATCTTCATAATCCATATAAAGGCACTCTCTGCCCTCAAGAATAACAGGCATCCGGTATTTTTTCAAAACCGCCAGACTTTGCTTTACGATCTGGTTATCAAGACGGTGATAATACAATACGTTTCCGTTGCTCTCTATATAAGTCCCGCATCCGGCTACAATTCCGTCAAAACCAAGTGACAGAAGTCTTTCATTCCGTATAAATCCTCTGGTACGCCCGCTACAGATAAATGCAAGGGCGCCATTTTCGCGCAGCTTCCTCACTGCCTCTCTTGTGCTTTCCGGAATAAAAGAGTGCTCATCCCAAAGTGTCCCGTCAATGTCAAAAAATACTGCCTTTCTCATGTTTCACCTCTTACATTTCTCTCTCGTTTCTTTCCGCCTCCTCTATACTAATCAATTTTAGGGCAAACGTCAATCGGACTGCACCAGAATCTGCAGCCCGAATTGAAAATAATCTCTATCTATTTCATTTTGTAATCTTGATTTTTGGATTGAGTCCGGCTGAACGGAAGAGTTTTTGATACTGTTTCACCGATTTTTCCGGAACCTTGAACTTCGCGTTCTTTGGTACTTTCTTCCATGCCTGTTTCCCCACGCTCTTTATTTTCGCTGATTTTACTGTGACCTGTTTTAATTTCTTGCATCCATAAAATGCATTTTTCCCAATGGACGCAATATTCTTACCCAATACAAGATTTGTTATCCCGCTTTTGTTTTTCAGTGCATTTTCTGCGATTTCCGTAACTTTATACGTTTTTCCTTTGATTTTCACGGCATCCGGAATCTCAACCTTTGTTCCTTTTGTCTTTACAAGACCGGTGAAGGTCACGTTCCCCCCAGTCTTCCCTGTTTTAGTCACTTTGTAATTGTGGTTGGAAACAGCATAGGTATTTCCCTTTTTTACCGGGTCTGTAACCGATATTTCACACTTGGCGAACGCACCTGTATCCAGGTTGTACACCACAATAGCCGTCTTGCCCTCGCCAACTGCCCGCACAACTCCGGCTGTCGAAATCTCGGCAACGCTTTCATCCAACGAATACCATCTGCATTCATTCGTATAACATGCTGTCGGCTCATACACGATCCCCAGCTTCGCATAGCTTCCGGTTTCCAGATGCAGAGAAGTATGATCCAGAGACACGGCAGACGGATATTCCAGATTATCATCATAATCCATAATGTGCAGGTTGTAAGATGTCTTCACGCCATTGGCACAGGTTCCTGTAATCTTCACAGTTCCCTTCTTCAGCAGCGTTACAAAGCCGCTCTCGTCAACTGTGGCGGTTGCATTGTCGGACGAGACCCACGTGACATCGGGAAATGTTGCATCATACGGTGTAACGCTGTAATCTACGGAATAACCACCGTTTTCCAACGAAACGTAGACCTCTTTATATAGCGTATACAGGTTCTTTACGGGCACAACTTCACTCTCTTTTACCCATTTGGCGCGAAAGGTCGTATCCGCATAAACAGGAATGCCGTTATACGCTTTATACGCATTGCCCGTCTCATCTGCCGCATACCACCCGGCAAATACATAGCCCTTTTTTGTAGAAGGAGTCGGAAGGTCTTTTACTCCATGGCCCGAAACGACGGTCTGTTCCGCATAAACCTTGCTTCCATCCACAAACCGAACACTGTATTCCGTCGGAATCAGTGTATTCACATTTGCATCAATCCATGCCACACGATTTGTAATCCAGGTTTTTAGCCGTTCGACCTCCTGATCGTAAGTCAGTGGGGTTCCCTGTTCGAAATCATAGGCTCCCCACTTTTCAAAGTCATACCGTTCCGATATTGCCACCTGCTGTTTATAGTGATCGAGCTGTCCTCCATCCTCACTCAATGCCAGCAGTTTTGCTTTGATCTGCGGCCATCTGGCTACGAGCTTTTCTGCAAATGACTTATTTTCCAGCAGTTTGGAAAACCAGGTTCTTTCTGTCTGCACAAAGCCCGCGCAATTCGGCTCCTCACTGTAATCATAATCGCCCCATGCCACAAAATCAAAGTCCCACAGCGGCCCCCAGTAGAGTTTTCCATCCCTCTTTTTATAGAGATAGGTACTCGTCGAGCCAAACGCGTCCCCATTCATGGATATTTCCTGCAGCCAGTAATAGTCCACCGCAGAATCAACATCCAGCAAATCTTCATACCCGACTCCATCCGAGGTTTGAAAACCCTCCCCGTAAATCGCGTCTTCCGTCTTCTGCACGTAGTCCCTGATGTAATTATACTGCGTGTCATTGCTGTATCCATCGAAAGACGGGCTTTCAATTAAAAACTGATTGTCCTTTGTCGTTGTAAAGGACAGATTTTCCTCGTCCCCATACGGACACATCGACAGCAGATAGCCTCCGGTAATCGTCGGCTCATCCGTAGCATTTTGTGTCTCCTCATTCTGTTCGAGATCATCGATATCCACGCTGCTGCTTCCAACGCGCACCTGATCGCAGAGATAGTAACTTCCGTAATAGGTACCGTTCATTACGACGTCCACAAATACACACTGTGGCGTATATTCCATTCCAAGCTGCTGACCGAGCCAATAGGTACCCTTGTTCCGCAGCAGGCTGTTGTCATAGCGATTTGCAAGCAATACCCAGTGTTTGCTCTTGCCCATCCCGAAAAGATTCTCTTTATTCTGTAATTTGATCTTATACGGTTTTTTATCACACATCCAGGTCGAGTTGCCCCTGCCCCGGATATATTCCAACGAATACGTCTTGGTACTCATTGTTTTATCGGTATATTCTGAGGTATAGCCATCCGGAATCTGTATCGTCATATCTCCATAACATTCCGTTTCATGATTCTGATCCTGGTTCATCGCCATGATCGTGCCTTGCGACTCATCAATATTAAAGTAGATCACCGGAACGGAGCTTTCCACAAATTCTATGGAACGCAACAGATATGTGACGGTACCCGTACTGTCGCTGACCACCTTCCAGGATACCTGATGCGTCCCCGTGATATGCAGACCGGAAACATCTGCCGTACGATCTCCGTCATCGGTCCATTTTCCGCTTTTTTTCTGCTTATTCAATGCAATGGTTGCAAACGGTGTCGTTTCGGCATCCAGATAAAGTTCCAGTGAAAGATTCACATTCTTTTCTGCCAGTCCGTCCACACTGATTCGCCCGACGCTGTTTCCATCAAATGAAAAGGTCTGGCTCACCCCATAGACAGCACCTTTTACCGCGTCTGCCGTTCCGGAGAACAGTACTCCGCCCGCACTGCTGTCTGCTGTCATCGTTACATTCTGCGTATCGGAAGAGGTCAGGGTGCCTGCTGTCAGCAGGTCTGCCATCTTCACTTTTGCATAGGGCTGTTCTACGGCAGAGACCGCATCTCCTTTTGTACGTTCGGCTTCCTGTGTATCCCCTGTCTCAGTTGTCTGTTCCGAACCGTTCTCCGACTCTGTTCCGGTACTGCTCTCTTCCCCCTGTGCAAACTGCTTTGCCAGCTCACCGGACTTCTTTAAATCTGCCTGCTTCGCCTGCGCCTCCTGTAACTGCTTGGCCGTTTCAGTGACTGCTTCTGTTTCTGTCACTGTCTCGGTTTCGATAACTCCCTCTGGTTTTGTCACAGTCTCCGCTTGTGCTGTCCCCGGCTCTGTGGCGTTCTTCACTTCTGTGGAACGCTCCGTTTCCCTGGCATTCTCTGCCTCTTGTTCACCACTTTCTGCGGTCTGTGTGCTTCCCGCAGTTTCTTTCGCATAGACGCTATTCATATCCTCCGCCAAAATACTGGTTGTCAGAATAAACGTCAGTAACATACAAAAAATTTTCTTTACTCTCCTCATGCTGATTTCCTCCCTGTTCGAATCGTGCTTACTATAAAGGAAAATACTTTAGAATCATACGGGAAAATACTTTTCTTTTTCTTAAGATTGTACGCAAAAAAGACTCTGACTGAATCGTCAGAGTCTTTTTTCTTTTATCATTGCATCTACTGCACGTTCAGGTAGGAATAGCCCATCAGACTCTTGTCTACTTCTCTGGCTACTTCCCGGCCTTCGCGGATCGCCCATACGACCAGAGACTGTCCTCTGCGCATATCGCCTGCGGTAAATACATTTTCAATATTTGTCTTATAACTGCCTTCCGGTGTTGCAACATTCGTTCTGGCTGTTAATTCCAATCCGAACGCTTTTGCAACATAATCTTCTGTTCCAAGGAATCCGGCTGCAATCAACACGATATCCGCATCCATCTTTTCTTCGGAACCAGGTACTTCTACCATCTGCATCCGGCCGGTTGCCTCATCTTTTTTGCTCTCCAGTTTGACAATTTTGATTCCATTCAGATTGCCGTTTTTATCTTTTAAAAATTCCTTAACGGTCGTCTGATAAATACGCGGATCATTGCCGAACACCGCAATCGCCTCTTCCTGACCGTAATCTGTCTTGCTGATTCTCGGCCATTCCGGCCACGGATTGTTCTCAGCACGTGTATCCGGCGCTTTTGGCATCATCTCTAACTGCACCACAGATGCCGCACCGTGACGGATGGAAGTGCCAACACAGTCATTTCCGGTATCGCCTCCGCCGATGATGACGACTTTCTTCCCTTTTGCAGAGGTATATTTATTATCTTTCAACTCGGAATCCAGCAGGCTCTTTGTGTTTGCCGTGAGGAAATCCACCGCAAAATAAATACCTTTTGCATCACGTCCCGGGGCATTGATATCTCTCGGATTTTTTGCGCCGCAGGCCAGGATGATACGGTCGTACTCTTTCAGTAATTTGGTCGGTTTGATTTCTTTTCCAACGTTGGCATTGGTAATAAATGCAACGCCTTCTTCTTTCATGATATCAATTCTGCGGTCAATGACCCATTTTTCCAGCTTCATATTCGGAATCCCGTACATCAGAAGTCCGCCGACACGATCATCGCGTTCATAGACAGTCACGGAATGCCCGCGCTTATTGAGCTGGTCTGCGGCTGCCAGTCCGGCAGGGCCGGAACCGATCACTGCCACTTTTTTACCTGTACGAACTCTTGGCGGTACTGCCTGCGCATACCCTGCTTCAAACGCATGCTCAACAATTCCAAGTTCATTTTCCTTTACCGACACCGGATCTTCCCAGTGTCCGCAGGTACAGGCAGCCTCACAAAGTGCCGGACAAACTCTTCCCGTAAATTCCGGGAAATTGTCAGTCTTCATCAGACGGCTGTACGCCTGCTCCCAGTTGCCGGTATACACAAGATCATTCCATTCCGGAATCAGGTTGTGTAACGGACATCCGCTGGTCATTCCCATGATGTCCATTCCTGACTGGCAGAAAGGAACACCGCAGTTCATACATCTTGCAGCCTGCAACTGCTGTTTCTCTTTCGAGAGAGGGGCATGGAACTCATCGAAGTTCTTAATACGCTCCTTTGGTGTAACCGCTGCTGCGTTCTCTCTTTCATATTCCATAAATCCTGTTGGTTTTCCCATTTCGCGTCCCCTCCTTAACCTCTTGTATTTGCATAAAATGCTTCAATCTGTGCCTGTTCGGAAGAGAGTCCTTTTTCCTCCATCTGAACAATGGTCATTAACATACGATTGTAATCAAACGGAACTACTTTCTTGAATTTCGGCAGATACTCGCTGAAGTTATCCAGGATTTCCTTCCCTTTTTCCGAATTGGTCAGAGCCACATGTTCCTTGATCATTTCTTTTAATTCCATAACATCGTATTTATTGGATACTTCTTCCGAAAATACCATTTCTTTATTTATTCTGATATAGAGATCATTATCTTCATCGAGAACATAAGCGATGCCACCACTCATACCTGCTGCAAAGTTCTTCCCGGTTTTACCGAGAACCACGACACGTCCGCCGGTCATGTATTCACAGCCATGATCACCGACACCTTCAACGACTGCGGATGCTCCGGAATTACGTACGCAGAAACGTTCTCCTGCGACACCGTTGATAAATGCTTTTCCGCTCGTTGCACCATAGAGCGCCACGTTACCGATAATGATATTTTCATCTTTCTTATATTTCACCCCTGTCGGCGGATATACGACCAGCTTACCGCCGGATAATCCCTTTCCAAAGTAATCATTGCTGTCACCGACAAGTTCCAGTGTCAGTCCCTTTGGAATAAATGCGCCGAAACTCTGTCCGCCGGCACCGGTACACTTTACGATAAAGTTATCTTCTTCCAGTGTATCATCGTATTTCTTTGTGATTTCCGAACCGAAAATCGTTCCGAAGGAACGGTCCGTATTGGAAACTTCCACATCGATGCTTCTCTTCTGTTTGTTTGCAAGTGCGGCAGCGAGCTGTTTGAGCAGAACAGTCTCGTCTTTCGTCTTTTCCAATTCAAAATCATAGACATGCTTCGGATCAAATGTCACTTTTTCCTTTGGTCTTGCAAACGGATTATTCAGGATTCTGGATAAATCAATCTCCCTTTCACGGCTGGATAAATCTTCCCGCATTTTCAGAAGATCGCCGCGGCCTACCATCTCATCAATGGTACGGCATCCGAGTTTTGCCATGTGCTCTCTCAATTCCTCTGCGATGAAGCGCATGAAGTTCTCTACATATTCCGGTTTTCCTGCAAATCTCTTGCGAAGTTCCGGATTCTGTGTGGCAATACCTGCAGGACAGGTATCCAGATTACATACACGCATCATGATACAGCCCAGCGTCACAAGCGGAGCGGTGGCAAACCCAAACTCTTCCGCGCCGAGCAATGCTGCAATTGCGACATCGCGGCCGCTCATTAATTTACCGTCTGTTTCAATACGCACCTTATTCCGAAGTCCGTTCATGATCAGCGTCTGATGTGTTTCCGCAAGGCCAAGCTCCCATGGAAGTCCTGCATTGTGGATGGAACTGCTTGGTGCCGCACCGGTACCTCCGTCGTAACCGGAAATCAGGACTACCTGCGCACCTGCTTTTGCAACACCTGCCGCAACGGTACCGACACCGGCCTCAGATACCAGTTTAACGGTAATTCTTGCCGCACGGTTGGAGTTCTTCAGGTCAAAAATCAGCTGTTCCAGATCTTCGATCGAATAAATATCATGGTGCGGAGGCGGTGATATCAAAGACACACCCGGTGTGGAAAGTCTTGTCTTGGCAATCCACGGATATACTTTCTTACCCGGCAGATGCCCGCCTTCGCCCGGTTTTGCGCCCTGCGCCATCTTGATCTGTATTTCTTCCGCACTCACAAGATAACGGCTTGTCACGCCAAAACGTCCGGATGCGACCTGTTTGATCGCAGAACATCTGTTTAACGAACTGCTTTTGCTCGCAATACGATCCGGATCCTCTCCGCCTTCGCCGGAGTTGGATTTTCCGTGCAGTCTGTTCATGGCGATTGCCAGTGTCTCATGTGCTTCCTCGGAAATGGAGCCGTAGGACATGGCACCTGTCTTGAATCTTGTTACAATGGAATCCACGCTCTCCACTTCTTCCAGCGCAATTCCCTTCTTTGGATAGTTAAAATCCATCAGACCACGGATATTTGCATTTTTCTCTTCTTCGTTGACCAGGTCGGTATACTTTTTAAACAGCTTATAATCTCCGCGTTTCGTAGCTTCCTGCAGAAGGTGAATCGTAGCCGGATTGTACAGATGGGTGTCCGCACCGCTTCTCATCTTATGACGGCCTCTGCTGTCTAAGGTAAGATCCGTATCCAGTCCAAGCGGATCGTATGCCGCTGAGTGAAGCTCGTTCACATCTTCTTCAATATCCTCTAAGGTGATACCGCCGATACGGCTTACCGTATTGGTGAAATATTTGTCAATGACAACCGAATCAATACCGATTGCTTCAAAAATCTTAGATCCCTGATAGGACTGGATCGTTGATATACCCATTTTCGAAGCGATTTTTACAATACCGGTGATAATTGCCTTATTGTAATCATTGATTGCCGCATAATAGTCTTTGTCCAGCATATGTTCGTCAACCAGCTGTTTTACTGTATCCTGTGCAAGATATGGATTGATTGCACACGCACCATAGCCGAGCAGGGTAGCAAAATGATGTACTTCGCGCGGTTCACCGGACTCTAAGATCATCGCAACGGCAGTTCTCTTCTTTGTCTTAACAAGATGCTGCTGTAAACCGGAAACTGCAAGCAGCGACGGAATCGCAACGTGGTTTTCATCCACCCCTCTGTCAGAAAGGATTAAGATGTTCGCTCCGTCACGGTATGCCCGGTCGGCTTCCACGAACAGATGATCCAGTGCTTTTTCCAGACTTGTATTTTTATAATAGGTAATCGGAAGCACAACGACTTTAAATCCGTCTACCTTCATATTTTTGATCTTCATCAAATCCGTATTCGTAAGGATTGGATTGTTCACCTTTAACACCTGACAGTTGATGGAGTTCTCCTCTAACAGGTTGCCATCCTCTCCGATATATACGGTTGTGGATGTCACGACTTTCTCACGGATGGAATCAATCGGCGGATTCGTTACCTGTGCAAATAACTGTTTGAAGTAGTTAAACAACGGCTGATGATCTCCTGCGAGTGCAGCAAGTGGCGTATCGATACCCATTGCAGCGGTTCCCTCGCCGCCGTTTTTCGCCATGGTAAGGACACTTTCACGCATGGATTCATACGTATAGCCAAATGCCTTCTGCATTTTCTGACGCTCTTCACTGGTATACTCCGGCACACGCTGATTTGGAATCTTAAGGTCTTTCAAACGGATCAGATTGCGGTCTAACCACTCGCCATAAGGCTGTTTGCCTGCATAGTGCTCTTTCAGTTCGTTGTCATCGATCACGCGGCCCTGCTTGGTATCAACCAGCAGCATCTTACCCGGTCTCAAACGCTCTTTTACCAATATTTTGGTAGGATCTATATCTAATACACCAACTTCAGAAGAAAGAATCAGATAATCATCATCTGTAATATAATAACGGGAAGGACGCAGTCCGTTACGATCAAGAACCGCACCCATCAGATCACCGTCAGAAAAAAGGATAGAAGCCGGACCATCCCATGGCTCCATCATCGTTGCATAGTACTGGTAGAAATCTTTTTTCTGCTGGGACATGGTATAATTGTCTGCCCATGGCTCCGGAATCATGATCATAACTGCCAGCGGGAGCTCCATTCCGCTCATAACAAGAAATTCCAACGTATTGTCGAGCATGGCTGAGTCAGAACCTTCGGTATTGATTACCGGAAGCACCTTCTGAAGTTCTCCTTTCAGCTGACCGGACTCCATCGTCTCCTCACGGGCGAGCATCTTATCCGCATTTCCCTTGATTGTGTTGATCTCACCGTTGTGCACGATAAAACGGTTCGGATGTGCACGTTCCCAGCTTGGATTGGTATTCGTGGAAAAACGGGAGTGTACAGTTGCAATGGCAGACTCATAGTCCACATCCTGCAGATCCGAGAAAAACAGCCCTAACTGTTCTACCAGAAACATACCCTTATATACAATCGTTCTGCTGGACAACGAAGCTACGTATGTATCATCATTCGACTGTTCAAACACTCTTCTGACTACATAAAGCTTGCGATCAAAATCCAGACCCTTTTTCACATCCGCCGGACGTTTTACGAAGCCCTGCATGATATAAGGCATGCAGTCTACCGCCTTCTGTCCCAGCTTCGTCGGATCGATCGGAACCTCTCTCCAGCCTAAGAAATTCATTCCTTCCTTTTTTACAATCACTTCGAACATTTTCTTCGCCTGATTGCGTTTCAGTTCATCCTGCGGAAAGAAAAACATACCAATACCGTAGTCTCTTTCCCCTCCAAGACTGATTCCCAACGGTTTTACCGCTTTTGCAAAAAATTTGTGTGATATCTGCAGCAGGATACCTACACCGTCTCCGGTCTTGCCTTCTGCGTCTTTACCGGCTCTATGCTTCAAGTTCTCAACAATTTTCAATGCATTCGCTACCGTATCATGTGTCTTGATACCCTTGATATTGACAACCGCACCAATACCGCAGTTATCATGTTCAAAGGAAGGATCATACATACCGCAGGCTACTGCATTGCTCTCATTCCATTGCTTTTCCATTGTTTCTTCCTTTCTAACTAAATTGTCAAATATTGCCGAATATATGGCTATTTCTATACTAGACTAATCATACCTCTGTTTTTTTTTATTGTAAATACCATTTCTTTTCTAAATTGTCTAATAATTCGTCTATTTGGCGATATATGCTGAAATTGTGTTTATATATACTGTAATTGCGTGAAAAAAAGATGTCAATTCAAACATCTTTCTTCGGTCCCAATTAAAAATATGGAAAAAATTTTTTCTGTTTCTTCCAGCATATTCTACTTGTTTCAGAATTGTCCGCGCAATTTCAATACTTACATGAAATACGTAATATGGCACTTTTTAATCATTTTCAATGACATATTTAGATTATTTTCTTATGTATCAATCCCCAGAGACTAAGTCCGGTAAGGAGAACTGCGAGCCCGGTTTCTACCAGCATGACTGTTCCGCTTCTGTCAAGCAGTAAATGAAGATCTGTCTCACTTCGAAGAATACAGATCAGATTCCCGGCCGCATGTGTAAGAACTGCCGCACGCAGTCCGTATTTTTCCATTACAAATGCCAGAAGCAATCCAAAAATTCCTGCATAAATCAATTGTACGATATTAAAATGCATCAATCCAAACAAAAGTGCCGACAGCACCATCGCTGGACCCGTTCCAAACCACTCACGGAGTCGGGTATATACCACACCACGGTACAGCGTCTCCTCCAGCAGAGGAGCCAGCAAACAGGTGGCAAAAATCTCAAGTAGGATCGTATTCCCATAAAGAGATGCCGAAATCTCACGGTAAGATGCAGAATGGGATATCAGCGGCGAATACGCAATCAGATTGTTCAGGGCAACCGCAAATGCCATTCCACAGACAGCCGCAAGGACAAATGTCCCTATACCGGTCTTCTTTTGTTCCTGCCTCCGGTAAAAAGAAAAAACGACCGGAAGTGAAATCATTGTTGCTATACTGTAACGAATCAGATAATTTTCATCGGTCTGCTTCCAGAGCGCATTCAGAAGAAATATTACGGTATTCGACAGGAGAAAATACAGGACAACGGGATATAGAATATTCCAAAGGCGGGAAATTCTAGAATCGTGCAGCAATGTAATCACCCACCTCTTTCATGCTTCCGCATACGGCGATTGCACCGTTTTCCAGCAGGTCTTCCCTGGTTCCGAATCCATAGGATACACCCAGACACTTCATACCGGCTTCTTTGGCTCCCTGTACATCAAAGCATGTGTCCCCGACCAGCAGCGCATCTTCCATACAGGAAATTGACAGCCTCCGAACAACCTCCTGAAGTACCTCCAGTTTACTGTCTCTGCTTCCATCCAAAGTGGCACCTGTAATCTCATCAAAATAATCCGCGATCTCAAAATGTTCCAAAATTCGTTTGCAGGATACTTCCGGCTTGGAGGAAGCCATTGCGATACGGTATCCGCTTTCCCGCAGGCGTTTTAACACCGTTTCCACATCCTGATATAATTCACATTCAAAGATCCCTTTTACATTATAGCGTTCTCGGTATTTTTCTACTGCCTGCCTCGCTTTTTCCGGAGAAAAATCGTAATAGCGCTGAAAAGAGTCCGCGAGCGGTGGTCCGATAAAGCATCTGAGATTGTCCAGATCCGGTTCTTCTATTCCAAAGGCCCGCAGTGCATAACGGGTAGAGGTCGTTATGCCGAGTGCGGAATTAATCAGTGTTCCATCCAAATCAAATAAAACTGTTTTCATATTCACTTCTTCCTTCCATTCTTCGATAGGCCAGCAACGATTGTCCTTACACAGTTATTTCCCATTCAGCTCCTGCAGCAGTTCACAAATTGTCTTTCGATATACGGGATGCAGAAAATACGGAGCGATTTCACACAGAGGCTCCAGTACAAAACTCCGATGAATCATATCTGCGTGGGGAATAATGAGTTTCTCTGTCCGGATCATTCGATCCTCATAGAACAGGATGTCCAGATCCAGCGTTCTCGGACCCCAGTGTATGTTCCGTTCCCGGTTTGCATGCTGTTCAACTTCATGGATCCGTTCCAGCAATTCCTCCGGTGTACACAGCGTACGCATCTGCAGACACCCGTTTACAAAATCATCCTGTTCGGTCATTCCGTAAGGTTTTGTCACAAAAAGCTTCGATACTTTCTCGATCCGGCAGTCCGCAAAGGCGGAAAGTTCTAAAATCCCCTGACGGATATGAGCTTCCTTATCTCCCATATTCGAACCAAAGGACAGATAGACCGTACTCCAGCTCCGCGTGATTTCAACACCGACACTTTCTAACGGCAGTCCGATCGGTGCCCAAGGTTTTTTCAAAAAAATGGTCACTTTTTCCACCAGTGAAAATTCAAGAAGGATTGCTTCCGCCAGATGCTCAGCAGCAGCTTCGATCAGTTTGTACGTATGTTCTTTTAAAAACCGGACTGCAAAATGACTCACCTCACCATAATGCACAGAACGAAGCAGCTCATCTGTTTTCCCGGCATATCTTGTATTCACATACAGCGTGATATTCAGCAGAAATTTCTGACCGAGCTTTGTCTCTTCCGGAAATACCCCGTGATTTGCAAATACTTCCAGGTTCTCTATCTTAATTTTATCCATAATTTCTTCCTTTCTATGGCAGTTTCAGGAGAAAAGAATCGCTTCCGTCATCCGAATGGCCTCCAGATTCTCTTTTACATCATGCACCCGGACAAAGCTGCAACCTCCCAGAACTCCGAAAACAGTCGTCACTGCCGTTCCGGTAACACGCTCTGCAGCAGGCACATCGAGTGTTAATCCGATCACAGATTTACGGGAAGTCCCAAGCAGAACCGGAAACCCAAGTTCCCTTAATTCCCCCACCCGACGAACCGCCTCCAGATTGTTCGAATACGATTTTGCAAATCCGACACCCGGATCCAGAATGATTCGATCTTCTGCTATCCCGGCCTCTTTCGCCAGCGATATGGTTTCCCGAAGATCATTCTTTAAATCTTCCATAAAATCCGTGTACGAGCTGTCTGCCCGGTTATGCATCAGGCAGCAGGCCGTATCCGTATTCTTTATGACAGCGGCCATTTTTGAATCGTATTTCAATCCCCAGATATCATTGATCAGATCGGCTCCGGCTTTTGCACAGGCCTCTGCCACCAGGCTCTTATACGTGTCAATCGACACGGGTACATCGAACCGGCTTTTGACCGCTTCTATCACTGGTGCAGTCCTTGCGATTTCCTCTTGCACCGAAATCATGGTATAACCCGGTCTCGTGGATTCCCCTCCGATATCTACAATGGATGCCCCCTCATCGATCATCTGCTGTGCACGGAATAGTGCAGCATCCACTTCTCCGTACTTGCCTCCATCCGAAAAAGAATCCGGTGTCACATTCAGAATTCCCATGATATACGTTTTGTTCTTCAATTCAAATTCGCGATTGCCAATTTTCATTTTCTTCCTGCTACCTCCAATCTCCAGTCTTATTCTTCCGGTCACTGCTCCATTTACAGGTATCTGCCGCCCTGCAGAAAAAACAGGGCCGTGATTTTTGATCGGCGGTCTGAATGAGCTGTACCAGCACTTCGGTACCGGGATCTTCCTGCAGCACAGGTGTCTCTCCCCGGTGTCCTTCGATGACTGCTAAAATCTGCTCTGTTTTTTGCCCGGGGTATCCTATATGCAGTAAAATCTCCCCTGCCAGCTTTTTACCTGCGATGGCATGGGAGATTCCGTTTTTATATTCTTCTGCTCTGCCGATATCATGCAGCAGGGCCGCAAGATAAATCTGTTCTTCGTCGGCCACGCCACCGGACTCGAGCTGTTCCCGGCTGGCAATTCTCGCCACATCCATCAGATGTGTAAAATCATGACGGCAATAGATTCTGTCCGCCTCAAGTCTTTCCAGTTCTTCCAGTACTTCCCGAAACCGCTTGTCTTCGAGTAATCTTTCTACGTATTTCATCTATTTCACCAATGCCAGAAATTTATTCTGCAGCTGTTCTTCCTCTGAAAATATCCCTCTGGTCACAAACGTCGTCGTCTTGCTTCCCGGTTTCTTGATTCCGCGCATCGTCATACACATATGCTCGGCCTCGATCATGACCATTGCACCCTTTGGTTTTAAATATTCCATTAACGCGTCCGCAATCTGTGAAGTAAGCTGTTCCTGAATCTGTGGCCGTCTCGCAAATATCTCCACGGTCCGGGCCAGCTTGCTCAAACCGACCACTTCTCCGTTTGGAATGTAAGCCACATGTGCCTTTCCGTAAAATGGCAGCAGATGGTGCTCACAGGTGGAATAGAATGTGATATCTTTCTCCAGTATCATCTCATTATTGCTCACATGGAAACGCTTTGCCAGCGGTTCCGCGGCATCCATGTCCATCCCGCCGTAGATTTCTTCATACATTCTTGCAATGCGCTCGGGCGTCTCAAGCAGGCCTTCCCGGGTCGAATCCTCGCCGATGCCTTCTAATATCAGCCGTATACCAGCCTCCACTTTTTCTCTGTCTATCATGAATCATTCCTCTTTACTTCCTGTTTTCCACCGCTTCTTTCACCTGCTGCAGATAGGAAAGCGATCCAAAGGCCAGTATGACTTCCCCTTCCTCTGCACCTGTTACCGCATGCGCAACCGCAAGTGCAACGCTTCCTTCATTCGTTACATCTGAATGATACTTTTCTGCTTCCGCACACAGCTTTTCCCCTTTAAGTGCCCGGGGATTCTCCGGTGTTACCGTATATACTTTTCTTGCATAGGGAAGCAGTATTTGTAACATTTTTTCATGCTCCTTATCTGCAAGCACCCCTATTATATAGGTTATTGGTATATTTGTAAAACAATTTTCGATTGTTGTCCTTAATTTTCGTGCAGCATCTTCATTGTGTGCGCCATCCAGAATAATACGCGGATTCCTGCTGATTGTCTCCAGACGTCCCGGCCAGATGGCCCGGCGAAGCCCCATGCGAATCTGTTCTTTCGTAATCCGATAACCGTGACCGGCCAGAAGAACTGCCGTTTCAATCGCAAGTACCGCGTTCTCCTGCTGGCAGAACCCGGTAAGTCCTACCGAGACAACTCCAAGCTCCGGGTAGTAAAACTGAAGTCCATCCATATCATAGCCTACGTTTTCCGCGGCTGCTGGATCTGCGATTTTGAGATCCGCATGCATAATCTCGACCTGCCGTTCCATGACGTCCATGGCTTCCTGTTTCTGCAAAACAGAGACGACCGGGCAGTTTTCCTTTATGATACCGGCCTTTACAGCTGCAATCTCTGCAATCGTGTCTCCGAGAAATCCCATATGATCCATACTGATAGAAGTGAGAACCGAACAGACCGGACGGGTAATCAGATTTGTCGCATCTGTCGCACCGCCCATTCCTGTCTCCAGAACTACTACGTCGCATTTCTGTCTTGTAAAATAGCAGAAGGCAATCGCTGTCTCCACCTCAAACACAGTAGGATGTGGCTGACCGGATGTCGTCATGACATGACAGGCACTGGCAACCATCGCTGTGCAGGCAGCCAGCTCCTCCCTGTCAATTGGTGTCCCATCCACCTGATAGATTTCTTCATAGAAAAAGACTGCCGGAGAACTGTATCTGCCAACCCGGTAACCGGCTTCCTGCAAAATAGAAGCAATCATTGCGCAGGTGGAGCCCTTTCCATTGGTTCCTGCCACATGCACGATCTTCAACTGTTCCTGCACATCTCCCAGTTCCCGCATCAGCATCCGGATACTGGTAAGTCCCAGAATACTTCCATATTTTTTTGTTTCTTCCAGAAATGCCCGCGCTTCTTGATAAGTCACTTTATCTTTTTACTCCTTTGGTGTCCCGATTGCCGACATGCAGTCTGTTTAAGACAATCTCTTTTTCCTTAACCGTCACCGTTTCCGTGCTTCCTCCGGTCAGATAATAGATATTCGTGAGCTGATCCCCCGGCGCCAGCTTCATGCCGCGCACACCGGCAGCCCCCTTCTTCTTTTCGGGAACGGTTCCCACCTCAATACGCAAAAACAGATCCTTTTCCGACTGCATGACGAGCGTATCTCCTTCCAAGACCTCATGTACAAGCAGCAATTCATCTTCCTCAGCCAGTTTTGTCGCCGCGGTCGTTCGTTTCGCCACGTCAAATTCAGTTCCGGCGACCAGTTTGAGCATCGCTGTCTTCGTTCCGAAAATCAGTCTGTGCCGGCAGATGTCCTGCATCGTAGCAATATAAATCAGATTCTCCTTGGAACTGTCATAGTTACTGATATTGTCGACCGGAGATCCCTTATCCCGGAACTTACCAAACGGCACATCCGCTATTTTCAGCAGATGCATCTGTCCCGTATTTGTAAACATACAGATTTTATCCGTATTTTTGCAGTTGACCACATAGCGGTTTTCACTGTCCGCCGCTTCCCGATTCCGCTCATAGGCCGCCGTATCAATTGTTTTCACATAGCCGAAGCGATCCATCAAAAAGACGACATCCATCTCTTCCATCTTCTTTTCTTCGTAAACAGCCTCCGCCATATTATCAATCAGAGTCCTGCGCTCCGTACCATACTCTTTTTTATAGGAATCCAGTTCCTTTATAATGACCTTTGCCATCGTCTGGCGGTTCGTCAGAATATCCTCAAAGGTCGCAATATTTTTTAATGTTGCCTCATGGTCTGCCATCAATGCTTCAATTTCCAGACCGATCAGTTTATAGAGACGCATCTCCAAAATCGCCGTTGCCTGGCGTTCCGTAAAATTCAGCTGTGCGGCCATTTGCTGCGATTCATCCGACTTAAATCGGATTCCAGCAGTCTCTCCGTTCATCAGACAGGCCTTTGCCTCCTTGATATTCTTACTGCCTCTTAAGATCTCAATAATCAGATCGATCACATCACAGGCCCGGATCAGTCCCTCCTGTATTTCTTTTTTATCGAGTTCTTTTGCCAGTAAGGTCTTATATTTTCGCGTGGCAAGTTCGTACTGAAATGACACATGATGACGGATGATCGGAATAATGCCGAGTGTCTCCGGCCTTCCGTTTACAACTGCCAGCATATTCACCCCGAAGGTATCCTCCAGCTTTGTCTTCTTATACAACAGGTTACACAGATTCTGTGCATCTGCTCCCTTGCGGAGCTCGATTACAATACGAATCCCATCTTTGGAAGACTGATTGGAAATATCCACAATATCATTGGTTTTCTTTGTTTCCACAAGCGTGTATACATCATTCAGAAATTTGCCGATATTGGCTCCGATCATCGTATAGGGAATCTCCGTAATGACAAGCCGTTCTTTTCCGCCCTTGGTCTGCTCTACTTCCACTTTTCCGCGAAGTTTGATTTTGCCCATACCCGTCTCATAGATGCTCAGCAGTTCATTCTGATTGATGACTATCCCCCCGGTAGGAAAATCCGGGCCTTTGACATACTGCATGATTTCTGCCGTCGAAATATCCGGGTTTTTCATATAGGCCTTGACGCCTTCGATGACCTCGGTAAAATTATGCGGTGGAATACTGGTCGCCATACCGACTGCGATACCTTCCGCACCATTAATCAGGAGATTCGGTACTTTTACCGGCAGCACTTCCGGTTCTTTTTCCGTCTCATCGAAGTTCGGCACAAAATCCACCACATCTTTATCCAAATCCGAAAGGTAGGCTTCCTGCGTAATCTTCTGCAGCCGTGCTTCCGTGTAACGCATAGCTGCCGCCCCGTCTCCCTCAATAGAGCCAAAATTGCCGTGGCCATCGACCAACGGCATTCCTTTTTTGAATTCCTGTGCCATGACAACGAGTGCTTCATAGATTGAGCTGTCTCCGTGCGGGTGATATTTACCCATGGTGTCGCCCACAATACGTGCACATTTACGATACGGTCTGTCATAGCGGATGCCAAGCTCATGCATATCATATAAAGTTCTTCTCTGAACCGGTTTTAATCCGTCACGAATATCCGGCAGCGCTCTTGCAATGATTACGCTCATCGCATAATCAATGTAAGATTTCTGCATCACATCTGAATATTCTGTCTGAACAATCCGTTCCCCTGTTTCCATCTGCTAACGTCCTTTCTTATCCTGCTCTCTCAACTATATATCTAATTCCGCTTCGCGCGCATTGTCATAAATAAATGCTCTCCGCGGCGGTACATCGGTTCCCATCAGCATTGCCGTCACATCCGATGCCATTCTCGCGTCTTCAATTTCTACCCGCTTTAAAATTCTTGTTTTCGGATCCAGCGTTGTCTCCCACAACTGGGACGCATCCATCTCACCGAGACCTTTGTAACGCTGGAGCGTAAAAGAACCATGGTGGGTCTTACGATATTTTTCCAGTGCCGCATCGTCATACAGGTACTCTTCTTTTCCTTTTACAGGCATTGCCTTATAAAGAGGCGGCATTGCAAGATATACATGTCCCTCAAAAATAAGTTCCGGCATAAAACGATAGAACAGCGTCAGAAGCAGCGTAGAAATATGTGCACCATCCACATCGGCATCGGCCATGATAATAATCTTGTCATAACGAAGCTTTGTAATATCAAAATCATTGCCGAATCCTTCCGAAAATCCACAGCCGAATGCATTGATCATCGTCTTGATCTCGGCATTTGCCAGCACCTTGTCGATGCTTGCCTTTTCCACATTCAGAATCTTTCCCCGAATCGGCAGAATTGCCTGGTAATTACGGTCTCTCGCGGTTTTGGCAGAGCCTCCGGCAGAATCTCCTTCCACGATAAAAATCTCACAGATGGAAGCATCCCTGCTCTCGCAGTTTGCCAGCTTCCCGTTCGAATCAAACGAGAACTTCTGCTTCGAAAGAAGATTTGTCTTTGCCTTTTCTTCTGTTTTCCGAATCTTTGCCGCTTTTTCCGCACAGCCGATCACTGCCTTTAAGGTCTCGATATTCCGGTCAAAAAAGAGCTGTATCTCATCGTTCGTAACTTTTCCTGCTACTCTTGCCGCATCCTGGTTATCCAGCTTGGTCTTGGTCTGTCCTTCAAACCGCGGATCCGGATGCTTGACCGATACAACTGCCGTCATGCCATTCCTTACATCCGTACCGGTAAAGTTGGCATCTTTTTCTTTTAAAATTCCCAATTCTCTTGCATAGGAATTGATCACGGTCGTAAACGTCGTCTTAAATCCCGTCAGATGGGTCCCACCCTCCGCATTGTAGATATTATTACAGAATCCAAGTACATTTTCATGAAATTCCGTTGTATACTGAAAGGCGGCCTCCACGGAAATGCCTTCGCTCTCACCCTTAAAATAAATCACATCCGTTACCGTCTCCAGATTGCGGTTCAAATCCTGAACATAACCGATGATTCCCGCTTCTTCGTGGTATTCAATATGTTCTGTTTCCCCGTCTCTTTTATCTTCATAGACAATCGTCAATTTCGGATTCAGATAAGCGGTCTCATGTAGGCGGCTCTTTACCTCGTCTTCCTTAAACCTTGTCTTTTCAAATATCTCCGGATCCGGCAGGAAATTGATCTTCGTTCCCTTTGCCTTTGTCTTGCCAAGCTTTGGAAGAAGCCCGTCTTCCAAATCTATCACCGGAACTCCGCGTTCATACCGGTCATGGTGAATGTAGCCCTCTCTGCTGATCTGCACATCCATGTACAGTGACAATGCGTTTACAACAGAAGATCCCACTCCATGCAGTCCACCGCTGGTCTTATAGACAGAATCATCAAACTTTCCTCCGGCATGCAGGGTGGAAAATACCACACGTGCCGCTGAAACGCCCTTCTGGTGCATTCCAACCGGAATTCCCCGTCCATTATCCTCTACGGTACAGGAACCATCCGCTTCCAGTGTCACATAAATCGTATCACATTCTCCTGCCAGATGCTCATCCACAGAATTATCCACAATCTCATAGATCAGATGATTCAATCCCTTTCGAGAAACACTGCCGATATACATACCCGGTCTTTTCCGGACTGCTTCCAGTCCTTCCAGTACAGATATACTGCTCGCATCATAAACGACTTCCTTTTCCATTTCTTTCCTCACTTTATTTCAATCTTTCCCTATTAACAGCTATACCGCATTTGCATTTTATCATACCATAAAAATATTACATTTACAAAATAAAAAGTTTCTCCATATTCCGATCTCTTGCATCGGTCAGCAACAGCATATCCAAAAAAAACTATCATAATCCCCTGATAAATTGCATTATCTATTACTAAGCACTTTTTTTGCAGGATGAAATCATGTATTTTGAAAACAATAACCCGAACAGCTATGATTTCGGCCCCATTCCACCCGTCCCTCCGGTAGAAAATTTCAAAATCTATCTCATTACAAAGGAAAAAGGAATCAAATATTGGAAGGATTTAAACCAGGGTGTTTCGGACATGTCCAAGCTCACAGGTATCGGCTATGTCTGGGATGCTCCGGAGAGACTGGATACGAATGCACAGATTGCCATTATAAAAAATGCGATTAATCAGGGGGCAGACGCCATCATGCTTGCCGTAATTGATCCGGTCATGGAGTCCGGTATCGTGGAAGATGCAAAAGCACATAGCGTCAAAATCATCTACGTAGATTCTCCTGCAAACGAAGCTGGCATCATCACACTTGCAACCGATAATTACGATGCCGGTATGATAGCCGGTCAAAGTATGCTGTCTGAACTGAATGATCTGGGAATAAGAAGCGGGTCTATTGGAATTGTCGGAGAAAATACGGCAATGTCCAGTACCGCAGAACGGGAAAAGGGATTTCGAGAAGTCATGGATGAGGATGGGCGATTTCAGGTTCCCCCTACAAAATATTCCTTCGGCAATCCCGTCATTGCAAAATGGGAAGCGGAGGAATTTCTAGCCGACAATCCCGACCTTGTCGGACTTTTCGGCACCAATGAAAGTGCTACAACCGGAGTTGGAAGAGCAATAGGGGAAGCCCAAAAACCAATCGTAGGTATTGGCTTTGATCTTACAAAAACGATACAGCAATATATAGATGAGGGGGTTATCAATGTGGTATTGGTTCAAAACCCATACACGATGGGTTATCTTGGAATGGCACAGACAATTGCCGCCCTGAAAGGCTATAGCACCGGTCCTGCATTTTTGAACACCGGTATTACCGTCCGAACAAAACATTCGCACTAAATCCTCAATAATTCCGGCGATTTCCTGCATGCAAAACAGATGTTTTGCATGTTGGCTACGAATAAAAAAGAATCCAGTTATAGCAATCATTACTATATCCAGATTCTTCGGACTGTCGTATGAAATTCAAAATTCAGCGGTAAGCCGCTCCTGTTTTCTGTGCGTATTTTTGTGACTTTTTATGTACTTTATGATTTCCTCACTTCACCTTCACAAATAACTGATTGATAAAAGGTTTTATAAACTCTATAACCGGACCCAGAACAAATGCGATCATGATTGTTACAGCACCGACCGTGCTTCCAAGTATGGCACCAATCACTACCGAAATCATATCCCAGCAGATTCTTATCACTCGAAAACGAATACCGGTTAACTTCTTATGGACAATCATTGGTATTGCATCATAAGGCGCAACACCAATATCCACAGCCATATAAACAGATGCTGCCAATACAAATATTCCAAGCATTACAATCAGAATCAGAATTCTTGACACCATTGGATCTGCAAGTCCCGTGAGGTGCAGCCTCTCCCACAGGTGCCGGAAAAAATCACAGGAATACCCAACCAGAACCATATTGAATACGGTGCCTAAACCAATCAGATTCCTTCCAAATTTCAGTATTACGACCAGCAGAACGATATTGTAAAGCAACTGCCAGTTTCCGAGTGAAAGTCCAAGTGCATTTGAGATACCAAGATTCATTACGGAGCAGGGATCCGTACCAAAATTAACAATGATAAGCCATGATAATGAAAATCCCATAAGGATTACAGATAACAGGCAACAGATACTTCTATTCCGATATTCTTTATCAAAAACAAACTTTTTCCGCATGTAATTCCTCTTCGAATTCATCTATTTCATAGAATGCCGCATGTACTTTGATGCTTCTGTATATGCTTCTCTTTATCATTTACATTTTCCGGCACCTACGATTACTTATTGTTTTAGTCAGTATATCACACATGACTGGGATTTCTCAATATGCATTGTATATCGGTATCTACAAATCTGTTCTGAATATATTAAATGCACTATAAACATCTATGATTCCATACCCCCAGTTTCGATTCGGATATTGTAAAAGTTTGCTTCTCTGTGCTCCGCGCAGCAGGAATTTCTTGATTCCGACCGTATCCAGTCCCGGGTAATTTTCATTGACAATCCCCCATTCCAGTATCATTGCAGTAATTCCAGCCGTAAATGCCGTGGCTACACTTGTTCCGGTTGCCGAAGCGAACTCGTGATTTAAGGTAGGAGCCAGAATTCCCACACCCGGAGCTGCCAGATCCGGATTGATGATGTTTGACGTCGAAAATCCTTTTCCTGCATCGGCATACAGCGTACCCGAATTGGCATTATATGCCGTCACGGTGATCGGTACCGTGCAGTTTCCGGGAGAAGTAACTGTCGTATAGGAATTGGCATCGGAAAAATAAGTTTCCTCTGTAATAAAATTACCGGCAGGCAGCCAGATATGAAACGCTCCCCTGATATCACCCTTTCCATATACCTGAAATTTCCAAGTCCCCGGTGTCGGATTAATAAAATTCAGAATAATGATCTGCTTTCCGCTGTCCGGTTCTATCATGATGTAGCTCATATTTATCGTGGTTGATTCGAAAACAAACCGTATGACCCTCGATTCTTCCAAAATCTTTGAAATTGCAGGAATATATTCTCCGTTCGGCGAAAGAATATCCATCGTGTAGATCATCGGTGGATCTCCCCAGAGTTCCATCGTAAAGCCTGCTTCCTTCTCTCCGACATTCAATTCAACCGTACTGGATTGATTCGGATCCAGTGCACTGTAAAAATGCCGTCTTGCATTCCCCTCATTTCCAGCCGCAACAGACACGGCGACTCCAGGAAAATCTCCGGTAATCGATACGACCAGATCCAATAGCCCATCTTCCCCATGTGATCCCTGAGAAGTCCCGATTCCAAGGCAGATTGCCAGCGGGCGGTCTTTCTTCCATGCGACATCGAGCAGATACCCGAGTGCCCAGATAATATCATTTTCCTGATAACAGGGCACATCATTCGGAATGGAATAGAAATCCATAATATTTTTTTTGGCCTGCTTTAACTTTACCACAACCAGTTCCGAATCGGGCACTACTCCGGCAAAATCTTCGCTCCGCATCTCAGAACCTGCCGCAATACCTGCCAGCGTGGTACCATGTCCGTTTTCATCCATACTTGGAACAACCTGCAGTGGATCTGGACTCCTTAAGGCCTCATTGATCTGATCCATCGTATATTCCGTTCCGTAATACACTGGATAGAGGAGCGAAGGATACTGATTTTCACTGTCGATGCTCTGATCCCAGATTGATACGATCCTGGTCGTTCCGTCTTTCTTCTGAAACACCGGGTTTGTATAATCGATTCCCGTATCAATGACTCCCACCAGCACCCCATTCCCGCGCAGATTCAGCGCCGGTATCCCTCTTATTTTCGTAATACCGGATGCCTCAAAAGAGAGATCATCCATCAATGTATAGCACTTTGGGACCGCGGTATAGCCAAATTGCGTAATGATCTGTGAGGTGATCTCCGATACTGGAAAATACAGAATGGCAAAAGAAGGGTTCATGATCTGTACAGACATATTTTCATACTGTTTTAAAATCTCCATGTTGCCATTATGTTTTATAAATAAATCCATATAATCATTACTGATAATCTTGTTTTTTTCTTCCGGCGTCATGCGGATAAATCTCCAATCTGTATTATAAAATGCTGTGGCCTCTAGGTATCCGTGCGAAAAATATTGTATGCATTGTAGATGTCTACAATTCCATAGCCCCATGCACGGTTCGGATATTGAAGAAGCCGATTCCGCTGTGCTCCGCGAATCAGCATTTTCTTGATTCCCAACGTGTCGATATTCGGATAGTTATTATTTACAACACCCCATTCCAGTACCATTGCGGTAATCCCTACCATATGCGCGGTAGCGGCGCTGGTACCGGTCATCGTCGTAAATTCATGATTCAATCCGGGGCAGATCAGATTGACACCCGGAGCAGCCAGATCCGGATTGATAATATTAGAAGTAGAAAACCCCTTTCCAGAATCGGAATACAGCGTACCGGAATTGGAGTTATATGCCACCATGCTGATCGGTACGATGCTGTTGGCTGGAGAGGTGAGTGTCGTATACGAATTGGCTTCTGTAAAATAGGTATCTCTCGTAATGAAATCCCCCGCCGGCAGCCAGATATGAAATGCCCCCCGCAGATCCCCTCTGCCGTATACCTGGAATTTCCACGTCCCCGCCGTCGGACTTTGAAAATTCAACAGAATAACCTGCTTTCCCGTAATCTGCTCAATCATAATGTACCGGATTGTGATAATCGTCTGTTCGAACACAAATCTGATTCTTCTTGACTCCTCCAGACGTTCGGTGATGGCCGGTATATATTCCCCGTTTGGCGATAAGATATCCAAAGTATAGAGCATCGGCGGATCTCCCCAAAGTTCCATTGTAAACCCGGACTCATTCTCCCCCACATTCAGTTCAACCGAAACAGAGGTGTCCGGATCCAGTGCACTGTAAAAATGTCTTCTTGCATTGCCCTCGTTTCCTCCTGCAACCGAGAGCGCTACCCCCGGAAAATCTGCGACAAGTGATACCTCCGTATTCAGAAAACCGCTGTCATCATGTGCTCCCTGAGAGGTTCCGACACCGATACAGATTGCCAACGGCCGCTGCAGTTTTCTGGCAACCTCTACCAAATACTGAATTCCCCAGATCATGTCGTTTTCCTGATAGCAGGGTACACCCGTTGGTATGGAAAAATAATCCATAATATTCTGCTTTGCCTGTTTCAGTTTTACCACAATCAGTTCCGAATCCGTTGCTATGCCCGTAAAATCATTTTCCCTATCCTCGGAACCTGCGGCAATGCCTGCCAGCTTTGTTCCATGCCCATTTGTATCCATGCTTGGAACAACCTCAAGTGGATTTGGACTCTTTATAGCTTCATTGATCTGTTCCCTCGTATATTCCGTTCCAAAATACGCCGGATAATCCATGTCGGGATATCCGTCCTCGCTTTCTATACTCTGATCCCAGATTGATACGATCCGCGTCGTGCCATCTTCATTCTGAAAGACCGGATTTGTATAATCAATGCCCGTATCCACCATTCCAATCAGAACCCCTTTTCCGCGCAGGTTCAATGCCGATATCCCGCGCAGCTTTGTGATTCCCGAAGCCTCCAGGCTCAGGTCTTGCATCAATGCATAACATAACGGCAGCGATGCATATCCAAATTCAGAATATAGTCGGTTCGGGATCTCCCATACCGGAAGGTAAACAACCGCAAAGGAGGGATTCATAATCTGTACCGAAAGATCCTGATACTGCGCGATAATTTCCATATTTCCATTATATTGAATCAGCAAATCCATATATTCATTGCTTGTAATCTTAGCTCTGTCTTCTGGCATCATACAGGCACATCTCCATTCGGTATGTATTAAACTAAACTCCTGTGTTCTTTAACGGATACTACATCAGATTACTTCTTATTTCATCAAATATCTGATAAATATCCAGAATTCCAAATCCCCAGTCGCGGTTTGGATAAGTCGTATCCGGTTTTCTCCTTGCCCCCCGGATCATAAAAGTCTTCATATCCTGGGTGCTCATCCGCGGGTAATTTCCATTCACGACGCCCCACTCCATCATCATCGCAGCAATTCCTGCCGTATGCGCCGCAGCCGCACTTGTTCCTGTGACTTCCACAAATCCATGATTCAGGGAAGGACTCATCACATTCACCCCGGGTGCCGCTATATCCGGTTTCACGAGCTGAATTCGCGTGTACCCTCTGCCCGCATCGACAAAAAGGCTCTCGTCCTCCGCATTGTATGCCGTTACAGTAATCGGCGTCGTCGCACAGGACACAGAAAGCAGCGTGGTAGAAATATCCGAACGGATAAAAAAGGTATCATTGCTGATAAAATTATTCATCGGGAGCCAGATATCGAAACTCATCGGGAAAATTCCTCTGCCATATACTTTTAATTTCCAGATTCCCTGAGACGGCCTCGTAAAACGAAGCAGAATCAGCTGATCACCGCTCTGGGACTCTACGATTTCATAGTCGATATGTATGATCGTGGGCTCAAAAATAAATGTAATCTCACGTGTTTCATTAAATCGCGGAACAATCCTCTGAATATATTCACCGGAGGGAGTTGTGATATCAATGGAAAATGTATTTGGAGATGCCCCCCATATTTCCATGGAGAACCCAGCTTCATTCGGTCCGACATTCAGTTCGACCGTATCATATCCGGGTGCTTCATTGATCAGGCCCAGAAAATGTCTTCTTGCGTTTCCCTCATTTCCCACCGGAATGATGGTTGTGATTCTTGGCATGGTGGATTGCAGAGACAGCCAGCTGCTGGTCGTCCCTCTTCCATCATGTGCATATTGTGAGGTATCTGTGGCGATACATAAGATAAGCGGCTTATTTACCTTCGCCGCATAGCTCAGCAGATATTGCAGTCCCAATAAAACGTCATTTTCCTGGTAAGCCACCGCATCCTCCGGAATACGAAAAAAATTTTTCAGATATGCTTTTGCCGGCTTTAATTTTACAATTGCCAGCTCCGCATCCGGTGCGACTCCGTAAAATCCGCTTTCGGGTACTTCATTTCCTGCAGCAATCCCAGCCACCATGGTTCCATGCCCAATGTCATCCTTGGAAGGCACGATCTGGAACGGATCTGCACTTTTCAGCGCCTCATTGATCTGTTCACTGCTATACTCGGTACCATACTGCATGCCGTCTGGCGTTGTATCACTGATAATTGTCTGATCCCAGATTGTTTTTATTTTTGTAGTCTGATCCGCATACTGAAAAATCGGATTCGTATAATCAATTCCACTGTCAGCAATTCCGATTAATACACCCTTTCCTCTCAGATCAAAATTAGGGACACTGCGGATACGCAGGACACCGGAAGCTTCAAGATTGGATTCACTGCTCAATCCAAACAGAGACGGGATTGCCGCATACCCGATTCTGGAGATCACATCCTCCGTCATCACAGAAACCGGAAGATGCGCAACTGCATAAAAATAGTTAATTATGATTACGGAGGCATCTTTATATTGTTCCAGTTTTGCTATGTCACCGCTGTAATTTATCATGAAATCAGCGTAATCATTACTATATATTTTTGCTATATCATCCGGGGTCATGACTTCCTCTATGAAAACTTAGTTTTATAATAAATATTCTAATCATAAACGTTTTATTCTTTGCATTATTTAATATTAACCAGAATAAACCGGGATGAATTTATGTACACTGCAAAGACAAGGTTTGAAAGCAAAGATCCGGGCATCATCATTTCGGCCGCGGACCCAAAATATAAGATATATCTGATTACCATGGAAAAAAGCAGTCAGTTTTCAAATACGCTCAATAGCGGTGTGTCCGATATGTCAAAGCTGACCGGAATTCCTTATATATGGGTCGCACCTGCTCAAAGAGACGCGGATGAGCAGATTAAAGCTATAGAAAATGCCATCAGCAGCGGAGCAAATGCGATTATGCTGGCCGCCATTGATGGCATCAAAGAATCTCGTGCTGTGGAAGACGCCAAAGCCCTTGGCGTCAAAATGATCTATGTGGATTCCCCCACAAGTGAACCAGCTATTATCACACTGGCAACCGATAATTACAGTGCAGGTGTTACTGCCGGACAGACAATGATCAGCTTCTTAAATGATCTTGGTAAAAAAAGCGGTACGATTGGAATGATCAGTGTCACGCCCCAGACGCCTACTACCATATTGCGTGAAGCAGGGTTCCTGGATACGATGAGGGATGACGGCCGTTTCACGATCCTAAAAACCAAGTACATTGGTAATAACCGGGTACTTGCGCAATGGTATGCACAGGCCTTCCTGTCGGAGTATCTGGATATCGTCGGAATCTATGCAACAAATGAAATCACCACATTTGGAGTCGGAAATGCGATTAAAAACTCACAGAAAGAGATTGTCGGAATTGGATTTGATATTAATAAAGCGATCCAGGACTTCCTCGACGAAGGCTATCTGAAAGCTGTTATGATTCAGAACCCTTATACCATGGGCTACCTTGGAATGGCACAGACAATTGCAGCCCTGAAAGGCTATGATACCGGTCCTACCTTTCTCAACACCGGTATCACAGTCCATACAAAAGATACCTATTAACGGCGTCTTTTTTTCCTCTTCCCCAGCAGCAGATATCCGACTGTTCCACCGGAAAGCAGCAGCACGATCATCCAGAGCGCCCCATCTGTATCGTCACCCGTCTTTGGCACACCTGTGCTCAGTGACAGGGCATCCGCCTGCGTACTGACTGCTGCCTGCCCGGAATCAGATGTATCTTCCGTATCTTTGGAGGAAGATGAATGACCGCCCTTCCCGTTCAAACTGTTCAGATATTCATCACTCCACTGGTTTACGAACCGGTACTTTTTCGTTACACCATCCTCCTGAATGGATACCGCAATTACTCTGTCACTTATTTTATACAGCTCGGGAGCAGCTGTTTCCTTTATTGTATAGTCTCCATACGGAATATCTTTCAATTCCACCTTTCCATTTGCATCACTGGAAGCCGTTTCCACCAGCTTACCTTCGCTGTTATAGAGTCCGAATTCCGCACCCTTCAGAGGTTTGCCGTCAGGATCGACTTTTTGGATCTCAATCGATCCTTTTATCTTTTCATCTATAATTGTTCCCGCGTCATAGGTCTTTGCTTCCTTGCCGACCACGACTGTCTTGGTGGTGTCGGCAAGCAGATAGCCGACCGGTGCTTTTGTTTCCCGGACAAGATACACTCCCTTTGGTATATCATTAAAATAGGCATTTCCATTCGCATCCGTCTGACTTTCGGCAATTGGTGTACTGTAAGCAGTATCCGTTTCCCGGTAAAGAGAAAAACTGGCATCCTCCAGCGGATTGCCTTCCGTATCCGTTTTTTCAATCTGTATTCTTCCGTTTAGCAGTGTATCGGAATAATTTCCAAGATCATAAGTTTTGCCGTTTTCACTGACAGAAACAGGAAGTGTCTGATCTGACAGCTGAAAGCCTGCCGGTGCTTTTGTCTCCCGGAGATAGTAGCTGCCATAAGAAACATTTTCAAACAGTGCCGTTCCGTCCGTCCCGGTTACCGCAGAAGCAACCGGTTTGCTGTAAGAGGTGTCCGAAGAAGCATATAAGCTGAATTCTGCACCCGAAAGAACAGATCCATCTTCTTCACTGATCTTGGTCACCTTTACATTTCCCTTAATCGTCTGATTCGATATGGAGGCCGGATTCGCCGTTACGGTAACGCCATTCGTCCGAATCGAGGCGGTCAGCACCTGATCGCTGATCAGATATCCCTCTGGCGGTGTGGTTTCCTGAATCGTATAATCGCCATATTCCAAGTGCTGAAACAGAACCTCTCCGGTTGCTGTACTTACGGCTGTATCAATCTTGTTATGATCCTTGTCATAAAGCGTAAACTCTGCTCCGGAAAGCGCAGTTCCATCCTCTCCCAGCTTCTGGAAGCGAATTCCACCATAAATTTTTGTATCCTCATACTGATAACTGATATCTTTACTCGCATCTGAACTGCCTATGGTAAAGGTATAACCCGTACTGTTGAGACTGTATCCGGTAGGTGCCGTAACTTCTCTTACCGTATACGGTACGTCCAGCCGAAGCATATCAAACAGAACGGAGCCACCTGCCCCCGTTGTTGCCTGCTGGATTGAATTCCCGTATTTGTCCACCAGAACAAAGGTTGCACCTTCCAGCTTTGTTGCCGGATTCTCCGCATCTACTTTATACACGGTAATGCTGCCACTTGCACTGCTTCCGGTACTTCCGGAACCGGACCAGTTCACGGCCAGTGCCTGGGAACTGCCCGTCTGGATGGAACCAGTACCGTTGAATGTCGCCTCATTTTTAAACGGAGACTTACTCTTATCCGTCACGTTCGTCTGAAATGTCAGCCGATATCCGCCGGAAGCCGGAGAAGGCAGATGCAGTGTGAACAGCCGCGTCGTCAGATCGTACTCCACATTTTCGGATGCAAGCGTGATTTCTTCGCCAAGCACAAGGCTCCCGTCTGCTGCAGTGCTCTGATGAAAGAGCCTTACAGAAGCCGTATCCAGTGCCAATCCCTCCTGCAGCTGGTCACGAATCACTGTATCGGTCAGCGGAACCTCATTGGAATTGATGTTGACGGTCCACTCGATATATTTATTTCCTGTTGTATAGGCGCCGGTTTTACTGATGACCGTATTTTGCACCGTCTGTGTTCCCGTATCCGATATTCCCGCGGTCACCAGATCGTGTGTCAAAACGCCTGTATTGGTAAGACTCTTTGCTCCGTTTGTGGCAAAAACGTTGACGTCCGTAACCTTTGTCTGGAATGTTATCGTATAAGTCTTATTGATACTCGATGGAAACGTATAAGTCAGCGTTCCGCTTTTCGTCGTATCTCCTGCCACCGCAGCGTTATAAGCGAAGGAAGCTACATTTCCATCCTGATCAATCGAAGCGGAACCTGTCACATACTCCATTCCCACCGGAATCGCATCGCGAAAGACAGCATGACCGAGATTCATCTGATTTGCATTCACCACGACTTTCCATGTAATGGTTCTCGTCTGATAATCATATCCCGCACCGGTCTTATCCAGCACTTCACTCTTTACCTTCTGTGTTCCGGTACTGGCGGATTCCGTGATATTATCGCCCATAATACTGCCGGTGTTCGAATATGTCATATCTGCATTTCCTGCATAAACAGCCGGATCTGTTACCTTTGTTTGAAACTCTATCGTATAGGAGCTGCTGATTGCCGCTCCAAATGTATAGGTCAGCGTTCCTGTCTTGGCCGTGTCCCCTACAGCCGCAGCCGTATAGGAGAAATTTGCTGTATTTCCGCCGTTGTCAATCGTAGCTGAGCCCGTAACATACTCCTGCCCAATCGGAATAAGATCCGTAATTATCGGATTTTGAATCGTTATCTGATTTTCATTGACCGTAATCTTCCAGGTAATTTCTCCGGTTACCCGGTCATAGGAAACTCCCTCTTTGCGAATAATATTCGAAGGAACTCCGACATTCTGCCCCCCTGAGGTACCCGCCGGCACGCCTGTTCCGGTCAGAATCGCCGTATTCTGATACTCCTTGGAAACATTGGAAGTATACGCGGCCGATTCCACATCCGTGGAATACGTTATCGTATGTTTTTCTGCAATTGCACCGAAATCAAACTGGATACCCGGATGGGTGTAGGTATAAGACGAGGAAGGAGATCCATCCAACTGAACCGTTGTGGTATCAAGTGTCAGCCCATCCGGCAGTGTATCCGTAACCACGGCATTCGGGATACTTACCCCGTTCTGATTTATCGTAATTGTCCAGTCAATCTGTCTGGTCGAAGCATTATAGGCACCTGTCTTTGTGATAAAATTGACCGGGACAGTGACATCCGCTTCGTTTGAAACAACCGATGTACCATCGTGTGACAGCGTTGCCGTATTGCTTTCCGTAATCTCACCTCCGTTTTGAACACCCGAAGTAAATTCCGAATCATTTACTTTTGTCTGAAACGTAAGAGTCTGTGATGTTGTGATATTCGAAGGAAACGTATAAGTAAAAGTATTTGAATTATAAGTATAGTCACTTCCAGAAGCCGAGCCTCCGTTGATCGTCACCGTTCCGTCCAAAAAAGTCAGGGCGTCCGAAATAACATCTGTGACTACCGCATTGTTTACCGATACATTTTCCGGGTTCACGGTCATTGTCCAGGTAATTGTATTTGTCGTTTCGTCATAGCTTCCTGATTTTAAAATGGAAGCCGGGAGCGGTGCCGGCTGGTCAAAATCGACAGAGATTTGAACCGGTGTCGTGGAACCGCCTACATCGAACGTGATGGTGGAAGGATCATCCGTACCGATCTTATCTGCATCAAAGCCCAATTCAAACCAGAATGATCCGGTTATATTGGAATTTTTCTCCGCATATTCGGAAAATGTAATGGTGATTGTTCCGTCTCCTGAGAGGGTTCCCGTGCCGATCAGGATGCCCTTGTTATCCAGCAGATCAAAAGAACCTCCTGCCTCAATCTTAATCTGTTCCGGAATCTGAAATACAAACGTATCTCCCGCTTTTACATCTCCCGTATTCGGAATCGCATAATTATAAGTAAGGCGGAGATCCGAATCCTTTGCGATATTGGTTCCAAGCGGATTCCCGGACAAATCGGTCAGCTGGACACCCGTGATGAACTGATAGGTGTCGGACAAATCTGCCGCATAAATCTTGCTGCTTCCCATCAGTGTTACGACCTGCACTGTCACCAGCAAAAGTGAAAGTACAACTCGAAATAATTTTTTCATAATCCATATCCTCATTTCAATCTTATTTTTGTATTCCTGTGCCTTATCTTCAACATTTTTCATTTGCTAATTGCTGAAATAGTAACACAAGAGCAGGAAAACCGGAACAGAACAATTGTTACCAAAATCCCCCGATCATCCCATTTTTACTGGCTTTCTTCCACATAATTAACTCCGGTGATACCATATGTTCCATCTTCGTTTTTCTGGAATGTTATACACGGAACTCCGTCTCCAATCGTCACACCGGACTCATAGGATGTGAGCGCACTCAAATCTGCATGATCGAGCATGGAAATCATGGAAGACGCAAATACCTCATCGGCATCCAGCTTCTGAAAATCTTCTTTTGTTTCCACAACAATTCCTCCGGACAGACTAAGATACGCCGGATAAGTCATCAAATCAGAAAGTTCCTCCAGATTCTTTTCATCAAAAGCCGTTCTGATTTTTTCCGCAAATGCCGCATATTCACTGCCTGTATTCTCATTCTGCTCCGTATCCTGGGCGGACTGTTCGGACGTACTATCCGAACGGATCTCGAATTCTACCTGCCCCATATAGCCCGGTGCAATTGTATATTTATCAAATACGACGACCGGATTACCATCGGCATTGATATAGAATTTTGCCGTATCATCAATCCCCTGAAATCCTCCCTCTTCTTCGGAGAAGAAATCCGCAGAATCATCCTGCGCTTCCCGCTCTTTGATCTGGGCACGGATGCTGTCATTTATAATGGAAATATAGTTCTCTCCCAACAGATCTTTGAGCGTGATATCCTTCAAACTGTTCAAATCCAGATTGTAATATTCTGTTATTGCATAGGCAGATACCCAGCTCTCGGTTCCTCTGACCACAAAGGACACCGAATCAGCTGTCTGGGATAAGACCTCATAATCCACTCTGATCTGGATGTTTTTCTGTTCGAATTCTGCCTCCGTTCCGCCGGTCTCAAGAAATGCCTCTTTATAGTCCTGCACACGTGTTATGGCATCCTGAACATAGGCATCACATTGCTCCTGAATCTTTTGATTTACCGCTTGTGCCAGCTGTGTTTCTTTGACATCTGCTTCATCTATGGAAACACCCGGCACTTTCTCATAAACCGCTTTGTCACTGTCTTTTTCCTCGTAAGTACGGAAAGTAAGCACTTTTGCGACCGGCCCAAGCAGAGCGTTCTGCTGCATGGCAGAAGCAAATACGGAATTGGTATTCAATCCGATCACCAGCGCTCCGAAAGCCACTCCTGCCGCCATTCCGGACCACGCAGCCGTGTTCCTATTACTCCCATATACCCGTCTTTTATAATTCCGGTCAAACACGGCTTTTTGCGGAATCACCACATGATGGGAACGGAGCGTCGCCTCCACCATTTGCTCCAGTTCTGCGGGAATCGCAACTGTCTCATACAGTTTCTTTGCTTCTTTCATTTCTTTCATTTCTTTCATTTTCTACCCCTCCATATTCTTCTTCATTTTTTTCAGCCCGCGATATAATTTTGCCTTTACAGTACTTAAGTTCATATTCATGATTTCTGCAATTTCCCTGAGCTTCATTTTCTCGAAAAAATGTAGCTTGATGATGTTCTGCAGCTCATAGGGCAATGCATTGATTTCATCATATAAGGTTTCTCCACGCTCATACCAGTCATCTTCCGGCACAGACTCTCCCTCTATATAGCAATTCTCTTCTCCCTCCTGATTCTCCCACAAATCCGACAATAGTTCCTTTTTACTCCTGTTTAGAAAAGCAAGACTCTCATTGACGAGTATTCGGTAGAACCAGCTTCGGATGGCCTCCGTCTTCCGCAATGTCTCATAATTTTCCAGAGCTTTGCAGATCGTATTCTGTACAATATCCAATGCATCTTCTTTCTTATGTACATAGGAATATGCCAGCCGGTAGAACTTGTCCTGATTTTCTATGATGTAAGTGATGACTGTTTCATATTGATCCTGTTCCGCTTTCACATTTTTCTCCACCTTTCTTTGCTCTATTATATAGATAACCAAAAATGAAAAAAGTTACATATTTTCTTAAAATAATAGAAAAAACAGCATCGGAGAATCATTCCGATGCCGTTCACATTCCTTCGGTCACATTGATCTTTTTCTGTAAGACCTCTTATTTTTTTCCCAATGTTTCCCCATATTTTTCCCAAAATTTTTTCATCATGATTCTATCTGCCCGCTCATCTGCTGCCATTTTTGCAAAACTGGGCTGTAAGGAAATGAAAAAGATATCTGTATGCTGATCATTAAACAGGGACATTTGTATCATATGTTCGAAGTTTGCAAAAGCCTCTTCCAGCTGTCCTGCCTCATAATAGGAAAATGCCAGAAACGCATAGGTAAAATGGATTCTTGACCATGCGTTATAACGCTTTTGATAGGCAATTAGCTCCTCTGCCTCTTCAACAGCCCTGGAAAACTCTCCCAGCAGATAGTACAGTGTCATGAAATTCAATCGAACGGTAATCACCGCATGCCTGTATTTTTCAATCCTGAATTTCGGACGAATGATTTCATAAGCCGCTTGTGTCGATTCTTTTGCATGCTCCAGATCTCCCGTGATCTGGTAGCACGTGGACAACAGCATATGCAAATTCGCGACATAGATACTTTCTTTATGCTTCGCATCGATGTTCGCGAGAATCCGCGTCATTCCCTTAATGGCCTCCGCATACTGATTGTCCTTAAAAACCATGCAGCCAAATCGGTTTGCCTCAAGTTCATAAATCCATGGTTTTTTCTTAAGATCGGGCAATTTCTCCGCTTCCCGCACAATTTCCGGCATCGATTCAAAATCGGTAGCGCTCTGGTATATCTGAAATTTTTTCAGGATTTCGCTGACCGCTACAGGATCCGCACAATCCATAAATTGGTAGTAATCAAACAGATCCACCTCCAGCCTGTCGCCAAACAGACCGATCATCTCTGCGGAAGGCGTACGCTCTCCCTTTTCAATCAGATAAACGTACTTTTCGGTACAGATATTTTTTGCAAGTGCTTTCTGGCTCATTTTCCGCATAATCCGGTATTTCTTTATGATTCTGCCAATATGATTCATTCGTATCTCCTGTTTCGTTTTTATTTTCTAATATCTTTCACTATATCAGATGATATCACAAATTCCGGGCATCCGATATACCCTGGTCCAACTTCATATTCATCAAAGACAATTACAATATTTCCGTCTTTGTCAAAATAGAAATTCTGATCTTCTGCAATGGACTGAAATACTTCCGATTCATCAATATCCTCGGTCCCCTCCAGCCAGTATACGCTTTCCCCTGCATCCATCTGCTCTTTCATCTGTCTTTTGATTTCATCGCTGATTACCGTTACGTAATCAGAATTATCCAGAAACAGATCCTTTAGGGTTGCCACATTTCCGGTTGTCTTATCGATATGATAATATCTGCGGAATTCATATCCGCTTGCTTTTGTCTCTACCGCGTTGATGACAAGTGTAAACCACTGATCCGTATCGGTGACCGTCTCATAGGAAACATCGAGACCGGAATATCCTTCGGCAACCATATCCGACTGGAATTGAGCGACCAGCTCACTGGTGTATTCTTCCACACTCTTATTGACTTTGTCGATAGCCTCACTGGATGTCTGATTTTCCGTATCACCGGCCACAATCTCCGGGACTTTGACATTCGCCTGATTGTGTCCATCGTCATGACTGTAGTCTTTTACTGTGATTACCTTGAAAAGTCCTCCGACCAGCGGGAGATTGCCCATGGCATATGCGACATTCTGGTTGGTATTCGGCAGAAGAAACAGCACCAGCATTGCCGCTGCGCCGATGGACCAGTTGCGGATGATTCTCTTGCGGTTTTTCTTCTTTTTGTCCTGTTTTGCCTGATCCACAGCGTCTTTTATTCTGGTAAGCCCCTGTTCCGGTGCCTTTATATTCTTATATTCTTCTTTCAATCGATCGAATTCCTCATTTCTTCTCATATAGATTCTCCTTTCCTATTCCTGCGACAGAGCTATTTTGAGTTTTCCCAGTGCCCGGTACAATCGGCTCTTAACGGTACTGATGTTTTCTTTTGCGATGTGTGAAATCTGTTCCAGACTCATATCTTCATAAAACCGCAGCAAGACCACCGTTTTTTCTTTCGGTGAGAGCCGTTCCATTGCCTCTCGCAAATCAATATCTTCATAGATTTCTTCTTTTCCGGTCACTTCATCTTCCATTTCCGCACAATAATTTCGGTTTTTCCTCAGAAATTCAATTCCCTCGTTGATGATGATCCTGCAGATCCAGCTGTCCGCATACTCTATCTTTTTTAATTTCTCTGCGTGAAAAATTGCTTTATATGCGCTTTCCTGTACAATATCCAGTGCATCTTCCTCGTTATGTACATAACTGAAAGCCATCCGATAATACTTATTATAGTTTTGAATCAATAATTCATTAATGATCGTTTCTTTATCCTGTTTCACATTCATGAAATCCCTCCTTTGCAGCTGCATCTATTAGACGCTGTGGATGGAAAAAAAGTTTCATAAAAATCAAAAAATAAAAAAATAAAAAAGCTTATGTTATAAAAAACTATAACACAAGCTCTTTTCCGTGATAAGCCAATTTCTGGATCCGGCTTTTTTTCCTCCTGTTTATTTACAGGCTTTGTCAAGAATTTCATTCAATGCATTTCCGCTGCTTGTATGACATCTGACAATATTGAGATTTCTTTTTTCCGCTTCAGCGACTGCACAGCGAACCATCTTATGCGAGACGGTATTGGTAAATACAATGACCAGATCGGGACTCCCAATCTGATTGCTCAAAGTTGCAGACATCTGGGTAAATACCTTTGCCTTGCAGTTATATCCTTTACAGATTTTCTTATATTGACAGACCATCCTGTCATGTCCACCGACAATTACTACACTCATCGCTTTTCCTCTTTTTCATTCTAAATGCTGTTAACTGTTTCCCTGTAGTTAGTTGTGTCTAACTTACATTTATAATAACCAACCAGAGCAAAAGAGTCAAGATAGATAGTGATGGTTTTTTCTCAATAAAGGTTTTTTGCTTTCCTTTAAGTCAGCAGATTCTGCATGCTTTTTAATCCGATGGCCAATGTAGAAGTATTATGCAAAAGCGCAGAAGTCGTCGGTGGAAGGAGGCCTCCAATACCAAGAGCAATCAATCCCGTATTAAATCCTACAATGAACCGGTAATTTCCTCCAATTCGCTTCATCAGGCTGTCGCTGATTGCCTTAATCGTGACGATTTCAAAAAGATTATCCGCGCCAATGGTAATATCAGAGATTTCCCGGGCGATTTCCGCGCCTTCCCGAATGGCGATTCCGACATCCGCCGCCGACAGTGCCGGTGAATCATTGATGCCGTCTCCAACCATGATTACCTTACGGCCCTTTGCCCGCTCTTTCTCGATAAATGCGGCTTTTTCTTCTGGAAGCACCTCCGAATAATATTCGTCCACGCCCACGCTTGCAGCAATGGCACAGGCTGTCCGTTCGCTGTCACCGGTCATCATGACAACCTTACGGATTCCAGCCTTTTTGAGTGAATTAATAACAGCCTCGGCTTCCTCACGCAGCGGGTCTTCCAGACAGATTACTCCTGCCAGACGGTTTTCGATTGCAAGATAAAGATGCGAATACTCCGAGGGAAGTGACGCAAATGTTTTTTCCATTCCCACCGGAATGACACACTTCTCATCATCAAAGACAAAATGATAGCTTCCAATTACTGCTTTTTGTCCATCCAGCGTCGTGGATATTCCATGTGCAACAATATACTCCACTTTTGAATGTTTTTCCTCGTGAACCAGATTTTTTTTCTTTGCCGCATCCACAACTGCTTTCGCCATGGAATGCGGGAAATGCTCCTCCATACAGGCTGCAATACGCAGAAGTTCATCCGGATCTTCACCGTTGAACGGAATGACTTCCACAACGGTCGGCCTGGCTTTTGTAAGTGTGCCGGTCTTGTCAAATACAATCGTATCTGCCTCTGCAATTGCCTCCAGATATTTTCCGCCTTTTACAGTGATACGATAGATACTGGCTTCGCGGATAGCCGATAATACGGCGATTGGCATTGCAAGCTTGAGTGCACACGAGAAATCGACCATCAGGACAGAAAGTGCCTTGGTGGTATTTCCTGTCAGCAGGTAAACAAGCCCTGTTCCTGCCAGTGTATACGGAACCAGCCTGTCTGCCAGATGCTCTGCCTTTCCCTCTAATGCCGATTTGAGCTTTTCCGACTCTTCAATCATCGTAACGATTTTTTCGAATCTGCTTGAACCGCCGACTGCCTGCACGGTCAGGATGAGTTCTCCTTCCTCCACCACCGTACCCGCATAGACATAACTGTCAGGTCCTCGCCGTACCGGAACGGATTCGCCGGTCAGCGGTGCCTGATTGACCATTGCCTCACCGGCAATCACAGACCCGTCAAACGGTATGATGTTGCCCATTTTAACAGCGACCTGATCTCCTTCCCTGATCTCAGAAGCAGATACCAGTACCTCTTTTCCATCGGACAGCATCCAGACAGCCCCGATATTCAGGGACATGCTTCTGGCAAGATCGTCCACCGACTTTTTGTGTGTCCATTCTTCCAGAATCTCTCCAATTCCCAGCAGAAACATAATGGAACCTGCTGTCCCCATGTCTTTGCGCAGAATGGAAACACCAATGGCTGCCGCATCCAGTACCGGGACCTCAATCTTTCTTTTCGCCAGTGTCTGCAGTCCATGATAGAGATATTTCACAGATTTTAAAACGGTCATTACTGTCCGCAGCGGGTCCGGAAGAAACAGCTTACTTCCAATCCTGGTCATCATTTTCTGTACAAGTTTCTCCCAATACTGTTCGTTCAATTCTCTTCCGGAGTTCTCCAGAAATACCTGCGGCACGTCCACTGTTTCACAATGAAATGCCCGCAACGCTTCGATTATGGTATCTCTGCTTCCGACGTAGCATATTGTGACATTTCCAATTCGTTCATGAACTCTTGCAAATGTCACATATTTCTGGCTGTTCAGATAGAACAGCAGCGTGTCCGCCTCCCGGAAGGACATTTTTTCCGGAACTACCTGAATACGGATACGTCCGCGTATCTCATGCATGATTCTAAATTTCATCTCATTCCCTCTTTCTGTGTGTAATGGGAAAACACCTGTAGGGACTCTACAGGTGTCACAGGTTTTCTTCCTTTATTCTGTTGCAGTTTCTTCCGCAAAGCCTTCCGTCTCTTTCTCTTCCACGATTTCAGATTCGGCCTCTCTGTCTTCATTCATCTGCTTTGCTTCTGCATAGATATCCTCAGCATTTTCCTGAATTGTTGTAGCGGTTTTCATCACGCAGTCTTTTGCACGTAACGCCGCAGCTGTGCAATTTGTGTATACTTTCTTCGCATCTCTACCGGATAAAATCTTCACCCCTGCGGTTCCAAAAAGAACCCCTGCTACAAAAATACCTGTCTTTTTTTTGTCAATCCATTTCAAGCAATTAAACATTCCATATACCTCCTGCTTCATTTGTGTTGATAGCCTGTATAGATCGTCATGATAAGGCAAAAAACCATTGCCCATGCCCAATATTTATGCTGCTTCATATGACTATCCTCCTTATGACAATCAAACTTACTGTCTGTCCCAATTATAACGAATAATTCACCAGTCTGCGAACCTTTTCCTATTGTTGATAAATTTTATCAGCTTCTTTTGTGGAAGAGAACAGCACAGGATGGAACTGCGCATCTAAATTTTATTCTATCGGAAAATCGTAGCTTCCTACCTTAATATATTAAGGTCTTTCCGACAGAATAAAATAAGCCGTCCAAACGGACGGCTTACCTACCTTCTATCAAACGCTTAAAGCACTAAGGATGGTGCAGAATATACACGGCTCATCAATTCACTGTTGAGCATGTACAGACTCTTGGCATCATCACCAAATAACTGCATCTTTGTGATCAGATCGCTGGAGTTTTTCTCTTCTTCTCCCTGCTCCTTTACAAACCAGTCCAGAAACTGAATTGTACGAAAATCATTAACACTCTGTGCCGCAGCATAAATTCTGTTGATCAGACTTGTCACAAACTGTTCATGCTCCAATCCTGTTTTCAGCGGATCCATCAGTGTATCAAATACCTTATCCGGTTTCTGAATTGCCTCAAAGGTAACGGACTCGTCATTATTGCGCAGGTACCGATACATTAACATCGCATGATCCTGTTCTTCTCTGGCCTGAATCTCAAACCAGTTTGCGAATCCGTCCAGTCCTTTTTCATCGTAAAAGCTGGCCATGGTCAAATACAAATACGCGGAATAAAACTCGTGATTGATCTGTTCGATTAATAGTTGTGAAACTTCTTTTTGCATCCTGTATACCTCCTGTTTTTATTTATCTTTTTTGATGACTTCTGTAGCTGCGATTACCATTATCTTACTGCTAATCTATCATTTATCTTTTTGCTTGTCAACTGCTACGGATTCCAAAAAGTGGGGGACGAAAGTACTTTCTATCTGGACGGTCATGCTCAGCTGATTCCTGTTTTCCTATCGGACACGCTCAATCGAAACGACCTGGTAACCAATCGCTTCCACTGCAGCCCGAAATGCCTCGTCAGAGACTTCTTCGCCAAGTTTTACGACTGCCTCTTTCTTTTCCAGATTCACTCTGGCATTCACCTGATCAAGAGAGTTCAGCGCATTTTCAACATGCTTCCTGCAGCTGTCACAGCTCATTCCTTCAATTTTTATTTTTTTGACAGCTATGATGTCTTCCAGTTTTTTCCGCTTTACTTTTGGCTCAGGTCCGCCGCCACAGCAGCCGCCTTCGCCTTTCCAGTGCTTTATACTGCCTCTGAGAGCCAGCAGAACTATAATAATTAAAATTCCGATAATAAGAATATTTCCAGCCATTTTTCATTTCCTCCTTCTAAATTTTTAAAATGCGTCAGGAAGACGAATCACCTTCTGCAATTCGTCTTCCTGATCATGTAGTTCCATAATAATATCTTTATCCAGTTTAGATTCAGCATCAAAATGATAACGGCTGCCATTGCCGCAAGTCCATAGCGCAATCATGCAATCTCATGATTCATGACCTTTCCTTTTCCAAGACAAGTCAGTTACGCTTCACATTCACAGGATTCTACTGTAACACTTCGTATTTCCTGACAATCCATATAACCGCAGGCCTTCAGCCCTGCCCGAATCACAGAATTCCATTTTTTCGAAGACAGGCGATAGACGGTATTATCATCCAGCTCAATCGTACATGCATTTTCCACCTCACAGGCCGCACTGCACGCAATCTTGTACATATTCTTTCTGCTGATCGCTCCGATTTCTTCCAGCGTATTGATCATCCGATATACGGTCGCCGATCCGATATTACTGTCCATCTTTGATGCCTTGTAATAAATTTCCTTACAGCAGGAACACTCTTCCTCTAAAATGATATCCAAAAGCATCAGCCTTTGCTTCGTAATCCTGCAGCCCTGCTCCTTCAATCTTTGAATAATCATCTCTTTCTGCATCTGATTTCGGTGATAACCTCTGGAATCATCATATCTATCTTTCGCATGTTTTAAATCCCGTGCCATATGCACTCCCCCTGTCAAAGATACCGGGTCGCTTCTTATTTTGCTCCAACCATTTTTTTCATTGTTACATTTCGTGTTGTTCCTGGTTTATAAGGTCTGAACAGCTGATAGATAAAGCCAATCACTAACAGGAAAGCCACAACTGTTCCGGCACCGAACGCACCTGTTGTTACCAGTGTACCAATCTGGAATACGCACAGTGCAACAACATATGCAAGCAGCGTCTGGTATCCAATTGCAAACCAGAACCATTTTGCATTGTTCATTTCTCGTTTGATTGCACCCATTGCTGCGAAGCAAGGTGCACAAAGCAGGTTGAAGACAAGGAAGGAATAGGCCGCGATTGCTGTCATGCTGCCTGCGAGCTCACCCCAGATTTCGCTTCCGTTTTCTGCAACTGCTCCAAATCCAAAGAGAACACCGAAGGTTCCAACCACATTTTCCTTTGCAATCAGGCCGGTAACAGCCGCAACTGCCATCTTCCAGTCGCCCCATCCAAGCGGTGCAAAGATCGGTGCGATTGCACTGCCGATTGCAGCCAGAATACTGTCATTTAACTGCTCTTCGCTGAGCATTCCGAATGAACCGTCAATCCATCCAAAGCGCATCATAAACCAGAGTGCGATAGTGGATAAAAGGATAATGGTTCCGGCCTTTTTGATGAAGGACCAGCCTCTCTCCCACATACTTCTTAAAATATTCCCAACTGTCGGCATGTGATAAGCCGGCAATTCCATAACAAACGGTGCCGGATCCCCTGCGAACATTCTTGTTTTCTTCAGCATAATACCGGAACAGATAATTGCTGCGATTCCCACAAAATATGCACTTGGTGCAACCCACCACGCTCCGTTAAAAAGAGCACCTGCAATCAGGGCAATGATCGGCAGCTTTGCTCCGCATGGAATAAAAGTAGTCGTCATAATTGTCATCTTACGGTCTCTGTCATTTTCAATCGTTCTTGAAGACATAATTCCCGGCACGCCGCAGCCGCTTCCAATCAGCATCGGGATGAACGATTTTCCGGAAAGACCAAATTTACGGAAAATACGGTCCATGATAAATGCCACGCGGGCCATATAACCGCATGCTTCCAAAAATGCAAGGAAAATGAACAGAACAAGCATCTGTGGTACAAAGCCAAGTACCGCACCGACGCCGGCCACAATACCATCCAGAATCAGTCCCTGCAGCCATGCTGCACAGCCAATTGCATCCAATGCATTTCCAATCAGTACCGGTATACCAGGAACAAATACAGATGTTCCAAACAGATTCCAGCCATCCCCGAACAGACCATCATTCGCCCAATCCGTGGCCCAGGAGCCGACAGTAGTAACCGAAACAAAGTAAACAAGGAACATGACTACCGCAAAAATAGGCAGTGCAAGCCATCTGTTTGTAACGACCCGGTCGATCTGATCCGATGCTGTAAGCTTTTTCTTGCTGTTCTTTGTATAGCAGTCTCCAATGATCGACGATATGTATACATAACGCTCATTTGTAATGATACTTTCCGTATCATCATCAAACGAATCTTCCAACTGCTTGATTTCTGCAGATACATCCGGCGCCTGTTTCATCTGGGATGCAATCTTACTGTCTTTTTCAAGAAGTTTGATCGCAAAAAAACGCCGCTGTTCTTTTGGAATATCAGCTCCCAGTTTCTCTCCCACCGCCCCAATGACGGCTTCGATCTCAGCTGCGAATTCATGAACCGGAGTCCCCGGTTTTTTCTGTTGTGCCAAAGCTACTGCCTTTTCGGCCGCCTTCTGAATGCCGGTTCCCTTCAGTGCGGAAATCTCGACTACATCACAGCCAAGCTTTTTACTAAGCTTGTCAATATGTATCTTATCTCCCGTCTTTTCCAGCACATCCATCATATTGACTGCCATAACGACCGGGATTCCAAGCTCCAGCAACTGGGTTGAAAGATATAGATTTCGTTCGATGTTCGTTCCGTCCACAATATTTAAAATTGCATCCGGTCTTTCGGAAATCAGATAATTTCTTGCAACCACTTCTTCCAATGTATAAGGGGATAGAGAATAAATACCTGGCAAATCCATGATTGTCACGGTTTTATTTCCCTTTAATTTTCCTTCCTTTTTTTCAACGGTTACACCAGGCCAGTTACCAACGAACTGATTCGAACCTGTCAGTGCATTGAATAATGTTGTTTTACCGCAGTTTGGATTACCTGCTAATGCGATTTTAATTGACATTTTCTGCTCCTTTTCCTGACTATTATGTCTGTTTGCCATATCTACCAATTATTTGTTTTTGCTCTCATTGGTTAGTCTCAACTACCCGTTGGGGCAAAAAAAATTACTCGACTTTTATCATCTCAGCATCCGATTTACGAAGAGACAATTCATATCCTCTTACGGTCACCTCAATCGGATCTCCAAGCGGAGCAACTTTTCTGACAGAAACAGAAACACCTTTTGTAATACCCATATCCATAATACGCCTTTTCACCGGACCTTCTCCGGCAAGTTTTGTGACCGTAACGGTCTGCCCGCAGGCAACTTCTCTTAACGTTTTCATAAAACACTCCTTCTTTCTTTATACATATTAAACAAGAATCTTATTTGCCATATCTTTTCCAATTGCAATCCTTGCATTTTTCACATTCACAATCATATTTCCATTATTTTCCGATACGACAGTTACCATTCCTCCTGCCACAAATCCAAGATTCTCTAAAAATCTTCTCGTTTCCTCTTTTCCACCGACTTTTTTAATCACATTCGGTTCGCCCTCTTTTACCATTGATAACGGCATCTTCTCACCCTCTGCTTTATGATTATTGATAACATTTTTCAATACTACGTTGGTTAGTATATTCTAACATCCATTAGCTGTCAAGAACAATATTGATAATTTTTTCTCAATAACGTGGTATTTTTTCCCAGATATATTTTTTGAAACATCTTTTCCATTTTATGGAGGAATATTCTTGACGAAGTAATAAAGACTGAGGTACAATAAAATCATTAACGAATTTTTATAAAGGTTTTTGATAAAGGAGATAGTATGGACTGGATCATTCATTTTTTTAGCGTTCTTTTTGATTTTGCATTACATATAGATGAAAAATTACCTATATTATTTGATACATATGGATTTTATGCCTTTGCAATCATTTTTCTGGTCATTTTCTGCGAGACCGGACTCGTGGTTGTTCCTTTTTTGCCAGGAGATTCCCTGATTTTTGCAATCGGTGCAGTAGCCAAGATGGCAGGCTTAAATATCTGGTTCTCCTATGCACTGCTGCTGACCGCTGCGGTTACCGGCAATCTGGTCAACTACTCCATCGGTCATACCATCGGCCAGAAGCTTCTGGAAAAGGAAACGCACCGCTTCATAAAGATCGAATATCTGAACCGAACACAGGCATTCTATGAAAAGCACGGCGGTACCGCCATTGTCCTGTCAAGATTCATGCCGATCATCCGGACTTTTGCCCCTTTTGTGGCTGGTATCGGAAAGATGAAATTCATAAACTTTTTTGTTTATAATTTAATCGGCGGATTTATGTGGGTTACGTTTTTACTGTTTTCGGGTTATTTCTTCGGAACCATTCCGTTTGTAAAAGCCAACTTTGAGTATGTTGTAATTGCTATCATTGTGATTTCCCTGCTGCCGGCCGTCATTGCCTGGCTGAAGACGAAGTTATCCAAACCCGTAGAAGGTTAATTCCCTGCATTCAAACCCGGAGTATGATCTGTAGTCATACTCCGGGTTTTCTTTTTCCTAAGCATACCTTGGGATAACAGGAAAAACGGTGCTAGAGCAGCTCCAGCTTCCCATTGTTTCTCAGAATGTCCACGACTATCTTCGTATCCTGTACGTGATCCTTATTACATACGAGCAGTGCATCCGGCGTATTCACGATAACCATATCGGATACGCCCACCGTCACAAGCATCTTGCCGTCGGAATAGCAGGTGGTATTATTCGTATCAATATTCACATGTTCACCGATCAGAATATTTCCATTGCTGTCTGCCTGATACATACACCCAAGCATATCCCAGGAGCCTACATCACTCCATGCAAAATCTCCCTGAAGCACCGCTATATTTTCGGCATGTTCCAGAATTCCTTCATCAATCGATATCTTTTCCATTTCCGGATAAACCTGTTCCTTTACTGCTGCTTCCTGCCCGGTATGCATCGCATATTTTAGCTTCATCAGCTTCTGATAGTGCACCGGCAGAAACTTCTGATAAGCTTGCATAATAACAGAGGCTTTCCAGAAAAACATGCCACTGTTCCAAAGATAGTCTTTTTCCATAAGATAGGTTCTTGCGGTTTCATAATCGGGCTTTTCCTGAAACCGGATTACTTTTCTGACGGTATCGTGCTTCTCTTTCGCATACCGGATATAACCATATGCGGTTGCAGGATATGACGGCCTGATACCAATGGTCACAAGACGGTCCGTAAGCATGGCATGCCGGATTGCATGCTGGAACGTGCGTAAAAAGGATTCTTCGTCTCCTATATGCGCATCCGAAGGAGAGATTGCCATGACACCATCCCCATACTGATGCAGAATCCTAACCGCCGCATATCCGATACAGGCAGCCGTATTCCTGCCAACGGGTTCTGTCAGAATATGATCTTCCGGGATTCTTCCTTCGATGGCCTGTATCATCTGTTCCTTTAACATCTCATTTGTTACAATAAAGATATCCTGGCTGGGAATGACTTTTGCGATACGGTCTATTGTTTCATTGATCATGATTTCTTTCCCGCTTAAATTGAGCAGCTGCTTTGGCAGCCTCTTTCGTGATAACGGCCAGAAACGGGTTCCTTCCCCTCCTGCCATAATAACCGCATATGTCTTCATACTTTACCCCCCATTGATTGTGACAGGGATATTGCCTGCTGATCAGAAATACCATGTTTCCATTTCATCCAGCTCGAATGGCACATCTATGATCTCACGTGCATGAATCACATTTAACAGCTCTTCCACCATAAGACGTGTCTTTTTTCTCCCGACGAAAGTGACATCCGTATAGGTATCAATAAAAATCCCCATCCCAATCAGAATAAACGTTAAGCTCTGACAATTTACCTCACACATATTTTCCGACACTCTTCTGGCATCATAACCGGCCTGAAGAAGCAGATCGATCTGTAAATCATCCAGCTCCTGAAATTGTCTGAAAACGGCCAACGGAAACAGATATAATCGTTCGTTGTCCGTTCCTCTCTTTAACCGTTCCGTCAGATCCTCTTTTTTCAATTCCAATACAGATTCCGCATCAAATGGCCATCCCGGTCTCTGCTCCAATAGCTCCAGATTCAGATCCAGTGCAGCAGATAATTCGTCTATAAAGGTAGGATCCAGGTCATAGTTTTTAAATAGGTAGGAGAACAGGACGGAAGCATATTCCTGCAACTGATTCTCTTCCAATCTTTTCTTTAAAATCCTGTAATTCAACTCTTTCGTTTTCAGCATCAGATAAATATCATTGATATCTTTCATATAGACATTTTTATGCTTAAATGCATGGCACAGAGTAATGAGCAGCTGATCTTCCGCAATAATCTCCCCATCCGCGACTTCCGGGTAAAACAAATCCACCCTTCCCATTGGGAATGCGGGAAAATTGACGTCAATCACAAGCTGATACTGGCTGTAAAATACCTTTTGAATATGGAAATGCCCGGAATATACATGTTGATCCCTGATTTCGACTCTCTTCATGGAAAAAAGGCCATCAGCAATTGTAAATCCCCGATTGATCAGATTATTTGCCAGCCGGAAGGCATCACGGTTCGAACATGCGATCAGATCATAATCCAGATATACCCGAACGTCTTTCCCGGTATACATCGTTCCGGTGTATCCGCCTTTCACCGTATAAAGCTGCAACTGTTCTTCTTTTATAAAACGATAGATTGCAGCAATCTCGGTCTGCAGGATATGTTTGCGCTGCACCTGATAAATAATGTCCCTCCACACCTTGTGATTCGTCAGGGGGATTCCGTTCTTCCGCAGGTTGGAATAGATGGTCTGCGAAAGCTTTTCTTCCATGATATATTCATAGTCCTCCGGTGTCATGGAAGCCGTAAGCTCTTTCAGCAGTGCGATCTCTTCCTCCGTGAGATACAGCTTTGCACATCTTCCCCATTTTTCTTTATATTCTGTCGGGTATACTTTCTCTGCCTGTCTTGGCTTTACATCTTCCTTTGTTCCTGTCCATTGAATTCTGGACGTTACCACACAGGCATCACAGTCAAGCTGTACTGTGGTATCTTTCTTATCCAGAAACTCTGTTTTCTTATTCTTGACCTGGATTGCGAAAGCATGGAGCATTTCAAAAGGATAATACAGACACTGATACCGGTTTTTGAGATACGGCACACCAAATAAACGGAGTAAGTAATTCCGGTCTGCCCTGATTTCGTTTAATGTTCCTTCAAGCTCTGTAATCACCAGATCAATATCCCTGTTGTGATAGGTTTCAAACAGATAATTGGCAGACGCCCTGCATAGTGCACATCCATCCACATCGAATTTGAATTCAAGGCAATGATCGTCCTGTTCCCCCACGATCGTTACATAGTCACCACAGGCCACTCCGTCCTTGACCATAACATCATCCGGCAGCAAAAAAACATCCTGTTGATACAACGCATATTTATCTATCATTTCCGAATATTTTTCCATATCTACAACTCCCCTATCAGATTGCATAATCGATTGATGTCTTCATTACTGATTCCGAGTCCGAAAGAAATCCGGTTGACGGCTGTCTCTCCCAATTTCCGAATGGAAGGCTGCGCACATAAGTTTCCGGAGCGGATAATAACATTGTTCTGATCAAAAAAATACTCCACATCATGTGCGTGATGCTGTTCACAGACAAAAGAAAGCAGTGATTTGGAACAGTGTTCTTCCTCTCCGAGAATCCGGATTCCGCTTCCTGCTTTTAACGCGGATCTGACTGTATGATAGCAGAATGATTCAAATGCTTCGATTGTATCATAACCGATTTCCCGGACAAATCTGCATGCTTCTGCCCATGCTGCAATCAGTCCGATATCAAGGGTACCTGCCTCAAACTTATGCTTCCCGTCTCCCCAGGTATCTTCAAATCCGATTGCATTCACCATTCCCCCGCCCAATAGTACCGGATCTATTTGCTCCAGGAAACTTCTCCTTATGAATGCACCTGCAATATTTTTTGGACCGTACATCTTATGCGAAGTCAGCATGTAACCGGTTATATTTCTGTTCTGTTCAATTTTTTGATGCGCGATCTGCTGCGATTCATCCACAAAAACATGTGCCCGATCAAAGATTTCACAGATTTTGGGAATATCCATCCGATATGCAGTCGTATTCGAAATACTTGAAAATGCAACTACCTTCACCAGATCCCGAATACTCTCCAGATAGCCATAATCGATATCGCCCTCCTCCGTAAGCGGCATTTCCAAAAATATGGCCTGTGTCTTTTTCGCCAGATACTTCCATGGCAGCAGGTTACTGTGATGTTCATACGGACCTATCAGGATATAGTCGAGAGGCAGAATCTGATTTTGAAGAGACAATGCCATCAGATTTATTAGCTCGGTCGTATTTTTTCCGTAAATAAGCTCATATTCCTCCGCAACTCCAAAATGATCGTACAGGACCGTTTCCGCATCTGCAAAAATTTCGGCTGCTTCCTTTGCCAGAACGTGGTTTCCCTTGCCATAAAAAACAGTCACATTTTTCTGATAGTCCACCCATTTTTCGATGACGCGATTTGGCATCACCGCTGTTGCTGCATAATCGAAGTAAGCGATCTTCCGATTTTTCAAAAGCTCAAATTCGTTTCGGATTTCTTCATCATTTATCATGCTTTCAAACTTCCTCCTCTATTTCATGTTCAGCCTGCACGGATTCTGTCTGTTCCAAAGAACCAGAGAATCCCGTTTTGTCAGGAACCTGCACTTTCATATGCCCGGATGCCCCTGTTCCAGATGAAATTTGAAATGACCAGCAGAATCATCGATACCAGAACTGTCATCCCAATGGAAAAAAGAGGATCTCTCCCTGTCAGAAAATATTGAGCCGGATAAAAGGCGGTCAGTGCAAACGGAATGACATATGTGATGATTTTTTTCACAAAATTGTTATAGATCGTCACAGGATATTTCGCAAAATCATTGACCATATAAAACATATAGATAATATTTCCGCTCCGCTTGGTCCAAAAAGCGATTGCCGCCGTCGCAATTTTGACCGAAGTATAAATCAGCATTGCAAATGGGATGACCGCGATCAGCAGCACACATGGCACCAGATGATACGTGATCTGTAAATTGGACAGAGAAATGCAGATCAAAAGAATCCCTACTACAAGTTCTCCCAAAGCATCCACCTGTACCTTTTCCACCATAACATGAAACAGGGAATTGATCGGTCTGGTCAGATATTTGTCAAATTCCCCTTTCCGTATTGTGACATGTCCGATTGCCCATAAATTATCAAAAAACAGATGATCAAGCCCCTTGGGGATCAGGGAAAATCCATAGATAAAAACCACCTCATAAAATTTCCACCCCATCAGACTCGGAATCAACTGAAAAATAAGAAACAGAAAATAGAGATTAAACACCTGACTCAGCAAAAAGCCGATGACACCTGTAATGAAATCCCCCTTGTATTCCACCATCCGTTTGAGATCCTGTCTGATAAAAATAAAATGTATCCGAACGATTCTTCCCAGCTGTTCCATCCGTTCATCCTCCCTGTACACATAAATGTGAAATCACTATCTTCCAGATCATTTTGGAAAGTGCCCAGAAAAACAGACACCAGACAATTTGTAAGACCAGATAGAACAGCAGTGTCTCTCCTGTGTATTTGCCCATATAAATCATGACAGGAGTATAATTTAAAGAAGCAAACGGCAGAAACAGGAATACCTGTTCCAGTCCTTTCGGGAAAAATGCCAGCGGAATCAATGAGCCGGATAAAAAACCTACAATGCAGTTTTTCAGCATATTGGATCCCCATAGATTCTGAAACACAAAGGCGGTAAAACCGTAGCAGATATTAAAGAAAAAATTAATCAGATACGCTACCGTACAACTGAAGAGATACACGATAAAATTGAAAAGCCGAAAATGAACCTCTCCCATGACGAAGGTGCGGAAAAGCTCAATTCCCAAAACAGTCGGAAGAATCAGCAGACCGATTGTCATACATTTGTTTCCGATTTCCTGAAATAGGAAGGTCGCATTATAACTTACCGGCTTAATAATACGCATCGCAATCGAACCATCTTTGATCTCATCACCGACATCATACGTTCCTCCGGTAGAAATCAACGTCGCGGTCAACGTCATCAGAAAGATGTATACCATCATATCGGGCATCGTAAATCCCATCAGACTCTCCTGGTCACTCGAAAGAAAGACTGCTTTCCATATAAAATAGGATACAAAACAGCCCAGCACATTTCCAAGCATCATAAAAATCCAGTTGGAACGGTAGGTGACCGTCTCCTGCATGCCTGCGTCGATAAACGGTTTATAGATTCGAAAATATTTTCTCATACTACATACCTCCCTGATACAAACGACGTATGATCTCCTCAATATCCGAGTCCCGTACCGTAATATCCTTTACTTCCACATGGTTCAGCGTATAGGTTAAGATATCAGAGACTGCGGCTACATCACTGTTAAAGCGCACAATGACGGACGGCCCGTCCATCTGAAACGACAGATCATCCTCTCCAAAAGGAAATACCTCTTTGTATCGCAGCAATTCCTCTGCATTCTCCTGCTCCGTAGAAAAACGCAGTTCCCGCATCTGATTGTATTTTTCTTTTAAGTCTGTGATTTTTCCGTCAAATACCTTTTTCCCCTTTTCAATCATGACGATGTGTTTTGCCAGCAGTTCAATATCCGAAATATCATGTGTGGTTAAAATGATCGTCATATGCTCTTCACGGTTAATCTGCTGAATTGCTTTTCGAATATTATCCTTCACAACCACATCCAGCCCAATCGTCGGTTCATCCAGAAAAAGCACTTTGGGAGAATGCAGCAAAGAAGCTGCGATATCCGCACGCATGCGCTGTCCGAGCGACAACGTCCGAACCGGACTTGTGATAAAATTATCCAGTTCCAGAACCTCATTCAAAAAATCCATGCGCTTTTTAAATGCATCATCCGGAACCTGATAGATTTCCTTTAATACCCCATATGTCTCCCGCAGGGGCAGATCCCACCAGAGCTGTGTACGCTGGCCAAACACAACCCCTATTTCACGTACATATTTTTTCCGATCATTCTGCGGAATCTTTCCATTGATGGAACAGCTTCCCGAAGTCGGTGTCAGAATTCCCGTCAGCATTTTGATGACAGTTGATTTCCCTGCACCATTCGGACCGATAAATCCCAGAATTTCACCATCCGGGACTTCAAAGCTAATCTGATCCACCGCTACCACTTTTTCCACCTTTGGTTTGACAAGCGCCTTCATACTTCCTCTAAGTCCCGGTTGCTTGATCGTCTTTTTAAACTCTTTTCTCAAATCATCCACATAAATCATAACGCAACCCCAGCTCCTCCGCTCTTATCCTCTTTTTCTCCGAATTCAACCGAATAATCGGAAAATATGAGTTCCAGTTTTTTTCCATTTCCCCATGTCTTACAGGCAAGACCCAATTCAATATCCGTGTCCGCTTCCAGTTCCGGAATGACCGTAGAAACTTTTTTCTGCTTTTCCTGTGCGGCCAGTTTTCCGAAATCTATTTGATTGTCCTTGATTTCCAGGTAAATCTCACTTTCGGGATTGAATTTTTCAAAAACATTCCGATTGATTGTACCGACGGTATCAAGAACAAGCAGATCCTCATGATCGATGGCACCGAAGTACATCTCCCCTCGTAGTTTCACATAGATTCCGGCCTGGAATTTATCTTCCAGGAATTCCGTATCAAACCGGACTGCACTTTTTGCATATAAGGGCAGCTCTCTCCCCTTTCCACGAAACAGCACAATTTTCGGACACGCATCTTCAAACCAGGAATTGTAGATTCGGTTTGTGTGAAAACGAAAGACAATCTTCTTCTGATCATCAACACGAATGATATGATCCCGGTTATTTTCCGTCATCTTTTCCCATTCTTCTTTGCATCGTTCCGGATCCTGACACGTCCCTTCGGTTCCATCACAGCCTTCAAACTCCTGAAGCTTTGTGTAGATGACAAGTATCTGCTGATAGAGACGCCGCTCACAATCCAGAATGTCACTTCCGACCTCAAAATCGGCTTCCGAATTTTTCCGGAAAACTTTTAAGACCTTTAAGTCAACCCATTCCGTCCATACCGTTTTTAATTCGTTCAATATCTCAAAAAGATTCGCTTCCTCAAAATCATTCCATCCAATTGCATTCAGACTTCGCACAATCTCGGATACAAAGACTTCTTTATACTTGATTACGTTATTCAATTTTCTTCTCAGTTCAAAAATCTCATCTTTGTATGAAACTCTGTCTAATCGGTACCCGTATAGCTGTTTCAGATAAGAAATCTCCAGAAATTCATAGTTCTTCCGCTCCAGGTATAACTCCAATATCTGCATAAAAATCCGATGTAAGTGTTCTTTCTTTTTCTCCCCGCCAAACTGCCTGCTCTTCACAAACGTGAAAACATCATGGTAATCATCCGCTCTGGCGAATGCCCGATTCGCTTTTTCCAGCATCTCTTCGGTAACGACAAACGCATGGTAATCCAGTTGGGAAATCCCTTTTTCTTTCTCGAACTGTACATTATCGAGAATCGTATAGATTCCCTTTTCCTTACAGACGCCCGTCACCATGAAAAAGTGGGGCTTATCCTGCTCCCGATAATAATTGGAATAAAAAATCTCTTTCAAATTCACGGGGATGATAATCGGGGATCCTGCCTCAATGGTAGCTGCAATCAATTCGGATAAAATCTCTTTCTTGCTGTCATACCTCTGATAATCCACCAGAAACTGTTTCTCGATAAACCGGATGACCTGTTTCTCCGCATCTTCGTCCGGCGGAACAATCCGATAGCTTCGCACCAGCTTACATAGCAGGATCAGCAGGCTTCCATAGCCACTGCAGATGGAATCCAACAGGACCGCCGTGGGTCTCTCATAACAGGTAACCTTATCAAAGGAATAAAATATGTCGATATCCTTTATCTCTAAATCCATAATCAACCATATATGCTATTGCGCACGTTCCTTTCCGTTTTCTTTTTCTGCCGCCTCCCGGATTACCGATATCAGCTCACTGACCGTGCGGCTGCCCCGGATTCGTGCCAGGTACTGATCGAGGTCGATTTCAAGCGCTTCCTCCAGTTCAATGACCAGATTTACGATTCCCATGGAGTCAATCCCGTTTTCTCTCGTCAGCTGTGTGCTAAGATCGGGTTCCTCGGCAATTCCATTTTCCTTCCTGACCGTTGTACAGCACTGCAATACGGCTTCCGTTAATTCATCCATTCCTGATACCTCTCTTTCACTGTTGCCGGCCAGCGGCTTTCTTCTTCTCCATATTGTGCCAGAAACGCCAATACCCAGCGTTCCAGACCAAATCCCACACAGCCTGTAACCGGACTTGCAATATTCTTTATTCCAATATGAAACGGGAATGTAAATGCATTTCCATGAAGATTCAGCGAAGCCACGGATACCTGCTCTTCTTTTTTATAGTTTAAATGCACTTCATATTTGCTTTCCTCCGACAGCTGCATTTTTTTATACCTCTGCATTTTTGGCAGGATAAACGGATCGCATGCAACTGCAATATCCCCGCTCAGATCCAGTTCAGAAAGCAAGTCTTTGATTCTCTCAAGTACCGCCAGTCGTTTTGCGCAGACAAATGCTTCCCCGCCGATCAGAACAATCTCTCTCACGTGATAATCCCTTAACCTTCCAAATTCTCCGAAATTAAATCTCCCTTCATTTCGAAACACACTCTGGACAAACGTGACGACCCTGTTTGAATCCAGCACCTGATTCTGCAATTCTATGTAGGTATGAAAACATGCGGAAGGAGAAAGCGCATAATCCGGCTGATTCAGGAGTTCACTTAATCTTCCCTCCTTTGTTTTTATCTCCAATCCTTCCAAAAAGGTCAGATCCTCATGCGGGGAACTGCAAAACATTGCATACTGCGGTGAATTTTTCAGATATCCGGTCATGGCATATTTCTCCCGGGGCAGGAGCACCGGATACTTTTTCTCTACACACTCCGCTTCCAGCCCCAAGGCGATTTCCCGAAATCTGTGATCAAAATACTCAAACAGAAAAAGTGATTTTTGTTCCAATGCGATCATCCCCTCATCCATAAAACAGATGCTGGTCAGCTCGGCCGGACTGCGATATGCCTTTTCTGCCCGATACTCAAATAAGATTCGATTGTGTTTCGATGACAGAAACTTCTTCTCAGCAGTTTCTATTTTTGTCCGCAACGTATCCGAATCTTCCGTAGCATCTGTCTCCACGGTCAAAATCCCATCTTCGATTCGAAAAGATCGAATCGCCTCCGAAAGGAATCCGATACACTTTCGAAACTCTTTTTCATCCAGATTTTTTTCTAATCTCAGACTGAGTACATGTTCCATGTTTCCACCATCCTATGATATTCCATCAAATGCTGCTTCCCGAAAAGTACCGTTTCGCTCAATATTGCATTTCTGCTGCGGATCATAGATCTGCTTCAGGAAGGCGTCGTCCGGAACATCCAGTTCTGCAAGAACGCTGTCAATAAACGGATCCGAATAAAATTCAGACAAGGCATGAAACGTGAGATAGCATTTTTGATCAAGCTTCAGTTTCCGCATCAGTGCAGTCCATTCCGGAACAGCAATCTCACCGCGGAATTTCCGGATGAAATTCATGATATCCACGATTTTATATAAGAGAACATCGCGTTTACCACTTGTCCATATCGTGTTGCTCGCCTCCCGGTAAAAATGTGCACACAAAAATGCCAGATTTGTTTCAACCGGCAGTCCCAAAATCTCATAATCTTCCCCCTGATAGAGTCTGGTTCCATATTCATGAATTTCCCGGTCGATCAGATTCTCTTTTCCGTCGAATAAGAAATTGATATCCAGCGCCAGGTAATCATCGTCCAGTTTCCGCAAATAGGGAACCAGATCATGATAATTCATCCGCTGGATCAGTTTTTCCCTTTTGGTCGCCTCCTGAATCGGTCCATCCGACATGTTCGTCTGTATAAAACCGGCTTTTCTTAATTCCGTATCCAGTTTGTCAAGATCTTCTTCAAAGACCAGCAAGTCTATATCATTCGAACGCCTGTCTCCCATATGATACAGACAGGCACCAAAGACCGCTCCCTTTAATGCCGCAAAGCGGATACCGCTTTCTGTCAGTATCTGATTGACTTCTTTCAGTTCCGGAATCAGTCTTTTCTGTTTTTCTTTTTGTGCTTCCACAATCAGTTTCAGATTGGCCCTCAATTCTCCCGGTAATTTTTCCTGCTGCCTTTTTGTCAGACCGTTATAAAAGTAGCCGCTTAATCTGTGATTCAGAAGAACACCTCCAATAAAAAACCAATCCAGCCTCTGTTCCAGCAGAGTGCAGATTTCCCGCACCTGTTCTTCCGATTTGTCAATTAACACTGCTTTTAAGATCAGTTCCTGCTCTTTCTCCATGTTTTCTCCTTTCTATCTCTGCGCAATATAAGCGTTTAAAAACCGGGAGTATTTTCCCACAACCGCATGTTCAAAATGAATTCCCGCCTCCGTCAGAATCTGAACTACTTCCCGTGGATATTCCTGCGTGTATTCGATCTCCAATTCATAATCGGTCTGTCCGAAATAACAGCTTCTGTCCAGACAGATTTCTATCCCTTCATAGGCATTGCAGGTCCTCCGCTGCGTCACCAGTTCCCCAACGAAATGCGCATCCGAAAATGTAAGCTCTGTCAGCTCTGTCAGGTCCGATCCCGAAATCGTATCCGCAATCCCTTTCACCTCTTTCTCAAATTCTTTTTTGATATGCAAAGATCCCTGTTCCGACACCGGTACTTTCACCTGTAACAGATATCTCCCCTGCTTTTCGCGTATCCGTATTGTAATCCCGTTATTTTCAGACAGATCCTCGGTATCCCTGTAGTAGTAATTTGTCTGACAGACATCGGTATCCCAGTGAAATATGGCCTTTATCGTTTCATACTGTTCTTCCGACAAAATAACTTTCAATTCTTTTTCTATCATATCGCGTTTCTCCTCTCGGCTGCTGATTCTGCCGTTTCTTTCTTGTATTTTTTCAAAAAGCTGATCAAAAATGGATTCCATGGTATGGATATCATATGATACCTTCAGCACTTCGATTTCTTCTCCAAGATGCCCGATCATCTCCTGCAGCCGGTCAAATCTGTCATTGTCAAATTCATCAAACAGTCCAAGGAACTCATAATGCTCCAGATCGTGGGGGATTTTCACATTATGATAAATCTCCTCCGCCCGTGCACTCTGCCATCCTATTTCAATCCGGCTCTCTCCCGGCGCATAATTCAAGATCACAATTCTTTTTAACTGCACGGTACCCGCATAATTCAATTGCAGATTCCGAATTCCATTTGCCAGGGGCAGAAATACTTTTTCTCCGTCCGGCGAGATTTCGCAGCCCGTCGTACACTCCATGTTCCTATGATACTGTTCCAGCGTTTTCAATTTTACCTTGATATCTTCAAACCACGGAACCAGCGCAATACTTCTGTTTTTTCCATACTCTACAAAACAGTTGTCATTACAGACGTAGTGAAAGCCTCTTTGCAGGACGGATTCAAACAGAAACGTGGTTTTCCCGGCATTTTTATCTCCAATGAATATTGTGCCGTTTTGATTTTCATCCGCAATTGCAGATGCATGAAAATGGAAGCTGCCGTTTTTGATTTCTCTGCTGCGGTAGAACAGCTCAATGATGACCAGATCAAAGATTTTAAATACGGATGAAAGATCCCGGCCCTGCAAAACTACCTCTTTTTTTTGCATATCACTCAAAACACACACCTGACAGGAATCCACATATACCTTTCGAAAGCAGTCCTCCATCTTTTCGAGTCCGGTCAGATAGTAGTCTTTTTTTACTCCCCCATGGATGATTCTCCGCCGAAACAGCGTATCCAGCTCAAACAGCCGGTCTTCACAGATGCGTAGCTCGACAGAGAATTCCACGCTTTTGTCCGCTTTACCACCCTCTTCCATTTGAATGACAGGACAGTATTTTTCGCTTATCAGTTCTTCCAGTGCACCATTTCTTTTGGTATCAACCAGAATCTTTGTATCAAAGTAATTTAGAATCATACGATTCTCCTCTCTTTTTGTCATCCGGATAAAACCCGGGACAACTCAGCTGTTATATCCCTGCACTTTCTGATTTAACACAGAATAAACATTGTTCCCCAGCAATTTTTCAATATCATCGTAGATTCTGAAATATTCCTTCCAGGAATCAATGGTGTAATCGTTCACCTTATATTTGAGCGCAACTTTCACCATGCTGATTTCAAGGATCATACAGCCTTCAGCGCCTGCAATTGCATCTGCAAGCTGAATGATCCTGTCAAACAGACTGTATTCACAATTGTCAATGTAATTTTTCACAAAGCCATATTCTTCTTCCGTACAGTCATTTTCCCCCATATACGACGCTGCGTTCTTCAGGGGAAAGGAGTGCGTCAGACAGATATCCGGCCGGTCGATGATATTTAAATTACACAGCTGCTTATATCCTGCGTAAGTATGTCTGAGCCCGCTGCTTCCGCTCGTTTTCCCAATATCATGAAGCAATCCGTAGCAATAGGCCCTGTCTTCATCCACATCCAGATATTTTCCGATATGATAGGCGACCTCCGCAACACGGATGGAATGCTGGTATAACTTTGGATCTCTGACCTTTCTTTTGAAATAATGAAAAACAAGATTCTTATCATTCATTCCGATATCCCCCATGATAAGGAAAGATTTCGGTCCACATAATAACAGTCTTTCGGACAATGATTCTGATAGACCGCTTTCCTGACATAGTCCTCAAATTCACTGCTGCGTGTAATTTCGGAATTCATCAGCTCTTTCATGATTTTGATGTCCTGAATCAGATGTCCGGTCTTCTTTCCTCTCCCAACCAGTTTTAAATGCGTAACCCCGATGCTTTGCATTTCTTTGATCTTGCACAGTCCGCACCCGGATTTCCCCAGAACATAGGCCTCCGTATCCGTATTGGAAGACAGATTGCTCTGCCTCTTTTGAAAATTCTCTTCCTTCATCACGGTTCCATTCTGTGCCACGAGTTTCTTTGGCAGCCTGCAGATGCGTAACAGTTCATCACAGTGATATGCATTGCAAAATGCGCCGGAAAAATAGCACAGCTCATTCAGGGCAAATGCTTCGTACTCCAGATTATATTTTTTCGTATTCTTTATCATCTGCCTCATTTCCGCCAACGGCGTCTTCCGCGGAAAAATCATCCTTTTTACGTGCTGGTCGGCCACATACTCCAGCGCAAGGGAATTAAACAGTCCCATATCCCCACTGATTGCCAGTTCCATGCCCTCATATCTGTGGGAAAGCAGCAGAATCAGATTGTAATCTGCAACAATGAACTTTTTATAATCCAGTTCATACAGGCAGTCTACCAGCGTAAGGATCTCCTGATATGCCTCTTCGTTATAATAATGGGCATTCAGAGTAATATACAGCTCCACCCCGTCCGAAATTTCCCGCAGTTTCTTAATGCTGCTGCTCGAATGAAAACTGAAGTCCGCATACATCCGTTCTCTCCCGTTGAGCGGCAGATGATTGAAATATTTTCCAAGCCAGCTATAGGGAATATATCCCAGATAAAATTCATCCGCCCCGCTTTCCCGCAACACCTGAAAATCTTTGATATCCGTTAATGGCGTAACTAATTTCATACTACACCTCCCCTGCTATAGAAAGTCCCACACAAGTCTATGAATTTTTCCCTCTCTGAGTCCGGTCTCTGCCTCTGCGAGCTCCGTACATATACCGAAATTGGAGTTTCCAATGCCAACCAACGGCATCTCATCCGCATATTGGTAACAGTAATCATCACAATACTGTGCGCAGGCCTTTACATGAGACTGTCTGTCGGATTCATGATTCACAAAGTCCGCATTCATCGGACAGTAACGGGATGTATTCGTCTGATACAACGGAAAATGCAGTGTATTCTTAAAGTTTCCATAGCAGTTTCCGATCTCGTTGTTTTCGTACTCAATTGTCTCAAACTGTTCATAAAAACGTTCAAAGAGCTCCACGTGATTTGCAGCGATTGCGTTTTTCCGATAGATCTCACGATAGGCTCCTGCGCCCCACCGATAGGAAAATCTCGGGTCTTTTTGTCTCCGGTTCAGCAGAACACCCAGATTCTTCTTTATTCCCGGATACTCCTGCAGAATCTTAATTGTGGCATAGTCATTCACGGTAATCTCAATCTTCCCGTTAAATTCCTCTTCCAGCTTCAACTCATGGATGATCGCAATTAATTCTCTGACACCGGAAAGACTGCTTTCTGTCAGAAACGGTGTATTCACCGTCACATGCTTCCCCAATTCGAAACATTTTTTTATCATCCGATACATGGTATCGATTCCTCCGGACTTTAGCAGGCAGAATTGACTTCCGATGTAAATCCTTGATACAAACTTGTCATACCAGTATTTCGTGAAACAGTCATCTCCTTTTGCCACACCCCCGATACCGCTCTCCAGAAATCTTTCCATTTTCCTTTGAGAATCCAAAGTCAGGGCACATTCCGCTGTTTGGAATAGAGGCTCTTGCCTCTTTACCGTTTCATAGATCTGCTCTCTCCATTGACAGACGCGATCCTTTAAGCTTTCCTGAAAGATTCGATCCGAAGCAATTTTGTATTTTTTTAACTGTGCGTTTCGTTTTACCTGATTGAATTTTTCAACCTCATCTGAAATATTCAATTCCGGCAATTCTGCCTTTGCAACGGCATCTTTTAATCTCTGTTTCGTCATTTCATCCGTGAGAATCGTTACGGTGTTTTCGACACTGTGAATTTCGAGTCCCAATTTACAGGTAAACAGCTGCTCATATGTTTGTTTTTCCACATCAAACAGATATATTTCCACTGTCTGATTTCTCAATACCTGTTCGTTGAAGACATCGTACAATGCCAGATTATAGTCACTGAAGATATCCGCCCCATAGGTTTCATCCTCTGCCTTCGCATAGATCAGTGTTTTTGGTATGTTCCATCTTTTTATCAAAGTAATCCCTCGCTTTGCCTTCCAGATTCAAAATCGTCTTATTGTTATAAATGACTTTATCTGCGAAAAAAATCTCCCAGGAATAGAAAAAATCCAGAAATATACGCTTCTTATTTCTTCCGTTTCCCCTGCTGCATATTCGTTTGAGGCGGACAGTAAGCGGTGTGCACAGGTAAATGATTTCCGCCTGATATTCCTTTTTGATTGCCCTTGCCGTTGCATAATCCGTAATCAATATTTTCGATTCGGTATCTGCTGCATCCAGACTCTCTTTTGCGACCCCGTATAAATTACCGTTGTATTTTTTCAGATGAACAAACTCTGTTTTTTTCATTTCAGAGGGTGAAACAAACACATATTCCTGATCCCCTTCATTTCGCTTTTTTCTCGTTGTATACTGTTTAATCGGAGCCAGGCGATACTCATTTAATACGTAATTCATAAATGTGGATTTTCCCGCGCAGGTATTTCCGATGATGATAAAAATCAATTTACCAGGACCTCCTTTAACCGATATAACCCAATGGTCAGATCATTTTCCACCGCAAGCCTTGCACTTCTGCCATCGATGAAAACGTAGCCGGTGCGCTCTGCTTCTGCTTTGTATTCCTGATAGGTCCTCTCTGTCAATTTAGTATAATTTCGGCCTCTGCTGACACTGTTTGAGGCATCCCGAATCCGGATACAGAAGATTTTGGGATCGAAATATTTTTTTATCACCTCCATGTCAAATTCACTTTCTTCATAGATGGTAAAACTCAAGGTAAGGTAATTGTACTTTTTGTTATATTTTACATTATGTTCATAGAGGACAGTTCCAAGCCTGCTGATCTGCTCCAGCGTCAGTAACTTCCTGCGCACATTCCGAAAACGAAACTCATCATTTGTGGACGACAGAGAAATCTGCAGCTGCAGCTCTAAATTCATGTCTGCATTCTTTTCAAACACTTTTAAAATCTGCTCCGTACAATCATATGGCATCGAAGAAGATATTTTCAGATAGGGAATGCTGCGTTCGTTGATCGCTTCTACCATATCTGCGATATGGAGGTTATCAAACGGTTCTCCCTCTTTTACCATGGATATCTTTACCTGTGACACATCCGGATGTTCATGATTCAACAGCGTATCAACCTGATACAGCAGCTCATTTACGCTGATATCGCGTACAAAGTTCTGAACATTACAGAACAACGCACACTGCGTATGACAACCGATCTGCGTGGATACGGAAATAATTCTCTCATAATTATTTTTTTCCCAATATCCCGTGTAACAAAGTGTTTTATCATCATTTTCTATGGCAAACTGTACGGTTCTGTTTTCATTATCCTGAAATTCCTTACAATTTATTAACTTCATATTATCCCCCCTTATTTTCTATTTCTCCTGAAGATAGCGCAGAATATCGTGAATGGTCTGTTTCACCGTTTCTCTTTCCACCAACGTATCGATATCTCTGATTTCCTCTGCCTGATTGACCAGAATATATGCCGTATGAACCGCGCCCAGCGAATACGAGACATATTTCATTGTCCGTTTGATTCCGTCAAACACATCCGTCCTTGCTTCAGCCGCCGTACTCACACATAAAATAACAAGCTTTGCCGTGTTTCTTTCCCTGTGCTGATACAGTACCTGCATCCGGTCAACGAAACGCTTCAGCTGAGCCGTCACTCCTCCGAAATAAACCGGAGAAGCAATGACTATCAGCTGATAGTCCGGGATCGTTCCCATGATTTGGCTGAAATCATCCGTATAGATACAGTGCTCATGATCCGCGCACCAGTCACAGCCACTGCACATGGAGCCTTCCGTCTTTGCAAGAAAGATTTCTTTGCAGTTAATCTGACAGGATGTCAGAATCTCCTTTATCAGCCGGAGTATCTGCCCGGTATTTCCATTTACTCTCGGGCTTCCATATAACAGCATCGCTTTCAAACCGTCCCCCTCATTGCACAAAGATAAGCTCCCTCATTTTCTGATTTTTTCACAAAATAATGTTCCATCGAACAGATATGGGTACATTGGTTCACGTTACTACAGCGGCTGCACGATTCATCCGATGTTTTGTCAAACATGGTCCATCTTTTCCGGTCTTCCCACATATCTTTCAGATTTTCTTCCCATAAGTTTCCGATTACAAACACATCCCGATCCACCGATGAACCAAAGATACAACCGGAAACATCTCCGTTTATATCGATTGCAATGCTGTTCTCTCCTGCATTGCAGTTCATCACGACGTCACTGTAACAATTATAATAACTTCGGACTTTCAAACTGCTGCTCGCTGTAAAAGCCGCTATTTTCCGATTGACTTCATCCAGCATGTTCTTTGTCAGAGCAAGATCTGAATAGCTTTCATGTAAAATCTTAATTGGATTAAAATTCACTTTTGTGACGTTGCCAAAATGGCTGCAATAGGAAAGAAACGATGAGACGTTTTGATAATTTTGCGCATGCAGCGTGTTCATAATCACGATTTCTTTGTTTAAGGCTTCGATACTCTGTTCCACAACGCTTATGGTCGCCCTTCCCCGCGAGTGATTGGAATGGCTGTCAGAGCCGTCCAGACTGATGTATACTCTTTTGACAGAACTTTGGTTGATCTGCGCAATCGCAGTTTCGCTTAGAATCCCATTCGTGAAAAGATCCATCTCAAACGGACAGTCATCAAGCAAATTCAGTATCTTGCCAAAATCGGGATGGAGAGAGGCTTCACCTCCGGTCAGTATCAGCCTCTTGATGGGTATGCTTTGCAGTATTTCAAGGATATCGCCAAACTCCGACAATGCAATATCCTCACCTCTTTTCTCTTTTTCCTGAAAACAATAGGAGCATTTATTGTTGCAGATATTTGTGATTGTAAAATAAACCTTTTCAATTGGTTTCTGCACTTTTATCATCGTATCCTTTCCTTGGAATCCCATAGATCTAACTTCCTGCCGTTGCACCGTTTCAGCTCCTCGGATACTTCGGATAACTCCAGATAAAGCGAATCCGGTATCGTTACCAGTCCAGCGAAAAATTTTACCTGTTCTATGCTCCGCATTCCGATCACAGCAAGCGAATCCCCTACATTATTTAAAATCCAGCCAATCGCTGCATAAGCTTCGTCAATCTGATAACTATCGCATAATTCATGGAAATTGCGAAGCAGCCTTGAAAGGACCTGTTCCTGTCCTGCTTCTCCATGTCTGGCATGCAGTGTCGAGCTGTCAAATAACCGGGTACGTTTTCTGCTTTCCGGAAAAAGGCGAATATCCTCATATTTTTTCCCAAGCAGCCCCTGCCCGAGGCAATAATAAAAAAGAGCGGTTTTCCCGGTATGTTCCAAATGTTCCCCAAACTCATATTCCATCCCCCGCCAGATCAGACTGTACGGACTTTGCATTGTTACAAATTCATCTCCAAATTTTTTTGTATAATTTTTCCCGCAGTTACAGATTCCCAAATTTCTCACTTTCCCTTTTTCCTTCAGTTCCAGCAGGCTTTCTGCCGCAAGATCGGTATCAATCCGATCATTCAGCCAGTGAATCTGATATAAATCGATGTAATCCGTGCCGAGCCGAAACAGACTCTGGTCACAGGCAGCTTCTATTGCAGATTTTTGATTGGTCTCAAGAACCGCTTCTGAAATCTTGGTTGCCACAAACGCTTTTTCGCGGTTGCCGCGGATTGCTTCACCGACGATTGTTTCACATGCTCCTTTTCCATAGGTCTCTCCGGTATCAATCAACGATATGCCCAGATCAACAGCTTCTCTTACTGCAGCCAGCGATTCTTCTCTCTGCTGCACTCCCCACGTAAAAGACGATGCATGTGCTCCGGTTCCGATTCCGATCCGAAACAGCTTCCTGTCTCCTATCCTGATCGCAGAATAGTCACTAATCATAATACTTTTCTCTGGAATCATAGTCGTTAAGAACGTTTTCATCACAGATCTGGGGATATTTTTCCTGGATTTCAGAATCAAAAATTTTTACGATTTTGGCATTGATATCTTTCTTGAGCGTATCGTGAATCCATCTGTGGAAATAACCAACCCATGGATCACTGCAGCCCGAACATAACTTTAACTGTAACGATTGCTTTTGTTCATTAAAAGAAGTAACACCCTCTGTCTGATCAAAACAGGATAAATCCGAAATATTTCCAAAATTATATTCGTTTGTTTTCGTATCAAGCCATGCAATGCAGGGAGATATCTGACCATTTCCGTCGAAGTAGATTCTCGACTCAATCGCGTAGCAGAATTCGGAAGGAAACTTATCGGCATGATAATGGCTGCTGTATCTTTTCGGGATTTCCCAGTACAGAGAATTAAAAGAATCATCATACAATTCCTTTAATTCCTTTCTCAGCTGAAGGATTTCATCCATCTTTTCTTTGTATACCCTGTGAAAATCAACCGAATGCAGCGCCGGTTTAAATACATCAAATCCAATACGCTTTGCAAATTTTGCTGCTTCGATTGTTTCTCCCGCACAAAACAAAGTGATTTCTGTCGAAGCTTTTAGGACCAGGTCTGTCCGATTGTATTTTTTTCTGTAATGAGCAATCAGTTCCATATTATGATGTACCTGATCAAATCTGTCTTTACCGGTATAAGCGGCATAGGCTTCTTTTGTTCCCGCTTTCATACTTACCCAGATCAGTTTCAAACTTGGACTCTGGATTAATTCTTCCAGATAGGCATCATCCTCAAACGATGCATTGGTAGTAATTCGATTCACCAGTCCATATTCATTGCACAACCGGATTCCTTCCAGAACCATTCCCCGCTTTTTTGCACTTGACAAAGGTTCGCCTGGTCCATGAAAAGAGACCATCGCCGTACAGGAACCTGCCTGGTTTACCTGTTCTGCCGCTTTTTCGATCACGCTCTTTATCTGCGCAAACTCCAATGTACTGCCACTCCTTGATTCTGTGGAATAACAGCCCCTGCAGGCAAGATTGCAGGCGTTGGTCGGTCCGAGCTGGACATAACTGTACGGAAGTTTTCGATTGTACCTGATAAAATTCCGCATCGGTTTTATGTACACATCTTCTAACGGCAGACCGTGACCGTGCACCGGGTCCACCCAATCGCTGATATCGATCAGCTTTCCATCGTTACTGTATGCTGCCAGATGGTGCCATCTGCTGTATTCTTTCGGTAATTCAAATTTATCTAAACTTTCAACCATATAACCCAATCCCTTCTGAAACAATACTTTTTATTTTACTGCTGCTTTCCATAGGTATGCATCAATTTGCTGATCCTGTCCACCGGATTTAACAGACTGCTGATTGAATTTTCCCTGTTCATGGTATCGATAATCAGTGCGATGTATTTGCTCATATCAACACTCACATAATACTCCCGTTCAAACAGCTCCGCTTTTTGGTAGACCAGATTTGTCGTAAATACCTTACTGATGATTCCATTTCGATATGCCTCATCAAACTTGTCCATCCCATTCGTAAAGATACCGAACGAACACATGATAAAGACGCGTTTTGCATTACGGTTTTTCAACTGATACGCGACGTCAAGCATACTTTCGCCGGAGGAAATCATATCATCGAGAACGATGACATCCTTTCCGTAAACATCATTTCCCAGATATTCATGCGCTACAATCGGATTTCTTCCGTTGACGATTTTGGAATAGTCTCTCCGTTTATAGAACATCCCCACATCAATCCCGATGACATTGGAAAAGTATACTGCACGATCCATTGCGCCCTCATCCGGAGAGATGATAGCCAGATTGTCATTGTCTATCTTTACATCCGGAATCGTTTTCACAAGCGCTTTTAAAAATTGATACGTAGGCTTTACGGAAATGAAATCATGCAGCGGAATCGCACTCTGCACTCTCGGATCATGCGCATCAAAGGTGATGATGGACGATGCTCCGCAATTGATCAGTTCCTGAAGTGCCATCGCACAATCCAACGACTCTCTTGCCATTTTCCTGTGCTGTCTTCCCTCATACAGATATGGCATAATTACTGTGATTTTTTTTGCCTTGCCTCCGATTGCCGCAATCACTCTTTTTACATCCTGGAAGTGCTCGTCCGGTGACATATAGCTCAATTTTCCAGAAAGTTTATACGTAATATTGTGGTTACAGACATCGACCAATATGTAAACATCCTTGCCTCTGACCGATTCATTTAAGATGCCCTTTCCCTCGCCGGTGCCAAATCTCGGTGTTGCATTTGATATCCGGTAAGTAGGTTTCCCGTCAGATTCACCTTCTTCTTTTCTCCAGTCTGTCAGATAATCATCTACTTCTTCACCTACCGATTCCAGGCTTTTTAATACAATCAATCCCAAAGATCCATTGGGATATATATTGACATCGTTTTTCATAAGTTGCGCTCCTTAATTGTAAGATTTATTCAAAATGCTGTGCTTATTCTTTAAAATCTCTGATATCGTACAGCTTGCCGGCATTATAGAAAAACTCATTCAACGCCCCGCTTTCCTGTTTTCCAAAATGCTTATAAAATAATGGCCGATCCTCTGCATACAGCAGCCGGTATTCTTCCGGTAACGTTATCTGTTCGTACCCCAAATGTGGAAAATATTCTGCATGTCCGAATGCAAAGATCCCGCTGTACCCCATATTCTCTGCAATTGTTTCAATTGCCCGGACCAGTTTTGTTCCAATACCAATTCCCTGATATTGTGCATGGATGGACTGCTGTATAAAATTCAGATATTTTTTCCCCTGTTCGGCGCTGACTGCCGGTGCATCCACAAAAAGAATATGCCCTACGATGCGGTCATTCTGTTCCGCTACCAGACTGAATCTTTTGTCAAAGATCCTGTTGTTTCGCAAACGGCGCACATTGTTCCATTCATTATTTACCGAATCTTTCTGTTCTCTGTATTTATCAGATTTAATCACCTCTTCCACCCAATCATAATCGTTTGCTGTCTCCTCACGACAGACAATCTGCTTCTCTGTTTCCATTCTCGTTTTCCATTTCTGACCTGTTTTCACCCTTCTTCCTTTCTTTTTCATTTCCCGGCTTACTGAAATGCCGATCCCGTTTTAACGGTTTTTATCATAAAAAGAAGAACTCCCTCCCTGATCTATGATGAACTTTCGTGAAAACAAAAACTTCATTCATAAGCCAAGAAAGGAGTTATACTTATACGATACCATGCAAGCAGCTTTCAATGGCAGAAACAACTTCACATTGCCAGACACATACGCTCCAGAAATTACTATTACATGCTCATTTTAAAGCCTTATCTATCGTAATATTCCTATTCATTTTTTCGTACCCTGCGATTCATTTTTTCTCTAAAAATATTTTACCTAAGTACAGATTCAGAATCTGTCGAATTTTGTAAATATCATTTTTTTTTACATTTACATACCCATTCTTGCTCACCGCAGAAAAAGTTCAACGTATCAAATGGTTTGCTGTTGCAGCAGATGCAATTCACTCAAATTTAAATTACATTTCACATTTGACGGATAGGCAATTGCTACCGTCCTTTTTCCAAAGTCATACGCCTGAAATACATATTGCCGGAAATAGCGGTATGTTCCGCTGATTGTTCCCCCATCTGCTCTTACGGAATCGAGTTCCAGAAGCCTTTGCGGAAAATAGATACCGGCTTTCAGACATTTCAGCAATGCTTCTCTTGCCGTCCAGATCACAGCCTTACTGCATTCCTTATGATCTGCCATCCTTCTTTCGTATGCTGACAGATAAACAGCTTCCATTGCCCGATGATCCGACCGTTCCATATCCGCGCCCAGAATCAACTCACGCGTATAGGATACCGACAATCCATAATTCTGAATATGGGATATCGTGACCTGTATCCCGGAATCTTTTTTATTTCTTACGATCGGCTGGTCAAATACTCCTTTCTCAATCGTGATATCACGCATTTTTATTCCAAGTAACACAGAGGCCGCATTCTTTGCCGCAAATCTGCCCAGTATACAATCATATCTTCTGCCTGGATTCTTTATTTTCCGAATGTAATCCAGATCGGCAGCGGTTAAAAAACCGCAGTCTGCGGGATCGATCCTGTTCTGTTTTGCACAGACCAGAGTGAGCACTGCACGGTAGCTTTTATTGCCGGATTGCAGTATGATTTTCTGGTTTTCATATCGTAGATTTTCTGTCCGATTCATCGCTTCCCCATCGCCTACTGCACCCCTGTAAATTCCAGATGTTCCGCACTGCAGATTCGCTGTATTGCATTTTTCCCGCTGACAGCGGCATCCGGCAGACCTCCGAGTGCAGACAGCCACTGACTTGCAATATACATGTTCTTTATTCCCCGTACAATCCCGTTATGTGAAATCCGATTGGTCTCTTTGGTCAGCATGAAGGCCATATAGGCCCCCTTATATGCACCGCAGTATCGTTCGTAAGTCAAAGGTGTTGTAACATCCACCATTTCCACCTTTCCTCTTGTCTCCGGTATGTACCGGTACAAAAGTTCCAGATAGACCTTCGTGATCTCTTCTTTTAAATGTTGATATTCTTCGTCACTCAGATGTTCCCATTCTTCGTAATGATAAACGGTAAGTCCTGTCTTTACCACACTCTTACCAGGAGGAGCAAATCCGCTTTCACCGCAGTAATGTGTAAAAAGGCAGCTTTCAAATTCCTCTCCCGCAACATGCCGCTGTTCAAATATGTGAATCATTTTTTCCGGATATCCAGACAGATCACAGGCAACGCCAAAGGTCACCTGTACGATACTGCTGGTGCGGTAGCCCTCACTTGTATAAAACCGATCCAATATCCTGTCTTTGTACGTGCCTCCAAGTAATTTTTTCATGGTAACATATGTATCACAGGCGGGAATCAGATAATCCGCATAAGCGCACGTTCCATCTCTCAACAGGATGCCGACTGCTCTGCCGTCTTCTACCTGAATCTGCTCCACTTTCTTATCGCAGCTGAGTTTTCCGCCTAATGTCAGATATCTGTCCCGCAGGTTATCCGTAAGCTTTTTGGAACCTCCTTTCAGCCATCCGGACTGACAGCCTGCAATGGAACCAAGTGTTATCAGCATTCCCTGAACCAGATTCTCCTGAAAAGAAAAGGAACGCAATGCCTGTACAATCAAAGGCGACTGAAATCGTTTCACATAATCTTCAATGTTCAGGCTGCTTATCGTACCCAGGGTCTGAAATACCTCCATAAAATTCTTGACAAAAACCATTCGCTCGGAAGGCTCCATGATATCCATCGGTTTTCCGGCAGGTATCTCAAAATCCTTTAAATCGCTTATCATGCCGGTCAGTCTGTCTATTTCCGTTTCATCCGCCGGAGAGATCTCACACAGATGCCCACGCAGTCTTTCAATATCCCTGTACCAGAAGAGTGACCGGCCATTCATCTCTATGACCGCAAAGACATCGGAAAAGGCAATCTGACTGTTATCAAACGCTCCGATCTCATTCCACACCTGATTCATCTTTGTTTCAGGCCTTGTCCCTGTGAGCCAGCTGATTGCACCGTCAATCG
>JAEWCQ010000001.1 GCA_023390555.1 Bacillota bacterium | reverse complement strand
GTGCAGAAGTGATATTCCAACCACGTACGGTTCGATCCGTTGGGATTTTATCGCAAAGGATGACTTTACGATACCGGTTGATATTACTTACTATCTGATCGGAAATACCGCAGAAAGTGATCAGTTTCTCTGTGATTCAGACACAGGAGTTGCCTGCCAGAAACCGTCTGATGCGACAGAGGATCGTTTCTGCTGGTCAGTGGAGACGATGGATGGGAGCAGTTATCTGAAAAATAAGGGAACCGGCAGGTATCTGGAACTTACAGACGCAGGACTTGGTATGGCAGAACAACAGGGCGATGCAGATGCATGGTCGTTTTCCCTGGATGGGACGACGAATCTGCTTGCGGCAAATCATACAGAGAATTGCGTCTACCTGGCAGATGGAAGTCTTTTGTTTGGAAGTACGGATCAGACAGCCGGAAATGCCTTGTGGAAATTTACCGCAAAAGATGTTTATGAATTAGAGAAGACAGATCAGGTTATTTTGAACATCTCCAATTCCTATCGGAATCTGTATATGGTGGAAGAAAACGGAAAATTGATTTATGACAATGCACTGAGCAGCGAAAAACGTGCACAGTGGATTCTGTCAAAAAACGATCAGGGTGCCTATGCGATACAGAATGTTGAAACTGGGCATTATCTGAGTCCGGATACGGCAGCAGACACGGTTATCTGCGTGGATGAGATCACATATGCATGGAGCAAGGAACAGGCGGCAGGCGGAATCATATTCGGAGATGTGGCCGCAAATCAGAATCTGGAGGAAAATGCCGCGGTCATCCGCTGTCTGCACATGGAAGATCAAAAGGGCTATGTGGAGAATGGGAAGCTGAGTAAATCTTATGGAACGGCACAGTGGAATCTGATCGTGTGTGACAGCGAATCACAGGAAGGGCGCTCCTTTGCGGAGATACCGGATCAGACCGAGACGAGAATCAGCAGTCAGGGAAGCCTGGCGATGTATGAGAATCAGACGCATCATTCCGTTCTGTACAGCCAGAATGCACAGACGGGAGACAACTGGCGTATTCTTTCCTCTCCGCAGGCGGACTACTATTATATTCAGAATGTGAAGAGCGGCAGATATCTTGGAATAGACAGCAGTCAGTCCGTTTATATGCTGGCAGACAATTCTGATGAATCCGCGTTATGGCAGTTTGAAAAATATGCGGATTCGAATTATCAGGTACTGATTAAAAATGCGGTTTACAGTAAAAAGTATTTGAACATCCAGAATAAGAAGGGTTATGTGGAATGTGAACTGGTATCGACTGCGGCGGAGACCACCCGCTGGATGTTAGAAAGCATGGATCCGGATCTGTCCGAGGGAATTTCAAATTTCTTTTACTGGAATCTTACGACGGGAGACGGAGATGCCTGCACCGATGCCGGACTTACCGAAGAAGGTGCAGCCGGTATCAGCATTCGCTCAAAAGCTGAGGGTTATCTTAGTATGGCGTCTGCAGAGAGTTTTCCTGACTGGACGAATATCCAGTGCCGCAATGATGGTGTAGACAGCTGGGGGACCTCAAAATTTGATCTGACTGCGGTGGAGGGAAAGGCAGACACCTATTATATCCGGAATCATTATCTGACCGAACAATACCTCTATGACGGAGACGGCATCCTGCGTTATGGTGCAAAGGAAGAGACGGAGCTTTTCGAGTGGAAACTGACAGAAGAGGAAAATGGATATCTGATACAGAACCTCTCCACCGGAAATTATGTGAATACAGAAGATTGTGAAATCGCATGGAACGGCTCTGTCAAGGTAAGCTCGTTATCAAAGGAGTCCTCGCCGGAGGAGCTGGGTGATGCGGCGGTTTCCGTAGTCGCAGACCGCAACTTATACGAAGCTTCCTATGAGAACCAGTATCTGGAGGTTACGGACGAGGGCGTATCGCAGACAGCAGAAAGGGCAAAGGCCGCCGACTGGAAGGTGGAATATGTGGACGGAAAAGCAAGAGTTTCTACCACAGACGGCAAATATCTGAATGTTGCGGACGGTACTCTTCAGATGGCAGACTGTGAATCCGGTGATTACATATCTTACAGATGGGAAAAACAGAGCGACGGCGGTCATCTCATCCTTTCGATGGGAGATGTGACGGTTACACTGCAAAAAGCAGAGTCGATCAGCGTATACTCTGCATCGGATGCCTATACCAGGAATGACGGAACGGACACGATCTTTACGGTATATGCAGACGAAAAAGCAGAGTATGAGATGACGCTGAATTATACAAGTGAAGAGGCAGCTGCCATGTATGTGGGAGTAGACGGCAGTGACCGGAAGACGCTTGCATTTGCAGATACCGACCAGTCAGAAAAAGCAAAGGTGTTCACGCTGAAACTGGATAAGGGAATCAATCTCATCACATTTACGAAGAAGACGGGAAACATTACCATGGATTCTCTGCAGTTTTTGTCTGTAAATACGGATTATCGCGGAGCAACCACCGGTTACATGGAATATGAAGCAGAAGATGCGCAGACGAATGCAGATGTGCTTGCAAAGAGCAATACCTATCGTCAGATTGCAAGTGAAGCATCCGGGCGATCAGCGGTGGAATTAAAGGATGAAGGCGATTATCTGGCAATTACCCTTCAGGAAGCAACGAATTCACTGGTACTGCGTTACTGTATCCCGGATGCCGCAAACGGAGGCGGTATCGAAGCAACCCTAAATCTCTATGCAGATGGGGAAAAGATTCAGGCACTGGAGCTGAATTCGAAATACAGCTGGGTCTATGGTGCATATCCGTGGACAAATACACCGGACAGCACCACTGGGCATCGTTTCTTTGATGAGAGCAGTTTTCTCCTAGATCAGACTTATCCGGCAGGAACCGTTCTTATGCTGAAAAAGGATGGGGACAATACGGCCGTGTATTATGACATTGACCTGCTGGATACGGAGCTTGTAGACGATGCGGCAGCACAGCCTGCAGACAGCCTGGCCATTACGGATTTTGGAGCAGTTGCAGATGACGGTCAGGATGATACCGCAGCCTTGAATGCATGTATTGCACAGGCATCCAGAGAGGGAAAAGAAGTATTTATTCCGGCGGGTGTGTTTACCTTTAACGAGGAGAGTGAGCCGATCCGTTTAGCCGCCGATGGACTTGTCATCCGCGGTGCCGGTATGTGGCATTCGGTTCTTGAAGGAAAAGGCGCAGGATTCATGGTGGAAGCGGATAACATCGGTCTGTATGATTTCGCAATCCGGGGATCAGAGGACTGCCGTTACGATGCAACAGGCAGAACAGCCGTGGAAGTATCCATGTTCAAAGGCACCATAAGTAATCTGACACTGGCAAATCTGTGGGTGGAACATACGAAGGCAGGAATCTGGACTTATTACACAGATGCCATGCAGGTGAGCGGGTGTCGCATTCGTGATACCTATGCCGATGGGATGAATCTGTCTGCCGGGTCCAGCAACTGTATGATGGAACAGAACAGTATCCGTAATACGGGAGATGATGGAATTGCACTCTGGTCATCCGCTACATACGGCAAATTGGATACGAATAATACGATCCGCTTTAATACGGTAGGACTGCAGTGGCTGGCTAATTCCATTGCGGTCTATGGCGGAAAAAACAATACCATCAGTGACAATATCCTGCATGATACCGTTGGATTCGGTGCAGGTGTCAATATCAGTTCAAACTTTGTGCCGGCGGGTTTTGAAGGTACGATGACAATCGCCCGGAATACATTTCGTAACAGTTCGAGTTATAATTATGATGATTCGCAGGAGTATGGAGCAATCTGGTTCAACTGTGTATCGGATATCATGGGTGGTTTACAGACCTTGATTGCAGACAATGAAATCACAGACAGTGCTTATCAGGGGGTCTCTTTTACCGGTACGCAGAGTGCAGGAACGGTCCAGATGGAACATAACCGGATCTCAGATTGCGGAACCTGGGGGATAGAAGCAGCTTCCGGTGTATCGGGAACCCTGAACGAGAAAAATACGATTTACAGCGGAACGATGAAAGATACCATTTATAATGCGTCGAAGAATTTCCAGGTTCATCGGAGCAACGACAGCAGTGAGGTTTCTTATCAGATCAGGAAGGAAGCAGCTGCCAATGAGGCAGATGAAACAGAAGATGGGAAAGAAGCGACTTACACGGTCAATTACTACGGACAGACACTTGCAGCGGCAATCGCCGGAACTTCTGATACGGATGCGGATTATGAATTGCTTGGAAGTAAGACGTATCAGGATATCGCCGGAGAAAGTACAGCACCGGTTATTCGGACGTATCGCGGCTATGTCTATGTTGAAAATCAATCCGATTCATCCGGTGTGGTGAGTGAAGACGGAAGCCTGGTACTGAATGTTTATTACACAAGAGGTGTCTATCGCATAACTTATCTGAAGACGCACAACAGTGAAAATGATGCAAATCCTGTTTCTTATATTTATGGACAGGAAATTGCATTAAAAGATCTGACACGAAGCGGCTATCGCTTTGCAGGATGGTATTCGTCTGCAAGTTATGGCAGTGATTACAAAATGACTGCGATTACCAAAACAACCTACGGAGATCTGAACCTGTACGCAAGTTTTAAAAAGCAGACATCCGGGGAACCGGAAGTAATCAAAGTATCAGGTGTATCGGTAGCTGCATCTGCAGACAGTATCTTTACAGATGAGAAGTTGCAGATGAATGTTTCCGTGACTCCTTCCTATGCGGATAATACCGCAGTCAGCTGGAGCACTAGCAACAGCAGCTATGCTTCAGTAGATGAGAACGGACTGGTCACAGCGAAGGCTGCAGGAGCAGGCAGACAGGTCACAATCACAGCAACTGCAAAGGATGGAAGCGGCTGTAAAGGAAGCTGTGTGATTTCCGTAAAAGCACGTAAGGTCACAAAGATCGTGTTGTCTCCATCCGCTAAGACTGCGACCGCCGGGGATCAGGTGACAGTAAAAGCGACCGTGACCCCTTCGAATGCACTGGATACGTCGGTTACCTGGAAAAGCAGCAATACGACATATGCAACGGTCAGCAGTAAGGGTGTCGTCACAACGAAAAATGCAGGAGCAGGAAAGAAAGTGACGGTTACAGCAACTGCGAAAGACGGAAGCGGCTGTGTTGGAAGTTGTACAATTTCGATTCAGGCGAGAAAAGTCAGCAAGGTATCAATCGGTGCACCGAGCACAAAAATTGCAGCAGGCAAAAAAGTGACACTGACTGCAAAAGTAACACCGGCAAATGCAACCAATACCGGAGTTACCTGGAAGAGCAGCAACACGAAATATGCAACGGTCAGCAGCAAGGGTGTTGTTACAACGAAAAAAGCAGGAGCAGGAAAGCGTGTTACGATTACGGCAACTGCAAAAGACGGAAGCAGAAAAAAAGCTTCTGTTAAAATTTCCATACAGAAAAAAGCGGTTACCGGAATAACGTTAAAAGCCGTTCAGACGTTAAAAGCTGGAAAGAAGACGACGGTCAAGGCAACGGTGGCACCGGCAAAAGATGCGAACAGAACCGTAACCTTTACTTCCAGTAACACAAATTATGCAACGGTCAGCAGTAAGGGCGTTGTAACAGCGAAGAAAGCCGGAAAAGGCAAGACAGTGAAAATCACGGTTCAGGCCACGGATGGGAGCGGGAAAAAAGCAACGCTAAAAATAAGAATTAAATAATATCAGCTACAGTTTATCTTGCTGTAAAAGTGCCTTCCCGCTAACTGGGGGAGGCACTTATGTTCTTTTAATCATGATGTGATTTGATTTTTGGATATTCAATTTTCATACAGGGCAAAAATAAGCATTCAATTATAATGGTAAAAGTCCTGTTAAACATTCCCGTTTTGTACTTGTGGATAGTTCTGCAAACCCTTGAAAATACTGAATAAATTGAGTATAGTGATGATGAGTACATCTAGTCTTTTATAATGCAATTATCTGTTGGGCAGATCTTTTATTACAAATAACGGAATAAATGGTTACGTTTACAATGAAAGCAATGGGAAGCATTCTCAAGAAGATAAATCAAGCCTTTTCCTTTAGGGTAGATACTGTTGAAGAAAGCCAACACATCTATATAATAGTATCAGATAATAAAAACAGTGTACTCCAATTTCGGTACAAAAATTGGAGTGCATGAAAGGATTACATCTCGCTGATGACTCAAAAAGTGAGCAAAAACTGGTTATTCATCCCGTTTCCCGTACCGTCTGTCGGAAAATGCAGAAAAGCTAAAAAAGTATGCTATAATCATTTTTATGAAATTGCATACGAGGGAGGGAGAATATGAGTTGTGAAATGTATCTTCCGATTGGGACGGTCGTCCTGTTAAAAGAGGGCCAGAAACGGATCATGATCTATGGAAGGAAACAGGTTGACAGCGGTACCGGGAAGGAATGGGACTATGCAGCCTGCCTTTATCCGGAAGGAAATATAAGCGGAGATCATGTATATCTGTTTCAGCATGATCAGATTGAAAAGATCTTCTTCATCGGCTTCCAGGATGAGG
>JAEWCQ010000036.1 GCA_023390555.1 Bacillota bacterium | reverse complement strand
ATATAGTTTTGTATATTTATTGGTATTTCTCATTCCTGAACCCAATTCATCTGCAAGTCCTATTTCACGGAATACTTTAGAAATTGGCGGATTCTTTGGAAATGGTTCAAATCTATCAAGTCTCAATTCTCCTATTCCATGTGCAAGATTGCTATTTTCAGTATAAATTTTATCTTTCTTAATTATCAGCTTAGCAGGAAATCCACTCGAATAATCACGATGCGCTAAAATATTAGAAACAACTTCACGTAATATTCTATCTCTTGCACTAACACTTTGAATTCCTTCCAGCACAAATACATCATTCAAATGTTTTTTACCAAACTCCATAAGCCTATCGTAGCTGTCTAATAAATTGGTTATAATTACATCCCGATCATCGTAACGATCCACATTTTCAACTCTATAAATTGCATCTGTCTTAAACTGTGGCATTACAGACATAATAGACGAATCTTTACCAAATAACAGAATTGCCGCTAATGTTATTCCCTCTTTGTATGTTTCCATATCTGTCAGAATCAATCCTGAACTGCGTAATATTTCTTCCTCATTCATTGTTACCCAAGGGTGATTATCAACACGCCCTGTTGCCATTTTGCGGGCACGTTTTATCAAATCTGCATTAAGAAATTCCATCCCTAATCCAGGATATACTTTATTGACATAATAACTTCCCTGTTTTCTAGCATACATTTTGTATACTAATTCTTCATTTTTGGTAATGTCAATATCACCTTCATAAGTTCTATCCCAGATAATTCCGTTGTGTCTTCGTACTTGATCTCCTTCAGGCACTCTGATGTAAATAATTTTTTTTCCAGAGTCCATTTCATAAACTTCTGGAGTCAGATAGAGTGGTGGATAAATTTTATTGGCATTGTTAATTGCCGTAGTAAAATCTTTAAGCATTTTATCTATAGCATTGGATTCTACGCCAAAAATCTCTTTATTATCCAATACCCCAAGAAAAATATGTCCACCGTTACGATTGTTAAATGAACAGACAGAATCATAAACATCTTTTGTTATATCATTTCTTGAACGTTTAAATTCTACATCAATTTTTTCGCCAGTGTAAATCAATTTCTTTAGCTCATCAATGGTCAAAATATCACCTCACTAACTATTTTATATACAAAATTTGTCTCCCATTAATTACCTATATTGCCTTCTTCGGTACACTAAAATTACTAATAATGTCTTAACTATCCATGTCAGACACCAGCTTATTCATCGCAACTGTTATAACATCCAACAACCTTATTTTCAGATTCCCTAATACCTCATTTATGAAAATTTACTTCTCTAACTTTTCTCTCTCACTATATTTCAATCTTCACGATATCATCAAATCCACATTTCAATTCAATACATATCCTTGCAAGGACATCTAATGATACCTGTTGGTCGTTATTCATTTTTGTAAATGTACTGGGTGCAATCTTTGTATTTTTACGCAACTCAGTCTTTGATATTTCTCTGTCTATAAGCAATTTCCATAATGGTTTGTATGTTATTTTTATTTGCTTATCTGTCATATTTTCTTATCCTCCACTTGCGATAAACGACTTTTTAATATACAGTATATATTATACTAAAGTGATTTCTTTTTTACAAACGTTATTTTTGAGTTCTCGAAATTTCAGTTAATTCATTTCTCCTGTACAAGCCCCTGGATTCCATGGTTTCAACGTATTATAACGTAATTTTTAATATTACTAGAGTTTACTCTTGTACATGACATTTAATACACTAATACACTATTCCAATATGCCTTTATGATAAAGAAAATGCCAGCCAACACATACCTGCATCAGCCAGCTCCCTCTTATCTCCTCCATTCCTTCTCATCCTTTTTCTTATCCGTCATACTTTCCGTATAGACCTCATCATATTCATCATAGACTGCCATTAAATCCTTCTGAATTCCAAGTTTTTCAAGAACTCCACGATAAACTTTGACACCGACCTTATAATCCAGTTCCTCCAGATGAAAGACCATTGCTCTTATATCGGCACTTGCACGCTGGAACAATTCTGGTGTCATGCCCATTATGTCGCATAGATTCATGGATTTCACAACTTCTCGCTCAACAAGTTTCTGTTCCTGTATCTTATCCCAAGATTCTGATATTTCAGCAAATTCATCGTAAGCTTCACTAAATCCCATGCTGCTGCCAATCTCCGTTAAATAATCCATGAAATACTTAAATGCCTTATCATCCAGTAGTCTTTCAAATGGAAATCTTTCTGCTTTTTCTTGTAAAGACAATCTTTGATATTCAGCTAGAACCTTAGGAAGTTCCATACGCTCTACATCATTGCTCTGTGGCACATCCACTGGGATTTCATCAATATCAGAAACAATTGTCTCACTATAGATGTATCCGTTTTTTTATCTTTGATTTTAACAAAAGCCCCCGCACTGCCCAAATCATTTATATTATTTCCATATCCAAACGTTTCGATTTCATCCAGCTGTTCTTCTGAAAGCGGAGGACAGTTCATTGTTTCACTTATCTTTTTATATTCACCGTATTCAGCATTGAGCATTTTTCCGGCAATACCGGAATATCCCGGAATTCTTTTTTCCGAAAGTTCTTTCAGACAATCGACGCTGATATGATAGGTTCTGGCAAAGATTTGTAAATACAGAAAATCTTCATCAATGATAATGGTATAATTGCTTAAAAATTCTTTTGAAAGCTGAGCAAAATACGCATGTGTTGTAATAACGATACGCTCCTCCTTTATTCCCTCCATTCCATTCAGAATTTTTTCATATTCTTTCACGACTGCTGCTTTGTCTGGATCATGTTCTATTTCATCATATAATTCTGATACAATTTCTCTCGTTTTATAGTGAATCCCTCTATCATGTGCTTCGCTAACCAAGTTCTGTACCTCTTCGGAAATGAAACAATTATCACGCACGCTCGCTGTTACAAATATTTCCTTTTCATCAATACTACTGAGCAAATCCTTTTTAATCTGCTCTTTCAGTTTATTAGTAGGCACCGCAATAAGAAACCTTGTTTCTGGATGTTTTACAAGCAGCTCCATATATGCGGTTGTTTTTCCAATTGCGGTCTGACCTTTTATCATATGGATTCCGATTTTATCACTTAGAAAAGCTTCATTTAAATTATCCAGCAAACATTGATATGCTTCATCAATAGAATAATATTGCTCCGGTTGTCTATATACCTTACGATCCAGTGCCAAGGTATCCACTATCGTTCCTGCATTTTCACAATTTTGACAGTACAGACAAAACTGCTCGGAGCAACGTGTAGGTAAATACCCCCTTAGATAATAGAGATTCTTTTTCCATTTTTTATAGGATTCCGTATCTCCCCCTCTTTCCAAAACATCCAAGAAGCACTTCTGTCCCCCGTTTACGTATAGCAGATTTGTGATTATCGCAAACTTTGCATTGTGATCCAAATCTTCCCCAGTCATAAAATCATGCAGTAATTGGCATCCATAACAACTGTCTATTTGCAATTTCTTCTTCCTTTTTTTGCACGTATCGCTTCGGTGCAAAACACTACTTTCAATAATAAAAAATGACGAATTCGTGGATTTTCCTATTTCATGTATAATAGCTGAATCCATATTTTCGTCAATTTTTTCGAAAGCAGACAACATATCCATGCTTCCCATTGCAGGTCTGTTATTGATTAATAAAATATTATATTTTCTGCAAAAAGACCTAATATTTCTCGTGAAATTTCCATCCGCATTTAGACAATCAAAAAATAAAAAAAGTAGTTGCACCAAAGCAATATGTGCATTTTCATCTATGTAGATTAATTCTTTTCCGCCAAAGAACATCCGATCCAGATTTGTACATGCCGGATCGCAGCATGAATGTTTCTTATCGGAGAATATTTTATGCAGCATCATAATAATTACTTTCATAATAAACGGATCATCTACCAGACAATTGTATGCAAACACGACCCGGAAACGCTCCTCTTCTTCTGATGAACTATAGGTGTGATACGCAAAAGAAATAGGCAATCCTAATTCGTCACATTTTCTTTTGACCTCTGAAAAATGTGCCTGATGGTCAAAATCCAGCGTAAACAATTGCATTGCTATGCTATTTTTAGCAGAAATACCATCTACCAGATGGGCTGGTATCATGGCATGCCCCTTATTTCCAACCAAATCCGCTAATTCGGATATTTCCATTTCCCTCCATCTTTCAGCTATTCTATACTTCATGCGGCCTAGTTCTTTTCCACTCTCTGGTTTCTTATCATAAGAGCATTTGTCTACGCTTACCTGTACTTTCATAGTTTACACCACTTTCTGCCTTGCCCTTGTCGGCTTTAGCTTTCATTTTTCATTAAATTAATTTGGTGTTGTTTAACTATTAAATAAATACAAATACAGGAGGACGAATGCATGTTTCATCAATATCCAGACATAATGAGCGTTTTCGATGTAGCTGAAGCTTTGTACATCGGACGAAACCGCGTTTATGAATTATTAGAAGATGGCTCTCTCAAGGCCTTTCGTGTAGGGCGCGTATGGAAAATTCCAAAGATTAATTTAATTTCATTCTGCATGTCTCAATCTGGTATTGAGACAAAAAATAAAACGTAAAAATCGGAGATATTGAGAGTGTAAATTATTTTGTGTAAACCTCTTAGATTCATGAAAAAATATCAGAATAATTATTGGGTTTCATAATAGAACCCTTCGTTTAGATTTTTACACAACATACGCAGGCTGTCAATCGGCAG
>JAEWCQ010000005.1 GCA_023390555.1 Bacillota bacterium | reverse complement strand
TTGCGTTCCGGTGAAAGTTTTCTTTGTCTTGCCATAAAAATATCCTCCTGGATTAATATTTATTTTAACATCAATCCAAGAGGATATATATGATATATCTAGTTTACACAAAATTTTTTACAGTCTCCAAACATAACATTGGATTTGAAAGCGACATCAATTCCAACAAATAAAGTGACATGTAATTAAGCTTCAATATGTGATCACCACCTTTTCGATTGAGTATTTGCGAAAACATAAACAAAAGGTTAGCTCAATCTTAAACACTGACAGAAACCTAGCATAATCAGCATTCACTGACTGGGAACATCTTGCTGGACTATCCAGTCTGGACGCAACATTTTTTTAAAAGAAAATTAGTTTAAGTCAGACTGAAAGCTTTTTTAGTAATCACCATAAAGGGGTGCAAAGAGAAAAAGCAGCTCTTTCTGGTAAATATCTCTTTTGATGTTTTACCTTGAGATTATCAATTGTAACCAAGTAAAAGAAGTTTAATGAAAGGAAGTATAGAATGCTTATATCAGGAAAGAAATCTTGGTGATAAACAAATATACATGGAGAAAAGATTATGAAAATTGCATTTATCGTTTATGATGATATGACGGCTCTTGATTTCATTGGCGTATATGATCCTATTGCCAGATTAAAGAGTATGGGGTTTTACGAAGATTTGTCAATTGATATATGTGCTTATCAGCCTATGGTGAAAGATTATTATGGCTATTTAAACATGTTGCCTCAAAAAATTGGTAGTTCACTGAAAGAATACGATATTGTGGTGTTACCCGGCGGGTTCGGCTCAAGAAGTCTGATAAATAACGACAAATTTATAAATTGGATTCAGGATATCAGCGAAAATGCTTTTAAAGTTTCAGTGTGTACAGGTTCTCTCATTTTAGGTGCAGCCGGTTTTTTGAACAATAGGGTTGCTACTACACACCCCAATGCATATGAAAAATTAAAACCATTTTGCAAAGAAGTCAAAAGAGATAGAATTGTTGAGGATGGCAATATCATAACTGCCAGAGGCGTAACTGCAGGGATTGACCTTGGCTTGTACCTGTGCGAAAAATTAACCGATATCCAAACAAAAGAATTGATACGTATTCAGATGGATTATAATACTTTCAAATGAAATAGAATTACAGTAAATGGTGGAGTTGAAAGGAAGGAATAACATAAAAAAACGGGAAAATGTTGTATTGGTGCCGAGAAATCATTTTTTTATTATGAGACTATCATTAGAGGGTAAGCTCTTAATAAAATACTGCCTTATACATGATTGAGACCCATGTGATAATACTTCGGTAGAACTATATAGTTCGTATAGTTATAATTTTAAGGCAAGAGAAAAGAAACCGTACAAAGGTACAAATCACAGGAATATATCTAGCAGAATCTGCAAGAGTATGATATCCAGTCGGTAGAAGACATTCAGGATGTTCAGGAAAATCTGCCTGGATATACCATCAGGGAAATGTTGGAAGTGGAGCTGGATGACCATCTAGGCTGTAAAAAGTCAGAACGCGCTGAAAGTGATGGTGTAATTATCAGTACTGAATCAGGGAAGCAATATCTGCGGCATTTACGAAAATAGAATATCAGAGCTGTATCGTTCATCAGACACGGTTTACCATGAAAGATGTAACTGACAGGGACCGAAAACTGTTAGGTGGGGCTTTCTTTTATCTACATATGTTGTTATACGTAAAACAAAGTCTGAATTCTTATCACTAAGCTCTCACACCAGTTATTATCATAGAGAATTTACCTTTACAGGGTTTTCTCCACACACTTGATCATTATGTATAAAATCGTTCTGGAAATATATATAAATAATAAATACCACTATTTTGATGATGACATTGCCGTATCACCAAAATTATTTTTCGTTTCAACCGATTTCTGACAAAAAACTTTAGATACTGAGCACTATATGTAAAAGATTAATTTTATTAAGTTCCAAAATGGGTCTATTAAGTAAAAAATAAATATTAATACTATCTTTACATTCCAAAATATAGTTGCATTATAACGTATTAATTAAAAAATATCAATGGACATTTCAAATAAATATAGCTATGGTATTATATCAACATGAAAACCAATAGTATTAATTTTTAATATGCTATTGAAAAATAATTATAGTAGTGATATGGTAAATATATCCAAATGTAGAGAGAGGAGGTGAATTATATGTTTGAATACAAATTGACGTTTCAATTGGAACGTAATTTTTTGCCAGTGTGCTTGGATAAAATCTTAGTAAGCTTTTTAAAAGCGGCGGCACAGAGTTATTCACAGGATTTTTATGACTCTTTATATGACAAAAGCAGATCAATTATGAAATCATATTGCTTTTCATATTACCTTCCAGGAGCGAGGTTTGCAAAAGATACAATCGAACTCAGCAGAAATGAATTCTCCATATTTTTTTCTGATGCGAATGAAGCAGAATTACTGCGATTTTTTAATGGATTCCAAAAGATGAAATTCCAAACCTATCCAATGAATCACAATTCGATGCGACTTATATCCATCCAAATGCGCGAACGCAATACAATTGTGGAACCGGAGGTCATTATAAAAATGCAAAGTCCGCTGGTTGTCAGAAAACACAATTCCGCGGACAATACGGATAGGTATTACACCTATGATATGGAAAACTTTTCGGAGGTCTTAAAAGATAATGTGAGTTTCTTTCTACAAAAAATGGATTTTTCGATCGCCGTAGATGATTTTTCCATTCAGCCGCTGAAAGGGAAAAAAATTGTTGCAAATGTCTTTGGAAGAAAAGTGGATACGTCAATCGGTGTTTATCGGCTTACGGGGTCTCCTGAATTATTGAATCTGCTATACTTGGCAGGCTTTGGGACCAGGAGATCGAGCGGATACGGGAAATTTGAGCTTGTATGCTAGAAAGGAGGTGTGCCATTGGACAAGATTGTGATAACAATGGGAGATTTTTTGAAAAATGCTGGGATTGTTGGATTGAACTATCTACTGGACAGATCAAATGCAAGAGAAGATCTCGATTACGGAATCACATCGGATGATACGGGGTCTGAACAGTGTTTATGGTTAAGCCGGGAGTTTGCTGTTAGTGCTGATTGGACAGATTTGTATTTTAAAGCATTTATAGAATACTATGGTTCCGGTACTGCATATCAGGCAATTTTGGAACGCATGGATAAGCTTTTGGATATGTTGGAAAGTGAGAAGTGGTTACCGGAAAAAGCGAAAGAAGATTTGAAATTTATTCAGGACAAACTGCTTTCCAATAGTAATAAGTCAGGCTTTGAAAATATACGTGGCAGGATAGAAAATCCTCAAGTATATGAACAGCTAAAAGCAAATAAACTGAAGGAAACAATCGAACCGTCGGAATTGCAGCACCGGCTGTATGAACTGAAAGCATTTCTCATGCAGCCTCTGTGTGCAGAGACCTTCCAAATGAAAGGGATTATCTACAATTATATCAACCGGTTTTGGTCTGGAAAGAGTTTCTTACTAACTGCAAACGCCAAAAAAGACATGAGAATCTGCTTTGAAACAGACTTTTCCGAGAAGCTTCGACAATATTTGCAGAAAGATCATGCGAAATCAAAAGAAATGTGTGTGGATTGCAGCAATCTGATGGATTCCGGTGAAAAGGTATCAATTGCATTTATGACCGAACAGGCGGATGATCTTGCACGAAAGACATCTTCATACTGGAAGGGAAAGGTGGATTTGTTTTTATGCCCTGTCTGTGCATTCGTCTATTCACTGGTGCCGCTTGGATTCCAATTGATTGGGAATCGGTTTTTATTTATAAATGCAAATGATAGTTTAAAACAATTACTTCATACAAACTCAAAAGAAATTCTTCCTACGAAACGAAAGGAGGAAGAAAACTATTCTACATGGATTGCCCGTACGATGATAATTCTGCTGGAAAAAAAGACAAAGGAACTTAGAAATATTCAGATTATCATTCGGGGGAAAGATGCAGATGATAGATACATATTCGGCATCCTGGGAAAGGATGTACTGGAGCTGTTGAGTGACAGTCATTCCGATGGAAAATCTGGTGTAAGAGCTGATTTAAAAAGATTAAGCGAGCATCCTTATATGAAGCTTGGAAAAGAATTTTACAATATTTACGAAGCAGTGGTTATGAATATCATAAAATACCGGAATCAATATGGATTGCTGGATAGAATTTTGAAACTTTCAATGGATCAAAAGGCACTGCGTTTACAGGCTGGAATTGTGTATGATATACAGCTGAGAACTAGTCTGAGGTTTCGGTGTCAAAAAGAAGAACGAGGAGGGATATGGGTGAGCCGGTATTCAATGAGAGAAAGCGGTTATGAATTAAGGGGCGCATTGTTAAGAGCTAAAGGAACTACAGATGATTCCTGCCTGAGAGGCACCGTCTATCAGTTGCTAAATGCACTTTCGGTCAGGAATGTGGAACGTTTTATGGAGATACTTATGCGTGTTTATTGCTCCAACAAGTTAAAGAATTCTAAAGGGGCTAATTTAGAGGTGCCGGATGGGTTTATTCATATGCTGGACAAGCAGAATAACCATGCCAGCTTTCTGGAAAATGGATATGCATTTATTTTGGGTTTGCAGGGAAGTCACAAATATGAAAAAGGAGGAGAAGGGCAATGATTAGAAGCGGTCTTACAGCTACAATGGTTTTTCTTGCGGAGAGTGCAAATTATGGGGAGGGTGTCGGGAATATAATGGCGCTAAAGAAAATGTCCCGTGGAAACTATGAACAGTATTCTTATATATCAAGGCAGGCGATAAGATACAATATTGTACAGCAGCTGGATTGGGATCACACTCCGGTGGATGGAAAAAGCGGTGTGGTTCAGTTCGCTCCATCTGCAACCATCGTGGATTATCCAGAAATAGACTTGTTTGGATATATGAAAACGACCTCGAAGGAAGAAGATAAAAAGGGAGGAGCAGCGACCAGAAGTGCGGTAGTACGGCTTAGCAATGCAATTGCACTGGAACCATATCAAAGTGACCTTGAATTTTTAACGAATATGGGATTGGCAAGGAGGGATAATCTAGAGAATGGAATTGCGCAGAGTGAAATTCAAAGATCCTATTATTCCTATACCATAACAATTGATTTGGACAGAATTGGAATTGACGGTGAGATTGAAATTGCTGCAAAAGAAAAGGCGAATCGGGTGAAGTCACTGCTTGATACCATTCAGTATCTATACCGTGATATTAAGGGGAGGAGAGAAAACCTAAGCCCTCTATTTATCATCGGGGGAAGATACGAGCGAAAGAATCCGTTTTTTGAAAACCGGATTTCTTTGGCAGAACAAGCAATTCAGGCAGAAACACTGTTAGAAATTATAAATGATGATACGCAGATAAAGGAACATACCCTTGTGGGAATGGCATCAGGAATTTTTTCTAATCAGGAGGAACTGAAACAAAAGCTGTGTGCCAAAACCGTTGGAGCTGTTTTTACTTATCTGAAAGAGGAAGTGGATGTATATTATGGAGAAAGCAATTAGAATCGAATGCTATCAGAATCTGGTGAATTACAGAAAACCAAGCAGTATCCTGATAAAAGAATCGTTTCCACTGCCGCCTTACTCTACGGTACTTGGAATGATACATGCAGCCTGCCAGTATACGGAGTTTCATCCTATGATGTTGAGTATTCAGGGAACGAATGCCGGTTCCGTGTCGGAATTGTATACCAGATATTCGTTTAAACCAGGGGCGAAATATGAAAAGGAGCGTCATCAGATATGCATAGAGGAAGGGGACAAGCAATATGGAGTGTTTAAGGGTATCGGAAATGTAGAATTGATTTGCGATAACCATATGCTTCTTCATGTTGCACCAGCAGAGGAGGATTTTGAAACGGTTTACCATGCATTAAAATATCCGCCGCGATATTTGTCGCTTGGAAGATATGAGGATATATTAGATGTGATAAATGTGGAGCTGGTTGAACTACATAAGAAAGAAGGTGCGGATGTTAACCGGGATATTTATATTCCGGTGGATACCGAACTGGATTTGGGGAATTACTCAACCACGGTCTATACACTTACGAAAGAATATGAACCGACAAAGCTGGGACAGATCCGAAGATGGAAAAAGGATGGGGGAAAGGTGAAGGCGTACTACTTTTTAAAGGGAACTAAGCTGGAAGAGGGAATCGTAGACGAGTATGGAGATCTTGTCGTACTGGTTTGACAGTTTATCTAAATAGTTACATTTTGGAAAGAGACAGCATAAAAAGATCACAAAGTGGTAGGTTTTGTACATAACAAGGAACGTGGAAATGCCAGGAAGGATAAATTTATGGAGTATTATGCAAAATCGACAACGATTGTTTTGACGAAAGAGGAGAGAGAAAAACGAACAAGGGAGATTCAGCTTCTGAGGGAGCGGTTACAAGAAAATTTTAATGATTGGGAATTAAAAATACTTGAAGCAGCGATTGAAAAATTAAAAGAGCAGAAAGAGCCCGAACAGCAAAAGCTGTTAAGTGATCATTTGGAGGAAATTGTCAGGTGTGCAGAGCGGTTTTTTGATTCATTTGGAGCATATTTTACGGAGCGGGAGAAACAGTTTATTTGTTATGCCTGTCAGAAACACGATATTGGAAAAGCAAATGCTCTTTTTCAGGCAATCGTTCGCCCGGGCCATAAGGCAAAGTGGAATGAAAAGCAGATTCCACATGGATTTTTAAGTGCGTTGGTTCTTTCGAAAAAAGATTTTATAGAAAATTGCGTAAGGTGTACACAGAAAAAAGATTTTGATATAGTTCTTACTGCAATCTATAATCATCATACCCGCGATGATGATTATAAAAAGGAAGATTTTGAGAAATTCTGGGAGAAGCATTTTAAAGAGCAGATCAGGGAATTTTGTAACAATCCGGATATGTCCATACGGACACAAAATCTTGGAAATCTTTTGTTTCGAAATGATACTTCATACGAATATAAGATTGTAGATGATGATGTCTGGTGCGAATATATGCTGGTCAAAGGGATGCTAAATAAGTTTGACTGGGCGGTAAGTGCGGGATATCAGGAGATAGAGTACCAGACCGATTTGTATGATAAAAGGCTATGTCGGAAAATAGCAGAGGAATATGGAAATTCTTTTCGGCCGGTACAAGCCTATATGTATGAAAAACGAGAGGATAATCTGGTAGTTGTTGCTCCGACCGGTTCGGGAAAGACAGAGGCCGCATTGCTGTGGCTGAACGGGGAGAAGGGTTTTTATACACTTCCGTTAAAGGTATCTTCCAACGCTATTTACGACAGAATACGAAAAAGATATCAATATGAAGATGTTGTCCTGTTGCATTCTGACAGCATGAATATTTATTTGAAGGAAGCAACGGAAAGTGAACAGCCAATTGATGGATATGAGTTGTATGCTCGGGCAAAATTGCTTTCTGCTCCGTTGACGGTATGTACGGTAGATCAGCTCTTTAAGTTTGTGTATAAGGCACTTGGAACGGAAATTTTTGCAGCCACCTTAAAATACTCTAAGATTATTATCGATGAAATTCAATCCTATGAACCAAAGGTGGTTGCTGCGCTGATTTACGGATTGATGGAAATTGTGAAGATGGGAGGCAGGTTTGCTATCATTACGGCTACATTTCCCCCGGTTCTGCGATATTTTATGGAAAGACAGGGATTACTGCAGGATCATGCTTATGAATACAGAGATTTTTCGATGAATTTAGATTTGCCCCGACACAAAGTGAAAATAAGAAGAAGTCAGATGGATATCGATGAAATCGCTGAAAAGGGAAAAATGAAAAAGGTTTTGGTAATCTGCAATACGGTGTCTAAGGCACAGAAAATTTATGAGCAGTTGGATGAAATGTATGGTAATGTCTGTTTACTGCACGCCAGATATACAAGAGAGCATCGCCGCATGCTGGAAGATCGTATTAAGAAGTTTTCAGAGGAGAGGGATGTGCCAGGTATCTGGGTGACGACACAGATCGTAGAAGCCAGTCTGGACATCGACTTTGAATTTTTGTATACGGAAATGTGTACGGCAGACAGTTTACTGCAGCGAATGGGAAGGTGTAACCGGTCAGGGCGATATACCGTGGAAGAGGAAAATGTAATTGTCTGTGATACGGGAACAGAATACAAACATGTGTATGACGAAGATATCTATCAACGTTCATCAGCCATTTTGCAGCGTTATGAAGGGAGAGTGTTTACGGAAGCGGATAAGACAGTATATATGAATGAAGTTTACGATGTAGAGCAGATTCGGAGTACCCAGTACTTTAAATTGATAGAAAAATCATTACGGGAATTAAATGTTTTACAACCACTGGAATATACTAAAACAGAGGTGGCAAAAGAGTTTCGTGGCATTCGTAGTGTAAAGGTGATTCCAGAGAAAATCTACAAGGAAAATCAGGATATGATAGACAGTATTCAGGCATTTCTGGGCAGACATTATGGCGAACATACGGTGAAAAGCATGCTGCAGGAAAAGCTGGGTGAAATGACACTGAGTATCCATGCTAAAAATGGATTCCCTGAACATGTTGATCATGCAATCATAGAGAACACGGATATACATAGAACGGAATGGAGCTATGATTTTGATATTTTTATGCAAAAGGGGCTTGGTCTCAGATTTGACAAAGTGGAAGAAGAAGAGAGTTTTCTCTGAAGTTTGTACTATCTAATGGCTGATTGCTCAGGAGGGTAAGAATATATGGAAGAAAGAATTACAGGAGTGATGATTTATTACTATTTTGTCTGTAAACGTAAACTGTGGTATTTTTGTAACGAAATCAATATGGAAATGGAAAATGAAAATGTTCTGCTTGGAAAATTGCTGGATGAAAGTAGTTATGGGCGTGATGACAAACATATTAATATTGATAATGTCATTAACATTGATTTTATAAAAAATCATCACGAACTACATGAAATTAAAAAAAGTCGTGCAATCGAAGAAGCAGGTGTATGGCAGGTAAAATATTATCTGTATTACCTTAGGCAGAGAGGTGTACAGGATATCAAAGCCCGAATTGATTATCCATTACTGAAAAAAAATCTTGTAGTGGAACTCACTGAGGATGATATGAGGAGTCTGCAAGGCGTGATTGGGGATATTATCCGAATAAGGAATACAGATCAACCGCCTGTATTTAAAGAAATAAAATTATGCGGTAAATGTGCTTACCATGATTTGTGCCTGATATAGGGAGGAAGATATATGGGACAAAGCTTTTACATATATAATAATGGTACGTTGCAAAGAAAAGACAATACAGTCCGGTTTACAACACAGGATGAAGAAAAGAAGGACATTCCAATTGAACGAATCAGTGATATCTATGTCATGACAGAGATTTCGTTCAATACGGCGTTGATTAATTACATTTCGCAATATGGAATACCGATACATTTCTTTAACTACTATAATTTTTATACAGGAAGTTATTATCCAAGAGAAAGTCTGTTAGCAGGCAAGCTGTTGATTCATCAGGTTGAACATTACACAGATTATGAAAAACGTATTTGCATTGCGAGAAAATTGATCGAAGCTGCTGCAGATAACATCTATCGCAATCTGCGCTACTATAATGGAAGGGGAAAAGATGTTTCTGCGTACATGAAAGAAATAGAGCATTTAAAAAGGCAGATATCCTCCACAAATTCGGTAGAGGAATTAATGGGTGTGGAAGGGAATATCAGAAAGCAATATTATTCGGCATGGAATATTATCGTTGATCAGGAAATCAATTTTAACAAGAGAGTGATGCATCCACCAGATAATATGATTAATTCTCTGATCTCTTTTGTAAATTCCCTCATATATTCTAAAACATTAAGCGAGATATATCATACACAGCTGAACCCAACAATCAGCTATCTGCATGAACCTGGAGTGCGAAGATATTCCCTTTGTCTTGATTTATCAGAAATATTTAAGCCATTAATTGGAGATAGACTTATTTTTTCGTTATTGAACAGGAGGCAAATCACAGAAGAGAGTTTTACAAAGGAACTGAATTGTCTGCACTTAAAGAAAGAGGCATCAAGACTGATCGTGACAGAACTTGAGGAAAGGTTGAAAAAGACTATTATGCACAAAGAAATAGGGCGTAAAGTTTCGTATCAATATCTGATCCGATTGGAAGCTTACAAATTGGTTAAGCATTTAATTGGTGAAAAAGAATATGAAGGGTTCAAAATCTGGTGGTAAAAGATGTACATTGTTTTAGTATACGATATTAGTCAAAGCGAAAGTGGGCAAAAACGTTGGTCACATGTTTTTAAAATCTGTAAGAAATATTTATCCCACATACAAAATTCTGTTTTTGAAGGTGAAATTTCGAAATCTCAGATTGCCAAAATGAAGCAGGAGTTAAAACCATATATTCATAAAGAAAAGGATTCTGTCATTGTATTCAAAAGCAGACAGGAAAGATGGCTGGATAAAGAATTCTGGGGCATAGAAGACGATAAAACGACTTTTTTGCTGTAGCATTGTTTTGTCGACCTAAAATATTGTAAAAACCGCAGGGAGTAGACAATGCTATAGTTACAGTGGTTTGAAGTATATTTGAAGTGTTTAAAATAATATGATAATATATTTTTGAAAGGGTAGACAAAAATATGAAGCGAATTTATTGAAAAATGGGCATTTGCTGTGCGGTTGGTATTAATAGAAACATTATGGAATGTAAAGGAACTGCTGAAAGGGGTGGAATAAATGAGTTGCAACGTATTAATAGAAACATTATGGAATGTAAAGGCTATAAAAGCAAGTAGTACAACACCTACGATTCCTGTATTAATAGAAACATTATGGAATGTAAAGTAACGCTGTAACATAACTTCGTATACCTCGTCTTTGTATTAATAGAAACATTATGGAATGTAAAGATGACACTTATGGTGTATAACGGCACCGCAGATGCAGTATTAATAGAAACATTATGGAATGTAAAGGATGTCTGGTGCGCGCTGTGTGACCACCTTGCATGCCGTATTAATAGAAACATTATGGAATGTAAAGGAACAGAAGCCAAAACAGGAGTTGAAGCCG
>JAEWCQ010000026.1 GCA_023390555.1 Bacillota bacterium | reverse complement strand
CACTAAGCCGCGAAAGGCGGTGTGCTATGAAAGATAAAAATTCAACCAAAAATGATTACGATGACGGTAATATTCCGGAAATCGATCTTCCGGAAAACTCAGCCAGCCTCCCTGAAGAAATCAAAACCACTCCAAACGGAGAAGCTCCGGCGAACCGGATTTCATCCGGAAGCGGAAAGAGGTGACGGCCATGGCATCTTATGTAGCTCCGGAAATCAAAGACAAGTTCGAATCCCTGTCCATCAATCTGAAGGACCTGATTTTGGAACGGAATGTGCAACTCAACAACATACATGATCTGATCAACGTGCTCGAACAGATTGTAGCAGAGGGTGAGGCAGAATGAAGTAAGAAGGGAGAAGCAGATATTTTGATTTCTGCTCCTCCCTTCTTTATGAAAAATATTGCTTCCAATAATCACTTTCTACCGGATTATAATCCATTTTTTTATGCATCTGCCTCATGACAAAAAACAGAAATCGTGCCTTGATACCAGGCTTTACATGACCTACTTTCTGTCGGATTGCCACAGCCGTACGCTCTATTTTTTTCTCTATTTTCCGTTTTCTTTTTACCGGAATCTCCTCCCAGCTCATTGCCGCTACAACAAACGGAAGCTCATAGGTTCTGCCGATCGTCCACCAGAACATCTGCAACGCGATCTCTTTCGTTGTCCTCTTTGCACCTGCTCCGGCAGCGGTGGAAACCGCCACTCCGATTTTTTGTTTCATGGCAGGATAAGGCCGATGCGACATCCAGCGATATCCCATGTGATCAAAGAAGATTTTCAGCTGGCCGGTCACCTGAAATACGTAAGTCGGAGAATCGATTATAATAACATCAGCCTCTTCCATTGCCTTTATGATCGGTTCGGTCTGGCTGCGATGCGGACAGGCGGCCTCTCCTATCAGAAAGCACTGCATACATCCTACACAGGCCTCTATCCCACCGGCATAGAATTCCGACACATCCTCTGCCGTGCAGTTAAGCCGCTCTATTAATAACTGCGTAATATGCCATGTACTCCCCTTGTGTGCCTGACCATGAACTACCGCTATCTTCATATGCTATATACCTCCGTAAATTGCAGAATTAATAATTCTATTCGACGAAATGCTTCGTCCATGGTGATTCTACTGTAATCATACTCCTGCAGCAGAATCAGAATCGGCGCATAAAAGTGAGAAGCCATAACCGCTGTGTCTCTTCCTTTGAAATGCTTCGCTTCTTGCATCACGCCAAATATTCCTGACTGATACTCCATTGGCATCTCAATAAAATATTTGACATATAACGTTCCTATTTCCGGTCTGCCAAAGGCACTGATCATAAAAAGCTTTCTGCATTTTGATAAAAACGGTTCCTCCGCATACAATTGAAAAGCCTGCTGAACCATCTGAACCAGCATCCCGGCTGCCATACCGTCATAATCCTCCTCAACAGATACAACGGGCTGAAAAATATGCTCCGTTCTCTCTTCAAACTGCTGTACGATCGTATGAAAAATATCCTCTTTTCCCTTGTAATGCTTATAAATAGAAGCAGCCTTGATACCGACCCTGTCCGCAATCTCCGTCATGGATACTCCATCATATCCCTGCACGGAAAACAGGTCTAATGCTTCATATAAAATCCGTTCCTTCGTATCACGCATTTTCACACACCCTTTTGCTAATACTTGTTAGCCTTATTTTAGCTAATAATGATTAGCCTGTCAAGTTCTTTGATCTGCATATCAATAATCTCATCTCCGAGGTCCTGGTTATAACCAGCCGCTTCTTCTGTATAATAGACATAATTCTGTACAAAATAGATGATATGCAGAAATTCAGATTACATCGGGAGGCCTTGACAAAACTATGGAAGAAATCACAAATTTTAACAAACCGCCGCAATCCTATTGGATTGCATCCGCCCCACAGAAATCCTATCCTGTATTAGACCATGACATCCAGGTCGATGTCGCAATCGTAGGAGGCGGTTTTACCGGAATTGCAACTGCTTATATGCTTCGCAAAGAAGGCCTTCGAATTGCAATTCTGGAAGCCGACCGCATACTTTCCGGAACTACCGGACACACAACTGCAAAAATCACTTCTCAGCATGGATTGGTCTATGATAAACTGGATCACATGCTTGGTTCTGAGTTGGCAAGACAATATGCAGATGCAAATGAAACCGCGATTAGAACGATAAATAAAATCATACAGGAGAATCAGATTTCATGTGATTTTGAACCCCAATCTTCTTACGTCTTCACCTGTCAGGATGCGTATATTGAAAAAATAGGAAAAGAAGTCATGGCCGCATCTTCCCTTGGCATAGAAGCTGCCTATGTCGAAAATCTGCCCTTACAGATTCCGATAAAAGCAGCTGCCCGCTTCGACAATCAAGCACAATTTCATCCTCTGAAATTCTTGCTTCCCATTGCAGAAATAATCACAAAACAGGGGTGCCAAATCTACGAACAGAGCCGGATTACAAGACTGGAAAAAGGCAGGAGCTATATCCTTCATACCGATACCGGAAGAAAAGTCACTGCCCAAAAGGTTGTTCTGGCATCTCATTACCCTTTCTACAATAAGACCGGTTTGTATTTCAGCCGCCTGTGGACGGAAAGATCCTATGCACTCTCAGTTAAGATAAAAGAACCATATGCCGGCGGCATGTATATCACCGCAGAGGAGCCAACTCGCTCGCTTCGAAGCGTCAAAAATTGTGACAATGATACCTGGGTCATCGTAGGCGGCGAACATCATAAGACAGGTCTGGGTGGGGATACCGCAGAGCATTATCGTACACTGCTGAATTATTCGAGAGAACTATTTACCGTCGAACCAACCGGATATCGCTGGTCCGCGCAGGACTGCATGACACCAGACTCCATTCCATACATCGGCCAGATGACTTCCCATACGCAGAATCTCTACATTGCCACGGGTTTTGGAAAATGGGGCATGACAAACAGCATCGCAGCCTCTTTTCTTTTAAAAGATCTGATTATTGACGGAAAGAGTCAATGGCAGGACGTTTACAGTCCATCCAGATTAACGGCCTTTTCCTCCGCCAAAAATTTTCTGATACAAAATTGTAGTGTGGCAAAGGAGCTGCTCAACGGAAAACTGTCTCCGGCTCCTGAAGAGACCTCCCTTCTGCCCGGAGAAGGAAAAATCATAAAGCTGGACGGCAAAAAGGCCGGCGTCTATCGGGATGAAAGTGGTTCTCTTCACGTTGTTAACACGACCTGTACACATCTGGGCTGTGAACTTATCTGGAATTCAGCAGAAAAATCATGGGACTGTCCCTGTCATGGTTCAAGATTTTCCTATGACGGAAAGATTCTGGAAGGTCCCGCCGTAAAACCTCTGGATATGCGTCTCGATGTGAATACGCTGGAACGCATCCTGAAGGAAAAGTTCTAACAAAACAAAGCCCCTGATACATTCAGGGGCTTATCTGCGGATGTGCAAAAGAAAATGACTTTCTGACAATCCGTATTCCAATCACAATGTTTTTTAAATCTGAAACTGCTGTAAGGTTGTCTGCAGCTCCTCTGCCAGTTGTGCCAGATTCTCACTTGCCGCAGCAATCTCTTCGGTGGACGCTGACTGTTCTTCGGTCGCTGCTGAGATGGTCTGTGACTCTTCAGCCGTCTTATGACTGTCCTCATTGATATTTCGGACGACTGCAACAACCCTGTCGGTCTGCTCCGTGACTTTCTCAACATTTGCGTATATTTCCTGCGTTTTGTCTGTCACATCTTGAATCATACCTAAAATCTCTTCAAAGCTCTTTCCCGCGACAGCAACAACTTTTGTTCCTTCCTCTACTTCCCGCTGTCCTTCACTCATAAATGTAACCGCATTTATCATCTGCTCCTGCACTTCTCCGATCAATCCGGTAATCTGACTTGCGGCATCCTGAGACTGTTCTGCAAGCTTTCGAACCTCCTCTGCCACCACTGCAAATCCTTTTCCCGCATCTCCGGCACGCGCTGCTTCAATCGCCGCGTTCAGAGCAAGCAGATTCGTCTGTTCCGATATGGCTGCTATTACATTCACAATTTCACCAATTCGAATGGAGCGTTCTTCCAGTTCATTGATCACGCCGGCCGTTTCATTTGTTTTATCTGTAATATTATCCATCTGTTTCACGACTCTGGCAATCGCAACCCCTCCGTCGTTTGCCGTAGAAGCTGTTTTCTCAGCGAAAACAGAAACTGTTTTTGCACTATCCAGAACCTGATTCATGGATTCCGATATCTGCGTAACGACGTCACTTGCATTTTCCGCCTGCCCCATTTGCCTGTCGGCCGCTGTCGCCACCTCACTGACTGCATAGGCTACCTGCCCCGATGCCTGCGCGGATTGTTCGGCACTTGCCGTAAGTTCCTCCGAGGAAACAGAAAGCCTGTCGGCCGAATCATAAATAGATTTCAGCATTTCCCGCACATTACTGCGCATATGAACCAGCGCATCCGCCATCCGTCCGACCTCATCCTTACTTTTGACAACCCTGTCCTTATCCCGGAAATCACCATCGGACAATTCATTTGTTACCTTCACCATAGCCAGTAACGGACGGAGTGTTCTGTTCATCAGAAGAATCACCGCCAGAATCTCCACTGCCAACGAAATCAATGCACCGAAAATCACATATTTTAAAATCGTATTGGCACCTTTATTAAAATCAGACATATAAGTACCCGCAATTACCACCCAGTTCCAATTCGGGTCGAGCTTTTGAAATGTAATTTTCTTGCCTATTTTATCTGAATTCGGATAAGTCCAGTTATAGGTAACAAAACCGCCGCCGTCCTGCATGGCAGCCTTAATCTGCTCCTGTGCCAGATACATTCCGTTCTCGACTCCCTTTTCCTGCAGGTTCCATACATTTGTCCCCTCCAGGCTCGGGTGTGCAACCTCCAGACCATCTGTAGAATAGACAATCGGATATCCGTTTTCCCCTAAATAAATATCCTGATTGATGGATCTTACTATCTGATCGATCGTCTTCGTATCTCCGTCTTTGTTATAGACGACCTCAACACTTTTCCCCGTTTCCTCCGCCTTTCCAAGAATGTATGTTTTTACCTGTTCCTGTGCTTCTTCTAATGTGATGGCACCTCTCTCTACTTCCTCATTTTTTGCATCAATCAGCATCAGAATCATATTCACAGTATTCTGAAGAATTGTTTTCCCCTGGTCATCCAGCTGCTTTTTGGCAATGACATAACTCGTGACACCTATCGTGAGTATGCTGCAGGTCAGCAATAAACTGAACATTAAAGTAATTTTCGTTTTAATCGAATACCTTACACCTATTTTCCTTCTTTTCAAACTAAACTTCCTCCTCTTTCGTAATTTTTTCCTATATTATCATAATTTTCATTACTTTCCTAATATTTTTTATCAAAAATCAAAAAATAGTAAAATGTAACAAAAAAGTGCTAACTTTACCAAAATTCCGTAAAATTAACACGTTCTTATGTTATTCTCCTAGGTCTTGCTTCTATATTGTTCGACACTAGCCGCTTTGTTCGTGGAAATGCTGCTGGATCGTGACAAAATTGTCCCCACTGGTTTTTAATACCACTTAAGGTTAAATCCCAGCCTTTTGAAACTGGTACAGTGCTACGATATAAATCACATCAAAGATACAACAGATGAGTCCGGTCAGGAGTATAAAAATATTAAAACCCTCTATCCAACCGCCAAGAATGGTAGGGGCTAATGTTCCAATCCATTTTGCAACCGCCATTAACATCGTTTGACCTCGTGTGCTATCACGTCCAAAAAGCATGGTCAGGAACAGTATGGACATTGTGGCATTCTGGGCAAAAGCGGAATATTGTGCTGCAGCAACAGCATTTTCAAAGCGAAAATAGAAGGCTAGCTTTAATACTAAGCAAGTGGAAAAACCCAAACGCTGAAAGGCACAAAATATTTTTTCGCTCTCTCCGGAAAATACTCCCTGCCAAATTTAAAAAAGGTGTATACAATCAAGCTGTTAATACAACACAATTTAACGAGTTTGATTTACAGACCTTTTGGTGCTTATCTACGGCGCGTTTTGGAAACGGATCTGCTTCCAAGAGACACCTCGCATTTTCAGAAAAAGTTCATCGGGGGGAGGACTTGTTTGACACTACATTTTTGAAATCGGCCAGCAGATGAAAAGGATGCTATTCTGCATCTTTTTCATCTTTATAACCTTGCTGCCAGTGACGGAATTTAAGACTGGCGAATACGTTTTTTTAATCATTCTGGAATAATAAACTCATTCAAAACACTTCTCAGCTATTCAGTGACAGCTGCATTTGCCTCACGCCCAACCGAAACATTATCCTTTTTTCGGTTTCTAAGCGCCGGAACCGGATGCTCCGTATCCTGATAACGATAATCCTCTGGATTCGAATCGATATAAGTCTGAATGATACTATGAGTCGGTACTTCTTCCACAGGTTCGTTTAGTGTATTCTGGAATTGGAAGAATTCATCGCTACTGCTTAATGACGATACATCCACATATTCTTCTTTTTTGGATGTTAGTTGAACGGTATCTGCAAGAATTTCACGTACATAAGCTTTATTTTCGTGCAGCGTTAATAACTGTGGAAAGGTTCCGTCAGGTATCACTTGCTGCCATTCTTTCTTTTCATATTTCTTCAGCATCTCCGCTGCCTTGTGGAGATGTGCAACCTCCTGATGAAAATGCTCTTCCCAGATTCCTTTGATATAGAGGTCTGTTTCATCCTCATAGCAGGAATAATAGAGATAACATTCTGTATATTCGTGCATAAGCAAATGCTCTAAAAACGTAGTCGTAGTATCGATCAAACTGCCATATTGCGTAACATGCTGCTCCTCTATCAGCCCTATTTCCTGATATAGCTGTCTTCCGATATCATTATGGTAGAGGGATGCCACATTCATATAGTAATTCATTGTCTGCTGCTCTGCCGCTGTAATGATAGAAACATTTAACTTCGTAATCGGCGCAGCTGTTTTACAATTAATAAAATGCCTTACGTTATCAAAAGGATAACGATGTTCGGAGATTGTAGGACGTCCTGGCATAATCTCTGTGTAATGCCCAACCAGCTGTTCCGACCTGACTCCTGTTTCCGCCTCCAGCAAATCTGAATAACGATATAAATGGTCAAAATCTTCCAACAACGCAAAATCCAGGGCATCTTTGACTTTCCTGTCCGGTTCTCTCTTCGCCAATTCAGCGGTAAGGTCAACCGCCAGCTGCTCATAACTGATTGTATGCTCTAAAATTGTTTCATCCTTTGGCTTTAGCGTTGCAATGACTTTCTGTTGCTGCTGTTCCACTCTTCTGATCAATGCCAGATCTCTGCGGATGTCGTTATTCGGGCAATTTCTCTGCGTCTGATGCCCAAACCAGACAGACTCGAATTCTGTTCCATTCATTAAGATTACCCGTGTTTTCGTATACGGGCTCACCTCATGTTTATTATAAGGCTTTGAATAGATTTCATTCCAGTTTTTAAATGCAGATTCAACAGATTTCGGTGTTACTTCAAACGGATTCATCCCTTTTACCCCTTTCCTATTCCATAATCAATTAGATACATATACCATTTAAAAACTAATGTTCCCCAACGAATATGAAATATGTAATATATTTGATATTTTCAAAACATTATCTATATAACCAAAACACGCATTGCGGACTGCACCATGTTCAAATGCAGAATAATTCTTTCCCATAAAAAAAGAGTAACCGAATTCTCGATTACTCCTAACGTGTTTCCTATGAAATTGCTATCATGATCCGCAAAATTGAAATTTGTCGGTGGTGAAAATCATGCTTGCACTGTGCGATATTTTTCCGCCAGCAATACATACAATGTGATCCATTTATTGGGTTCCCCTATCTTTCCCACCTCAAAGTAAGGAAAGGATTTATCAAGAATATATTTACCCTCACAATTCTTTTTACGATCTAACAATGCGAACGCCTGATTGCAATTCTCATGATTTGCTCCACCAAGAACCGAAAGACCGTACACAGTCATTTGTAAGCCCAATTTCACATGGTCAAACGGATAATAGGTCCCCGCCATTTCTTCAATGATCGCCTTTTCCGGGTTATCAGGGCGGAATGCAACATAGTGGCTGATGTAAAAGTTTATCAGAGATTGAAACTGTGGCAGAATCACGCCAATCTTTTTCAACTCTGCCGCAAGTAAAAGGTAGGTTGTAGTTTGTCTGTAGCATCCCATATCCGGAAGCTTAGAATCGTTTGTTTTCTTCGATTTGTCCAGACACCGGAATGACCCGTCTTCCCGTATGGTGGAAAAAGCCAACGATATTTCTTCCTGCACCCACGTATGCTTGTAATATCCAAGAGCTACCAAATTTCTTAACAGCAATATTTTTGCACACTTCATACTATAGTTCATATTCTTGATGACACGTTCTATATAGTCATCAATCGGAACGTCAAAGCGTGTTAAGCCAAATTCTGCAAGCGCACACAAGGCAGTGACATCCTCCCATTTATGATTAAGCTTGAACTTATCCATGATTAAACCTACCGTGTCTGATTTCAATAAATCGTCATAAACCTTTTTCACTTCAGGATCATCTTCTGGCAGCTCTAACAGCTCTGTCATTGTACGGTATTTCACCTCAGGGCTCCCATCCTCAAGAAGCCAATTGATTACATGATTCATAGATGTGCCTCATCGCCCTTTCCGAAACGGCCGCATATATCGTCCATTGCGCCGTTCACCTGCACCTTAATAGATTGTCCAGCTGCAATCGTTCCCGCTCACTGTTTTTCCACTTCACAAATTATTGACACAATGCCGTGTCGGTACAAAAAAAGCCCCAGTAATTACTGGAGCCTTCTACTGCCGGCAATGGGACTTGAACCCATACGATGTTGCCACCGCCAGATTTTGAGTCTGGTGCGTCTGCCATTCCGCCACGCCGGCATTTGTTCAGTTTACACTCGAACAATAAAGATTCTATCATAATAAAAAATAGATTGCAAGTACTTTTTATTTTATCTGAAATCTATTTTTATGACGCATTCCGAATGTCCGCTCAGACAACCGTCGCTGGCTTTTTCTGATCTCCAGTTACAGCGGTTTTTTCATATTTTTTAATACATCAAAGCAGTCAAATGTTGCGAAATAATCTTCCGGTGTCTCAGCCCGGCGAATCAGCTTTGTTGTACCGTCTTCCTTCAAAAGAACCTCTGCGGATTTCAATTTGCCATTGTAATTATAGCCCATGGAATACCCATGCGCTCCCGTATCATGGATCACCAGTAAATCACCGATGTCAATGCCCGGCAGCATGCGGTCAACCGCAAATTTGTCGTTATTCTCGCAGAGAGAACCCGTCACATCGTACTGATGATCGCAGACACTGTTGTCCTTGCCCATTACCGTAATGTGATGATAAGCGCCATACATTGCCGGACGCATCAAATCTACCGCACAGGCATCCACACCAATGTATTCCTTATGCGTATGCTTCTCATGAATGGCTTTTGTTACAAGACAGCCATAAGGTGCAAGCATGAAACGCCCCATTTCCGTATAGATGGCGATATCATCCATACCGGCCGGCACAAGAACCTCTTCGTACACTTTACGGACACCCTCCCCAATCAGACGGATATCATTCGGCTCCTGCTCCGGTGTATAAGGAACACCCACTCCGCCGGATAAATTGATAAAGGAAATATGGCAGCCAGTCTCTTCCTTCAGCTGAACAGCAACTTCAAACAACTGCTTTGCAAGCATCGGATAATACTCATTCGTTACGGTGTTACTTGCCAGAAATGCATGAATACCAAAGTTCTTCGCACCTTTTTCTTTTAAAACACGGAACCCTTCAAAAAGCTGTTCGGTCGTAAAACCATATTTTGCATCTCCTGGATTATCCATAATTCCGTTACTCATCTGAAACACTCCGCCCGGATTATAGCGGCAGCTGATGGTTTCCGGAATTCTGCCGATTGCCTGCTCCAGGAAATCAATATGTGTAAAGTCATCCAGATTGATGATCGCACCAATCTTATCTGCGAACTGAAATTCTCCTGCCGGTGTATCATTGGATGAGAACATGATCTCTTTTCCGTCAAAACCCTGGGAATCCGCGAGCATCAGTTCGGTAATGGATGCGCAGTCGCAGCCACAGCCATACTCTTTTAAAATATTTAAAATGAACGGATTTGGAGTCGCCTTCACTGCAAAATATTCACGAAATCCACGATTCCATGCAAATGCTTCCTTTACCGCTTTTGCATTTTCACGAATTCCTGCTTCATCATAGAGATGAAACGGGGTCGGATATTCTTTTATAATTTCTTTCAGCTGTTCATAACTTACAAATGGTTCTTTTTTCATGCATTTTCTCCTTTACCTCGTGGTATATGTCATGCGGATGAACCGCGATTTTCCAATCAATTAGTATTCTATTGGTTACGTCTGCGGTTGTCAACCCATAGCCCACAATTCATATTATAGAAAAAACGCATGGCTATTATTCAAAAAACAAATCGTATTTTTCCTAAAATCTCTAAGCAGCAAATACCACCTGCACGAGAAACATATAGAGGACAGTTCCGGCTCCGATACTGAGCAGATTATTCCGCTTCCATACGTGAAGCAGGATCACCGCCGCAATTGCAATCAGTTCCGGCAATCCAAACGGAAACCGCACCACATGAACTGCTTTCAAGCAGTATACTACCAGCATTCCGATAATTGCCGGCGGCAGAACTTTTCCAAGATACTTCACAACTTCCGGAATCTCTTTTCCATTATGAAAAACTGCAAACGGCAGGATTCGTGTTATAAATACTGTCAAACCGACGAGCAGTATAATCAAAAAAGACATCTGTACACTAATCGGCATCCGTATTCACCTCCCTCTCCTCCCGGGGCTTTAGCCCCCTGCGGCAGGACAGCAGAACGATCATAATGCAGATCATGGTAGGCAGTATAAAGTTGCTGCTGCCAAAAATAAAAAGGCATCCCATACCGGCCACGAGACCGGTCAATGCCGGTATATGATTCTCTGACGTCAGCCATTGCTCTACAAAGATCACGACAAAGAGTGCCGTCATTGCAAAATCAATTCCCGTAGTGTCAAAAGGAATCATGGAGCCGGCGAATGCTCCGATTGCAGAACCCACAATCCAGTAGATCTGATCCAGGGCAGCAATTGCAAACAGAAACTTATGCTCGTCCACGCCTTTCGGCACTTTTGTCAGAAAAAACAGGGATTAGGTCTCATCCGTCAGAGAAAATATCATATAGAATCTTTTCTTTCCCATATCACGAAAGCGTTCCAATAAAGAAAGACCATAGAAGATATGGCGTACATTGACCATGAATTCCAGAAAAATCACCTGAAACAGATTGACACCGGGCACAAAGAAATTCACTGCGAGATACTGTCCCGAACCGGCATAGACAAGTATGCTCATTAAAATTGCCCACAGAAAATTATAGCCCTTTTCCTGGTACATAACACCAAACGCAATTCCGATAAATAAATACCCGGTCAAAACCGGTATTGTAAAGGGAAATGCGGCTTGAAAGGCCTTCGCATATCCGCTTTTTTTCATAAATATCCCTCACTTAATACTTCTGTAATCTACATCAAACACTTTTACTCTAACGCAAGCCCTCTTAAAATACAAGTTTTTTTCAAATATCGGTTCACCTTAGGAACGTTTCATGTTATACTATAAAGGCATATGTATCAACCATAAACAGTTCTACAAATGAGGTGAATTACCATGCAGATTACTGCAATATTAACTCCGGACGAAACAGCAAAGACGGCTGCCGGTACATCCCAGACCCAGACATCGGAAGATTTCGCTGATTATATGGATCAAAGCACTTCCGACAGTTCATTGACTTCTATTTTTCAGAAAGCGTCTGAAACATACGGGGTCTCCACGTCACTGCTTACCGCAATGGCAAAGCAGGAATCGAATTTTCAGGCAGATGCGACTTCCAAGGCAGGTGCCATGGGAATCATGCAATTGATGCCGGCGACTGCTGCCAGCCTCGGGTGCACGGATGCCTATGATCCGGAGCAGAACATTATGGCAGGTGCCAAATACATCAGTCAGCTTCTGCAGAAATACGACGGCAATGTTTCTCTTGCACTTGCCGCTTACAATGCAGGCAGTAATAACGTAGATAAATACGGCGGTATTCCGCCTTTTGAAGAAACACAGAATTATGTGGCAAAGATTACCTCCTATATGAACGAAGGGGTAACGCTTCCTGACGGCTCTGCCACAGAGGGAACTTCCGACAGTTCGAACTTGACTTCTTCGCTTTTAAAGAATCTGGATGAGGACACTTTCAAGGAGATTTTAAATAAGATTTTTTCCTATGATGATTATCTGAACTTCATCAGCCAGCTGGTCAGCAGTCTTTCCAATGCGGCTTCCCAGACTTCTGATGAAGATAAAGAAACTGCTACGGCGGCTGCCTCCACATCGGTTACCGGAAAAAATGCTTCTTTGTCGGTTACTGTAAAAGGATCTAATCCTGTTTCGGATACTGCTGTTACATCTGCGGATACAACAGATTCCACTTCCGATCATACGGCTTCCAATTTGGACAATACGACAGCCGATACGGACAATACGGATTCCAATCTATACTATGCCTATCAGAGTATCAATTACAACAACAGTGTACTTCAGCTTCTTTCACAGAAACCGAACACTGATTCCTGATTTTCCAAGCCACGCACCCTTTCGGGTGCTGTGGCTTTTTTCACACTTTGCTGTGTCTTTTCATATATTAATAGAAACGATTTTCAGGGTATCCATATGAATATTAATATCGGTATGAAAGCTCCTGACTTCTCTGCCATGTCAACCTTTGGGCCAATCAAACTGTCCGATTACAAGGGACAATGGGTAATTCTGTTTTCCCATCCCGGTGACTTTACCCCTGTATGTACAACTGAATTTGTTGCTTTTGCAGAAGTTGATGAACAATTTAAAGCGCTGAATGCACAATTAATCGGACTTAGTATTGACAGTAATCCATCCCATCTGGCATGGGTAAATCAGATCTACACATTGACCGGTGTCCAGATTCCCTTCCCGGTCATTGCTGACCGTATGGCTGAAATTGCAAAACTCTATGGCATGATTGCACCGGATACCAGCACACAGGAAACCGTACGAAACGTTTACTTCATAGATCCGGAACAGACTGTCCGCGCCATTCTCATATATCCGCTGACCAACGGCAGAAACATCCCTGAAATCCTTCGCCTCCTGACCGCCCTTCAGGTGACAGACAAATGTAAACTTGTCACACCTGCGAACTGGCAGCCTGGTTCCGCAGGGATGGTTCCTCCGCCCCGTACCTACGATCAAATGGTGGAGCGGATCAATGATCCGGAATCCATGGATTTAAACTGCATGGACTGGTTCTGGTGCTACAAAGATTCCAAGTGTTGATTTCCATAAAAAGAAACCCCTGAATTTTCAAGGGTTTCTTTTGTGTTGTTTGACAGATACTGTATGCGATTTCATTCCATTTTCTTCAACGCCAGCAGCATTTTTTTATCACGTTCCCGCTCTTCTGCACGTGCAGACTCCTCTGTATAAGAATAAAAACCAAGCTGATTGGAAGTTCCGTTATATCCCTTTTCCTTCATCTCTTCTAAAAGATGATTTTTTTCACCCTCACAGTTTAAATCCGGATAGAGATACTTTGCGACACTGTTAAAGACTTCAATTCCTCCGAAATCCACAATTTTAAATGGTCCGGAGCAAAGATAACGAAGCCCGTTTCCGTATTTTAAGGTCTTGTCGATGTCCTCCGGTGTGGCCACTCCGCTTTCTACCAGATAGGTTGCCTCCCGCAGCAATGCAAATTGCAGTCGGTTTGACAGAAACCCCTTCACATCTTTTTTCAGGATAACCGGCTGTTTGTTCATCGCCGATAAAAAATCATAAATGGTATCAACGGTTTCCTGTGCGGTCTTTTCCCCGCGGGTAATTTCCACAAGAGGGATAATATGAGGCGGATTCAGATAATGCGTCCCGCAGAAACGCTCCGGATTTGTGATAAAATTGCTGAGTGTTTCTATGGAAATCGCAGACGTATTCGATGTGATGATTGCATCTTTGGACACGTTCGACGCAATACCCGAAAGGATCTCCGACTTAATCTCAAGGTCTTCCGGAACCGCTTCGATCACCCAGTCCGCATCTCGGACGCACTGGAGATCTGTTGTATAGTAAATTGCCTGTTGGATTTCATCTGATTTTTTCTTTGTCAGGATTCCAGCTTCTACTAATGTTTTCTGGCAGTTTTCAATGATTGCCTTAGCCCGCATAAAATCACGTTCCCGATTGCTGTAAATGGTCGTACGAATTCCATATTCCGGGAACGACTGACCAATGGAAGCCCCCATCAGGCCAGCGCCTGCAATCACAATATGTCTGATTTCTTTTTTCATCTTCCGCATTCCCCCATACCCATTCTGTCCGGATAATCCAATCTCTTCAAAGATTCCCGCAGTGAGTCTTCGAAAATCTCCAGCCCTCTTTCCAGCTGTAAATCCGTGATGCAAAGCGGCGGCAGAAAACGGATGACATTTCCTGCGGAACCGGCATTTTCAATCAAAAGACCCTTTTGCAGCGCACACTGAACCATCTCTTTTACAAGTTCCGGATAGGGTTCCTTTGTCTCTTTGTCTTTTACAAATTCAATTCCGATCATGGCTCCCAATCCACGGACATCACCGATTACCTCAAAACTTGTCTGAAGATTTTCATAACGTTTTCTGACTGCCTCTCCAAGTTCCACTGCTTTTTTTGCGTAATTCTCTGTTTTCATGATTTCCATCGTCTTTAATGCCGATGCGCAGGAGAGCGGATTTCCGCAATACGTACCGCCGATTGTTCCCGGTATCACTGAATCCATAATCTCCGTTCTGGCTGTGATGGCACTGAGCGGAAGCCCGCCTCCCAGAGATTTTGCGGTTGCCACGATATCCGGCGCGGCGCCTTCCTCTGCCCAGTACTCGGAAGCAAAATATTTTCCGGTCCTGCAGTTTCCGCACTGCACCTCATCTGCGATGAGAAGGATTCCATGTTCATCACAGATCCTGCGGACTGCCTTCACCCATTCGAGCGGTGCCGGTATAAATCCACCCTCTCCCTGCAGCGGTTCGATCAAAATCGCGGCAACGTCCCTTGCCGGTGTAGCCTCATCAAACAGCCTGCACAGATTCTCTATGTAATAGGCAATTGCTTCCTCTCTGTTATATCCCTTCGGTGCCCGGTACAGATAAGGGAATTCGGCCCGGTAAATGCCGCTTGGGAATGGTCCCATATCGAGTGCATAGGCTTTCTTTGCAGTCAATGCCATCGTAAGATTTGTTCTGCCATGAAATGCACCGGAAAAACAGATGACATTTGGCCTTTTTGTATATGCTTTGGCTATTTTGATTGCATTTTCATCTGCCTCTGCCCCGGAATTGGCAAAATACGTTTTCTTTTTCTCCCCGCGGCACGGAACGATCTCATTCAGTTGCTCCGCCAGCTCTACATATCCTTCATGCACTACCACATTAAAAATTGTATGAAAATATTTTTCAGCCTGATGCTGCACGGCTTCCACTACTTCCGGTCTCGTATAGCCGATATTGAGCACGCCGACTCCGCCGATCCAGTCCACGAACCGGTTGCCGTCCAGGTCCTCCAGCATGGCACCTTCTCCCCTTGCAATGCAGATCGGATAGGCATTTCCGGATAAGGCATTTGGTATTGCTTCATTTCTTCTCTTTAATAATGCGGCTGATTTGGGTCCCGGTACATTCCGGGTCACAATTTCCGGCAAATCATCTCTTAACATCGTCATCCTCCTCTTTTTAAAGCAGCCGCCGGTATGTCTGTACACAGCAGTCATAAACCCCGGCTTTTTTTCATTTCCGCGATTATCTTAAAATCTATAACGAATATAGAGTCAAGCACTCTTTTTATTTTTTACAGCCGATGAATTTTCCCTTGACTCTATACCTATAATAGGTTTTATCATAAGTTTAATTAAAGAAAAAATTCAGGTGACCATATGATGACACTTCAAGACGAAATACATGAAATTATAAATACAATTATAAAAAACCATCCAAAGGCTTCTTATTACAGAGAACCTGTCATAGGCTATGCCAGTGCGGATGATCCCCTATATGACCGTCTGGATGAAATAATCGGCAATCCCCAGATCCACCCAAAAGAAATGCTTCCGGGCGCCAAAACGGTTATGGTTCTCTTTCTCCCCTATTCGGAAGTGGTTCAACGCGCTATCACCACGCAGCATCTGGTCTCTTCGATCTGGTCAGATGCCTACATGGAGACCAATCCACTGCTGGATCAAATCATGCAAACGATTACCGCATTTTTGCAGGAATGCGGTATCCGCAGTGTGACAGAACCTCCGACCGAAAATTTTGATCATGTCACAAAAACAGCCTGCTGGAGTCATAAATCAAATGCCGTGATTGCCGGAATCGGTTCGTTTGGTCTGAATCATTTACTGATCACGGAAAAAGGCTGTCTGGGACGGATGAACAGTCTCGTCATGGACGCCGCTATTCCGCCGACATTACGGACCGGCCATGAATACTGCCTGTTCTATCAAAACGGCGGATGCCGGGCCTGTATAAAAAACTGCCCGTCGGGAGCACTCTGGCTTGACGGAACGATTGATAAAAAGCGCTGTGACGGTTATCTGGAAGGGAAAAATATCCATGACTGGCAGCAGGGATGCCCACAGTGTTCACTTGGTCCCTGTGCATTAAAAGGATTCTAGAAAGGAGCTTTTATGAGTATCTATACCGAGGCAGAACATGCGATTGCATTATCTGATACCACATATTGGATTGATCATCCACCGATCCGCAAAGAGGAACGTTATGCCTTTGGCCGGTATCATTTCCGGCTGAAGGATTACAGCGAAGCCTATCACTGGTTCTCACTTTCCGCAGATGCCGGTTGTAAAGAGGCATGGTTTGACATGGGAATCTGTCTGCGCGAAAAAGTCCTGAATGAAAACGAGACTGCACCGGACAGCGCCGCCCTCTGTCAGAGCTGTTTCACCAATGCCTTTTCTTATTATAAGGAACAATGTCTTCAGCCGGAACACAGTTCCGAGGATCTGTATCGGCTGGCATACCTCTATCGCTATGGGCTGGGTACACCGGCAGATGTAACCAACGCATTTTCTCTATTTGAGGAAGTCACAGTTCTGCATGCGAATCTGTCTGCATCCGACTTCGATGTCTGCTGTAATTATTCCTATGAAGGCTCTGCGGTCTCTGTTCCGACAGATGTCTGTAAACTTCCGCTTGGAGACAGCTACTATGAACTTGCAAAATATTATGCAAAAGGTCTTGCTCCGGCAACAACAGACATTCCCAAAGCAAGATCTCTTTTGAAAAAAGCGTATGAATTTCATTGTGAAAAAGCACTGTTTTATGATTATTCTCACTTTTGCAAGGATTTTGTCTGTTACGAATACCAGGATGACATCAAGGAACTCTACAGCTATCACATCGGTCTTTTGGTTCGTGTCAGCGAGGTGCACCCATCGAGAAAGGCTTACGAACGAATCATTGCCCTGTATCAAGCTGGATATCCCGGAGATTTTGGGGAACGCCATACGGCATTCACACAAAAAGCGGAACGGTTTGAAAAGAAAAGGGATGCACTTCCGATCAACTAATTACAAATCTCTTTTCAATTTTAACCGCACACCCTCCATGATCAATCCAATACAGTTATCATCACCGAGTCTCTCGCTGTTTAGGATAATGTCATAATTTTCGGGTCTGTTCCACCGATTTCCACGTGTATAATATTCATAGTATTCTGCGCGGTATTTATCCGTCTTGGCTATCAATGCATGGGCCTGGGCCTCCCCACAGTGCATCCGGTCCATAACCCGTCTCACGCAGTAGTCTCTCGAAGCCTCTACGTATACACTAAATACATTTTTACGTTCTTTCAGAATAGAATCGGCACACTTTCCCACGATTACACACGATTCGTTATCTGACAGCTGCCGGATGATTTCCGATTGATAATCAAACAGTCTGTCCTCCGAATGGAAGTTTCTGGTCACTGGAAGCGGAAGCAGCTGCCTTGGCAATTCCCGCAGCATCTTGCTGAAACTGCGTTCCCGCAGCTTTTCATTTACTTCTAACAGCTCCTTTTCTTCAATGCCGCCCAGTTCGGACGCCAGATATAAAATACGGTTCTCATAACATTCAATTCCAAGCTTCTCCGCCAGTTTTAATGCAATTTCCTTTCCGCCGCTTCCAAATCCCCGGGCAACGGTTATTACATAATGCTCCATATCATTCACCTCAATCTTTCTTCTCTCTATTGCGTCTTCTCTTCCAGTAAAATCTGTACCTCATACGGGCAGTGATGGTATTCGGTCAGATTGTCCTCATATTCGTTTGCTACCGCAAACACCGGTCTTTTATACTTTCCAAGATACCGCTCCAGCATGTCCGGCCTCCATTCCTCCGCGCAGATTCTGGCACGGAAGCAGAGATAGGTTCCCGCCGGAAGCTCGAGGATATTCGGATGGTTGAACATTTTCTCTTTAACATACACAAAATAACTCTTTGGCCGAAACGTCCCTTCCATCATCGCATCATAATCGGCGATATACCCATACTGCCTGCGGTATTTCATCTGATCCAGACCTTCACTGTTTTTTAGAGATGACAGCCTGGTTTCAACGGATTCCACCGTATCCTCCTCCCGATATTCCACATTCAGCACATAGCGGCTGTTCAGATGGACAATGTAGGGAACATGGTCAAAATCATACTGCTGCAGATAGGAAAAATAATTCTGATACCATTGAATATCCTCATACATTTCATTGATACGGCTTCGCTCTTCCTCTATCCGCAGCCGCTGTTTTTCGAGCAGCTGCTGCATTTTCTCTACATTCCCTTCCTGAAGGATATCCTGAATATCCGAAAGCGGCATGCCAAGGCTCCGCAGATACCTGATCCGGTCAATATAGTGAAACTGCTGAAAGGAATAGTAGCGGTATCCGCTTTCTCCGTCAATGACATCCGGCGTCAAAAGTCCTGCATTGGAATAATTCCGCAGGGTCTGGACAGACACCCCCGTAATCCTTGCCGCTTCTCCAATTGAATATAAATGCTTTTTTCCTTCTGCGCGATCTACCATATGCTCACCTGCCTGTTAATTTTTCTCATAACGGTAACATGCGCAGAAATGTCCGGATTCCACTTCGCGCAATCCCGGCTGTTCCTCAAAGCAGATTCCCTCCGCATACCTGCATCTTTTACAGAACCGGCAGCCCGGAAGGATATCAATCGGACTGGGCGGATTACCTTCAATCATCGGCTTTTCGGAACGGACTCTCGGGTCAAGGTTCGGAGCCGACTTCAGTAAAACTTCCGTATATGGATGCAGACAACTTTCATAAATCTGCTGCGCAGTTCCTAATTCCACAATTTTTCCCAAATACATAACTGCCACTCTGTCTGAAATATAATTTACGACCCGCAAATCATGTGAAATAAATAAGATTGAGAGGCCATAGTTTTTCTGAAGTTCCAGCAGCAGATTCAAAATCTGGGCCTGTATAGACACATCCAGCGCGGACACCGGTTCATCCGCTATAATAAATTCCGGGTTCACGGCCAGGGCCCTTGCTATCCCGATTCTCTGGCGCTGACCGCCGGAAAATTCACTTGGATAGCGTTCCAATGCTGTTTCCGGAAGTCCGACTTTTCCGATGATCTCAAGAATTTTCTCCTCTGCCTCTTCCTTCTTACAGATTTTGTGAAAGAGCAGTTCTTCCCGCAGTGCATCTTTTATTTTCATTCTTGGATTCAGGGAAGAGTACGGATCCTGAAATACCATCTGCATTTTTTTCCGGTAATCCTTCAGTTTATTGTGATTCAGATGGGCAATGTCTGTTTCACCATAAGTAATCTCCCCGCGGTCCGGTTCATACAGCCGAATGATGGTTCGTGCCAGCGAGCTTTTGCCGCAGCCGCTTTCTCCCACCAGGGAAAGTATCTCGTTCTTTTTTATCTCCAGACTGACGCCGTCAACTGCCTTGACTGACTTTTTCGGTTCCCGCATGATTACGTCGGTAATTTTGCGTTTGACGGGAAAGTGTTTATATAAATTTTGGACATTCATTAATGTTTCGTGTTTTTCCATATCCGTATCCCCCTATTCATCCATTTTGATCAGACCCTGAAGATCTTTTATTTTTTCGGGGAAATGGCAGCGGGTCAGATGGCCGCCACCAATATCACGCAGCTCCGGCAGCTGTTCCTGGCATCTTTTTTCACAATAGGAACACCGGTCGGCAAACGGACATCCATGCGGTACTTCCTCGAGTCCCGGCGTTGTTCCCGGTATCACCTGCAGTGCCTTCTCTTTTTTATTCCTGCTTGGAATTGCTTCCATCAGACCTCTCGTATACGGATGCCCCGGATGGGCAAACAGTGTCAGCACTTCTGCATATTCCACAATATACCCGGCATACATGACCGCAACCCGGTCACACATCTGACTGATGACGCCCAGATCATGCGTAATTAACAGCACGCTCATACCCAGCTTCTTTTTCAGGCCGTTTATGAGTTTTATGATCTGATCCTGTATCGTCACATCCAACGCAGTCGTCGGCTCATCTGCAATCAGAAGCTTCGGGCTGCCTGCAAGTGCGATAGCAATCATTGCACGCTGACGCATCCCTCCCGAAAACTGATAAATATATTCCTTCAGACGGCTTTTAGGTGCTGGAATTCCGACATATTCGAGCATCCGGACTGCTTCTGCCTGTTTTTCTCTTTTACTCATCTGTCTTCCGATGTATTGTTCAAATATCTGTTCTTTTATCGTAAGTACCGGATTCAGGGACGTCATCGGATCCTGAAAGATCATCCCGATTTCTTTTCCCCTGAACTTCCGGAATTCTTCCTGACTTAACGTAAGTATTTCCTGATCCAGATAGCGGACGGTCCCGCCGGGAATCTGTGCGGACTCTGACAGAAGCCGCATCACAGCTTTTGCCGTCGTACTCTTCCCGCAGCCGCTTTCCCCCACAAATCCCAGTGTCTCACCTTTTTTAATCTGAAACGTGACACCGTTTACCACCTTCAATGTCGTATGCTTTTTATAGGGAAATTCTACCCGCAGGTCTTCCACTTCCAGTATATTTTCTGCATTTTTCATTCTGACCGCCTCCTATCGCTTTGTCCTGAGTAAATCGGATAATCCGTCTCCGATCAGACTGAATCCCAGCCCGGAAACAAGGATAAAAAGACCCGGAAAGAGCGTAATCCACCATGCCTGTGACAGATAGGTTTTCCCCTCTGATATGATGGCTCCCCACTCCGACATCGGTGTCTGTACTCCAAGCCCCAGATAGCTCAATGCGGCTCCGGACAGCATACACATCACGATATCGGAGGCTGCATAGACAATCGAACTGCTCAGGACGTTTGGCAGTATATTTTTCACAATAATACGCAGATTCCCGTACCCAAGTACTCTGGCTGCCTGAATATATTCCTGCTGCTTTACAACCATTACCTCACTTCTTACCAGTCTTGTGTATTCCTTCCATCCGACCAGCCACATGGAAATAAATAATGCACTGATTCCTGCCTTCGTAATCGCTACAATTGCAATTGCCAGAACCATATAGGGAAACGACATGAAAATATCCACGATCCGCATGATAAAGCTGTCAAGCTTTCCACCATAATAACCGGATATCAGTCCAAGAATTGTTCCTAATAGAAACGGAACCAGCATGGCTCCGACTCCGATTAACAGATCCACCCGGGTGGAATAGATGACACGGGTATAGAGATCTCTTCCATAATTATCCGTGCCAAACCAGTGTGCCGCACTCGGTTCTTTCAGCATGAGCTTCGCATTGATCTGGTCCGGATCATATCCGGTCACTGCACCGGGGAACAGAGAAAGAAAAACCAAAACCATTACAATCAAAATTCCAATACAGAATGCTTTATTTTCAAATACAAACTGCGTAACCTTTTCCCTTTTTTTCATTTTCTCCACCTCCTAGCTCAGTTTTACACGCGGATCCAGCAGAGAATATAGGATATCCGTTACCAGATTGATAAACATGACCATAATGACAAATATCAATACCACTCCCTGCACTACCGTATAATCCCTTGAAAAAATACTGTTTACCAGCAGTGCTCCAAGACCTGGAAGTGAAAATACCGTTTCAATCACAATACTGCCTCCCAGCATATATGCGATTTTCAGAGACAGCAGGGTTGCTGTGGGAATTAATGCATTTCTTACAATGTGGCGTCTGCTGATTCTGCGATTTGTCAGACCCTTGCTCTTTGCGAATTCCACAAAATCACTGTCCTTAATTTCAATCACATTATTCCGCAGATTCCGTATCAGAACTGCCGACACCCCGAGTGCCTGTGTGATGCCCGGAAGAATCAGGCCTCTGACATGCTCGAAGAAGGTATCCCCCCATCCGGCTACCGGAAACCATCCGAGCTTAACGGAAAATACAGTCAGCAGCAAAAGTCCGACCCAGAACGTCGGCGCCGAAAGACCGAACAGGGAAAATATCCGGACAAGCTGATCCTGCCATCCATTCTTATGTACCCCGCTGATATAACCAAGCCCATAGCTGATCAGGACACAGAAAACAGTCGAAACAAACGTCAGCGCCAGTGTCACGATGAATCTGTTTTTGATCAGCTCTGCCACCGGCTGACCATATTTAATCGAAGTTCCCAGATCGAGCCGGAACAGATCCTTCAGAAAAATTCCAAACTGTGTGAACAGGGTCTCATTCAGCCCCATTTTTTCACGCATGCTCTCCAAAGCCTCCGGCGTTGCCTTGCTTCCGAGCATGATTTCTGCCGGATCTCCCGGTATCATACGAATCATAAAAAAGATAATGATTGTTACAATGATAAATACCGGTATCATCTGCAGAATTCTTTTTAATATATAATTGAGTATATCCATGTCTTTTCCCCTTTCGTATCTTTCAACCTCTGACTGCCGACAAAGCCGACAGCCATTTCTGGCGTCAGCCTGCCGACAATCCTGCTATTTCTATTTCATCGGAAACAGCACTTACTCTTCCACTTTGATCAATTTATCGAAACGGTAGGAATACAGCGGAGTCTGTACATAGCCCTGAATGCTGTCCGACAAAGCCACGGTTGCATCTGCATGATACATATTGATTGCGACAACATCATCATAGAAAATCTTCTGTAACTGGAAGTACAAATCCTCTCTTGCCGAATCATCCAGCTCATACTGGCTCTGCTCAAAGATTTTCTGTGCATCTTCATTCTGATATCCGGTGAAAAAGCACTGGGAAGCATCATAATCCCACCAGTAAGAACCTAACTGGGACGGATCTGCGATATCATCCGACCAGGAACCAAACAGCATCTGATGCTTCATTGCATATTCCTGATCGTAAACGGCTGCCTGATCCAACGATGTGATCGTCAGATTCACACCGATCTGTGCCCACATATCTTTTAAGATCGTAGCAATCTGAGCATAGGTATCATTTCCGGACGGTACCAGAACTTCCAGATCGAATCCATCCGCATAGCCTGCATCGGAAAGCAAATCCTTTGCCTTATCCACATCATACTCCACCGGTGTAATCTCATCATTCCAGTAAAGTCCGTTCATTGGCAGGAAAGATACGGCCGGTTCTCCGTAGCCGTTCAATACCATATCCACGATCTGCTGCTTGTCGGTCGCATAGAGCAGAGCCTGTCTGACCTCTTTGTTTGCAAGTGCCTCATTGGATGTTTCATTGAATATAATATATTTGTTTCCGGTAGATTCCAAACCTGCTGCAATAATCCCGTCTGTGCTGTTCAATTCTTCCATATTACTGTATGGGATATCCGAAATCACATCCACCTCTTTGGATTTCAGCATCATCATTCTGGAATTGTCATCCGGTACGGTCAGGAATTTGATGGTCGCTGTCTTTGGTGCATCTCCGTGATAATTTGGATTTGCAGTCAACGTGATATGGTCATCGGTCACCCAGTCTGATACACAATAGGAGCCGGTTCCGATCGGATAACTTCCCGCATCCGTATAACCGTTGGTTGCATCGTAATGTGCCTTGGACTGTAATGCCACATTAAAGCAGGATAAATTCGAAAGCAGATTTGCGGTTGCTTCTTTCTGTGTAATAACTACGGTATCATCATTCGGTGTTTCTACTGATGCAATATTTTCTACGGCAAATGCCCAGGAACTTTCTGCCGTTGTCATCGCCCGGTCAAAGGAGAATTTCCAGTCCTCTGCCGTAACAGCGGAGCCATCCGAGAATTTCAGCCCCGGGATGATGTGAAAGGTATACACCAGACCGTCTTCGCTGACATCCCAGCTTTCCGCAAGTCCCGGAACAATCTCCGTTCCGTCGTCATTTGTAGTAACAAGCTCTTCACAAATCATGTTCACAATCTGGATATCTGCGGTATAACTGACTAATACCGGATCCAGACAAGTGACATCCGCAGCTCTGGCATACGTAATCTCGTCTGCTATTTTAGCCGATGCATCTGCAGTAACTTCGGATATGACATCTGCATTTTTCTGAATTTCACCTGTCTCCGTCGAAACAGCCGTTGTATCTGCCGTTTCTTCTTCCGTCTGTGCACCTGCACCACCGCAGCCGGACAGCCCAAGAACAGTCATGGAAACAATCAGTAATATTCCTACCAGTTTCTTCTTCATAATTAAGTCCTCCTTGTGCTTTTTCTCTCTCTTTTCCATTGTCTTATAACACGTTTTTTCTATAAAAAAGGCCAACGCTGCTTTCTCTGTCAACGTTGACCTGTTTTTCCTGGATTTCCTGTTTTTAGTTTTTTCCGTAAGCAATTTCCAGTGCATGCAGGAAATCCTCAACAATATCTTTTTCTTCTTCAATTCCAACAGATACCCGAAGCAGACCGTTCGTAATACCCATCTTTAACCGATCCTCCTCCGGAACATTCTCATGAGAAGAAAGCGGCGGATAGGACAGGGTCGTGCGGTATCCTCCCAATGTCATGGCATAATGTGCCAGATTCATGCTTCTTAAAAAGAGATTCATCTTATCCCGTTCTTCGTCTATTTCAAAGCTTAACATGCCGCCATAATACGGTCCGAATTCCCGCTCTGCAACCGCATGCTGCGCATGCGAATGCAGTCCCGGATAATTCACTTTCCTGACATAAGGTGATTGTTCCAGCGCTTCTGCAAGTGCTGCCGCATTTTTACTCTGCCGCTGAATACGAAGTTCCAGCGTACGGATACCGCGGCAGGTCAGCCAGGAAGTGAACGGATCGGCCTGTGAACCCAAAAGGACCTGCAGATTATAGATATTTTTGATCAGATCCGATCTTCCGGTGACTGCTCCGCATACGGCATCGGAATGTCCGTTTGCAAATTTCGTCAGACTGTTCACCACGATATCCGCCCCCAGACTCAATGGCTGAACCAGTGCTCCTGTCATAAAGGTATTGTCAACGATCAGCAGCGCACCATGCGCATGGGCGATCTCGGAAATCTCTTCCAGATCGGGTACTGCGATCAGCGGATTGGATACGGTCTCCGTATAGAGCATGACCGTGTTCGGCTGAATTTTTGCTCTGACATCCTCCAGATCGGTAAAATCGGCGAAGGTTGTTTCTACCTTATATTTATTGAGAATGTCCTCAAATATTTCGATAGCCTCACCATACAGGGTGCGGTCTGAGAGGATGTGATCTCCTGCTTTTGTATTGGCAATGACTGCACTTGATATTGCTGCCATGCCGGAAGCACATGCAATCGAAGCTTCGCCGCTTTCCAGACAGCACATCAGTTCATTCAATGCCGTCCGGTTCGGATTGCGGTTGCGATTGTAACAATATCCGCTGACATCGTAACGCCTTTCCAGATCGGCCAGATCCTCCACATTATGTGCGGTCGACATATGGATCGGCAATGCTTCCGGGTGGCTTGTTTCCAATTTAAAATATGCACCTTCATTTAATAACCTGGTCGTAAACTCCCAGTTTTCATCTATTTCTCCTAACATAATCCATTCTCTCCTTCTTCTTATATTCCATAGGTGATAATCGGGTCACCTGCTTTAATTGCCAGCGAAACTGTGTTGAACAGCACAATCGCATCAAATTCCGCATGTACTTCTTCGACGATGTTTCCGAAGAAATCTTTGATCACACCTAACAGCTGCCCTTTACTTACCTTTTCTTCCAGCTCTGTCTGCGGGTACCAGCAGCCGGAGTGTCCGGCATCGATGTATTCCGCGCGTGTAATCACATAGGCCGGTTTATCCGGCTGGATTACTTCTCCTTCTAAAACGCTCCAATACCGCAGTACATTTTTGATATTGAATTTGTAGTCTTCCACTTCCTGTCTGTTCCAGAGACCCTTACCGCCCAGTTCCAGCAGCATGCTCGGAATTCCAAACCCGTTGCAGATATGATAGGCATTTCCGGTACACTGTGATTTGACCATATAGCTGACTTTCGTAACAGAAGCTGCCAGTCTGGACTGTTCCACGACTTCCTGATTCCCCACACCCGGATAATATACATAGGGCGGGAGCTGTTCATGCAGATCCCCTCCATGGGTATCTATCATACCGTCACATTTTTCCATGACATCGTGTACCAATGCATAGGCAAAACGTTCTCCAACGGTTCCATCCGGACTGCCCGGATATTGACGGTTCAGATTTTCTCCGGACGGCGGATAGATTCCGGATACCCGTTCATAGAATCCTTCCACATTAATCGGATGAAAAATGACCATTCCGCCACGGATATCCTGCGGCAGTAATTCCTGTGCCAGTTCCATCACACCTTCTATACTTGGATATTCCCCGCCGTGTATTCCGGCTGTCAGCAGAATTACCTTTCCGTCCTCTGTCCCATTGATCAGGGTCAGGGGCGATTCAATTCCCGTATCTGCAAATTTCATCATGCCCTGCACCTTTTCTCCGGGCCTGCATTTCAGGTTTCCAAATTCCAAAATTCTGCTTTTCATAATCATCCACCTTTTTCTGTTCTGTCGTACCTTTTCTTTTCCATAAAAAAACAATGGCCTGCTTTTTCTTTCAGCACCATTGCTTTTATGGTTCATATTTTACATGGATATTTGCATTTGTCAAATGAATTAATTTTATTATTTTGATTTGTTTTCCTAATACTTCCATTTTTAAATCTGGATATGTTTGATAATATCAATAAATTTTTTTCCATACTGATTTTCCAACAACCGTTCGTGATAGGAAAAATATACCTCGATTTCATCTTTTTGCCGTTCTGCAAGTACAAACTTCAGATGCTTTTCCCCTTTCCAATTCTTATGATAGTTTTTGATGTACATTTCATTCAGATAGGGAATCCCGTATCCGATCTCTGCCAATGCAAGCATCGTCTCCACATTGTAGTATTCCTGTATCACAGGCTGAATTCCTTCACTCGCAGCCCAACGGTCAAAACAATTCCTGGTCTCATCATTTTCATAGAGCAAAAATGTCTCATGATTGAGATACTGCGCATCAATCCGATATTCCTGCCGTTCCTCATCGTAGAATACATACTTCATTTTCGGATGTTTCCTGCCGATGGCCATCCCAATCCGCTCTTCCAGAAGCAATTCGGAAATCACAGCTCTGTCATGAATTTCCGCATAGGAATACGTACAGTCCAGCTCATTGCCAAGCAGCATGGAGGTGAGCATCAGGGTATCCGATTCTTTGACAAAGATGTCCACATTGGGATACATTGCCTGCATCTTTGTCAACATCCCCGGGACAATATAGGGTGAGCGCCTGCTGTTAATTCCAAAACGGATTCTGCCGTCTTTATTTTCCAGCATACTCTTCAGCTTCTGATCGTATTCCCTTCCTTCCCGCAGAATCCGACCGGCATATTCCAAATACAATTCCCCATAATAGGTAGGTATCATCTCTTTTTTATAACGTTCAAACAGTTGAATTCCCATCTGTTTCTCCACATTCTGTACAAACAGACTCAATGCCGACTGGGTAATATGAAGCTCCTTAGACGCCTTTGTGATACTTCTCTTTTTTGCAATTGCACAGATGTACTCCTGTTCTTTCAAATTCATAACATCACTCCTTGTCGTATTATTAATGTCTAACATTGTAACATATTCCAATCGGATTGCCAGAAAAATTCTTCTGGAAGTTCTTGACTCTGAAACGGATACAGAGTTTATAACAATACTGGATGATCCTTTTACGGGATATCCGGCAAACAGAAAAATAATAGAAGGAGTGTTTCATTTATGGAAAAATTTGAATTTGAAGACATTACATTTGAGGAAGAAACCAGACTTTTGTACGAAGGCCACCATGTAAACGGCATGGATATTTCCCCGGAGGCCTTCCCGCTGTTTCTCACAAGTGCATTCAATATGGGGAATCTGGATGATGTCGCCGCAACTTACGAGAAAAAGGGCTATACCTATATCCGTACCCGTAACCCGAACCGCAAGGCATTGGCGGATGTTCTGACCTTTTTAGAACAGGGTACGGATACCCTGATTTTTTCTTCCGGCATGGGTGCCATCACAACAACTTACTTCGCACTGCTGCAGCGGGGCGATCATTTTTTATGCAATGAAAATATCTACGGGGAGACCTATGATGCAATCACCTCTCTGCTTCAAAACTACGGCGTGGAGACAGACTTCGTCCCCTTTGACGATCTGGAAGCCGTAAAGTCCGCAATAAAACCAAATACCAGAATGCTTTACACGGAAGTAGCCAGCAACCCGACCGACCGCCTCTGCGATATCGAGTCAATTGCTTCTCTGGCGCATCAGACAAACGCTCTTTTGATGGTCGACAATACATTTACGACCCCCATCTGCGTAAAACCATTATCTCTTGGCGCAGACATTGTAATCAACAGCCTGACCAAATTTATCAATGGGCACTCGGATGCACTGGCAGGTTCCATCACCCTAAAAGAGCAAAGTCTGTTTGACAAAATTCACACTACCCGGATGCTGACCGGAACAAGCGGCTGCCCATTTGCCTCGTTTATGGTATTTCGCGGGATTCACACAGCGGATCTGCGTATTAAAAAACAGTGTGAAAATGCAGCGAAACTGGCTCTCGCACTGGCTGAAAATCCGCATGTCTCCTGTGTCAATCATCCGGCGGTCAGCACACATCCGCAGTATGCACTCGGCCAGAAGCTCTTCCGGTCTCCTGAGCAGGCAACCGGCATGTTCAGCTTCGAAATGCCGGACGACCGCGCCAAAATCAATGCATTCATGGATAAACTCCACCTTGCGCATTATGCACCGACTTTGGGCGGCATCCGCACGACACTTTCCTATCCGCTGTTATCCTCTCATATGCATGTTCCGGCGGAAGATTTGAAAAAGATGCAGATATCCGGCGGATTGATGCGTGTGTCCACCGGCATCGAAAATGCGCAGGATCTGATCGCAGATTTTACCAATGCACTGCGTGTATTTGACTGATACCGTAAAAAGAACTCCCTGCATGTGCAGGGAGTTCTTTGGCTGGTGGTCTGGCCGCTCTATCTATGCAAATTATTATGTTACTTCGTCTTTTACATCGTTATTTTGCTTGCTCCTAGTTTCTGACTGGATTGCTCCTAGTTTCTGTTCCGACGCCTCCGCTTCCTCCTTCGTCCGATGCACCGTTCCCCTTGCATGCTCGGGTGGTGCATAGACAGAAGATAGTTTCAAATTGCACTCTCCCGTATTCATAAAATTATACCATACTCCTGCCGGTATGAAAACGGCATCTCCTATGTCAAGCTTCTGTTTACAATTCAACTGATCCTCACTGCAGCCTACACGGACGAGCCCCTGTCCGTCTTCCACACGAAGCATCTGATCCGTGTCCGGATGCACCTCAACTCCGGTTTCACACTGAGTAGGAATAGACATAACGGTCATCTGCAGATTTTCCCCTGTCCAAACTGCAGCCCTGTAATTTTGATTCTTTTTTGCAGCACATTCCACATTGACTGCAAATGGCCCCGGCCCATGCTCCCACTGATAGACATTCCCGCGGACGGGCTGGCTGCCTCTGCTATAACGATTCATGATAATCTCCTTTTCTGTTTCTCCTACATCATATGTAAAAAGAAATTATATGGTACGATCGGTACTTTTCCTGTTAAATCTTTACTTTCCTTAAAAATATGTTAAAATTTTACATGTCGTCTTAATTAATTGGATATTTTTTCCATTTACTACAGAAGACCACTTATATATTTCGACCTTGAAAGGGCGATCGATTTATATAAATGATACAAAAGAAAGGAGGGAGCATCATGATTGATTTCCAAAATAAGGCAACCGTAAAACTGAGCAAGGTGGAAGTAAATTCCATTATGGGCGAAATTTCTCCACTATTGATCTCCGGTGAATCCGTAATTGGCGCTTACAGATCAATGCGGGACTTTGTAGTCTTCACCGATAAAAGAATTGTCTCTGTGAATGTCCAGGGCTTGACAGGCAAGAAAAAAGACTTCTCTTCTCTGCCATATTCCAAAGTTCAGGTATTCTCGGTAGAGACCTCTGGTGTCTTTGATTTAGACAGCGAACTGGAACTGTATTTCAGCGGACTTGGTAAAGTAAGATTCGAGTTTACGGGCGCCAGCGATATTGTACAAATTGGGCAGATGATCGGCGAGTACATTTTATAAAAAAGAAAGAAGGACGAGATTATGAAAGCAATAAAAAAAATAGGTATTATTATAATTGTAATATTAGCATTACTCATTGTGGTCGGTCTGATTGGCGGCAACAGTACCAAAAAAGACAATGACAAAAAGACCGGGAATGACACCACCGAAACAGCCACACAGAACTCTGAACAAAAATCTGCAGATTCTGAATCTTCAGCCCAAGCAGAAAGCAGTGAGGCTACTACCGAGCACTATGAGACCGATTTAACAGCTGGATTGTATACTGCCGGCAAAGACATCCCTGCCGGAACTTATAATATCACAGCGACCTCAGGAAGCGGCAATGTAAATTCCAGCAATTTATATAACGGTGGTCTGAATGAAGTGATGGGTACTCCTGCCGACGAATATACGCAGGAAACGTTTAACGGTGCGCAGCTCGAAGATGGTGTTGTTCTATCCGTGGGCGGAACGGTATCCTTACATATCGTCTCGGAAAACGCACTTGTCAGCAGTGTGGTTCCAAGAAGTGCAGCAGATACCACCCCAATTGACTTACAGGCAGGTAATTATGTTGCGGGGACAGATTTCCCAGCCGGAACTTATAACGTCATCGCGACCGGCGGCTCCGGAAACGTAAATTCCAGCAACCTATATGACGGTGGAATAAACGAAGTGTTTAACACAGAAAACGACGGCTTTAGTATTCAGAAGTTCAGCAATGTTCAATTGCCGGAAAATACTACGCTCTCCGTTTCGGGAACAAGCATTCAATTAGTGCCTGCAGGCGAATAGAAAAGACTCTGGCCAAATAAAAAAGATAGGAATTCACTGCATTGACTGCTTGAATTCCTATCTTTTTTGCTTCATTGCCTTATAAAAAGCTGCTGACGGGAATCGGACCCGTGACCTCCGCACTACCAATGCGACGCTCTACCGACTGAGCCACAGCAGCATCTTGTTGATTGCCTCAACGAGTAATAATATACTATATGAAACAGAACTTGTCAAGTGATCGCCCCTTGTTTTTAAAAGAAATTTTTCGAAAAGACTGATAATTGGTGTAAATTCACTTTAAAGGAGTTCTGTTACATTCTGATAGATGCTCTGAGTACTTTGATTTACGTCTGTAAGGTTCTCATAATTCAGTACTCCTATCAATGCAAAAAGCGCCACAATTGCTACAATGATGCCAACGGCCGATGTAATAATGCCAGTGACTGAAAACCCCTTTTTGGTACAATCTGCGTCTCTCAATGATACAATGCCGATAATCAGTCCGGCTATGGAAATCACGCCGCCAACAACCAGGCAGGACAGCATCATGCCGCTGATTCCCAACAGCATCGCAACCAATGCAATCCGGTTAGACGCTTTATTTGCTTCATTCATAGGTTCTTCCTCTCTCTCATTTCAGCTTTTTTTTCAGTCTCTGCAAGGCATTGTCAATCGCCTTGGGCTCCTTTCCCATCACTTCTGAAATTTGGAGATAATCATATCCCTGAAGATAATAGGTAAGTACCTCTTTTTCCATCTGACTCAGACTGTCCGATACCTTTTTTTGAAAGGCCTCCAGGTTCTCCTGGTTAATAATCATTTTTTCAGGATTCAATTCATCCATCGAACTGAGTGCATTTTCCAGATTCAGCGCCTCTGAATCACCGGAATCTGCATATAATGGGACATAAGAATTTAAAGGTGCATGCTTCTTTCTCTGGGAAGCCTCCACCGCAGTATACATCTGCCTTGCAATGCACAGATCTGCAAAATGATAAAAGGAGCTTTCCCGGTCACCACGATAATCCCGTACTGCCTTAAAAAGTCCAATCATCCCTTCCTGTATCAGATCGTCCGTATCTCCTCCGATCAGATACAATGCCTTTGCTTTTTTCTTTACAAGATTCTTATATTTGTTCATAAGATAATCCGTAATCTCATTTTCACCTGAACGCAAAGCACTGATCAATTCTTCATCTGTCCTCTTCTCGTAAGAATCCATGTCCTCCACATATTCCTCCCGGAAATCTATTGCAGACGCTGACGTACAATTTCATAAGCCAGCACACCCGTGGCAACGGATGCATTCAATGAATCAATATTACCCTTCATTGGAATCGATGCAATAAAATCACAATTATCACGTACCAGCCGGCTTACGCCCTCTCCCTCATTTCCGATTACCAGTCCGATTGCACCCTTCAGATTCAGATCATACATGCTTGTACCACCCATATCTGCGCAGACAAACCACATTCCCTGCTCCTTTAATTCCTTAATCGTACTGCTCAGATTCGTAACCTTTGCGACCGGTGTATAGTTGATGGCTCCCGCAGATGCCTTCGCAACTGTTCCGGTAAGTCCGACAGCACGGCGTTTCGGAATAATCACACCGTGTGCTCCTGCCAGATTCGCAGTACGGATAATCGCTCCCAGATTGTGCGGATCTTCAATATTATCCAGCAGAATCAAAAACGGTGCTTCTCCTCTGTCCTTCGCATTCTGCAATATGTCTTCCACTTCTGCATATTTATAGGCGGCAGCAACGGCGATGACCCCCTGATGCTTCTTTGTCTCCGACAGCTGCTCCAGACGTTCTCTGGAAACATAGCTGATTATTGTATCATTTTTTCTGGCTTCCCGTGTAATCGTCTGTATCGGACCATCTTTACAGCCATCCAGAATAAAAAGTTTATCAATTGTCTTTCCCGCTCGGAAAGCTTCCAGTACGGCGTTGCGTCCTTCGATTTTCAGTCCTTCCGTACTCACTTCCATATCATCCATGACAGTTCTCCTTTTGCTCTGCTTCGTACTTATTTTTACCTGTTTTTTCGTCATAATTCTCAATCGCCGCCTTTACCAGCGTCACAATACGCGGGAATTCATCTTTCAGATAAAGATAACCCATCAATGCCTCAAATCCGGTTGCTCTCCGGTAATCTGACATAGACGCATTCTTTGCCATCGTCGGTGATTTTGCATTTCTTCCTCTTCGGTAAATATCTGCCTCTTCCTCATTCAAAAGCGGTACGATTGTCCGCATCATCTCTGACTGGGCATGTGCCTTTACCAGTTGACTGGCAGCCCTGTGCAAATTCGCTGCCTTTGTATTTCCTCTGCCTACAACGATTGTCCGTATAATAAGATCATAAATCTCATCCCCAATATAGGCAAGTGTCAGTGGAGAATATGTTTTCACATCCACTTCTTCCATTCCAAACTGTTCTTTGATATAGGAGTTTATGCCTTTTTCCATTTTACCCCTTCTCTGGTATCCTCTAACACGATTCCTCTCGCTAAAAGTTCATTCCGTATTGCATCTGCTTTTGCAAAATACTTTTCTTTCTTTGCTGCTTTTCTCTCCTCAATCTTTTCCTCGATATAGCGGATCAGATCTGCGTCCAGACCTGCCTCTCCGGTCTCGAGTTCCCCCTTGGTCAGATCCAGAGAAAGAACCTCGTCAAAACTTTCCAACAACACAAGCTTGGTCTTATCGGTGATATTGGCCTTTAAAACTTCATAGACAATGGTAAGTGCCATAGAGGTATTCAGGTCATTTTCCACCGCTTCCAGAAATTTATCCTTATAGAGATCAAATTTATCCGGCTGCAAAGCCGTATTTACATCCAGCTTTGCAACCGCTTTCCGTAATTTTGTATAGGCGTTTTCCATATTGTCCATGACTTCATATGAGAATTCCAATGGCTTGCGGTAATGAGACTGCAGACAGAACATTCGGTATACCAACGGATGATATCCCTTTTCCTCTAACAGGGAAACGGTCAGGAAATCGCCCTTTGACTTGCTCATTTTGCCGGACTTGTCATTCAGATGATGCACGTGGAACCAGTAGTTACACCATTTATGACCAAGGAAGGCTTCACTCTGTGCAATCTCATTCGTATGATGCGGAAAGATATTATCCACACCGCCGCAGTGAATATCCATATATTCACCCAAATGTTTTACACTAATACAGGAGCATTCGATATGCCAGCCTGGATAGCCTACGCCCCATGGACTTTCCCATTTTAATTCCTGATTGTCAAACTTGGACTTGGTAAACCAAAGTACAAAATCACTCTTGCTCCGTTTATTCGTGTCCTCGTCAACATCATCACGTACACCAACCATGAGCTCTTTTTCGTTCTGACTGGAAAACGCATAGTAATCTTCAATTTTAGATGTGTCAAAGTACACATTTTCACCCGCAACATAAGCATAACCTCTTTCGAGCAGCACTTCAATCATATGAATGAATTCTGTAATGCAATTGGTCGCAGGTTCCACAACATCCGGACGTTTGATGTTTAATTTTGAACAGTCCAAAAAGAACGCATCCGTATAGAATTTTGCAATTTCCATAACGGTTTTGTGTTCTCGTTTTGCCCCCTTCAGCATCTTGTCTTCGCCAGTGTCGGCATCGCTGGATAAATGTCCCACATCCGTGATATTCATGACACGTTTCACATCATAACCGGCATAACGGAATGTCTTCTCGAGCACATCTTCCATAATATAGCTTCTCAAATTGCCAATATGTGCGAAATGATATACGGTAGGTCCGCAGGTATACATATTGACTTTCCCATCTGTATTCGGTATAAACTGCTCTACTTTCCTTGTCAGTGTATTAAATATCTGTATGTTGTTTTCCATTCTTTCCTCCAGTTTCCTGTCAACGTTTCTTTCTATTAATATATATTATAACATTATTTTAGTTTTTCCCGCAGTTCTTTTAATTCTTTTTCAAGATCAATCAGACGGTTGCAAAGAGCAGAATTCTCTTTTTGCAGATTCATGATATCTTCCATAACAGGATCGGGCAGATGTACCTGGTCCATATCGCTGATCGGAACTTTGACATTATCACGTTTTACGATTCTTCCCGGCACGCCGACTACCGTACAGTTTGGCGGCACCTCTTCCAGCACAACACTTCCTGCACCGATTTTGGAATTCTCACCGATGGTAAATGAGCCGATGACTTTTGCTCCGGCACTGACCATGACATTGTCTTTGAGCGTAGGATGCCGCTTTCCGGTTTCCTTCCCGGTACCGCCCAATGTAACTCCCTGATACAGGGTTACGTTATTTCCAATGATCGTCGTTTCTCCGATGATGACTCCCGTTCCGTGATCTATAAAAAATCCTCTTCCAATTGTTGCACCCGGATGTATTTCAATGCCAGTCTTCCTAGCTGCCTTTTGGGAAATATACCGTGCACGGAAAAAATGCCCCTTCAGGTACTGTTTATGCGCACGCCTGTAACTAAGCATAACACGAAAACTCGGATAAAGCAAAACTTCCATGGGAGACTTTAATGCCGGGTCCCGTTCCCGGATTACTTCAAATTCTTCTTTTAATTCTTTCCAAAAACCCATTTACATCAACGACCTTTCTGGTTTTCAAAAACCGCAACCACTGATACCTACTTACATAGGTGAAAAGACGAAATATGAAAAAACTTCGTCTCTTATTATTATAAGAGACGAAGTTACTCGTGGTTCCACTCTGATTCAAACAGCAGAAATCTCATCCGCTGTTCCTTAAGACACGTAACGTGTGTACACGTTCCAGACTACTTGATTCATCTGGACAGCTCACGGAGGCACTTCATAAATCCGGTCATCAAGACTGCTTTCAGCCGGTGACAGTCTCTCTCTGCGATTCCTCTGATCTATTACTCTTTCCGCTCTGCGCTTTTTTCATTTATAATTCATTCATTTTTTTATAATTGATACGACTATAGTTTATGCACTGTCTCTCATTTTGTCAACCTTTTTTACACACCGTTCTTAGATTTATACACGCTGCTCAAAGATTTGCAGGTTATTGATATTTACTTCATAGGTTCCGGTATCTTTATAGCGTTCTACCTTTTTACCTTCAAATACATCGGAAAGCATTTCAAGCGTTACAGAACCCCATGCAAACGGCCGCTGAGCAATCGCTGTACTGATAAAGCCCTTTTTCATATAAGCAGCCACGTCTTTTGTAAAATCGACGGTCAGAACCTTAAAATCCGCCCGATGTTTCTCTAAGTATTTCGCATAAAGCAGGCCCCATCCGACGTTTGTGGCATAGACCAGATCCACATCCGGATAGTCTCTTATCATCTGATCAATCATCTTCTCTGCTTCTGCCTCATCCGGGCCACCCGGTATGTTAATTCTATGTAGCTCAATATCAGATCCGCGCTCGATCTCCTGTATAAATCCATTTGCACGCTCCTCAATCGTATCCATTTTGTTGTCCGACCAACAGCCAACAACGATTTTCCCATGATGATTTAGCATTTTCTTTGCGATTTCCGCAGCGCTCTTCCCACATGCAAGCGCATTTGTTCCGACCATCGATTCATATGGAATCCCATCTAATACGGACTGTAAAAAGATGACTCGGATTCCTTTGTCAGTCGCACGTTTCAGGCAGTTTTGGATTTTGTCATCGGCAATCGGCGAAATGACGATTGCATCACAGCCCTCTTCTAATATCTGCTCCAAATGCTCTGCCATCTCTGCGGTTCCGCGATTCCCCCGTGACTTTGGAGCAAAAATACCGACATCAAAATTTAAAATCTTTGCGGTTTTTAATGCTTCTTTTGTTGCGGGCTCCCAAAATGGATCATCTAAATCCCAAATCATCCTGATTTTTTTCTTCTGCTCTGAACTGGCAACGGTCTGAATCTGTTTGGAGTTTTCTTCTATTAAATCCACCTTATGTCCTAACTCTCTTGACATTCTGATCAGCAGGGATGCGATATTATCCTGCACGATCGTAAGACTTGCGACCTCCTCTGTCGTTGCCGAGGATTCCTCTACGACGGAGGATATATTGGTAATGGAATCAACGAGCCTGTCTTTTTCTGAGAGCAGATTACCGACATCCTGATTAAACTCTTTTTGGTTTTCAATAAAATTGTCTATCGTCGTGTGAATCATCTCCATTGTCCCGGTAACTTTCCCCACTGCCTCCACCTGACCTGCAAATGTGGATTCCGACAAATCAATTGTCGTCTTTAACGAATCAAGTTCGGTCGTGATATCTGAAATCGAATGGTTGATCCGCTCACTCGCGCTGCGGCTCTCTTCGGAAAGCTTACGGACCTCATCAGCAACTACTGCGAATCCTTTTCCTGCCTCACCTGCTCTTGCCGCTTCAATGGATGCATTTAATGCCAGCAGGTTCGTCTGCGATGCGATTTCATACAAAACCTGTGTAACCGCATTGATTTCCTGTGTTTTATCTAATAATTTGTATACCTCATGCGTAATTGACTGAATTACTTCCTGATTCTTATCCTGATTGACTTTTAGATTTAAGATTGCATCTTTTCCCGCTGCATTTTCTTTTCCCATCTCATATGCCAGCTCAATTAAATCCTTTGACATCTGATCCATGCGGTTCATTTTCGTTGCAAACAAATCCACAATATTCATACAGCTTCCAACTTCTTCTGCCTGAGCCTGTGCACCGCCAGCAATGTATTCCGCTGAGGATTTCACACTCGCAGAAGTCTCAACCAAATTTTCCACAACGCCTTCCAGCTGCCCCGATACCAGTTTCACATTATCGAAATCACTTTTAAATTGTGTGAAAAAATCTCGATATGTTGCGTAGCACTGTAAAAATTCCTGATTTGCCCCAGTCTCTGTCAGCTCCTCCCGAAAATCCCATTGGAGTAACTTTTCTGTTACATTTGCCCCTTTTCCTCTCCTATCACTTTTCCACATGTAAAAACCCTCCTATGTCACATATTATAGAACTCTGTGCACAATTTTTAAAGTAAATTATTTATAACGGTTTCAAAAAAACCTCAGGAAACATGACCTCCGCAGCCTGTGCACCCCACACAGCCGTTTTGACTATCTCCCATACTCACACTGCTCTCGTAAATCGTTGTTAACGCACAGATTGCCTGTGCGGAAATTCCCTGCTCTATTCCTGTAAATCCAAGCCCTTCTTCCGTTGTAGCCTTTACATTAATCTGGCTTGGATCGATTCGAAGTGCATCTGCAATGTTCTTCTCCATCTGTTCTATATAAGGACGCATCTTCGGCTTCTGTGCAATAACAGTTGCATCGATGTTTTCAATTAAGTACCCTTTTTCTTCCAGTAGTTTGCCGACATGCTCCAGCAGTTTCACACTTGAGGCTCCCTGATAAGCAGGATCCGTATCCGGAAAATGCTTTCCGATATCTCCCAGAGCCGCAGCTCCCAATAATGCATCCATAATTGCATGCAGCAGGACATCTGCATCGGAATGTCCCAAGAGTCCCAGTGCATGCGGTATCTCCACACCTCCGAGAATCAGCTTTCTATCTTCAACCAGACGGTGTACGTCATATCCCATTCCTACGCGCATAATTACCTCCTAATTTTCATAATAATTACAATATACACGTATCACTTCTTTTTTTCAAATCATTTCTCCCAGCGTAAGCCGGATATACTTTTCGACACATTCTCCTTCGTTTTACAGATTTCGACAGAATCTATTGACTGATTGAAAAATCGATGGTATTATATCAAAAGTATGTAAAAATATGTAAATAACAGAGATGGAGTGACACTGAGATGATTCTTTATACCTGTTGCAAATGCAATTCAAACTTGAAAATCGAAGAAAATGACCATGAACCGGGTTCTTGTGTAATGGCAGGCGTTTACTGTCCGAACTGTAAAAATTTTGTTACCAAGGTTTTCACAAGCGGGATACCGGAGGCATACATAATCCATGAACAGGATTTTTAGAGGATTTACCAATGGAACGTCCTTATCTTTTTCAAAATAACCCAAAACTCCCGGGACATGCTGTCCCGGGAGTTTTTATTCGCTATGGGAGCTTTCGCTCTTCTGCCGGATAGATCGTCCTTATGACCATTTACTGGAAGCACAGCTTTCGAATTTCTGCTTAGCTTCCGTTATCTTCTTTTCTTCAGCACTTGGCGTCGGATAAAATCCTTTGTCATGCATCATGTTAAACACATCCTGCTGAATGTCATGCTCCTGCTCTAAGCACTGTAACATGGTCTTTCTTACATCGTCATGAACGCATTCGTTTGCAAACGTATTGTAGTGATTTGTTGCAGTTTTTACGGCAGAAAGAGCATCTGCCAAAATCTCTTTTTCTGAATATGGCTGATTCATAGAAATACCTCCTGTTATTTTAAGTGTTGGTAAAGTGCGTTGAAATGTCCCTGGTGTTTGTTTGCGATGTCCGTAAATTTCGATTTGATTTCAGTATCTTCCGTGTGATCTGCGAGCATCTGAAATTTCTTCACGAGCAATTCCTCATCTGCCAATGAATCATTTAAGCACGCCAATTCTTTTTCTGATAACTGTGTCATAAAAATATCTCCTTTCTCTTTTCCATTTTAATAAGGTCTCAACATCACTTATTTTTTCATTTTCAGGCCTAAAATATGCACAAAAAAAATGACAACCTGAAAATTCCAGCCTGTAATTTGCTTTTTTTGTTTCTATAGAATAAAAATTTTATAAAAACGCCTTCACAGCTACCTGTTATCGATGGGTAAAACCACCCTTGCTTTCTGTCAAAAATTCTGCCCTCATAAAATTTTTTGACTCACATGAATAATGCATAAGCACATAAGAAGGATACCAGACATACTGCCGTCCCCATAAACAGATCTTTTTTTGTATGACGTTTCAATTTTATTGAGGCCCAGATGCTTCCTCCGTAGACAAGAAGGCAGGGGATAATCACGATCCATCCAACAAAATAGATCAGAAATACCAGCGGTCCCGTCACACTGCAAGCGTGTCCACTCGCACGCAATTTCATCATCTTATTTAAGATTGCCAACAGAACAACAGAGATAAAATACGTATTGTAAATGAACTGTAGTTCTTTCCCTGCCCCACTTAACAAGCCCTCTATTACCGCAGCAACATAGCCGACAATACTGAGCAAAAATGCCAGTCTTCTCTGCCCTTCCCGACTGTCTTCCTTCCAAAAAGGCAATATTTGCTGCAATGGATATGCCAGTAACGGTATGATGCCAAGAAAAAATGCCGCCACAAATCGATCTGCATATCCATGGAAAATACTTTCATTGGTATACGATAATATCAAGATCAGCGCAATTACCAACACCGGAGGCACTGTCATAACTCTTATCATTTTTGCCGTTTTTTCTGCACTCGTCATCTCTTTTACACTCCCAGAAGAATCAATCCACCGTTCTCATCCCACATGGCTGCCAAGCGTTGCTGCCATATATTGCATCTTATTTAAAATCTAATATAATGAGATGTGACATATTGTAACACTATATTTTTTTCAATTCAATCTGACTGGCAGCAACTGTTACAAAACGAGGGATTTTGTTTATGGAAAAAAGAAAAATAAATCAGACTAACCTTCTGGTCAAAGAATGCATGGTAACTGCATTCATACAACTGCTGAAAGAGAAACCTCTTTCCTGTATTTCTATCTCTGAACTCACCAAACGGGCTGGTGTTTCACGCATGACTTATTATCGGAATTATCAAAGCAAAGAGGACATATTGTCCTCCCATTTAACGGATGTTTTGGATGAATATCATGCAGAATTCAAGCAGCTGCCCGAACAGGGAAATTTTAGTGATATTGCTAACCTCAGACACTGTTTTACCTATTTAAGGAAACACGATGACTTCCTGTGCTGCCTGTTCCAAAGCGGATTGGGTCATCTCTTCTTGGAAAAGCTCACAAAATACATAACAGACACCTGGTGCCGGCCGGATGACGACAGACTGCGTCTTTATATACTTCCGGCATTTGCAGGATCTCTGTATAACCTGTATATTACATCATCCAATGATAATACGGTGTCCGATGATATTCTGATATCCATATTGCATTCCATTTATAAATCATAACCGAATGTCGCTCCAAATTACAACGGGAGATTCTTATGAAAAGACACCGATACCCCCACCTTGTGGAAACAACAGGATACCTATCATTGGATGATTACAGGAATCTGAAAAATCAATATATTCTGTATTCCATATTTCCCAAATTGCTCCTATTGCTTAATCATTACAAAATTGTTACAATTCAATTACAAAATCAATCAAGCAAACCAAAAGGAGGATTACGATATGTGTTATAAATTCTTAAGTACTTGTGGAAGCAGCTGCAGCGAACTTCTGGATTATATCCGTCAGTGCCTCGGATGCTAATTTTCTACCTGGGGGCCCCGGCAAATGCCGGGGTCATTTTTTGTCACTTCATCGCCATCTGAACTACCTGTTCCTCCAGTTACTATTTAAAATTGCTTTCATATTAAATAATTTTTGATAAAATTCGTTCTATTTACATATGCTTTACCTAGAGGTGATGAAAATGAGTGATTTTGATGATGTAAACTTATCAAGCAGTTACTTAAGCAAATCTGTTTTTAAAGATTACTATCTATCCTTATCCCAGCCAATTCGTGACAAGCTGGATGATTCCGAAGTAGAAATTTCAACCATTGACGATCTAAAGCAGGTCGTTGCACAGATGAAATAACAGATGACTGCCAATTTCATGTCCAAGCTCTGGCTTATGCCAGAGCTTTTTTCATTCTATTAGGAAAGACCTTGTTACATGAGTGTGTAAAAGTTATGATTTTCCTGCAGTATAAAATTTAGATGCAAAGCTTCGTGCGCTTAACAAAAGCTGTACGCTCGAAGCAGTAGGATGCTGGAGTGTACAACATACACTTTTGTTCTTGTCTGTTTTCACTATATCTAAAAAGGAGCCCGACAATCGTATCCCTGCGACCGCCAGACCCCCTCTCTTTATTCTATTCCCTGAAGGATATTATTTTTTTCTCCTTCAATAAAATCAATACACAAATTGACACCATCCTGAAAACCGCCCGATTCCTTCTCTGACGGAATCTGCTTCATCTTCTTCTGAAGATCCAAAAGCAGCGCCAGCTTTATTTCTTTCATAGAATCCTGTACCACTTCATCGATTGCACTTTTTATGATATTCTCAACTGGTAACTTTGCCATTGCAAATCTCCTTTCACATGCACTGAAGTGTGATGCAATATTCGAATGACCTTCTTCTCTTTCTCTGTTCTTTTTTATTTTATCATAGAATATTCGATTATGTCAACAATGTTATGTAAACCAAATATTAGATGTATGAATCTGGAAAATTTATATTTCTCTGTTTTCCAGATTTCCCAGATTGCTCCTATTGCTTATTCATTACAGAATTGTTACAATCTAATTACAAAATCAATCAAGCAAACCAAAAGGAGGATTACGATATGTGTTATAAATTCTTAAGTACTTGTGGAAGCAGCTGCAGCGAACTTCTGGATTATATCCGTCAGTGCCTCGGATGCTAATTTCTTACCAGGGGGGTCCCGGCTAACGCCGGGGCCTTTTTTCTTGACCTTTTTCAAAAATACGAATTTATCTACTGATCTGTCTCTTCTCCCTTCAGATATCTTCTGGTAATTGAACCCGCCAATCCATCCGATGTAAGATCACAGGCCATCTGATAAGCCTCCAGTGCTTCCAGCGCCTTAGATCCCATGACTCCATCAATCTCAAGGGTGCTCCCAGATTCATTTAATTCCCACTGCAGCCATTTCACACCTTCACCGTTAGAACTATACTGCGTGATACCTCTTTCTTTTGCACGAGCGGGTGTCGTTACAACGACAGTTGGCTCCGTATATGGATTGGTCCCTTTCCAGGTCGCCTGCGCAGCCAGATTTACTGTATAGTGATAGGTCAGCCAGGGAAAGGTCAGACCGTATTTCCATTCGGTCTCTGTGCAAGGCAGCATGAGACATCCATAATCAATCCCTTTGCTCTGCACATCACAAGGTACACCATCAACGATACCAAGATAGACTCCCACATGGCCTTTTTTCCATAGAATTGTACCAACAGCAAAATTTCTGATCGCTGCGATCGGCAGCCTCGTATATGCCTGTGCATACAACTGAGCAGATCCAAGTACATAGTTCGTGTACCAGGAAATCAGACCGGAACAATCACAGCATACTTTTCCCACCAGTTCCTTTTCTGCAATTTTTTTCAGATAATCAGCCGTAAAAATAATGGGATACGCTGCAGCCAGCGCTTTGACTCTTGTCTGAGTCAGCGCTCCATCCGCACCTTTTGTCCCATAGACATACGGCGTGCCCTCTTTGCACCTTCCAAATTCCGCTAATCCCTCTCCTGTCTTACTCATATTTGCACTCCTCATTTACGTTTCACTTGCCTGAGATACTCGTATCATTCTTACTTTCATGCTTTTTCTACTGCTATTTTTATTTCGGCTCCGGTTTAACCGATGCCCCATTAATAACTTATTCCGTACCTGTGATATGATGCCATGGAATTGACATGATTTCGTTCCTCATCTATGTAATGCCGGAAATTCCGGCATATATGCAATGCTATTCTCATTTCTAAGATCTATTGATCTCCACCCTTTTGCGTCCATTCATCACAAACGGTATCATCGTCCGTATACATTTCGTAATTCACTGATTCTTCGTTATTGCAGATATATTCATCACCATCAAACCGATTAAAGGTACAGTTTCCACAGCTTTTTTTATTGCAGGTCATCTTGCCACCCCCTGTAGCTTTTGACTGATTCTGACTAACTGTTACCATAAATCATATAGAAAATTCCAGGTATTGGTGATAAGAATTTCCAAATAATCTTTTCTCTTTTATCTCCCGCGGAATCAATAAAAACATTTCGTATCGACTCAATTTGCTTTTGTTCACGATACCAATATCGTAAACTTATGATGACAGCCGAAGGGCGGTTGTCCCTCTGCTCCGAGTCTTGCGGAAGGGGATGGTGCAATGATTACATATAGTGATTTATTCACCTTTGTCATCATGCTGTGCGCAGTTATCACGCTTGTCAGAAATGGCAGACAAAAAAAATAACCGTCCTGCTCCTGGTAAAGTAGACGGTTATTCCTTAACTATTTGATCTTGCCGGAGCAGATAGGTTCTTCTATCTTTCGGCTGTCTGCTAAAATTATTATATGCAACGCGTTGTATGGTGTCAATACTCTGATTTCAGAAAGGCCTGGCCAAATTGAAAGTCTTTCTGTTACGAAAAAACACCATCTATATTTCGTATTTCTCAAACCAGCACAGCCAATGTCTCATACAGATATTTCAGTTATCGAAGTTTGATTCAATTTCTTACATCTACCGTATCTTTTCTAAAAATCAAGCCAAATATCAAACGTACAAAAGGCCCAATGAAAAAAATCTGTGAAAAAAAGGCCATTGGAAAATTCAGCACGATTGTCTTGATCCATACAGGAAAAAGCTCTATACCCGGACTCCGGAAAAGAAGCACGGCCAACAGGCTCATCAACGGACACATGACACATACTGTCATAGAAGAAATCACCAAAATCATGACAATGGGGACTTTCATTTCCGGTATGATAATTCTTGCTGCTAATTTCATTGCCAGCTTTTCACCGATCAGTCGTTCCAATAAAAACGCAGCGGGCCACATGATCACCAACTCTTTCAATGCGAGTAGAAAAACCTGATTTTGCATGCTCCCGGTGTCGATGGCAATGTTATAACAAATCATAACATACACCATAAAAAGGGGCATTAATAAAGTAAAAATAATGGTCTGGAATTTGTTTCTTGGCATTTGCTGTATACCTCCTAATTATCATTTAAGTAAAAAACATCTGTGTTGTTCCTGCCAGCCATGCCAAGCCATAAAGCATTGTTTCTAATTTAAATACCAAACTTTTTTACCTTTAAAACCTTGTTATTATAATATAATAAACGGAACTATTCAAGGTTTTTCTATTTTTGATACGATTATTTATTTAAGACAAATCTCTTAAAACAAGCCGACCTTGCACCATGTGCGCCGAAGGTTCCGATCGTATTACCACACAAACCAAAAGCGGTACTGCTAAATTTTATTTTATAGGATAATTATAAAAAAACTGCCACAAACGTGACAGCTGTAAGATACTAACTATTCCTTTAAGTGTTTCACAAATCAACCGTATCTGCTACTGTTTTTGCATTTCAAATTCAAAGCTTGCATTCTGACTTGTGAACTCCAAAAGCGTGTTATCGTTGCAGATAAGTTGATACCTTGCACTGCAGGATGCGCTCTCATGTATCATTCTTGACATTTTTCCGTTTACGGGTGCGTTTAATTTTTGATTGCTTGTCTCAAGCAGCTTTGCAGAAATTGTATATTTTCCCTGCTTAATTACGACTGTATCATCGCTAACAGAGACAACTTTTGCGCCGAGATAGGTCGCGACTCGAATTTCCTGACCTGCAACCAGTATGATTCCAATGATTCCTTTAAAATGAAACCCCAATAACGGAATGTCCGCAACGGTCAGCATGATGGAACCATTTTTGCAGTGACATTGCGTCCAAATATACTCCTTTGGAAAAGAACAGCCCCTGTCACCCTCAATATAGCCAATCCCCTGATTAAAATTATAAACCTTACCGTTTATACTTATTTTTCCGTTAACAGAATGCCTCATACTAATTATACTATGTTTGCATTCCATAAATGGGATATATTGAAAAGGTCCCATGATGTCATACTTAATTTTCTGAAATTTTCCAAATCTCAATTTTCCCTGTATTCTACATCCTTCAGAATCAACATCCAAATAAATTCCCTTTTCTGTAAAGTAATTAGGACCGATTTCCACTTTTAATTGATCCTCTTGGAATCTGATTTCAGAATAAGGAATGAAATATGCATTGTCGTTTGTTATGATTTGCAAGGATGCACTGCTTTCTATTCCATCGTTGTGAAAGGCTGGAATGATTGCAACTGTTTCATCTTTCGCTCTGCATTTAAAATAATATCCTTTAAAATATTGTCTCATTTATATCCTTTGGTTCAATTCTTATTTATTCAAAGAATATTATTTGCAAAATTCTATTACCTATACAAGCTTTCATCCGCAGAATGCACCGTGTCCATGTTATTATTTCTTTCAGCATAATTTTCCTGCATTCCGCACACCCTAGTTTTGAAAGGATGGTGCGCTATGGCTATGAAACCAGAAAAAAACTATATACCCCCAACTGACAAGCCGCCAGTAGACATCTATGATGACGGTAATATTCCGGATGTAGATTTGCCACAGGACAAAAACGTTGTAAAAAATTACACCGTGGAACCACTTCCAGAATCATCCAGACCGCGCAAGGACGGCCCGGGCGGGGATTGATTCCCCCCTGTACATAATTTCATTCTACCCATAATTCCTGTAATATTTTCTTATTTAAAATTATAAACCAAATTATTTTTTTGGGGCTGGCAATAGCGCTGATTTTGCCAGCCATTTCTCATTCCTACAGCCCACTCAAAATGGTTAACCTTTGCAGCCGTTTTTCGTGTAAAGGTAATTGTAAAGTATGCCATGTCTGATTTCATCCGTTATAATCTCTGTTATCATATTGATATGCACGCGGTTCTGCATTGCGTAAAGGATTTTGCGGTATTTCTGAACGGCATTTTGTTCACCCATCAAAGCATTGGCCAGTCCTGCGCAGTAGCTTTCGGGTGCTGAGAACTGCTCCCCTGTAACCTGCTGCGGCATCATACCTGTCAGTTCATAGTATAACTGCCCGAATAAATCATAGTGTCCTATTTCATTGTCACGGATACCGCCAATAATCTGTTTATCCTCGTCCGAAGGGGCATTCTCTATGAGCCAGCTATAAAACATCCTATCCTCAGTTTCACCTCCAAGTGCCTGCTGGATGAGAGACAGCGCATTCTGAAGGTTTTGGGGATATGTGAATATATCGCTTTGTGTCTGTTGTGCCATTGCAAGCGAATCCGTTACTGGCATATACGGGATTGCCTCCTTGTAAATATACTGGCCATAACCGTTGTATTCATTATAATTCATTTCGTTATCTCCTGAATATTTCTCTTACTATCATATGAATCTAAAATAAACGTGTGCTTCCTCTTTTTACCTGATACTGTTATACTTAATATATAAATCCAGTCTTTTTACTTGTTGCTTGGTCATTTTTCATGGGAGGTGAGTTCTATGTTTTCTCTGTTCTATTATTATGGTATTTGTTCTGGAATAGTTGAGTTTATCTTTTACATTTTAGGAATCCTCTGTTTCATAAAATACTTACGCAAAAGAGACTAAGGACTATTTATAGCAAAATCTTTCAGACATGAGTGAAGGATCTTTTTCAGATAGACTGTACTCTACTTTTTGAGACACCTGTGGATCTTCTCTCCGAAGATGCAGGCCCTCACTCTCCAATTCTTTTAACTTATTAGATAACACTTTATGAGTTACATAGTTACATTTCCAAGTGCCCTTTTGATTTTACTGTAACGCATGGTTTCAAGCTGACATAGCCCTAATAAGATATACCTTTTTCATCATTGAAGGATATCGCATAGGCAAGTGGTTCAAAATCAATTTTATTATACGAGGCCTACATAGACATTGTATACTCTCCTTATAGATAGTACCTATCTTAATAGTGCGTTCTATACATAGCAGCTTATCACTATTATACTAATATTAAAATCAATATAAGGAGAATGCATATGAATTTATTTGATAAAACACAAATTGGCAACATGGAGGCAAGAAATCACTTTTTACGCTCTGCTACCTATGAAGGAAAAGCGACTGAAGAAGGTTATCCAACAGACGCCACCAAATCGATCTATCGGAATTTAGCGCAGGGTGACGTCGGTACAATGATTACCAGCTATACTTTCATTACGGATTATGAACAGCCGGAAAAACATCAACTGGGTATCTACAATGACAGCTTCATTGAGGCTTATCGGGATTTGGTAGACACAGTTCATTCCGATAACGCAAAGATTTTGATGCAGATCGTACATGGTTCCTCCCTGAGCCAGGGATATCCGGAAAAGGCCAGAATACTTGGTCCTTCTGCCGTCCCGCATCCTGTTTCCGGTCTTACGCCAAAAGAAATGACAAAAGACGAGATACAGGACGTGGTCGATTATTTCGCAGAGGCAGCCGGACGCGTAAAAGCAGCCGGTTTTGACGGCGTACAAATCCACTGTGCGCACGGCTATTTGCTGGCGCAGTTCATTTCTCCGTTGTTTAATCACAGAACAGACGAATATGGCGGATCAGTTCCAAACCGTTTCCGCATAGTAATGGAAGTTTATAATGCCATTCGTAAAAAAGTTGGAGCCGACTATCCAATCTGGATTAAAATGAATTCTTCCGATGAAAAACCAAATGGGCTGACAACAGAAGAATTTTTGGAAATGGCTGTTCAACTTGCACAAGCAGGAATCAATGGAATTGAGGTCAGCGGTGATCAATGGAGGAAATACAAACCAGATGAACGATTGTATTACAAATCAGCGGCAATAAGGCTGTCTGAATTGGTTGATACGCCTGTTCTTTTAACAGGTGGTATTCGTACTCTTGCCGAAATGGAGCAAGTATATACTACCAGCAAGGTAAATTTGTTTGGTTTCGCAAGACCTTTCTTGAAAAATCCAGCGTTCATTCAATCGTTAACCTAACAGAAGAATATAGCGGCATTTTATTAGGGTACAGACACAGTGAAAATCACAGCCTGTGTCTGTACGTTCTATTTATCGGAGAAATAAAATGCGGAGCGTGAGTAGCATCATTCGGGTTTTGATGCAGTCTTAAAAATAGATACGTCATTTTCCAACTTTTCCTAATTTCAAATTATTCTTTGTTCAGAATCTATATTTATAGAAACGACCTACCATCCCCTCTCCCGTTTCTTTACCAAATATAAGAGCAGGAAAATTCCTGCTCTTATTCGTTACCGATAATCATCCAGCTATTATCCTCTTAAAGTGTCAAATCATACTATGATGGCTATGACGCCTTTACCTTTTATTTAAATAGTCCATAAATGACTTAATCGGTATTTTAAATAAAAAATGAAAGAACCTCGAGCGTATTTACTTTTCGAAGTTTACTTAGTGGTGAAAGGGAAATTAGAACTCTCAACACTACGGGTTTGAAATGCGTTGATTTCTTTTCTTATCGTTTCATATTTTCTCTAAGCCCCTGTATTTAAAGGGGTTACAAGATTTTTCTATTAAATATTTTTTACAACATTTCATATTTTTTATACCGTTTTTTAATTTACCGGTATAAATTCGGTATAAATTTCTGTTATTTTTCTTTGTTTAAAAATGTGCCATTTCCAATCTCTTTTTCCAGTTCATCAATTACTACTAAAACATATCCCTGCCATTTATTTATATAAGAAAGTCTTAATGATTTTTTTAAATAATATAGTACGGTAAATGTAACAATACACAATATAAATAATGCCGCTATATTGCTTAGATCACTTTTATCAAAAAATATTGAGACATATAGTGAAGCTATGCCTATTAACAGTGCAGACATTGACATTATCACAGAAAAGAATGCATAATAATCTCCTTTCAACGCCTCCGCCTTATATCTTAATAAATCGTCTTTTGTTTCCACCTTTTCTTTCAACAACAACCTAACTATAACTATTGGATTTTCTTCTTTTGAATCACAATCCTTACACAATTTCTCGAAGTAATTCAATTTTTCTTTCTTCATACTCTTTCCTCCCTGGTAAACAATGTATAACAACAGGATAATACTTTGCTCGAATTTTGGCAATAAAAACCGGTACGCCATATAGGAGTACCGGTGGACACACATCAAACCAACAAAATTCTCCTCAATTATAAATTGAAAGAGCTATTTCCATAGTAGAATTTATTCTTTGACTTATGAAATTCTTTCATTTTGTCAAAAATTTTCGTAACTATCTCGCTTTCTTCTATAAGTAATATTAGACGATCTGGAAATTGAATCGACATCAATTTAAAACTCAGCGAACCTATGAAAAGAATTCCCATTAGCAAGCAACGAATCCAAAACTATTCCACATGGGTAATTTACAATTCTTTTCAATTCATGAGATAACGTTTTCAAAGTACCTTAAGGGTTTATGTATGATGTAGCATATGCTATAAATGATTCCGGATGACCACTTGCATTTCTACTGTTTTCATCACAACGCCACGATATTATCTCCAGACAAGACATGTCTTATAGACTTCACGTTTACTCATAATCGAAAGCTGACTTGCCCGCTAAATTGGAATTTGTCGCATCCTCAACCTACCAAACATTCTTGTGTATCCTTTTCGTTATAGCGTATTCTTTTTGCTTCACATATGAAGCATTTGCATTCTCTTTTCCCACCGCTATGAAACACGGCATAAGGTAATCATCAGGGAAATTTAAAACTTTTCTTGCCCAGTCTCCCTCATTTTCCAAAGGAATACGCAAAGCAGAGGAATATCCTTCCGCAGTTATCGCCAGAAACATATTCTCAATACAACACCAGATTGACGCATAGCCATTCAAGTGAGAAAGATTTTCAGGATGCAATACATCCGTCTTCTGTTTAAACAATGGAACAATCACACAAGCAGCCTCTGCCAGCATTTGATACTGTTTCGGAATAGCATCCTTGTAGGCATTTTGTTGACAAGAATCGTTTAAATTCCAGTCTCGCAATATTGCATTAATTTCCTCATTCGATATATGATCTGGTATTTTACTGATTAATTTCATAATCGTATTCTTATCCTTGATAACAATGAAATGCCAATCTCTCATGTGGTCATTGGTAGGTGCTTTCATTCCCGCTGCAATAATTCTTTCAATAACTTCATTCTCTATGGGCTCGTTTTGAAAATCTCTAATTGTTCGCCTCGCATTAACTACCTCATAAAAATCTCTCATAATAGCCCTCTCTGCATACTGTTGCATTCAATTCTTCCTAATAATCTTGCTTCCAGCAATCGGAATTCCTGGTAAATAATGTATAATAACAAGATAATACTTTGCATAAATTTTAGCAACCATCTCATGATTACTCATTTTTTTATAATTGCCATTATTCAATAATAACAAAATTATTATCTCTAAAAATAATTGCCTGAGTATCGGCTAATTTTATACGCTCTTGCCTATCTTTCTTATATTCTCCTGCTTTATCACTTGTTTCAGCACTACAATGAACATCTAAGACGCATTTTAACAAACCCAAATTATCGGGCATATTATTAGCAAATATCATGCTTCCTGCACTTACCCCAACTACAATACCACCACAATCTATAAATTCCTGAAGATTATTATGAAACCCAATTTCGTTTATTCTCTTTAACAGATACTCTGGACTCCCCCCACATAAATAAATTACATCATATTTATCCTTGAGGTTATCTTCTATTGTATCGTGCAAGTCATACACAAATATATTTTCTGGTTTGATGGCACATTTGAGTAAATCATTTAAACACTTTGGCAGTACATTAATAGCAGCTGGTGAAATTGCCGCTGTTGGAACAAACATTGCGCTAATCTCCGAAGGTGCCTTTGTCAACATGCCTTTAAATACTTTTTCAATCTTTTCTGTTTCCAATCCACAAGATGTAAGTAATACATTCATACAATAATCCCCCTCGTTTTAAATTTATTATATTCTTGAAAATTTCTAAAACAAATCTACCAATGGATATAATTCAATAATCATACGCATTCCTGGCTGGTAAATAATGTATAACAACAGAATAATACTTCAAATATATTTTTACAAGAAATTTTCATATACCAAAACCATTGGTAATTATTTCATAATCAATATATACACCTGAAAAATTGGCCATCCCTGTATTTTCCCTTTTTTGTCTAAGCTTAAATCCAACACTTTCATAATTTTTTTGTGCAGGAATCATAAATCCGTTCGTTGTTACAACGATCTTCTTTAAACCATTATATTTACAAATTCTATTAAGTGCCTCACTTAATTGTCTTTTCCCATATCCGTTTCCTTTATATTTTGTAGCTATACAATTGTGTCCGATTTCTACATATTCGGGCATATTTCTTGGGTCCCATGAAATATGTCCAATTGGCTCACCATCTATAGTTGTAATAAAACCATACTTATCTGCAATTTCCAAATTATCATAGAAAAAGTTATCAAATCCTTTCCAGTCAGAATTCCAACACTCAGCACATCTTTCATCAAAGGAATATGCATCTTCCAATAGCTGGTAAAGTGTTCCTCTACTAAAGTCGCTAATTTTTCTATACTCTAGGCACATTCATTCTCTACCTTTCTTCATATATATTTATCCTTGAATCTTATTCATTTGAATTTACAAATAATTTATAGTATATTATACTATTTACCTTCTCTTTTCCAAAGTAATACTGCTTTGCCTTAATTTTGGCAATCAGCACCACAGGAAAAGCAAGGAAGCCATTTTTCTGGGCGGATGCCCTCCACTTGACCATGATGTATGCGCGGGGAAAGTCCTATCGTAACATCACATACGCTTTAAAAGGTGCAATTGGGATGGAAAGGCCGGCGGCATGCCGAGTGAACTTATTACAGACTAAAGATGGGATATTAAATGGATTCTCAAGTGAAAATTTATTTCGTGAAAATGAGAAAACTGCTCCATGAAGTGGTAAAGAAATTCGTAGCAAAAATCTACGCCCAACCGAATGGAGATTGCACCATTCAATTAGGCGTAGCACATATAAGTAGTAGCGGAAGGGAGATTCGAACTCTCGACACTACGGGTATGAACCGTATGCTCTAGCCAACTGAGCTATTCCGCCATATTTAGTTAACGATGGGACCTATAGGGCTCGAACCTATGACCCTCTGCTTGTAAGGCAGATGCTCTCCCAGCTGAGCTAAGATCCCATGTTTTGCGGGCCAACCCGTGACCCGCTTCGCTATTATACAATGGAATTCCACTGAAAGTCAACCCCTAATTTTCAACTTTTTTCACTTTTTTGTGAAGTGCTGATTTTACTGGGGTTGCGGCTATTCTGACAGCAGTCGTTCCACTAACCTGACACAATCTGCCGCATCTTTGGAGTAGCCGTCGGCTCCGATCTCATCTGCAAAGCTCTGCGTAATTGCAGCCCCGCCCACGATAATCTTGCTTCGACAATCTTTTTCTTTTGCCAGTTCTACAACATCCTTCATGCGCATCATAGTCGTCGTCATCAGTGCAGACAATCCAATGAGCGCAGCATGTTCCTCCAGCGCAGTCTGTATAATCTGATCTGCTGCAACGTCCTTGCCAAGATCAATAACACGATAGCCGTAATTTTTGAGCATTAAAACCACGAGATTTTTACCGATATCATGAATATCACCTTCCACGGTTGCAATGACAAGCGTCGGCATTTCCACTTCCTGATTTCCCCGCTTCAGCATCGGCTCCAGATAGGAAATTGCTTTCTCCATGGTCTGTGCACTGGCAATCAGCTGCGGGAGGAAATAAATCTGTTTTTCAAACAGTACGCCTACTTCATTAATGGCTGGTATCAAGGACTGATTGATGATCGTTCCCGGCTCTTCCCCTCTGCCAAGTGCCGTATCCACCTGTTCCAGTACGGAACCCTTATTGCCTTTTAATACAGCTTCAAAGACTTCATTGACATCCTGCTTTACCTCTGCAGCCGCGATCGTATTCCCGCAGCTGTTTTTCACTTCCAGCTGCTTTACATTCGCAATATAGCGGATATCACTGCCTTGCTTATGTAACAGCATATCCGATGCAAAAGCTGCATTCATCAAAAGTTCCTGGGAAGGATTGGCAATTGCCATCGTCAGACCGTTTGCAATCGCCATCGTCAAAAATGCAGTATTGACAGCCTGTCTTCCGGGAAGTCCAAACGAAATATTCGAAAGCCCACAGATGGTAGCCAGTCCAAGCTCTTCCTTACAGTAGCGGATCGTATCAAAACATTCCAGTGCCGCGTCCGGATTCGCTCCGACCGTTGCCACAAGACCGTCTACGACAATATCTTCTTTTTTCATGCCGATATCCAATGCAGCATTCAGAATCGTACGCACAATCTGTCTTTTTTCTTCCAGATCCTTTGGAAGTCCCTGATCCGAAAGCGGGAGCAGAATAAACATGGCACCGTACTTTTTTGCGATTGGCAACAGCTTTTCAAATTTATCCTTCTCATAGGAAATGGAATTAATTAAAGCGCGGCCGGGATAGATGCGGAGTGCCGCCTCAATGATATCCACGTGGGAAGAGTCAATACAAAGCGGGCAGTCGACCGTTCCTGTCACTTCATAGATGGTCTCAAGCATCATCTGTTTTTCATCAATTCCGTTCATGCCCATATTAATGTCAAGGATTGCCGCACCATTCTCTTCCTGCTCTCTTGCCATGTTCCGGACGAGGTTTAAACTCCCCTCTTTCAATTCTGCCTGCAGCTTCTTTTTCCCGGTCGGATTAATTCTCTCGCCGACTACCATAAATGGTCCGTCCAGATCAATCTCTACCGTTTTACGCTCCGAAGCCAGAAGACGTTTCTGCTCCGTCTTTGGCGTATACGCTTTTTTGCCTCTTACCGCATCTGCAAGCGCCTTGATATGCGCCGGTGTCGTGCCGCAGCAGCCGCCGATCAGACATACCCCCTCTTCCACGAGCTTTGCCCCAACCTCAGCGAATTTCTCCGGTGTCGTCTTATAGACCGTCTTTCCATCCTCCAGTTCCGGCAGTCCGGCATTTGGTTTTGCAAGTACCGGAATCGACGCAACATCGATCACATGCTGAACCGGAAGCAACATTTCTTCGGGGCCCGTGGAACAGTTCATGCCGATAGCATCGGCACCAAGACTCTGCAGTACGACCGTTGCAGTCTCGGGGTTTGTCCCATACAATGTTCTGCCGTCCGCCTCATAGGTCATGCTGACCATGACCGGCAGATCCGTCTCTTCCTTCACCGCAAGGACTGCTGCCCTCGTCTCCTGAAGACTCATCATGGTTTCCACAATAAAAAGATCTACTCCGGCTCCCGCCAGCACACGAATCTGTTCTTTGTACACCTCTACCAGTTCTTCAAACTGCAGATTACCCATCGGATATAATTGCTGTCCGGTCATAGTAAGATCTCCGGCAACAAAGGCACGCGAACCTGCTGCCTCCTTGGATATTGAGACAAGGCCTCGGTTCATTTCCTCCAACCGATCCTCCAGACCATACTCCGCAAGTTTAATCCGATTTGCCGTAAAGGTCGGTGCCAGCAGGATCTTCGTTCCGGCCTCCACATAGGCCTTCTGTAAATCGATCATTGTCTGCGGATGCTCCAGAATCCACTGCTCCGGGCACACGCCTACCGGCATGCCTGCCTCCTGCAGATTTGTTCCGGTTGCTCCATCCAGTAAAACAATCTCATGCTTTACAAGCTCTATCAATTCTTCTCTCGTCATATCAATTTCCCTTCTGATGCTTCTCCCGGATTGCTTCAATAATCTTTCGGATCAATCCCGTCCGGTTAAATGGAGTCATAAAATAGAATCCGTCGGCAATTTCATACAACTGGTCTGCAATTCCGGACGAAATCTCGATTGCCGCTGCCTCCGCCTCTTCTCTTGTCATATCCGGGGTATAGCGCGATACAATTTCATCAGAAACACGGATTCCCGGCATTTCATTTCGGACAAACAGTGCATTTTTATAACTCACAAGCGGCATAATACCGCACATAATCTTCGTATCCACGTTTTCTTTGATATAGTGGATTCTTTCCACATCTTCTGTCGTATAAATCGGCTGTGTCAGGAAACAGGTACAACCCGCATCTATTTTCTTCTTCATCCTTGCAATGATGGCATCCGGATTGACTCCGTGATAGTTTAATGCGCCCCCGTAAATAACAGGCTCTTCTGCAAACACATCATCATTCATCTCTTTCAGATACTGCATGAGGCCGATTGAGTTAAAATCAAATACAGACGTGACACGTTCCCGATCCCCTCTTCCTACCGGATCACCGGTCACGATCAGGTAGTGACGTATACCGTTCAAATGCATTCCAAGCATTCCCGAACGAAGTGCGATGACATTTTTATCCCGGCAGCAGATATGCGGCATTACCTGTATGCCCGCCTCCTGTTGCATTTTGACTGCAAGCTGTCCAGCATCCATTCTTGTTCTGGCCATCGGGGAATCGGCAAGCGTAATCAGATCCACTGCAATTTCCGCCAGTTCTTTCGCACCATTCATGACCTTTTGGATATCTGTCTGAAACGGTGGATCGAGTTCAACAATGTATGCCTTTTCTCCCATGCGAAGCTTTCGTTCGAATTCCGATTCCTTTTTCTCGATCCTCACATCTTCCGGCTTGCCGATTCTCTTTGCCGCCAGAGGGACATCTTTCAGTGCACCGGAAAGCCCTCTGATATGATCCGGCGTCGTACCGCAGCAGCCGCCTATGATTTCCACGCCCAGTCCGGCTATTTTTTCCATCTCTTCTACGTAATATGCAGTATTTCTCGAATAGAGCGTCTTACCCCTCAGTGTATATGGATAGCCTGCATTCGGCAGTGCCGTGATAAACTTATCGTTCGGGAATGTAACGTCTTTCAGCAACCGGTAAAGATGTGTTGCCTCAACACTGCAGTTTAATCCGTATGCATCAACACTCTTCATGGCAGCGGCTGTCCGTATCATTTTCTCCACACTGATTCCCGCTCGCGTATATCCGCTCTTATCAAATGAGAATTGCGTAATGATAAATACATCTGCTTTTTCTTTGACATATGCCGTAACCGGTTCCAGGTAGGTAAAATCCGCCTGTGTTTCGAAAACAAAGCATTCCGCCCCGCAGGCAAGAAAAGTGTCGCAGATTGCCTTATATTCTTCCAGTACCGCATCGTATTCCATGTGATCCGCATCATAGATTGTCCCAATATCTGCACCGATTACAATCTCGGCATCCGGATGTTCGCTCCGAAATTCCCTTACAGCCTCTTCTGCAATCCGATAACCGGCTCTGATATTTTTCAGAACCGCTTCCTCGCTGTCAAAAAACATCGTATTTGTTGCAAACGTATTTGTGCGGAGCAATCTTGCTCCGCTGTTTAAGTAGTCTAAATGAATCGCCTTTATCTTATCCGGCTCTGTCTGGTTTGCCGTTTCGGAAAGAACATTTTCCATTCCGTACTTCTCTTCATAATAGGTACCCATGGCACCGTCCGTAACCAGCCGGTTACTTCTGAGATATTCCCGTATAAACATCTGTTGTACTCCGCTTTCTTAAAATTCTTACTAAATTATATAAGTAATACTGCTATCCCGCAAGTACAAAGTGGCTTTCAAAGGATATTCTTGCGAATCCTGTCCTATGCTGTTATGATTGTGAAAGAACTTGAAACAGATAGGAGTGGTAAAATGAAAAAAGAGATACGGCTGATTGCCCTCGACCTTGACGGCACCTTATTTAACAGCAGGGGCAGCATTTCAAGCCATAACCGGGAAACGATAAAGAAAGTCATGGATGCCGGCATTGCGGTTGTCATTTCCACAGGCAGACCCTATGTCGGTCTGCCACTGGATGCCTTGTATGAGCTTGGTGTGAAATATGCGATTACCGCAAACGGCTCCGCTGTTTACGAACTGCCTGACAGAAAATGTCTCTTGGAAGATGCGATATCACCGGAGCGAAGTGCTTCTTTATTGAGAGATATCTATCAGCACAACCTGCATTTGGATGCGTTTATTCAGGGAGAAGCCTACACACAGGCATCCACACGTAATCTGATTGAAAATCTTCACATATCGGAATCCCTGCGCGCCTATATCCAAAACAGCCGGACCATTGTCGAAGATCTTGCAGCCTTCGTAGTGGAAAAGCAGTTGGGTGTTCAAAAACTGACCCTCAACTTTCCCTCGGACAAAAATGGAAATCCGGTTGGACGAGATGAAATCCTCACACTCTTACAAAAGTATCCCGATCTGCATTCTGTTTCCGGCGGATTTCAAAATATTGAAATAAACAAAAACGGGATATCCAAGGCCAGGGGACTTCTCTACCTTTGCGAATTGCTTCATATCCCGGTGGAAAAATCCATGGCATGCGGAGACAGTCAGAATGACTATGATATCGTTACGGCTTCCGGAATCGGTGTTGCCATGTCCAATTCTGAGCAGATCCTTCTGGAGGCAGCAGATTATATCTCACGTTCCAATGACGAGGACGGTGTGGCATATGCCATCAAGCAGCTGGTAGAGTTCTGATTGCAAACCTCCTGCAGACAGGATAAGGATTACGTCAAAGTACAGTTTCCTTTTCCGAATGTATAACAAAAAGAGGGTTCCTTTCTCAATCAGAATGGAATCCTCTTTTCTTCACTTCTTAAATTTATTGACACACTTATTCTTCGGTTTCTGCATCTTCCTCTTCATCAAAGAAATCATCATCAAAATCATCGTCAAAATCGTCTTCGAAATCTTCTAAGTAATCCGGTGCAAAAAAACGATACAAACCATAAGCTGCTGCTGCAACCACGGCAACAATTCCAATCACTGCAAAAATTGCACCTGCCGGTGATTTTTTCCGTTTCTCTTCCTTATCTTTTTTGTTCAAAAGCTCGGATACCTTTGAAACATTTGCAGTCAATAAATCGCGTAATTCATCCATTTTATTCATGCCATCCCACTCCTTTTTCCAATTGCAACACATTTTTTTCATTCTGCATTACCTCATATTCTCAATAATAAACAAAAGTTCTTTCCTGTACGCAAATTCAATAAACTCGGAAACTTTACTTTCCCTATCCACTTTACAGAGTTTCCCTCTTTTTCTTTGCGGATATTATACCATATTCTGTCCGTTTCTACTATGAAAAATTACAATTTCATAAAATTTTTATATCTTTTGCAATTTCGCAAAAGATGCAAACATTTTTTTTACACCTGCTACTTTAAATTCCACCGTAACTTCATAATCGCGTCCGCCTTCAACGATCTGGCGTACCGTACCTTCCCCGAATTTCAGATGTTTTACGGTATCGCCGACCTGATAGGTAAGTGGCTGATTCAATGCATTTCCCGCAAAATTTTTTGCCTGATATGCTCCCTGTGCACCCGTTGCTGCCATAGCCATCGGTTTTGCACGGAATGCTGTTTTGGCAATCTGGCTCATGGAAGGTTTATAAATCTCCGGCTCCCGTTCTTTTCGAATCTCTCCCGCCAAAAGTTCCTGCGGAATCTCCTTTACAAATCGTGATACTTTATTATACTGCGTCTCTCCCCGAATCATACGTTGTCTCGCACAACTGATGGAAAGCTGCTCTTTTGCTCTGGTAATTCCCACATAGCAAAGTCTTCTTTCCTCTTCGATCTCAGCATTGGAATTATCGGAGCAGATCGACATATAACTCGGAAAAAGTCCATCCTCCATCCCGGCCAGATAAACCTGCGGAAATTCAAGTCCCTTTGCACTATGTAAGGTCATCAGCACGACATAATCCTGATTCTCATCTACGGAATCAATATCTGCTACCAACGCAATTTCCTCCAAAAAACCGCTGAGTGTCGGCGGCTCCTCCCGTTCCTGTTCTTCCTCATAGGCGACCGCTTTTGTAATCAATTCGTCGATATTCTGGATTCTCTGTTCCGCATCCTCCGAATTCTCTGCTTCCAGCTGCTCCACATAACCGGTCTCTTCAATAATCTCTTTTAGCAATTCCGAGATTCCGATATATTCGAGTTTGCTCCGCATCGTCTGAATCAAAGTCACAAACGGTCTGATCTTCACGGCACTTTTTCCAAGTGTCGGAATATCATCTGCCAGCTTTAATGCCGTATAGAAACTCATGCCCTCCTGCAGCGCGTAGTCCTGCACCCGATTTAAGGTCGTGGCACCGATGCCTCTTTTCGGTACATTGATGATTCTGCGCACAGCCAGATCATCTCTTGCATTGTCAATGGTTTTTAAATAGGCCAGCAGATCCTTGATTTCTCTTCTGGCATAGAAATTTACGCCTCCTACAATCTTATACGGGATATTGGAATTCACAAATTTTTCCTCAAATAGCCGAGACTGCGCATTTGTCCGGTAGAGCACCGCACAGTCTTTATATTGATAGGTACCTTCCCTGACTTTGGAAACAACATCACGCGCCACATAGTCTGCTTCATCATATCCGGTTTCAAAGCTATGAAACGCAATTTTTTCTCCCTCATCGTTGTCTGTCCAAAGCACTTTCCGCTTTCTTCCCTGATTGTTCGCAATCACGCCATTCGCCGCATTCAGAATGTTCTGTGTCGAACGGTAATTCTGTTCCAGCTTAATGGTCTTTGCCAGCGGAAATTCTTTTTCAAAATTCAGGATATTATAAATATTGGCACCACGGAACTTGTAGATCGACTGGTCGTCGTCACCCACCACACATAAATTTTTGTATTTTCCCGCAAGCAGCTTAATCAGCTGGAACTGTGCCGTATTCGTATCCTGATACTCGTCCACCATAATATAGCGGAACCGCTCCTGATAATAGTCCAGCACTTCTTCCGCAGTCTGAAACAGCTCTACGGTTTTCATGATCAGATCATCAAAATCCAATGCATTGTTTTTCCGCAGGTTATCCTGGTACTCCCGGTAAACCTGCGCCTGCTTTACTCTGGCATAATCCCCCTGTGCCTGAAGCGTGAACGCTTCCGGACTGATCAGCTCGTCCTTGGCAGAAGAGATCGCATTCAAAAACGTCTTCTCCTTATAGATCTTCGTATCAATCTCCAAACGTTTGCAGATATCTTTCATGAGTGTCTTCTGATCATCCCCATCATAAATCGTAAAGTTGGTATCAAAACCAATCCGGTCTATATGTCTTCTCAGAATACGTACACAGGTAGAATGAAACGTGGATACCCAGATGCTTTCTGCGCCATATCCAACCATCGCATCAATTCGTTCCCGCATCTCTCCCGCTGCCTTATTCGTGAAAGTAATTGCCATTATATTATAAGGATTCACACCTTTTTCTTCGATCAGATAGGCCGTTCTGTGCGTCAGGACTCTTGTCTTGCCGGAACCGGCCCCTGCAAGGATCAGAAGCGGTCCGTCCGTATGGAAAACAGCTTCCTGCTGCATGTCGTTCATCGTCTCATAGGATGTCATGAATCTACCTCTTTTTCTATTGTTTTCTGTATTATTACCCTAACATTTTCTACAATAGGTGTCAATTCTTTCCCCGTATTTTTCGAACATAGTTTCGCTGTTCCGTTCTTATCCAATGGGATTCATTCAATTGCTGATAGAAAAACCATTTCTTCCGTCATTTACAAAGTCATCGATGGCATCCTTCAGTAGTAAGAACACTTTTGCCACCAGATATCCATCCGCTACCGCATGATTTAGCCGTACGGTTACGGGCATCATCTGTTTTCCATTTTCCTCCTGAAATCTTCCCCAATTGACAATTGGCAGAAAGTACAGATACCCATCCGGTAATTCGATATGCAATGCATCATAATTCAGCCAGGAAATATAAGATGCATCAAACCAGTTTGGATGATTCTCACTGTCCAAACCATACTCCTGCATCTGCCTGCCTCTTTCCATGTCCCGTTCACAAGCATCATAAAACTTCTTATATTCAGCAAAATATTCGGTATAAACGGGAGTGCATGTTTCGGTATCCTCATGAAAAATATATTGTGTGGGATTTACTTTGTCATATACAATCAGCTGCCGGGTTTCATAAAGATAGGCCATGCGATAATCCTCTCTGGAATTTATGACCTTTGTGAGTAAGTATAAAAAATTAATATAAAACTTGGTATTCGTCTTCTTCGAATAAGCGTAGAGCGCGGAAACATCTATTTTGGATGTCATGCATGTGGAACATTTACAATCTTCGGTAAAATGATGAAAAACACCTTTCCTATAATAATTGTCTATCGGAACAATTTTGTAATTCATATGACACCTCTCAGTTTAAAATGTAATCTCTCCTGTTATCCTTCCTGCTCCGGAGCTTCCAGATCGTACCCAAGATTGATTTTCCCCCAATTACACATTTCCGAAAGGATCGGCATGAGGGAAATCCCCTTTTCCGTCAGAGAATATTCCACTTTTGGCGGAACCTGCGGATATTCCTTCCGCAATATAACCTCACTGTTTTCCAGCTCTTTTAACTGACTGCTCAACATTTTATGTGTAATGTTACGGATGGATTTCTTCAGTTCTCCGTAACGAAGTGTTCCGCTCTTCCAAAGCCAGAACATAATGATAATCTTCCATTTTCCTCCAATGATGGATAATGTGTATTCAATTGGTCTGTCGTCTACTTTTACTGACTTGTCCATAGTACTCTCCTTTTGGATAGTATCTTACATTTTAGTGCATACTTTAACCTGACATTTATTCATATTATACTATTGCCATCGGGTTTGTAAAGTATCTGTCACGGCAAGCCTGAAATACAGGAAAAAAAGAAAGGTGTGTATCGATATGAAAGAAGTAAATCCGGAAGTACTTACAGAGAATACGTTTCAACTAATAGGAAAAGACTGGATGCTGATTACAGCCAAAAAAGATAACAAAGTGAATACAATGACTGCCTCCTGGGGCGGAATGGGTATTATGTGGGATCAGAAAGTTGCGATCGTGGTGATCCGTTCTCACCGTTTTACCAAAGAATTTGTAGACAGTTCGGAATCTTTTTCTCTGACTGTTCTGGATAATTCCTACCGTAAAACACTTGGATATCTTGGAACCGTTTCAGGCAGAGAGGAAGATAAAATCGCGAAATCAAACTTAACGGTTGCATACGAAGGCGAAACTCCATATTTCGGAGAAGGCCGACTGGTATTTGTATGCAAAAAGCTCTATGCACAGCCGTTCTCCCCGGATTATTTTCAGGAAGCCGGTCTGGACGAAGAGTTTTATCCGGAAAAGGATTACCACACGATGTACATCGCTAAAATTGAAAAAGTGCTAGTAAAAGACTAAAGCTTAACCAGCAGTTTCAATGGGTTGTTATCCTGCCGTGCAGAGTTTCCTGTTTATCCAGTAACTCTGCACGACAAATTCAGGAAGACCCACACTGAAATTGTCCGTATTGTAATTCCACTCTTTTAGATCTCATATCTGCTCTTAATTTATCAAAATTGCTCTTGCTATTTCCTTTTTCCCCGTTATAATATATTATATGTTTTGAAAATTACGGAGGTGTTATTTTGAAATCTTGCGAACCACATATTTCCACACTTTCTGAATATTACATCTATTCTCCGAGTCTTACTGCCAGAAGCACATTTTTTTATCCCATCAGCACCGGTCATTTTATATATGAGGCCGGATATCATCAATATCGAAACTCTTATGACAGCTTTCTTCTCATGTATATCCAGTCCGGAGAGTTATCTGTCAATTTTGAAGACCGCACGGAAACGGTCGTTTCCAATCATTTTGTTTTATTGGATTGTTATAGACCGCATGGATACCGGACCTCAACCGGATGGGAATGTATCTGGTGCCATTTTGATGGTCCGATGGCAAGAGCATATTACAATTTAGTCACCTCACATATGGGGAATATTTTTTCTATGCATGACCCGAACTCCATCATAGGTAAAATGCAGACAATTTACCATACATTTGCAGATAATGAATCCATAAAAGAAGCTCTCCTATCGAAATACCTGTCCGATATTCTGACGTCCATGCTTCTTTATATGCCAATTGATACAAATACGCAAAGCCATATCAACGTGATCGAAGATACCATTACCTATATCAATGAGCATTTTGTAGAAGATCTGACGATAAACTCCCTGGCAGCCAGGGCAATGTTAAGCCCCTATCATTTTATTCGTATTTTCAAAAAGGAGACGGGATTCACTCCGCATGAATATCTGATCAATACCAGAATCAGCAGTGCCAAATATTTATTGAAAAATACCCGTATTTCCATAAAGGATATCTGTTTCAGCACCGGTTTTTCATGTGAAAGTGTTTTTTGCACTTCATTTAAGAAAAATGTCGGTATGACACCAGCTGCGTATCGTCAAAAAATTGATTGATACCAACGAAAAAGAGGTCCTGTTTCAGGAGGTTTTCCTTCCTGCCGCAAGACTTCTTTTTTTAATCCTATCCTTATAATACTTCTGCGTTTCCCTACTTCACTGCTCCAGTGATTCCTTCTGCAAAGCTCTTTTGCAGCAGGAAAAATATGATTACCGTTGGTATCGTACAAATACATACTCCAAGCATCAGCATTCCATAATCCGTTGAATAGCCGGATGTCAGATTTGCAATCAGCATCGGCATTGTCATTGTAGTATCATTCGTCATAATGACCTTGGGCCACAAGTAACTGTTCCATGCGCTCATAAATGTAATAGTCATCGCCGCTGCATAGGTCGAACGCATCGTGGGTATAAACATGCGGAAAAAGATGCTGATTTCACTTAACCCATCAATTCTTGCAGCTTCAATAATATCATGCGGAAATGACCTCGCACTCTGCCGAAACATCATAATCAAAAAAGGTGTCGAAATGGTCGGGAGGATGAAACCCAGCGTACTGTTAAGCAGCTTTGCCTCTGAAAACATCTGATACAGCGGAATCATCGTAGCCGCAAACGGAACCATCATTGCAAGCAGAATGATACTCATAATCTTATCTTTCACCTTATCATGATAAATTTCAAATCCATATCCAGCCAAAGAACAAATGACCAGCGCAGCAAGGGTCAATACAATTGCGTACTTAAAAGAATTAATCAATGCCCCGCTCACATTATTTGTCGCCGTCAATTTCCGAAAATTTTCAATCAGATATCCCCCGGGGAATATCCTTCCTTTTACCACATCTATACTGCGATTCGTCGCCGCAATTACCATCCAGCACAACGGGAAAACGGAAATAAACGAAATAAGAATGAGGAAAAGATAAAGACCTGCCGATTTGGTTTTTCTAATCACGCTTATCACCTACTTTCAACTGTACAAATGCCAGAATAGCTACCAGAATAAGAATCAGATAGGACATCGCTGCGGCATATCCGAAATTAGGAACATATTTGAATGACGCATTATAGATATAATGCGACATTGTGATTGTGGCATTTGCCGGCCCGCCGTTTGTTAAGTTTACGGACTCATCAAATAACTGCAGCGTTCCGTTTGTTGACATAATCGTTGTCAAAAGAATCGTTGGCTTGAGCAGCGGAACTGTTATTTTCCAGAATGTCTGCAGCGAAGATGCTCCGTCAATTTTAGCCGCCTCGTATATGGAATACTCAACATTTTGCAATGCGGAAAGATAAAAGACCATATTATAGCCGGTCCATCTCCAGACCAGCACGAAAATGATAATCATCTTCGCACTCATGGCATTCCCTAAAAAGTTATAGCCTGTATCTAAAATCCCCAACTGTATGAGGAGTGTATTTACAAATCCATCCACTGCAAACAGGGATCGGAAAATCAAAGCGCTCGAAACCAGCGTTGTGGCACACGGCAGAAAGATTGCCGTACGGAAAATCCCCTTACATTTTAAGTCTTTTTTATTTAATGCGGATGCCAAAATCAGAGCAAGCACCAGCATAATCGGTACCTGAATAATCAGATAAAAGAAATTGTTTTTTAATGCCTGTAAAAATACCCCATCCTGGAAAATACGAAGATAATTATGCAGTCCCACAAATTTCATATCCGCGCCAATTCCTGTCTTTAAAGAGAGAATCAGACTTCGGATCATTGGCACAAAATTCATAAATAGAATCAGCAGAACCGCAGGGGTCAGAAACGACCACCCGTTGATATTCTGTTTTTGGCTCAGTGTAATTCTTTTTCTTTTCACTTCAACAGTCTCCTTCAAGTACAAAGGTGCAGCTACGAAGCACAAACCGCGAGCCGCACCTTTTGCATCTATGTTCTATTTGCCCATTGCAAAGTTTACCGTATCCTCTGCCGTCTGCAATTCGCTGTCAATATCGGCTCCTCCTATTACATTCGTAACCGCAGTTGCAATCGCATCCCGTGCTTCATAATAGTATACGCCTGTGGTACTTGCCGGAATTTTTCCTGCATATTCAGTAATCTTGTCAAAAATCGGTTCGTTTCCAAAGAATTCACTTGGTTCACCATAGATATCACTCTTTGCTGCCGGGAGATAGGTGGACAATGCTCCGCTTGGAAGCACCTGCTCCCAGAATTCCACACTGCCGCCAAAAGTACTTCCAAGAAAGTCACTGGCAAGCTCTACATTTTTGCAGTTTGAAGTAACTGCCCAGCTTGCGCCGCCACTGTTTGAATAATTCGTTGCACCGTCTACTCCATCTAGTTTGGGCATATTGGTAATTGCCCATTTTCCAGACTGATCTTCTGCCTGTTGAATGGATCCCATAATCCAGCAGCCTGCAATCGTACTTCCCACCGTGTCATTATTCAGACTTGATATGTATTGATCCCAATCGTTTACTTCTACGAGCACCCCTGAATCAACCAGCTCTTTGTATACTTCGATCGCAGCCTTCAATTTCTCATTTTTTGCAATATTGACACTGCCATCTTCTTCAAAAAGACTGCCGCCTGCAGATTGCATAATGGAAAGCAGAAGGTCTGAGTCTCCATTTCCGACACCGGAAAGCAATGGTTTTCCCGTCTTCTCCAACACGTCTTTTGCTTTTACCATATAATCATCCCAAGTGATATCCGTAAAATCATCTACGGTATAGCCCGCCTGCTCTAAAATGTCTGTTCGGTAACATCCGATGACTGCACCATTGTCGAACGGAACACCATAGTGTTTTCCATCCACGGAAGAATATCCCACCTTTGCTTCCGCAAACTGAGAAAAATCAATGGAGGTATCTGTCAAATCAGCGAAAGCATCCGGATAATTCATCACATTCTTCTGAAACGCACTGTCCTGTATCAGCACAATATCGGGAAGTGTATCCAACTGCCCCGAGGTCACCGCTGTTGTGATTTTTGTCTGGACATCATCCCATGGAGTCTCTATGATGTTCAGTTTAAAATCCGGATGATCCTTCTGATAAATCGCTTCTGCCTTCTTCATTGCATTAATATTGAAGCTGGGATCCCATGCCCACACGGTTAAGGTGTTCTCTCCGTCTCCGGAACCCGCGCTGTCAGATGTTTCCGACGCTTCATTGGATGCACTTTGTCCATCCTTGGAGCTGCTGTTATTTCCATTTCCCCCACATGCCGTCATGGATATCGCCAGTGCGGCAGCTAACATTACACATAAGACGTTCTTTTTCATTTTTGCTTCCTCCTATTTTTGTCTTGTGCCTTATGTATGTATATTATCACACCATTTTTCACGTAACAATTTTCTCAATTGCTATGTTGTTTATAAAAATTGCTATTCAAATTTAGCAATACAGCGTATCCTTTCCTTATTTTCTGCTGGAGCAAAAGTGTACTTCGTACACTCCAGCGTTCTATCCTTAAATCGTAAAGCTTTTATCATCCGCATCTCCCAAGCTGCAAACTTCAGGAAGCCCTCTTTTTCTTTCATTTTTATAGAGAAAAAGCGCATTTGAGATTCCTCTCTATGCGCTTTGTTCTCCTGCTTAATCGAATTCAAATCCATCGAAGCGTTTCATCATGTCACGATAACGGAACCGTACCATCTCGTTCTTTTCCAAAACGTCTTCTTCTTTGCCAGTATACTGGCAGCGA
>JAEWCQ010000020.1 GCA_023390555.1 Bacillota bacterium | reverse complement strand
CAAGCCTCTTTTCAAAGACTTCTCTTTCCGCAGCTTCCGCCGCCGGAAAGCATTTTGCTTCTATTTCAGCTATCGCTGCCAAATCATCCATTGAGGCATATCGAATCTTCATCCTATCCTTCTCCTTCCGATTTGATGGGTATCCGAATCTGTACGGTCGTTCCGCGGTCCTTTACACTTGTAATATTGACGCCGTTATCCACACCATAAATCAGTTTTAAGCGTTCATCCACATTATTAATTCCAATCCCGGAATAATGTTCCGTTTTATTTCTCTTCTTCGCACCGGTCAGACTTTTCAGACATTCCGCATCCATACCGACGCCGTCATCCTGGATCTGAATCTTCATCTGCTTTCCGTCCGTATTGAAAAAAATCTGGATGGAACCGTATTGATCACCCGGAAATGCATGAAAAAAAGCATTTTCCACAAAAGGCTGTAAAATCATCTTGGGAAGCAGATACTCCGCGCAGTCATCCACCACATAAAACTCTACCCTTACCTTTTCTCCGTACCTTGTATTGTTGATCAGGATATAATTTTCAAGATTTTCAATCTCCTGTCTGACCGTAATAAACTCATCTGTATTGCTGATCGTATTGCGCAGCAATGAGATAAATGCATCAATGGTCTTTGTCGATTTTTCGGTATCTCCCTGCCAGATCAGCCACTTGATGCTGGCAAGTGTATTATATACATAGTGCGGATTGATCTGCATCTGCAATGCCTTAATCTCAGACTTTCGTTTTTCCTGCTGTGTTTTCATCAGCTGATCCACATATTTTTCCAGATCCTTGAGCATATAGTTATACGTAATGGCGAGTTCTCGTACCTCCTCCGGCCCGCTTACTTCCATATACTGGTCAAAATCACCGTCCCTTATTTCCGTCATCTTACTGGCAAGCACGGACAACGGCCGGGTGGCCTGTTTGATCAGTACCAGAATTACGGCCAGCACCACCATCGCAATTCCTGCACAGATTGCGACAATCTGCGGAATATTATAAAGCCGGTTCAATGCCTTATTGTTATCAATAACCCCATAGATTCTGCAGTTGTAATAGGGAAGTACAACCTGCATCACGGACAGAAGTTCTTTCTGATCTTTCAGAGAACGACGCAGCGGAATATCTTCGCTGTCCTCTTCTGCTACCAGCCAGGATGCGTCCATTTTTTTGCCCAGATTAGCCTTGTCATTGGAGGAGAGCACCTGATTCTCATCATCCAGCAGATAAAAACTGGTCGCATCCGAAACAAAATAGTTATAAAAATTCTCTACATCCGACTCCTTCATGGTGAAAAACACGATGGCATAACACTCATTCGAATCCAGATATGTGAGTGCTTTCGCTGCTATCAATACCGGAGAGTTTCTTGTTGTTGCGGTAAATCCGCTGTCCGCATAAACATACTGAATGGTTCCTGTATTTGCAAGCGCTTTTTTCGCCGCTTCACTCGCCCTTATTTCATCATTATCTAATGTAATCGTCTCAGCACGGTTAATAAAGGACTGGTCTTCCATGCCAATCACCATCACACTCATATCATTTGCATCGGAAGCAATTGACTGTTTGATGTCCTTCTTCATCTGGTAGATGGTCTGAAACGACATCTGGCTGTCAATTTTGTCAGAATCCTCCCCGAAATATAACCGAAATGCCCAGCTGGTGTCAATTGCACTGCATATGTTCATCAGATTCTCATGATAGTGGTTTAAATCCTCTTCGATCTGGACAAATACCTTTTCCTGAGACTGTCCGTAGGTATCCACAAAAATGCTCTTTGAAATTTGTACAATGATACCCGTCACTGCCAACGTCACGCAGATAATTCCCAGAATAACCGTACACAAGATACGAAAGCTAAGACTTCTGCTATATAATTTTTTCCCGCGCATTATCGGCTCTCCCGTCTCCATGCAGATGGCGTTTCTCCCGTAACCTTTTTAAATACCCTGCAAAAATAACTATGGTCGGAATAACCGACCGCTCCGCTGATCTGCGAAATGGATAAGCGGTTCTCACGCAGCATTTTACAGGCTTGTTCAATCCGAATCCGGTTTAAATAGTCACTGAAGCTCTCCTTCATATGCTGATTAAAATAAGCGGAAAGATAATAATAATTAAAATTGAATACCTTTGCAATCTCTGCAAGATCCAGTTCCTGATTATAATTGCTGCATATGTAGGACAAAATCTGCTTGATTGTTTTGTCGCTTCTGCCCGGCTCCTTTTTTAGCAGACCACGCAGTTTCTCCACAATTCCGGAAAAAGCGGCCAAAAATTGTGCGGCATAAGCCGTCTCATCCACCTCTTTAAAGAACTGATAGCGCAGCTGCTCCCCATCCGGATCATTCGGTTCCAGATATTCCAGATAATTGTACAGCATATTTTTGGTCTGGTTTTTCAGGCGATACTCATCCATACTGTTTGCAACTGCATGTTCCACATATGTTTCAAGCAGATCGAGTGCTTCCATATAATGCTGTCCGGTCAGCAGTCCCGAATAACGGCTGTAATCAAACTTTTCCCGGTATTCCCCGTACTCCTCTGCCTCCTTTAATACTTTTAAATGCAGATTTTCATTGTAAAATGCTCTTGTGACAAACGGCAGAATCTCTGACTGATAGCATTCCCGTAGACCCTGCATCTGGGTCAGATTCCGGCCGCAGACCGCAAAAAAGCAAGGATCAATCAGTGTCATCTGCTCTGACAGCTTCTCTAATCCTTCCATCACAAGTGCTTCCTGCGCGGCACTGAAATTCAGGATGATACAGGCAATTTCCTCCTGAAGGATCAAAAAGAAGCCCTTCCCTGTCGTCATCTTTTCGACGAAATTCTCTGCATGTTCACAAAGCAGAGATGACGTATCCTTTCCTTTTCCATTCCTTCCACGAACCACAAAAGCTATGACCCGGTAATAGGTGTGTACAAAATACGCTTCGAACAATCTCGAATCCAGAGATTCCTCAAATCCCAGCAGATAACGCTCCAGAAACTTCTTTTTACTAAAAGATGCTTCCTTTCGCATCGAAATTCCAGGGATCTTTCGTGCGGTCTTCTGCAGCACAGCAATTAATTCCTCGGGATTTAACGTCGGTTTTAGAATGTAATCCACTGCGCCGCTTAAAAGTGTATTTTTGACGTATTCAAAATTGTCATACCCGCTCAATATAATAATCTGGATATTCGGGTACATTTTTTGTACCATATTGGAAAAATCCATACCGTCCATGATCGGCATCACAATATCGCAAAGAATGATATGCGGATGCAGCTTTTCAATTAACTCCAGCCCCTCTTTTCCATTTGATGCCTCACCGACAAGCTCGAAGCCTTCTTTTTCCCAATCGATAATATGCTTCAAGCCCTGCCGCATGATAAACTCATCATCAATAATGAGCACTTTACAATATTCTACCAAACGATTCCCCCCAATGTATCATTTTCCTTTTCCTATTATATCATATTTTTGAGATAAAAAATGTCATTTCCATCGGGTATTTAGCCGGAATACAATACTCCTCATGAACCGGCGCTCCCCAGCTGTCATCACCGCCGACCCCCATCTGCGCGGCAAGAATACGAACCCAGCTGTATTCTACGGATGGAAGCTCCTCCCGGTGCAGGGCCTGTTCCAGTTCATAAGCACTATATGGCAGCACGCTTCCTTCAAACGGCTTCGTTATCGCAGAAAATTTAAGTCCCTCTCCTCTGCCGTTATCCACATACATCCAGCGTATACCGGTCCGGTTTCCACATTCCTGCGGAACCAGATACTCTGAGAAATTTCCCTGTGCTGTATACTGATACGTTCCAAGCCTTGCACCGCACCTGCGGTCCACATAATTTTCCTCCGGTCCGTATCCATAATAGGAAACATTCTGATATTCCTTTTTCAATTTAAAATCAATACCAAACAACGGCAGATTCGAGATTCCTTCTACTCCCGGATAGGAAATCGTGACCTCGATTTTTCCGTCTGACCGTACACGGTAACTGACGCGGAATTGAAAAGAAGGAACAGAGCCTGTCTCAAATACAAAGACCAGCCGCACGGCATCTGCCTCTTCCGTTACCTCAAACAGACTGCCGATCTGACGCTGTCCGAGGCTTGCAGCCAGCCACTGTGCCATTGCAAAGGTGCTTCCCATACCCCGGTCATTATCCGTTGTCGCACGCCAGAAAGAGACCTTCGGCGTACGGGTAATGTATTCCGTTCCATCATACCGCAGTGAAACAATTCCGCCCTCACTTTTGGAAAACAGCGCTTCAAATCCTGCTCCCTGTACACCGATATTGACATCTCCGTATATAATTTTCATCCCATTTTCCTTTTTCTCTGTTTCTGCCATATCGGTTTGCACGGCAGCTGTTTCCTGCCTATTTTCCGTGTGATTGCTCCACCGCCCTGCCGTATACTGTCCATATGCGATTTCGTAACCAGCCCCCGCCCATATGGTATCGGATGCCAGCTGCATGGAAACCGCACAGATATATTCCCCCTCCTGGTCCGGAATCTGCAATTCAAACGGAACAATCTTTTTTTCACCCGGCTGTACAGCGACCGTTTTTACCAGCTGACTAACACAGGCATCCTCACGTTTTACGGAAAATACAAACCGGTAAGCGGAGGTATCCGCAAACAGATTCTGATTTTCAATGATAACCTCCTGTTCGCTTACCGACAGCTTGACATTCGCATACAGATATTTCACTTCCTGCATCTTTGGTGAAACCCTGCGGTCTGCATATACAATTCCATTCGTACAAAATCCATAATCGGTCGCACGGTCATCAAAATCGCCGCCGTAGAGCAGGCGCTCTTTTCCCGTTTCATCTGTCACTAAAATGGCCTGGTCGATATAATCCCAGATGAATCCGCCCTGATAATCCGCGTATTTTTCCTCCAAATCGGTATAAAAACTCATCCCGCCGCAGGAATTTCCCATGGCGTGCATATACTCACAACTGATGTATGGTCTCGTATGTTCCCCCATGAGATATGCTTCTATCTCTTTTGGCTTTGCATACATCCGGCTCTCGATATCACTGATTTCATCAAATGCTCTGTTCCAGCAAACGCCCTCATAATGCACGATCCGGGAGGCATCCCTTCTGTGAAAATAATCGCTTATCGCAAGGATATCCGCTCCTGCATAGGATTCATTTCCGCAGGACCAGAGTAAGATACTCGGATGGTTTTTATCGCGTTCCAGCATGGAAACCGCACGGTCCACGACACAGTCCTTCCATTCCGGAAGTGATGCCGGAACATTCCAGGATGGTTCACTCTCACCCATTTTCTGCCAGGAACCGTGGCTCTCCAGATTTGCCTCATCAATCAGATAAATTCCATATTCATCACACAGCTCATACCATCTTGTGTGGTTCGGATAGTGAGACGTACGAACCGCATTGATATTATTCCGTTTTAATGTCCGGATATCCCAGAGCATATCTTCTTCCGTAATTGCGCGTCCCAATCTGCAATCAAATTCATGGCGGTTGACTCCCTTAAAAAGGATTCGTTTTCCATTCAGACACATGATACCGTCGATCAGCTCAAATTTACGGAATCCCACGTTCTGTTTTATAAACTCAACAAGATTTCCTTCTGTGTCCAGTAATTCAATTTCAAACCGATACAGATTCGGTGCCTCAGCACTCCATTTTTTCACCTGTTCCAGCGTTCCTTTTATAGCCATATCTGCTCCTGTAATTGCTTCACAGGCATGGAAGACACAGCGATTCTCACAATCCAAAAGCTTCGCCTGCACCGTCCCGGTCAGATTCCCGGTCAATGAAAGTTCCGCTGTAAACAGACCGCTGTTGTAGTCTTGGTCGAGATCCGCATGAAGGAACAGATCCTCCACATGCATATCCGGATATGCATACAGATATACCTCCCGGAAGATGCCGGAAAAGCGCCAGAAATCCTGATCTTCAATCCAACTTGCACTGCTTCTCTTGTAGACCTCTACTGCAAGCTTGTTGTCTTTTTCCTGCAGGACTTCCGTCAGTTCAAATTCCGAAGGCGTAAACGCATCTTCCGCATACCCGATAAATTTGCCGTTCAGCCACAGGTACATGGCTGTTTCCACGCCCTGAAAGGAAACAAACGTGCGCTTGCCCTTCATCTGCTTGGGCAAATCAAAAAATGTCACATAACTCCCAACGGGATTATATTCCATCGATACCTGAGGTGGACGCATTGCCTCTCTGCCGTCCCATGGATACATGGTGTTGATATACTGACAGCGATCATAGCCCTGCATCTGGATATGCCCAGGAACGTTAATCCGGTCAAACCCTGTCACATCGTAATCCATCTGATAAAAATCTGCCTGTCTGTCAGCAGGTTTTTCGGCATAAGAAAAATACCAGGCTCCATTCAGGGAACGGCGAAAAGAACCCAAAGGGTTCTTTTCGTCGTCTTGTCTATGGATATCGTATTTATGATCAGAATGTGCCTTTTGTCTGTTTACAGCAAAAACGGTAGGATCGCTCAGCCACTCTAATTTTGTCTTCATACTATTATATCCTCCATTATTTTAATTTCAAGGATTTCACGGTTGACCAGCTGCCGTATACTTTTTTACCGTTTACGGTACGGTATGCACGAACTTTCACATAGTAGGTCTTTCCCTTTTTCAGGTTTGTCTTTGTGTAAGAAGTCGTACTCCCTTTTTTGATGGCAGCCAATGTCTGATAGCCGGAATCCTTCTTTGTTGCATACTGGATTTCATACCCGCTTGCACCGGATACCTTTTTCCAGCTGATTTTAAGCTTTGTCGACGATTCTTTTTTAAGTGCAGCACTTGTTTTTGCAGGTACTGCTTTTGCAGAAACAGCGGAAGAATATGCTCCATAAACCTTTTTCCCGCTTATTGTCTTATATACTTTGATCTTATAGTAATAAGTTTTTCCGGTTGTTACACTCTTATCCGTATAACTTGTGGATGAAAGCGTCTTGATCTTCTGATAGGTTCCGTTTTTTGCAGTTGAGCGGTAAATCTCATATCCGGTCGCTCCACTGATCTTCTTCCATGTCACTTTCAACTGATTGTATGCTGCGGATGTTACTACAGCAGATGTTACTGCCGGGACAGCCTTTGCCGATACTGACGAAGAAAATTCTCCGTAAGTATTCTTTCCCTGCGATGTGACATAGGCCCGTATCTTATAGTAATAAGTCTCTCCGGTTGTTACGCCCGTATCCGCATAACTTGTAGATGAAAGTGTTTTTATTTTCTGATAGGTTCCGTTTTTCGCGGTTGCTCGGTAAACTTCATATCCGGTCGCGCCGCTGACCGTCTTCCATGTCAGCTTTAACTGCTTATCAGAAACAGACGTTACCGCAGCTCCTGTCACCTGTCCGACTGTCACCGGTTTCTCATTGACCGTTACATCAAATGCAGCCGTTGCTCCCGCATACTCTACCGTTATCGTCTGCTTTCCGGGCTTGGTTTTATCATAGCCTATTATATTGACATTGGAAAGCGGAACTTCATTTACCGATTGATCGGTATAGGTTGCGATGACTTTCATACCTGATGTATCGAATTCTTCATTGTAATTATAAATCGTTTTGGACGGCGGTGTTACCTGTATCGAAGTTACCATGTAATCGGATAATTTGTTCACGCCTATGAATGATACGGTCGCTCCCGCATCGGTCGATGCATAGATATTTAAGGTAACTTCCGTATTGTCCTTTGTTACTACGAGTGTTCCGTTATCCGCAGAATTTTTCACACTGGTATATACGGAAATTCCATCGCTGATCGATGACGTTACATTCTGACTCTGTGCATCAGTATAGGATGCGCTTACTATGGTAGTACGCGGTCCCGTCCACCACTCATGGGACGCTACCATTATACTATAGATTCCCTGATCCAGAGTCAGTTTATACGCATACCCATTTTCTTTTCCTGCGGTATTCTTTCCATAATAGCCGGTTTCGAATTTATCCGTGGCCGCAGCATCTCTGTAATAATTATCATATCCGGCGACAACACCCCATTTACTGCCCTGCGAGTAAAGCTGATCCGAAACCTCATTTTTTAAATCTGCTGCATCCTTTACGGCATCATAAGCGGCAGAATCCGCAGATGCTGTACCACAGTCAATGAAGTATTCCAGATCCTGCGGAATCACTTCGACGGTTGCCTTCACCGCCAGACCGGTGCCTGTGACTTTGCCCTTTACCGTATAAGAATAATATGCCTTGTTCAAAGCAGAAGCCTTACTTTCATTCCATGTAATCTCTGCCTCTTTTTCCTCGCCGCCTCTTGTTCTGACCGTTACTGTCTGCGGAAGTTCCGGCTGCTTGCCGACGTAGGTGACCTGTCTTTCAATGGTTCCTGTCACTTCAACCGGCGTGTCCGGATTGTACACCAAACCTGCCTTTGCCTGTTCTAACGCAGTCCTCGCCGTATCATAATCAGAATCCGTCGAGTCATTGTCTGCCAGTACCGTCTGTGCCTGTTTTAAGGCAGTTTCCAGTGCACCAGCAGTATCTGACGTATAGTCCGCCAAATCCAAAGCTTCATATTCCCCGTAAAGGCTCTGCAATTTTTCTTTTGCCGTTTTCTGCACGGTCTTCGCCACCGCCACCCAGCTTATAACCGGATCGGAACTGCCGTTTTTCTTGACAGACACGATCAGATTCTTTGCGTTCTCCGGCAGAGATGCCGAGAGATTGACGGACGTAGAGGACAAACTCTTGCTTACCGTCACATCCACACTGCTCAATGCTGTTGTTTCGCCGTCTGCATCCTCATAAGACACGCTTACGGTCATTGGCCGTGTCACTCCCCACCATTCATGAAGACCGACGGTCACATCATAGTCACCCGTTTCAAGCGGCAAGGTATAGGTTAATGTCTTATTGCTTCCTGCATATAAGCCGGTCGTATAAGGATCGGATGATGTGGTTCCATAGATGGATGCGCCGTCTGCATCATAGCCCCAGGAACCTTCCGCATACGTCTGATCCGCACTGTCATTTGACAAATCGAACGTGGAAGCAAATGCCCGATATATGACAGACTGTGCAGAGGTGCTACCTGAATCAATATAGTAGATCAGATTCGCAGGTGCTACATATACCTGCATCGTAACTGGTATTTGTACGCCGGCTACTGTTCCCTCCACTGTTACGGAAGAAAATACCGTAGAAAAATTCACATCCTTTGTATCCCAGGTGACATTTGCAGCTGCTGTCGTTCCATCGGCTTTTTCCACGGTCACCTGTGACGGAAGCACCGGTGTTTTATCTTTCACCGTACTTATGGCATCCGGTGTCTGTACTCCGACAATCGCATCGTCACTGTATGCCCGGACTGCAATATAACTGATCAAAGGATCCGTATACTGACTTGTATTTCCGGACGAACGTACTGCCTTTACTGTCAGAATCCCGTCTTCGCCAACCACTGCCTTGCAGGAAACCGTTGTTTTTGCTGTCGGTACCATGGCGGCCTTGACCGTATTGTCCTGAACGACAATGTCTTCCAAACGGCCGCTGTTACTCCACGGATCGTATGCTCCTATATCAACCAGATACGTACCGGGCTCTAACTCAAACTGATAGGTCAGTCCCTTTCCTACCGTATCCTGATCGTCGGTACGAACACTGCTCCAGATTCCGGTTCCTCCATTGCCGCCGCTTGCAACTGAGCTGTCATAGCCCCACAGTTTTCCTGTTGCAGTATCTTTTCCATATGCCTGTTCCAGGTTTCCCTGATAAATTCCCGGAGAAATCAAAGAGGTATCCAGCGGGTCCGATACGCCTGCATCCACGAAATAAAGATACGGAGAATCGTTTGCCTCCAGTTCTGCCTCATAGACCTCCGACGCGGCAGCTGACTGACCTTCCACATTCGCCTCAACTGTAAAATAATAGGTTGTTCCGGTCGAAAGCCCTGTAATTGCAATCGGTGAGGACTGCCCGGTTACCTTATCTTCCTCATTCCAGGACGCCGTATCTTCTGTTGTCCCGAAACGTACGGTATAAGAGGAGGCATTGTCGATTTCATTGAACGAAACAGCGGCGGTGGTATCGTATACGCTGACGCCTGCAACCGATGGTGTCTGTGCCTTCTTTTCAATCGTTCCATGATATACTTCCGCTGCATCTATCGCAACCGTTGTACCTGCGCTGTCTGACTGCAATACCTGCATCTGTATTGTATGGGTTCCGCTTCCCAGCTCTCCGGTATCAATCAGCACCTGCCCATAGGACGTCGCTGTCGCACTGGTATCCACTTCCGCCACAGTTCCTCCGTCAATGGTATAGCTGATTTTTCCGCCCTGCGTACTTCTGGTTCCCTTGATAATGGCCCGATTGCCTTCAAACGTATAGCTAACCGTATCGCCTGCAACGGATGTACTCTGTGTATCTGCTTTATAAGAACCACTTTGTGAAGTCTTTCTGCTCCAGCTTCCGGTATATGCGAATTTCCCAACTTCGGACGCATTGCAGGCAACCGTATCCGCCGTTGTCACCACACCGGAATTGGTTTTTGTGATGTATGCATTATCACTTATCATCGAACCATTTCCCTGTATTACATAGGTAGAGACAGATGATGCCGGTGAAGAAATAGATAAGATTCCCCCGTTTACCGGATCTGCTGCCACTTCTTCACAGCTTTCGGTATCTGAGGTACGGTATTCTTTGACCTGTGCAATATTGGAAAATGCACTCAGATCAAGGCGTTTATTCTTTGCCGTACTTCCGCTGTTTGAAACAACAATGACAAGCTCGCTTTTATCCGGTGAAAGAGCTGCCACCATATTGTCATCGTCAATATCAATGAACGTGTAGCCGGCCTTGATGTATTTACTGTACTGCATCAGCGTGTAGAACTGCTTGGTAATATGCCAGGTTCCATAGGACGGAACGCCCTCTTTCGCATCTCCGTTTTCATCGACCAGGTTCGTGTGATAATCGGCAACCGGTCCGTCACTTTCATAAACCGCATGAATCAATCCCCAGTTGGAATCGGTCTGGAGGCACTCATACTCGCTGTCTACTACCTGCCAGTCCACCCAATTAGAGGTTCCGAGTGTCTTAAGATCCTGCAAAATGCTGTCGCTGAAGCTGCCCGAATTTGTATTGCTCATCGAATCCGGATTGTGTCCGTCAGCACCATAACACACCTCTGACATCCAGAGATCTTTGTCGTAGGATGCAGCCAGATCACTCAGTACCTCTCTGTTTGATGAACCATATGTATGGGTACTGATGGAAGATAAACTCGTTTTCACACTCTGGGATAAGCTGTTAAACGAGCTGATGGCATGATCCACGCTGGTCTCATCCGTACCGGTCAGTTTGATATCCGAAAGTCCCTTTTCCAATAAGGAGTTTTGTACATCCGTGTAGATCTCGTTCTGCGATTCGCCCGGATCAAAATGACAGCCTTCCTGCTTTGTGCTTCCGGCTCCCCAGTACGAGGTATCCGGTTCGTTTATCGGCTCAATATAGTCTATTCCCGTTCCGTATGCAGTCTTTAGGTGATTGTCCAGATACGCCGTCACTTCGGTCAGATAATCCGCGAACTCCTCATAGGCATCATCATTCAGATTATTTTTTGAAGAACTGAAATTTCCCGTTGAACAACCGCTTTTTGTCATGTAATACGGCGGCGAATTCGAGAATACCTCATTGATGACATCGTCTTTCCGATAGGTATTCGCCTGGTCTAAAAACCAGATCTGATTAGTATCTGCTGTCGGATCAAGTTCGCTGTCTTCACTTGTTTTCCAGCCGGGGATCTGTGCTTCCACACGTTTTATGTGGTCATGACTTGGGTTTTCGCCTCCGCCGATGTTATAGCGTACCAGATTCATATTCAGATAATCCGGCGAAAAAATAAGCTCTGCAATCTCATCCCGGTCCGAACGGCCGTTTCCATTGAAGTCTTCCTCCCAGCCTCCAATGATA
>JAEWCQ010000032.1 GCA_023390555.1 Bacillota bacterium | reverse complement strand
AATCGGCTTGAACAACCTGATTATAACGGAAAGGTGATTTTTTTGTATAACAATCATCGCGCACCCGCATAGCGGGTGGTTTATATTTCGCACGCTTCGCGTGCTCAACAGGGTCACGGCCCAAAATAAAAAATCCAAATCAATTATTTGTAAAATTAATTTGATTTGGATTAATTATATAATATATTTTGCAAAACAATGTCGAATAATGTCTATAGCAGTTATTGTTCTTTTAGCATAATTTTATAAATATCAGGAATCTACACCCTAATCATGCACTACTTTAATATGTATCTAAAATCCTAAAGCTGAATTATTTTATTCTTATGATAACCTTTTAGCGGCAATTGCTAATTATCTCTTGTAAAAAACGCATTGAAGTCACACTCCAAGATATCCGCCAGGGCAATCAATAAGTCAACGCTGGGATTATTCAAGTCCATTTCTACCTTACTATACGTACCAGTGGTTATTTCGACACCATGCAACTGTAACTGTGCAACGACATCTTTGTTACACAGACCTTTTTTCGTCCGCAACTTCTTTATATTCTCTCCAAGTAAATGATTGGTTCTCTGGTTAATTCGTTCCATTCCTTCTCACCTCACAAAAATTTTTTCCCAAAGCCGCAGAGGAATATCTGGCAGGAAGCAAATCGAAGTATGCAAAGTCCACCTATGGAACCTATGTCTCATACTACAGTCGTTATATAGAACCTGTTTTTGGCGACAAAGAAATTCATGCGATTACTGTAAGTCATATCCGGTTATATTTTAATGAGACATGCGAACGATATGCGCCTGCTACGTCAAATAAGATCAAGAACATCCTGTCACTCATTTTCCAGTATGCTGACTGCATCATGGAATGCAATCTGGATAATCCATGCGTGAAAGTAGAGAGTGCAAGAATTGCCAAGCCATTTCAAGAAACATGGACAAGAGAGCAGATTTCTTACTTCTTGAATCTGCCTATGGTAAAGGAATCCATTTATTATGAATTATTTTTACTATCTGCACTTACTGGAGCAATACCGGAAGATATATGCGGTATTTATGAAAATGCACTTTCACAGGATGATGTATTTGTTCTTGACCGGGCATTAGACCGTGATGGAAACATTACAGACATGAAAACCACAAACTCACACCGTTGCTTGAAATTGCCGCAAATTGTTGCAAATAAACTTCGTGCTCGCTATCTTGCAAGAATCTCTGGCGAATTACGCATCCGGCATCTTGTAAGTTCATTGAAAGAAACATTGAAAAATCTAAAAAAGAGCAAAAAAAAACTTCCAGAAACTCCTGGAAGTCTTTCCTGTGCTTGAAAGCGATAGACGGGGCTCGAACCCGCGGTCTCGACCTTGGCAAGGTCGCGCGTTACCAACTACGCCACTATCGCATGTCAATCAATGAGAACAAATCTATCTGATACAGACTGTCTTTCCTGAAGACATTGTTTATCATACAGCAAAAGTTGTTCCTTGTCAATAAAAAAAATAAAAAGTATAAAGAATTAAAATAATTTATGCGTAGACAAATGGCGACACAACAAGGAATATACAAAAAAATAAAATAAATGACATTTTTCTAAAATAAAAGCGAAATTCAAAGGGCTAAAAGAGAAAAGTGAAAAAAATACATAAAAAATAATATGTCAAGTCTGTTTTGAAAGAAAAAATAAACAAAATAAACGGCTTGATTTAAACATAATTGCCAAAATAATGTAAATGTATAGTAAAATCTAAAATAATTTAGAAAAATATATTTACATAGCTTTTGGATTGTGATAATCTACAAACAGAAGATACATAGAGCGTAAAAATTGTACGGAATATCCAATAAGATACGGTAATTGAAAGTGCAGTTCGTAAAAAAAAAATCTTCTACCAAAACATCTGAAAGAATTAGGAGGGAGTAATAGGATGAAAAAGAAAGTGATTAGCACACTATTGTGTGCGGCAATGGTAATGGGCTGCGTCTCAGGCTGCGGTTCTTCTACAGGAAGCTCAGGGGAATCAGCTTCCGGATCTGGTACGGAGACGTCAACAGAAGATGAACCGGTGGTGTCTACCTATGGGGATTCTGGTGGTACACATCTGGAATTGTGGACGTTTGTGGATGCACATGCAGCGTTTTACGGCGAGATGGTAGAAAAATGGAATGCTGAGAATCCAAATGACCAAATCGAGTTAACGGCAACCACTTATCCATATGCGGATATGCATGATAAGCTGCTGATGTCACTGCAGGCAGGAACAGGGGCGCCGGATATCTGCGACGTAGAGGCCGGTCAGTTCCCAAACGTGGTAAAGGGTGAGGATGAATGGCTGTATCCGCTGGATGATGCGATAAAGGATTACAAGGATGACATGGTACAGTCAAGACTGGAAACCTATCAGGGTGAAGATGGTCACTATTACGGAGTGGATTTCCATGTCGGTGCAACGGTTATGTATTATAACATGGCGGTTCTCGAAGAGTATGGAATTACACAGGAAGATGTCGATGCGGTTGTTACCTGGGATGATTATGAAGCTTTGGGTAAGCGTTATGTCGATGCTGTGAATGAGGAAGGTAAGTACTGGACATCGGTGGATACCGGTGGAACAGACTGGCTGTGGCTGGCTATGGCGGAGTATGGGGAAGACTGGACCGGAGGTCTTGGCGGTAAGGCAAATGTGCAGCTGGAATCGGTTACCAATATGCTGACAATGCAGCAAGAATGGCTGAATGATGGAATTGCAGAGGTGTCACCGGATGGTCAGGTAGACTTAGAGGCCGGCTTCCAGAATATTTTGGATCATAACATCGTCTCCTTCCCGAAGGCCATGTGGTTTATGAGTCGTTTCATTAATTATATGCCGGAGGAAAAGGGAAACTGGTATATTACTAAATGCCCGGTATTTGAAGAAGGGCAGCCTTGCTCAGTAGGGATTGGCGGTACTGGTACCGTTGTAACGCAGGAGTCTTCCGATAAAGAGCTGGCAGCAAAGTTTTTGTGTTATGCGAAGATGTCTGAAGAAGGCGAAACAGCAATCTGGAATGATCTTGGGTTTGATGTGTGCAATACCTCATTATGGACAAAGGATTCGTTTGCACATGATGATACCAATCAGTACAATACCTTTTTCCGCAACTATCCGTACGATGTATTAAGCAGCATCTCGGATCAGATTGGAAAGATCTCGATCACGGAGATCAGTCCTACAATTAACGATCAGATAAATTTGACAACTTTAAACAGTATATTTGAAGATGGAATGTCGGTAGACGATGCTTTGCAGGAAGCTCAGGATGCGATTGAACTGGAAGAATAATATAGGAATTTCATAAAGTGAACGAGTATCCAAGAGGATCTTTCACACAGAATTGCCTAAGAATCATCTTCTTAGGCAATTCTGCTATCAAGAAAGGAGAAGCATTGTGAATCAAAAAAAGCAAAGCGTTTTTCGTAAATTTTTATATTCCAAGAAGACAGCACCCTATGTGTTTGTACTTCCGTTTTTATTAAGCTTTTGTGTGTTTTGGATCTATCCGCTGTTTAGTACGATTAAGATGAGTTTTCAGGATATTGAACCGACAGAAACTACGTTTATTGGATTTGCAAACTACGCAAAGCTGTTAAAGGACACGGTATTCCATACAGCGGTTGGAAATAGTTTTACATATATGTTACTGACACTGGTACTTTTGATTCCGTTTCCGCTGTTGTTTGCGGTACTGATTGACAGTAATCTGGTAAAAGCAAAGGGAGTCTGGAAGGCTGTGTTATATCTTCCGGCATTGACCTCTGTTGTGATCTCAGGTACGTTGTTTCGATTGATGTTTTCTGAGTATGACACGGGCCAGATGAATGTGATTCTGCAGGCACTCGGATTTTCATCCATCAAATGGCTGAAAATGAAAGGAACGGCATTGTTTGCCCTGTTGTTGCTTTGCTGCTGGCGATGGACCGGTGTCAATATGCTTTATTTTCTGTCCGGACTAAAGGGAATTGATAAAGGACTGTATGAGTCTGCCGACATTGATGGAGCGACGGCATGGCAGAAATTCCGTTATGTTACAATTCCACTGTTAAAGCCGACGCTTATTTATGTGCTGACGATATCGGTTTATGCCGGACTTGCGATGTTCCTGGAAAGTTTCATGCTGTGGGCCGGAAATGCGTCTCCGAACAATATCGGACTCACCATCGTAGGCTATTTGTACCGGAGAGGAATTGAAAAGAATCAGATGGGCTATGCATCAGCGGTTGGGCTGGTATTGCTTGTGATCGCACTGATCATCAATATGGTGCAGCTGGTATTAAGTGGTACGTTCAAGAAGGAGGAAAAGTAGATGGCAAAAAATAAGACCAGAATTGGCGGGCGAAAAATGAGCGTCCGGACGGTTCTTAGTACAGCTTTTTTTGCAGTATTAAGTTTTTTGATTATTTTTCCGGTCCTTGCGGGAACAATTGCCTCCTTTCGACCGGGCAAAGAGCTGATACGAAAAGGTCTGAGTATTGATCTGGATATCAGCACGATGAGTCTTAGCAATTATATCTATTTGTTTAGCGGAAATGAGGATTCCGTGAAGTACTTCACATGGTTTAAAAACAGTCTGCTTTTGACTTTTGTCACAGTAGTGCTTACGCTGATTATCTGTTATTTCATCGCATATGGAATTGCGATGTATAATTTTAAATTAAAGAATATTTTGTTCTTTTTGGTAATTGCAACCATGATGGTGCCGTTTGAGATTTTGATGCTCCCATTATATCAGGAGATTATCAGTTTAAAGCTGATTGATTCTACCTGGGGGGTGATTCTTCCCGGGCTGTGCGGAGCCTCCACAATCTTTTTTTTCCGGCAGTATATGCTTGGATTGCCAAAGGAACTAATGGATGCAGGGCGTATTGACGGTGCATCCGAATACGGAATCTGTATCCGCATCATGCTTCCAATTACAAAACCGGCATTTGCGTCAATGGCTATTTTGACTTCCATGGGTTCCTGGAATAATCTTTTGTGGCCGATGCTTGTTTATCGAAGTGCCAATAAATTTACACTGCCAATCGGTTTGAATACATTACTGACTCCATATGGCAATAATTATGATGTGCTGATTGCAGGTTCTATCTTTTCTATTATACCGGTTATGATTGTATTCTTATGTTTCCAGAAGTATTTTATTGAAGGTATGACAGCCGGTGCAGTAAAAGGATAAAAAAATAAAAGACAGCAGACTTGGAAAGGGGAGAAGACATGGAGGAGAATCGAAGACTAGTTTTTAATAAACCATGGATTCTTCATAGGGCAGATCCGTATATTTACAAACATACGGATGGAACGTACTATTTTACGGCATCCGTACCTGCTTATGATGGTATTGTATTAAGACATTCGGATAATCTTTTTGGATTATCGGAAGCGAAGGAAGTGGAAGTGTGGCATAAGCACGAGAATGGTCCGATGAGCATCCATATATGGGCACCAGAGCTTCATTATTTAAATAATTGCTGGTATATTTATTATGCGGGTGGTGACAGTGACGATATTTGGAATATCCGTCCTTATGTATTAGAATGCAAGGATGCGGATCCCGTGCTGGGGAAGTGGGAAGAGCTTGGGATGATGCAGTCTGCCGCAGAGGATGAATTTTCGTTTCGGGGTTTTTCTTTGGATGCAACTGTGTTTGAACACAAAGGAGTGTATTACTACGTATGGGCAGAAAAGGTAGGAGTCGGAAAACAGATCTCTAATATATATATTGCCATACTTGAAACACCAAATAGACTTAAGACCGTGCAGGTGCTGTTGACGACACCCGATTATGACTGGGAACGGGTTGGATTTTGGGTGAACGAAGGACCAAGTGTGGTTAAGCACGGAGAAAAAATTTATCTGACGTATTCGGCAAGTGAAACGGGTGCATGTTATTGCATGGGAATGCTGACGGCAAACATTGGAGATGATCTTTTAGATCCGCTATCCTGGAAAAAGGAACGTTACCCTGTGTTAAAGACGGACAGTTCAAAAGAAATCTACGGCCCCGGACACAATTCATTTACAAAGGACGGCAGTGGAAATGACATCATGGTGTATCACGCAAGAAGTGAGGAGAAAATAAGTGGGAATCCATTGTATAATCCAAACCGGCATACACATCTGATGAAGATAAGATGGAATGAAAAAGATTGCCCGGTTTTTTCCTATGAATAACGGAATGAACTTCTTGTTGTGTTTTGTGAACGGAGACGGGAAATAATAGAAAAATGGTGTATAACACAAGAAATGAGAGGAGAACTGCATGGCAAAATTAGTAATTAATACGCAAAAAAGGGAAGACGTGATCGCACCGGAAATATACGGGCATTTTTCGGAGCATCTTGGCCGATGTATTTATGAGGGGATGTTTGTTGGAAAAGATTCGAACATTCCGAATGTGAATGGAATGCGTACAGATGTTGTCGAAGCACTAAAAGCAATCGATATTCCGGTACTTCGCTGGCCGGGGGGCTGCTTTGCCGATGAATATCATTGGAAGGATGGTATCGGAAAGCAAGAGACGCGTAAAAAGATGATCAATACGCACTGGGGAGGTGTGGTTGAGGATAACAGCTTCGGAACGCATGAGTTTATGGAATTATGCAAACAGTTGGGTTGCAAGACCTATATTAACGGAAATCTCGGAAGCGGCACCGTACAGGAAATGTCAGAATGGGTAGAATATATGACATTTCAGGGTGTTTCGCCCATGGCTGATTTGAGAAAGCAAAATGGGCAGGAAGAAGCCTGGGCAGTAGATTTCTTTGGCGTTGGTAACGAGAACTGGGGATGCGGCGGAAATATGACACCGGAATTTTATGGGAATCAATACCGCCGGTATCAGACCTACGTAAGAGATTATGATGCAAAGCATCCAATTAAAAAGGTATGCTGCGGTCCAAACGTGGATGATTACCATTGGACCAGTAAAGTGCTTGAGACCTGCTTTGATCATGTGCAGGAGCAGTTCCATGGATTTATGGATTATATATCGCTTCATTATTATGTGCATCCGGAAGGCTGGGAAATCAAAGGCAGTGCGACTGATTTTGAGGAGGAAGTCTGGTATAAGACGTTAAAGAAAGCGCTCCATATGGAAACGCTGATCAAAGGACACAGCGCAATCATAGATCAGTACGATCCGGAAAAGAAAATCGGCCTTAGTGTGGATGAATGGGGCACCTGGTTTAGCGTGGAGCCTGGAACGAATCCTGGATTTTTATATCAGCAGAGCACGATGCGGGATGCACTGGTTGCCGGTATTACGCTGAATATTTTCAACAAGCATTGTGACCGTGTGAAGATGGCTTGTCTGGCGCAGATTGTCAATGTACTGCAGTCTGTTATTTTAACAGAAGGGGAGAAGATGATAAAGACACCGACGTATCATGTCTTTCATATGTACCGTCATCATCAGGGGGCAAATCTGCTTGAAAGCAGTCTGAGTGAGATAGAAGAGATTGGAATTGGTGATTGGAAAGTGCCGGAAGTGACGGAGTCTGTCTCGGAAAAGGATGGAATCATTACCATGACGCTAAACAATCTTTCTGCACGTCAGGAAAAAACAATCGATGTGCTTTTTTGCGATGACAAGCGTTATCAGGTGGTTGAGGCAAAAGCTGTCACCAATGAAGTGCATGCACACAACACTTTTGAAGAACCGGAGAACGTAAGGGAAGAGGACTTTCAAAATTATACGATCGAGAAAAATCAGATGCAGATCATACTTCCTGCGAGCAGTGTCGTAGAAATTCGCGTCCGGGTATAGGGACATCGAAGAATTGCTTGCTTTTCCTTTTAAAATGCACATCATAAGACAGGGGGCTGCTTATGTTTCGATATGATAATTCATTTTTTCGGGTAATTGGGAAGCTGGTTGACTGCTTTTATGCCAGCATTTTATGGTTACTGTTTTGCATACCGATTGTTACGATCGGAACAGCAACAACTGCGCTTTATCATACGGTACATAAAGTGCTGCGGAGCGATCAAAGTTATGTCTGGAGAAATTTTTACGGAGCCTTTCGGGCCAATTTGGTGCAGACGGTAAAGATGTGGCTTCCGATACTTTTACTGCTTGTGTTTCTGGTTCTGGATAAGCGTATGTTCTACCGTGTTTTACAGACAGGAAGTCCGCTTGGAGCGCTGTACTATTTCTTTTATTTTCTGTCGTTTTTTGTGCTGCTTTGGGCAATTTATATCTTCGCCTATGCGGCAAGGTTTGAGACTGGTGTTAAAGAGGCACTGCAAAAAGGTGGTTATATGGCGGTTATGAATGCCGGGTCCACCGTACTGATTCTTCTCATACTCCTTGCAGGTGCAGTTATGATCAGTGTTTCTCCTTTTTGGCTCACATTGCTGCCGGCAGGAATCTGTTATTTGTACGATTTCATTCTGGAGCGTGTATTTTGCAAATATATGACAAAAGAGGAAATCACACGGATGCTGGAACTGGAGCGGAGTGAGGTAAGCTGATGGAAAATCGTCGTATTTGTAAAAAATGTCTGTTGCAGGATTTCGAAGGAGAAGAGCGCGAAAAGTGGAAAAAGTATCTGGAAGTGATAAAAAAGGAGGACAGGACGAAGCAGGAGGTTTACGAGGAACGGCTGAATACTTGCAGGGCATGTGAAAAGCTGTTGGAAGCGACTTGTGAAGCCTGTGGCTGCTATGTGGAATTTCGGGCTGCCGTTAAGCCGGGAAGATGCCCTTATAAAAAATGGCCCAGATAAAGGCAGATAGCGTAGAACAAAAAACTTCGTACAGATGATGGCTGTACGAAGTTTTTGTGATGCTGTAAATTAAGTAGCGGAAGGCATATCAGAGGTATTTCTGCCATGTTTTCCGGTACTGTTGGCCTGAATCTCCGCATCTGTCATCGGGGTATAATTAATGATAACCTTAATGTCCTGACTATAATTACCGAAGGATTTGCCAAAAATGGTTAGACCGCCGACATGCTCTGCATTGTCATCCACACCGAGACGGAATTTGATGGTGCTGTTGCTGTTTAAATGAAAATCGTCAATCGTAACATCCGAAATCTTTAAGCCGTCTATAAAGGTACCGCGGTGATTGATCGCAAGCAGTTTCAGCAGACCATACTGGTTCCAGTTTGGATACCACCAGTCCGGTGTAAAGATACCGCGTACATCTCCAAAATCACCCGGAGACAGCCATTTGCCGATAAAGACATCATTTAGATAAAAGCTGATGTCAGAGGGCCAGTTGTCATTTACGCCGGGAGCCTCTGAGCTTAATTCGGCAGAAATCATGATCTGTGATATTTTTTGTGTGCATGGAATAAAGTTTGGAATCATATATTCCATATATCCTCTGGTAAACCACAAAATATCTGCATCGTAGCGATCCGGATGCGAAAAGTATCTGGTATCATCGACCTCGCCGATCAATTTTTTTGCAGATGCAAGTCCGCAGGTGGGATAAACGTTATAATTGGAGTAATGACCGATTTTTAATTCGGTCGTATAGACATTCTCATCACTTTGCATGCTGTCAATGTCAATTAACACTTTATCCAGGTGGATAGAGCAGATTTTTTGATTGCCGTGGCTTGCAGATTCATTCGAGGTAGTGATGATTCCGCAGGATTCCAGTTTCTTGATATGGTTGGTCAAAGCTCCGTTTGTAATATTAAGCTTGGATGCCAGTTCGTTCATGTTCATGCTTTTGTTGGTAAGCAGCAGTTTTATAATTTCAATACGCACCTCGGAACCAAGTGCCTTAAATAGTTCCAAACCGTCATCAAGAGATTCAATATGCAGCATAAAAAGCCCCTCTTTCTATTCAAAATAAACAATAAATCAAAGTTAGTATAACCGACCGATTAACAAACGTCAATATAAAATAGTTTACAATAATCAAAAATAAATAAAGTTTTTTTGCAGCCGTAAATCTGTAAATCTTAGCATAATGTAAAACTGCATATCATAGGATAAAGTAAACGATGGTGGGAGGATTCCATGAGTTCAAAAACAAAAATTGTAGTTCTTCATATGAAAGAATTGATCTATACGGTCGTCTTTGTAGTTCTGGGAATACTACTGGTTCTGCTGCTGGTATTTATGTTTCTTCCAGATAAGAATGATGAGACGAAAGAAACAATGAAATATGTGGCAGGAGTATATACCTCCTCCATAGCATTTAATGACAATACGGTTGATGTGGAGGTCGTAGTGGATGAAAACCATATCAATTCCATTTCGCTGGTCAATCTGGATGACACGGTGGCAACCATGTATCCACTGATGGAGCCGGCACTGAAGAACCTCACCGATCAGATTTATGAGACACAGTCAACCGACAATATCACATACGAGGATGATAATCAGTATACTTCCATGGTATTGCTGAATGCGATTAACGATGCCTTGGCAAAAGCAGAGGTGACAGAATAGGAGAAAAAGAGTATAATAAGCAGGATTGAAACGGTAAAAGGTACGGACACGGAGTTTGGGTACGAGAGGAAAAAAGATGCCGCAGTGTGGGAGTATTACATATGAACTTGTAAAAAAGAAAGTCAAAAATATTACGATCCGCATTCAAAAAGATGGGACTGTCATGGTAACCATGCCGTTTGGCGGCAGCATCAGGCAGGTGCACGGATTTGTGGAAAGCCACATGGACTGGATTGAGAAAAAGCTTTCCGCACAGAGGGAAAAACGATACATCCATGTAGATGAGCAGATTTGGACAGCTGAAAAAGAACAGGATCTGTTTGATATGACAGCGCGGATTTTTCCGCGCTTTCAGATGTATCAGATCCCCTATCCCCAATTGCGGTTCCGTAAAATGGTGGGACGCTATGGCAGCTGTCAAACCATAAAAAAAATTGTTACCCTGAATAAGATACTGGCAGAATTGCCGGACGAATGTGCGGAGTATGTGATTGCACATGAACTTGCCCATCTGGTGGAGGCGAATCACGGAAGCGGGTTCTACCGGGTGCTGGAAAGTGTGATGCCGGACTATAAACAACGAGAAAAGAGGTTAATGCAATATGCGCTATGTCATTGAAAATGAAACGATGAAAGTAGAAGTGGAGTCCCTGGGAGCAGAGTTGAAATCCATGCAGGACAAGCTGACCGGCCTGGATTATATGTGGTGTGCCGATCCGGAATACTATAAACGGACATCTCCAAATCTGTTTCCGATCGTAGGAAGCTTAAAAGATGGGAAATACAGTTATGATGGCAGGGATTATGCGATGTCTCAGCATGGATTTGCAAGAGATATGGAGTGGATGGCAGAGAAAAAGAGCGAAAGCGAAATCAGCTTTTATCTGAATTCAAATGAAGAGACATTCGAAAAATATCCGTTTGCCTTTGGGCTGGAACTGAACTATGCCTTAACAGATCGTGATCTGAAAGTGACATGGAACGTTGCAAATCCGTCCGATGAGAAACTGTATTTTTCCTGCGGCGGACATCCGTGCTTCACTTGTCCGATTCACGGAGAGACGGACAAGCGTGGCTATGGATATCACTTTCATACAGACGAAGATATCACCTATACGGGAATCGACCTTGTGTCCGGTCTGATGCTGCCGGAGGAAAAGGTACTGCATCTGGCAGACGGCAAAGCGGAATTCACACCGGAGTTTTTTGACGGCGGTGCCTACATTGTGGCTGGCCATCAGACCCAGAAAGTGTCGTTATATGATCCATCCGGAAGAGACTACCTGACGGTATCCTTTGACGCACCGCTCTTTGGTCTCTGGTCCGCAGAAGGCAAAGATGCACCATATGCAGCAATCGAACCATGGTACGGACGCTGCGACCGTGCGGACTTCCACGGAACATGGACCGAGCGTGAATGGGGCAATGAACTGGACGCAAAGAAAACCTTTTCAGGCAGCTATACGATCAGCGTTCTTTGACGCGGGCTGTCATCGCCTCATGCTCTGTAGAAAGCTCATTGTGCAGATGATAAGAGTTCCAGGTCCTGTTGTGCTCAGTCAGCACAGCTTTCAAATCTACACGCGGAAGACTGTTTTTCTTAAACTCAAGCAGGAATGTGTTGAGCAGGCGGTTGTCAAAGTTATGGAATACGATCATTTCGTCCGAAAAATCCGTTTCCGGCACGTCTTGCGGTGTGACCGGAACCGGAAGATCAGAAAGTCCTGCGAGTGCCCCAATAGCTGAACTATACTGGGCTTTTTCGATAACTTTAATCTTGATTTTATGTTTCAGGCAGATGAGTTTTAACTTTCTGCCTTTTTCATTGTCTAAATTGTAAAAAAGAATAACTGGATTTGCCATGAATTTATCTCCTTTCCTATTTGCAATTTCAGCTATTATTTATTATAATGATAAATTATAGAAAAACTAGAGGAAATTCGTACAAATTCGGGAAAAGTTGGTGAGTCTTATGGCAGATATATCAGTAGAAGCAATTGAAGAAATGGAAAAAAGGGTTGTTTCCAAGACCGATAATATTAAGACTATGAAAGAATTCGTTAGTCCGGAGAGTTTATATGAGGAATTGATCGCCAGCGTACGTAAATACCACCCATCCGCAGACATATCGCTGATTGAGAAAGCGTACAAAATAGCTTATGAGGCCCACGAGGGACAGGTGCGTAAGTCCGGTGAGGCCTATATTATTCATCCGTTATGCGTTGCCATCATACTGGCGGAGCTGGAACTGGATAAGGAGACGATCGTGGCTGGTCTTCTGCACGATGTTGTAGAAGATACGGTTATGACAGTAGAGGAGATATCCGAGGAATTTTCAGAGGAAATTGCGCTGCTTGTGGATGGTGTCACCAAACTGGGACAGCTTTCTTATGACGCGGATAAAGTTGAGGTGCAGGCGGAGAACCTTCGAAAGATGTTTCTTGCAATGGCAAAGGATATCCGTGTGATCCTGATTAAGCTTGCGGATCGTCTGCACAATATGCGGACTTTGAAATACATGAAACCGGAAAAGCAGAAAGAAAAAGCAAGAGAAACCATGGATATCTATGCGCCGATTGCACAGAGGCTTGGTATTTCAAAAATTAAGATCGAGCTGGATGACCTTTCGCTCAAATATCTGGAGCCGGAAGCCTACTATGAACTGGTCGAGAAGGTTGCCCTGCGCAAAAGCGTGCGTGACGACTATGTACAGGAACTGGTGGAAGAAGTGCGAACACATATGGAAAATGCCGGTATCAAAGTGGATGTGGCCGGCCGTGCAAAACACTTTTTTTCGATCTATAAAAAGATGGTCAATCAGGATAAGACCATTGATCAGATTTATGATCTGTTTGCCATCCGTATTCTGGTGGATTCCGTAAAAGACTGCTATGCGGCACTCGGTGTCATTCATGAGATGTATAAGCCGATTCCGGGGCGGTTCAAAGATTATATTGCCATGCCGAAACCGAACATGTACCAGTCCCTGCACACCACACTGATCGGGCCGACCGGTCAGCCGTTTGAGATTCAGATCCGCACGTTTGAAATGCACCGTACGGCAGAATTCGGTATCGCAGCGCATTGGAAATACAAGGAAGCGAGCAACAGCGGCGGCAGTGCGGTTGCAACGACACAGTCTGAAGAAGAAAAGTTAAGCTGGCTGCGCCAGATTTTAGAGTGGCAGAAGGACATGTCCGACAACCGGGAATTTATGAGCCTGTTAAAAAGTGACCTGGACCTGTTTTCGGATGCGGTATTCTGCTTCACACCGTCCGGAGATGTGAAGAACCTGCCGAATGGTTCCACTCCAGTGGATTTTGCCTATGCGATCCACTCTGCGGTAGGCAATAAAATGATCGGAGCGAAAGTGAATGGGAAACTGGTTCCGATTGATTATGAGATACAAAACGGAGACCGCATCGAGGTTCTTACTTCCCAGAATTCCAAGGGACCGAGCAGAGACTGGCTGAACCTCGTAAAAAGCACACAGGCAAAGAACAAGATCAACCAGTGGTTCCGTAGTGAACTGAAGGAAGAGAACATTGCCAAGGGAAAAGAATTGCTGGCTCAGTACTGCAAGACAAAAAGCATCAATCTGTCCGATATCAATAAGCCGGAGTACCAGCAGAAGGTACTGCACAAATATGGCTTTCATGATTGGAATGCAGCGCTTGCGACTGTGGGGCACGGCGGATTAAAAGAAGGACAGATCATTAATAAAATGTTGGATGAATACCATAAAGATCATCCGATTCAACTGACAGATGAACAGGTACTCGAGAGTGTCGCTTCTGAAAACCGGGATAAGGTTCCGGTTCGTTCCAGAAGCGGAATCATCGTAAAAGGGCTGTATGATGTTGCGGTACATTTCTCCAAATGCTGCAGTCCTGTACCGGGAGATGAGATTGTAGGTTTTGTGACAAGGGGCCGTGGCGTATCCGTCCATCGTACGGACTGTATCAATATCATCAATCTGTCGGATATCGATCGTGTCAGATTGATTGATGCTGAATGGCAGCAGGGGGCAGAAGAGGGTAGCAACGGCCTTTACCTTGCCGAAATTAAGATATATGGAAACAATCGTACCGGACTTCTCGTCGATATTACGAGAATCTTTACGGAGCGTGAAATCGATATTAATTCCATCAATTCCAAAACAAGCAAGCAGGGAATCGCAACGATATCTATTGCGTTTGCAATCAAAGGAAAGGAACAACTGACCAGCCTGGTTGAAAAAGTACGTCAGGTCGAAAGCGTCATTGACATCGAACGTACGACAGGCTGATAAAAAGGAGAATTTATGACGGACATGGACATTACGGTGAAGCAGTATAGGGTAGGACCGGTTTCTACAAACTGCTACTTTGCCATCAATCAACAGACAAAAGAGGCACTGATTATAGATCCCGGCGATCAGGCAGATACACTGGAAAAACAGGTGGAAAAGCTTGGAATCAAGCCGGCCGCAATTCTTTTGACACACGGACATTTCGATCATGCGGGGGCTGCGGAAGAATTGAAGAAAAAATATGGGGTTTCCGTTTACGCGCAGGAAGCAGAGCAGGAAACGCTGGAGAATCCGCGCGTGAATCTTTCGGGAGCGATGTTCGGACATCCGGCAGTGTATCACGCCGATTATTATTTCAAAGATGAGGAAGAAATTGAGCTGGCGGGATTTAAAATCCGTGTTCTGCACACACCGGGGCATACAGCGGGCGGTGCCTGCTATTATCTGCCGGATGTGATGGTGCTGTTCAGTGGTGATACGTTATTCTGCGAGTCTGTGGGAAGATCCGATTTCCCGGGCGGCAGCGCATCCACACTGATCCGTTCCATTCGTCAGAAGCTGATGGTACTGCCGGATTTTATCAAAGTATATCCGGGGCATGAGGAAATAACCACAATCGGAAATGAGCGGGCCAACAACCCGTATTTATAGGATAAAAACATGATAACAGTAAAATTAAACCAGCCGGGGTTCGAATACGACATCCATTCGCTGATCAAAGCATTTTATCCCTCCGAGGAAGTCTATGTATCGGACAGGGAGAAGGAAACGGCAGAGCGTGCCGATTATCATATGGAGGTGTCTTATGGTGAATCGGAGATTGCGTTTGTATTTTATCAGCTGAAGGACGATGCGGAATTGTCACAGGTCGCAGCAGCCCGGATTCCGGTTGACTATGAAGACCGCAAAGAGACAAAAAATGAATTAAAACGTGCATTGTACCGGATGCTTTCCGAACATACGGGGCAAAAACTTCCCTGGGGCAATTTGACCGGAATCCGTCCGACCAAGATTCCGATGATGCTTCTGGAAGAGGGAAAAACAGAACAGGAAATCGCCCGGTATATGCACGAGACCTATGACGTATCCGATGAAAAGACGGATTTGAGCATTGCGATTGCAAAGCGGGAACTGGAATTGCTGCGGAAGCTGGATTATGAAAACGGATACAGCCTTTATATCGGAATTCCATTCTGTCCGAGTACCTGTCTTTATTGTTCATTCACTTCCTACCCATGGGGAATCTGGAAGAGTCGGATGGATGATTATCTGACTGCACTGGAAAAGGAAATTGATTTTACCGCAGTGAAATTTGCCCACAAAAAATTAAATACCATCTATATCGGAGGCGGAACACCAACAACACTGACAGCCAGCCAATTGGACAGGCTGATACGAAAAATTAAATGCAGTTTTGATCTTTCACATCTGGTGGAATTTACAGTGGAGGCCGGAAGACCGGACAGTATTACAGCGGATAAGCTCAAGGTGCTGCGTTGGCATGGGATTGACCGGATATCGATCAATCCGCAGACAATGAAGCAGGAGACGCTGGATCTGATCGGCAGACAGCATACGGTAGAACAGACCGTGGAGAGCTTTTTCCTTGCCAGAGAGCTTGGTTTTACCAACATCAACATGGATCTGATCGTCGGACTTCCGCAGGAGACGCTCGAAGATGTGCGAAATACGATGGAACGGTTGCGGAAATTGGACCCTGACAGTATTACGGTGCATTCTCTGGCAATTAAGCGTGCTGCACGGCTTCGGATGTTTCAGGAAGATTATAGGGACTATAAGATTGTCAATACAAAGGATCATATTGACCTGACCGCAAAGATTGCAGGTGAGATGGGCCTGGAGCCTTACTATCTGTATCGTCAGAAAAATATGGCCGGTAATTTTGAAAACGTCGGCTATGCCAGACCGGGCAGGGCAGGAGTCTATAATATCTTGATAATGGAAGAAAAACAGACTATAATGGCACTTGGTGCGGGTGCAACGACCAAGTTCGTATTTGCAGATGCGACCCGTATGGAGCGTGTGGAAAATGTAAAAGATATTCACAACTATCTGGAGCGGACAGATGAAATGATAAACAGAAAGATTCGGAAAATGGAGGAAATTTCATGGCATTAGTAAAAAAGCCTGTCACAGGAATGAAGGATATTCTACCGGAGGAAATGCAGGTGAGGGATTATGTGCAGAACATCATCAAAGAAACTTACCGCAGCTTCGGCTTTACTCCGATTGAGACACCTTGTATGGAAAATATTGCAAATTTAAGTAACAAACAGGGTGGAGAAAATGAAAAACTGATCTTTAAAGTATTAAAGAGGGGCGAAAAGTTAAAATTGGAGGAAGCGAAAAGTGAAGCAGATCTTGTAGACAACGGACTTCGTTATGACCTCACCGTTCCGCTGGCAAGATTTTATTCGAACAATGCCAACCAGCTGCCGTCTCCTTTTAAGGCACTCCAGATGGGAAACGTGTGGAGAGCAGACCGACCGCAGCGCGGGCGCTATCGCCAGTTCATGCAGTGTGATATTGATATTCTGGGTGAACCGAGTAATTTAGCAGAAATTGAACTGATTCTCGCAACAACAACGACACTTGGGAAACTGGATTTTCACAATTTTGAGATTCGTATTAACGAAAGACGGATTTTAAGAGCAATGGCTGCTTACAGCGGATTTCCGGAAGAGTCTTATGATACGGTCTTTATCATTCTGGACAAAATGGATAAGATCGGAACGGAAGGCGTTGCAAAGGAGTTGGAGGAATCCGGATTTGAAAAGAGTTCGATTGCGAAATATCTCGGACTTTTTGAACTGGTGAACGGAGCAGAGAACCAGATCGCAACCCTGTGTGATACGTTGAGTCAGGCAGGTTGTCTGGAAGAAGAAGTAAAGCAGAGCCTGCTCGAGATCGTAACCAGTGTGGAAGCGACCAAAGCGGCTGATTTTAAAATGGTATTCGACCCGACCCTTGTCCGTGGAATGGGATACTATACCGGAACCATATTTGAAATCGCCATGCCGGAATTCGGCGGAAGCTGCGGCGGCGGCGGTCGTTATGATAAAATGATCGGCAAATTTACCGGGAACGATGTACCGGCATGCGGCTTTTCCATCGGGTTTGAAAGAATCATTCTGCTGTTAATGGAAAGTAATTTCAAGATTCCGGAGCAGCCAAAGAAGACGGCCTATCTGATTGAAAAAGGTTTCCCGGCAGATAAGCTCTGTCAGGTGATTGCGAAAGCACAGGAAGAGAGAAAAGCCGGAAAACAGGTACTGGTTGCCCGCATGAATAAAAATAAGAAATTCCAGAAAGAGAAACTGACCGCGGAAGGTTATGAGGAGTTCGAGGAGTTTTTCAATCATTGAGAGATTTGATACAGGGATGGATAACAGGAGGAAAAGAAAATGGGAGAATCCATGAAGGGAATGAAACGTACACACCGCTGTACGGAAGTTTCCAGTCAGAATATTGGAGAGACAGTTACCGTGATGGGCTGGGTACAGAAAAGAAGAAATCTGGGAAGTCTGATTTTTATAGATTTAAGAGACCGTTCCGGTATTCTTCAGATTGTATTTGACGAAAACAGTGTCGGCGCTGAGGGATTTGCAAAAGCAGGAACCTTAAGAAGCGAGTTTGTAATTGCTGTCGTCGGACAGATTGTGAAGCGTTCCGGTGCCGTAAATGAGAATCTGGCAACGGGCGATATTGAAGTGGTTGCGACCGAGCTTCGGGTTTTAGCGGAAGCAGATACGCCGCCGTTCCCAATCGAAGAAAACAGTCTGACAAAAGAAGAAATTCGTCTCAAATACCGTTATCTGGATTTGCGCAGACCGGATATCCAGCGGAATCTGATGATGAGAAGCAAGGTGACGATGCTGGTTCGCTCCTTTATGGAAAAAGAAGGATTCTTAGAGATTGAGACACCAATCCTCTGTAAATCCACACCGGAGGGAGCAAGAGATTACCTTGTCCCAAGCCGTGTGCATCCGGGCAGCTTTTATGCATTGCCGCAGTCTCCGCAGCTGTTTAAACAGCTTCTGATGTGCTCCGGTTATGACCGGTATTTTCAGGTGGCAAAATGCTTCCGTGATGAGGATTTAAGGGCAGACCGTCAGCCGGAATTCACGCAGCTGGATATGGAATTGTCCTTTGTGGATATAGATGATGTATTAGATGTCAACGAACGTCTTTTGAAATATGTATTCAAAGAGGCCATCGGTATCGATGTGCAGCTGCCGATACCGAGAATGCCGTGGCAGGAAGCAATGGACCGTTTCGGTTCGGATAAGCCGGATACCCGTTTTGGAATGGAGCTTGTGGACGTCTCTGAGGTTGTAAAGGCCTGTGGATTCTCCGTATTCACTGGTGCATTGGAAAATGGTGGTTCTGTCCGTGGTATCAATGTAAAAGGACAGGGTGATATGCCCCGCAAGAAGATCGATAAACTTGTGGAATTTGCAAGGGGTTATGGAGCAAAGGGACTCGCTTACCTCTGCATTGGGGAAGACGGTACCATAAAATCTTCCTTTGCCAAATTTATGACAGAAGAAGAACTGGCAGCACTTGTAAAGGCAATGAGCGGCGAAAACGGCGATTTGCTTCTGTTTGCAGCAGACAGAAATAAGACGGTCTGGGACGTGCTTGGCGCACTTCGGCTGGAACTGGCAAAGCAGCTGGAACTGTTGAATCCGGATCAGTATCATTTCTTATGGGTGACTGAATTCCCGCTATTGGAGTGGTCGGAGGAAGAGAACCGCTTCATGGCAATGCACCATCCGTTTACCATGCCAATGGAAGAGGATTGGAGCAAGATTGACAGTGATCCCGGTGCAGTTCGTGCGAAAGCATATGATATCGTATTGAACGGAACAGAACTTGGCGGCGGCAGTATCCGAATTCATCAGAATGATATTCAGGAAAAAATGTTTGAAGCGTTGGGCTTTACAAAAGAGAAAGCTCATGAACAGTTTGGATTCCTGCTGGATGCATTCCAATACGGTGTTCCTCCGCATGCAGGCCTTGCATACGGACTCGATCGTATGGTCATGCATATGGTACATGCGGACAGCATTCGTGAAGTTATGGCATTTCCGAAAGTAAAGGATGCATCCTGTCTGATGTCCGATGCGCCAAATCTGGTAGATGAAAAACAGCTGGAAGAACTCTGTATCCAGATCGAAGTTCCTTCAAAAGAAAAAGAATAATTAAAAATTGCTATAAAAAAGGGAAGCGGCCGAAAAAGCTGCTTCCCTTTCGTTTGTATGTTTTAGCGGTAGTCACCCATGTAAAACAAAGCGATAGTGCCGGGACCGGAATGTGCCCCGATGGTGGAACCTACATAATTGATGAGGAAAGATTGAATGCCGAAACGTTCTTTGATAAGACTTGCAACATATTCTGCATCCTCAAGGGAATCGCCGTGACTGATAAATACGATATCATTCTGATCGCGATAGGAACCCATCTGTTTTTCCATGCTGTCAACCAGAGAAATCAGGGATTTTTTGCGGCCCCGGACTTTGGCAAGCGGAATCAGGTGTCCGTCGTTGTCCACATGCAGCAGTGGTTTGATGTTGACAATCGTTCCGATGAAGGCGGCAGTTCTGGACACGCGCCCGCCCCGGTAGAGATGATTCAGGTCATCCACGGTGAAATTGTGCACCAGGTGGAGTTTATGCTCCTCTACCCACTTTACAGTTTCATCCAGCGATGCGCCGTTTTCACACATCACCACGGCTTTGTGAACGAGAAGCCCCTCGCCGAGTGATGCGCAAAGAGAATCGATTACAATGATCCGATAAGGAAAACCCTCTTCCTTCAGTTCTTCTGCCGCTATGTGCGCACTGTTATAGCTTCCGCTCAATCCCGAAGAAAATGCAATGTGCAGCACATCGCTCTTGTTTTCTGTGGCAATCTGCATGAAGATCTCTTTCGCCATCTCCGGATTCACCTGAGATGTGGTAGGAAGAGAACCTTCCCGCATCTTGGCATAGAATTCTTTTACATCCATCGGATGCTCACGGTCGTAGGTCAGACCCTCTATCGTATAAGTAAGGGACATAATCCCTAGTTCATGCTGCTGAATATAGGTTTCCGGCAAGTCAGCCGTGGTATCTGTGGTAATGATAAACTGTTTCATATAAGCCTCCTGTAAGCCTCTTTTAGTTTGGAAGAAAAAGGCTCATATAACCTTTTTCGGAAAGTACCTTTTACAAGATAATCTTTGGGTTCGGTACCCGGATGTTCGATTTGATAGAGCATCTGCTGTACGGAAAGATCGACCAGTTGATTGATCGGCTGTATGATCATGTCAATACTTTTCTGAAGTGTCGTGTTGTGCCCGTTATTCGCAAATCCTGCGATTTCAAGACCTTCCTCCGATTTCAGATTGTATAGGAACAGGTAGTCCAGAAAACGTTCTGTCAGAGTCTGGGATGCGGTGAAAAAAGCCGTACATCCGGCAGCCTTCAGTTCCTCCACAACATCCGGTACATCATTGAGACTGCGATCAAAAAAGCGGATCCATTCTTCGTGATAGCCGGAGGGAGAATTCTCCATTGCTGTCTTATAAGCTTTCAAGATTTCTTTCGTAGTCGAGAAATCCGGGTTCCTGCAGATACATGCAATATTTTCATAACCGTCATTGATCAGTGCAAAAATAGACTGGAACACTGCGGAATAGTCGTTCTCGATGACCGCTGTAAAAGGACAGCCCATTGGCTTCCGGTTCAAGAAGATCACCGGTTTGTTTTCCGGAACTGCGTCTGCAATCATATCATAGTATTCTGCATCGGAAATCACCATGATTCCGTCCGTTGTGTCGGACATGTATTGCAGATATTCCTTCTCTCGTTCGATATGGTGATTGGTCAGCGCAACGGATATTTTATAATTACGAAGTGCAAATTCCCGCTCAAAAGCTTCCATCAGAGTATGTCCAAAATAATTGGAAGCAGTTGGTAAGATAAAGCCGATTGTTTTGGTTGGAACCTCCAACATAAAAATCACCGCCTGTTCTGAATAAACTGATACGTACAGTATAACATAACTGGACTGTTGAATGTTAAATTTTTATAAATTAATAATCAACCCACTGGGATTTTGGAAATGGTTGTAATTTGCCTCATTCCGGTTATCGCTAGGAGATGGATAATTTTATCATTTCTTTTTTCCGTTCTTCCTCTTCTTTTTGCAGACGGATCAGATTGTCACTGAGACGATTACACATGTCAATAAAAAGAAGCTGTTCTTCCGGAGTCAGGCAGCTGCAGAAATCTCGTTCTACCTGTTTGTGGCCGGATTTTCTTTTGGCCAGAGCCTCGATTCCCTTGTCTGTGATATAAATACGGACAACACGGGCATCACTTTTGTCACGTATTTTTTTTATCATGTTATCTGCTTCCAATGGCCGGAGCCTGCTTGTCAGCGAAGGTGGCCGTATGTCCATCAGATTAGCCAAGCGATGAGCTGTAATTCCTTCATTGTCGGCAATATATTGCAGGGCACGGCCCTGCCCGCGTCCGTAAGAATTTGGATTTACAATATCGGCACAGCGTTTCAGATTTCGATGCACGCGCATGATAGAATCAAAGAATTCCGTATTTTTGGATACTTTATTTTTTGATTCGGATAGTTGTTTTTCCATAATAGAATCCAAGCCTTTCATTTATACTTCATAACGCTGTCTGTTCTGCACGGTTGGTTCATGGCAGTGATCAAAAATCACATAAAATAGAATGTCCATAATATTGATAAAAGTATAACACAAGACAGCTGAAATGATAAGCGGGTTTTGCATCCAAGTTGACGGATCCCATCTTTTTGATAAAAATTCCCAATATTTAAAGGGATAAGATCATGAAATAGATCAATGATTCACAACAAAAGACTAGAAAAAACAGCAGATGAATTATGGAAAATAAACAAAACAATATAGAACAGTACAAAACAATTGATTTATTTTATTGAAAATGAAAGTTAGATAGCTAAATAAATTGACGCAGAAAAAGAGCTATGCTATACTCCAGAAATATAGATTCAGAGGAAGTAAATGTTGAACCGGAAGAATCACATATTTCAAATATAACTCTCTGCAAAACAGGCAGAAGTAACAGAGCAGGAATGGGAAAGAGGCATACAGTATGGAGAAATCTGGATGGATAAAACATAAGTTACAGAAAACAGGACATGCACTGATTTTGCTGCTGCTGCCACTTGGTTTTATCTTTGCTTCTGTTTTTTGGGGCCGATATCATATTCTTCCGGGAGAGGCGGTTCAGAGTATACTTATGGCCATGGGTCTGCATGGTTTCCAGGTCTCCAAAGAGACATATACTGTGATTCTGCAATTACGTATGCCGAGAGCAATTGCAGCGGCTGCTGTGGGGGCAGGTCTTGCTGCCAGCGGGGGAGCCTATCAGGGCGTGCTGCGCAATCCGCTGGTTAATTCGGGATTGCTTGGCGTAAGTAACGGAGCCGGATTTGGAGCGGCATTGTCAATTGTGTTATTCGGACAGACAGGCTATACCTATCTGTTTGCATTCGTGTTTGGAATCAGTGCCGTCTTTTTGAGTTACTGGATCGCAAGAATCTATCGAACTGTACCTTCGATTATGCTGATTCTTGGTGGTGTTATTGTCTCTTCCCTTTATGGTGCACTGCTTACACTGCTGAAATATGTGGCAGATACGCAAAACGAATTACCCGCAATTGTCTACTGGCTGATGGGAAGTGTTTCTTCCGTAACTTATAAAGATCTCTGGGCCTTGCTTCCGATCGGCAGTGGAATTACGGTGCTGTTCCTGTACAGCTGGAAAATGAACGTGCTGTCTATGGGGGAAAAAGAGGCTGTTTCCATGGGCGTTGACGTGGCAAAATGTAAACGTATCATCATTGCGGCTGCTACACTTGCGACCGCAGGGGCGGTCTGCCTGTCCGGAGTGGTCGGCTGGGTTGGACTGATCATTCCGCATATTGCGAGAATGATTGTCGGCAATGATAACCGGAGGATGCTCCCGGTTGCGGTATCCATCGGTGCCGCCTTCCTGGTACTGATAGATACGATGAGCCGGAGCATTGCCGCCTCGGAAATTCCGCTTGGAGTTTTGACAGCGGTGATCGGGGCACCTTTTTTCATTTTCTTGTTAAAAAGGACAAAAGGAGGAGGTTGGAACGAGTGAACAGGAATGACGGGCAGATTATTGTATCAATACGGCATGCATCCTTTTGTTATGAAAATCGGAGTGTGTTTTCCGAAATAAATTTTGATATTCATGCAGGAGAAATCTTTTTCCTGATGGGCAGAAACGGATGTGGAAAAACTACGTTGATTGACAGTATTCTGGGGATCCACAAACTAAAGAAAGGGCAGATTACAGTAAAAGACAAATCGGTTTATGACTATGCACCTTCAGATTTGGGCAAAGAGATGGCATATGTGCCACAGGCTCATAATCGCTTTTTTTCGTATAAGGTGTGGGAAATCGTACTCATGGGAAGAACGCCTTATATCAGCGGATTCGGCTCACCGGAGGAGATGGATCGCCAAGTCGTGGACAACATCCTGAAGGAAGTCGGGATTTCTCATCTTGCGGACCGGCCTTACACGCAGATCAGCGGGGGAGAAATGCAGATGGTAATGCTTGCACGGGCGCTTGCGCAGCAGACACCGTTTATCATTATGGACGAACCGACCGTGTATCTGGATTTTTACAATGAGCTGCTGTTTCTTGAACTTGTGGCAGGGTTGGCAGAGTATGGTAAACACACAATCCTGCTGGCTGCACACGATCCAAATCAGGTATTTTATCTGGCATCCAGAGGCATCCGTGTCCGCGTCGGCCTGATGCGTGATGGAGGTATGTATCGGATCGGAACCCCGGAGGCTGTTCTGACAGAAGAAACAATCGCAGACGTATATGGAATTCAATCCAGGATCGTCCGGGGCGGCCCGTATCAGCAAATTGTACCGTTACATACCAATCATGTTGGATGATGCTGCAGCCAGCATCTGTGGATACATGGGATGCTGTCCGCAGAACAGTATCCGTCAGGAAGGACAGGAGATAATTTATGGAGAAGCAGGATGTCATTATTATCGGAGCAGGTATATTGGGAACGACGATAGCGCGGAATTTAAGCAGATATGACCTGAATATTCTGGTCTTGGAGAAAGCATATGATCTTGGTGAAGGTGCCACCAAAGCGAACAGTGGTGTACTGGCAGCCGGATATCATGCGCGCGGGGGAAGTTTAAAAGGTATTTCCGGAGCGAAAGGAAACAGGATGTATCCGAGAATCTGCGAGGAACTCGGTGTAAAAGTATCCTATCCGGGTTCGATTCACTGTGCTTTTAGTCAGGATGGCGTAGAAGAATTGAAGAAGAAATTAAAGCGCGGTCAGGAAAATGGTGCAAAAGGGCTGCGCATGATTTCCGGTGATGAGGCAAGAGCTATGCAGCCAGGGCTGAGTGAACGTATCGTTGGCGCATTGTATGCACCGACAACAGGAATCATTGATGTATTTCAGCTGTTGATACGGACAGCGCAGGCAGCCGTTATAAATGGTGTCAGATTTCTGTTTGATACCGAGGTGAAAAATATCCTGCAGAAAGAGGAATTCTATGAAATAGAAACGAATCATGGTGTCTTTCATACCGGATATCTGATCAATACCGGCGGAGAAAATGCTGCTCAGTTGGAGTCCTTTGTCCGTCCGCAGGAACTGAAAATCGATCCGAGGAGAGGACAGTTTCTTGTTTTTGACAAAGAAGCAGGACAGAATTTAAAATATGTGCTTTACCAGCAGCAGGAAACAAATGAAAAAGGTTGTCTTCTTGCCAGGACGGTAGAGGGAAATATTGTTGCAGGTCCGACTTCGGAGAATGTATCCTCCTACCGGCGCACGGAGACAACAAGACAGGGGATAGAACATATAGCGAAAGTAGCGGAAAAAATAATGCCGGATATTGGAGTGAATTCTGTGATTGCGACCTTCGCCGGTATCCGGACAAATATCAGTAATATCGAAAAAGAGCAGAAAGATTTTATGATCCGTGTGAGTGCTCCGCGCATGATTAGTGCATTGGGCATCAAAAATCCGGGTATAACGTCCGCTCCGTATCTGACGGAAGTGGCCTTAGCCAAGCTACGGGAAGAGAGACTGGTATTAAAGGAAAAAAGTGATTATCAGACACAGCTTCCAATAAGACCTAAATTTATGGATGCTTCGGAGGAATTAAAACAGCAGATGCTGCAAGAAGATCCTTCCTACGGACGTATCATCTGCCGTTGTGAAGAGGTTACGGAAGGTGATCTCCGTGCGGTTTTAAGAGAACCCCTGCCCCCGCGCAGTATGAACGGTTTAAAGAAGCGTATCCGCATCGGGATGGGGAGATGTCAGGGAGGCTTTTGTACACCGCATGTGATTGAAATGCTTTGTCTTGCATGGAAGGTAAGACCGGAAGAAATCGTGAAAAGTGCGGCAGGAAGCAGAATGGTGAAGGGGAGCGTGAAGGGATGAAAGAGCAGCTGGAGCAGCAGTCGGACAGAATCTATGATCTGGCGGTCATCGGAGGCGGCCCGGCCGGTATGGCGGCCGCGTGGGCAGCGGCAAGAACAGGAGTTAAAAAAATAATCCTGTTGGAAAGAAATGAGCGAATGGGCGGAATTCTTCCACAGTGTATACACAATGGTTTTGGTGTCGGACTGTATGGAGCGGATTATACCGGGCCGGAATATGCTAATATCTGGAAAGATTACCTGAAGAAAGAAGAAGTGCAGGTTTATTGTGATACGACCGTATTACACGTCCATAAAAACCAGGAGGATCTTTTTGTGCTGTGTTGCCTGGGCACAAAGATTGGGTTTACAGAAATTCGTGCAAAAACAATTATTTTTGCATGTGGGTGCAGAGAGCGTACCCTGGGCCAGATGCGGATTCCAGGCAGCCGACCGGCTGGTATCTATATGGCAGGCAGTGCGCAGTTTATGGTCAATATCTGTAATTTAAAGCCGGGGAGCAATATTGCCATTCTCGGATTCGGAGATATCGGGCTTATTATGGCAAGGAGACTGATACTGGAAGGGATGAAAGTCCGGATCATCTTCGGGGAACGGGCAAGTGGGCTGGTGCGCAATTATGTTCAGTGCATCCGGGAATTCGGAATTGAAAGCAGGATGAACTATACGCTTGTTTCAACGCATGGCTGTCAGCGTTTAAAGGGCATCACGATTGCGCCAAAGGATACGAGCGGTATGGTTCTTTATGAGCAGAAAGAGTATATTCCCTGCGATACGCTTCTGGTTGCGGCAGGACTGATTCCGGAGACAGAACTCTGGAAAGAGTTGTGCACAGAAGAGAATCCAGGCGGAGGAATCCCGGTAGACGAACTGGGAAAAACACCGGTCGAGGGAGCTTTTGCCTGCGGCAATGTAAGTGAGATCGCAGATATTGTGGATAAAGTTACGATTGCGGGCATGCGAGCGGGATGCAGTGTCGCATATTATCTGCAAGCCGGGAAAGAAAGAATCGCACAATTTTTTGAATTACAAAAAGAAAACATGAAAAAAACAGAATCCTATACACCTCGTAAGATGGAGAATCAGATTCCGGGTGCAGATCAGTTTGTGTGCAGTATCTGTCCGAACGGCTGTGTCATCCGGTCGGATGGAAATGGATTTCAGGGGTTAAGATGCGACAGAGGAGTTTCTTTTGCAGAAGAGTATGCCCGAACCGGACATGCCAAATATCCCTTATCCACTACGGTCAGAATGAAAAACAGTGACAAAAAGATGCTGTCGGTTCGTGTAAACCGCAAACTTACCAAAGATGAAATGCTGCATGTGATGCCGCTGTTAAGGCGCGTTGTCGTCTGCGCACCGGTGGAACAAAATCAGGTGGTCTGGGAACAACATTGGGAACAGAATCAGGAAAAGTTACGGCTGATTGCAATGGAAACAATTCCTGAGCAAAAGGGGGAAGAGACATGAAATTCTGGTTGGCAATCGATGATACGGATGATGCAACAAAGAGCATAGGAACCGGAGAAATAGCACAGATGATATCAAAAAAGCTGGTGGAAAATGGCTGTGATATGCAATTCGGTGTCACAAGACATCAGCTCTTGCTGGACCCCTTGATTCACTACACTTCACATAACAGTGCAATGTGTTTGGCGGGGAATAGTCCTTTTTCCCCGGAGCTGCTATGGGAAATTGCAGTCCGGGTATGCCGGGAACATCAGGCTGATTCGTCCAACCCGGGAATGTGTCTGTTCTGTCCTGCGGATGAAGCTGATTGCATACGTTTGATGGATTTCGGCCGAAAGGCAAAAAAAGTGGTATTGACGATTGCGGAGGCGACAGAGCTTGCAGCCGATACGCCGGGTATGCGGCTGGAGGCCTTAGGCGGCAACGGGGATGGAAAGATCGGTGCACTTGCGGGCATCGGACTGCGCCTAGGCGGGAATGATGGAACTTTTCAGGGGAAGAAAAAGATTGCGGAAATCAGTGAAGTTTTTTCTGTCGCAGAAATGCAGAAAAAAATAGAAGTTTCGTTTATCGTTGATTTAGCGGGTAGAAAGCTTCCGTCGGATGCAAAGGTGAGGATCCGGGAACATGCAAAAATCATATACTGGCAGTTTTCTCGTGCGGCCGCAGGAGTATTGCAGGAGGATGGTATCTACGATATCTGTTCTTTGGCATCTGTCTATGAGCAGAGCTTTCGCTCTGACCGTCATAGAGGATTCTGCACGTTTTTTGAATGGGACAATGATCCAGGAGAGCAGTGGAGTGAGCAGGAAGGTCTGTGCGAAAACTGCCGTTATCGAAGATTGATGAAGGCTGGTTTTTTCTGCAGCCTCGGTCGAGAGGTGGATATGAAAAGCATTGAAGCCGACTGATTTTGAGGGAAGAAACATCTTATAATTCCACCGTGTAAACCAAAGAAAAAGCAGAATATTTGAGAAAAATAAGGAAGGTCTTATTTCTAGTAAAATAGAAAAGACCTTTTTCTTTTTAAAAATTTAGAAATATAATTATTAGATGACTAAAAAAATATTGACGAATGTTTTTTCTTATGATATTCTCAAAAAAAGTTGCAATGTGTATGGTTTTGTTTTGTTTTATAATGTTTTATTTGAACAATAAACAAAACAAATGTTAAATCCAGGAAGTATCTGTGAAAACAGAACAAAACCGGAAATAGTTTGATTTTACGATGCTTATTTTGAAGGGAGGTTTTTCAAAATGAACAGTCTAAAAAAGAATAGCCTGGTTCTGGTCTTGCTGCTATTCGTATTTCTTGCCGGTTGTGCAGGAAGTGGAAGTGTGGCAGAAAGTTCCGGAAATGTTCTCCAATCATCGGAACAGCAGGGGGGTGACCTTTACCTTGACAGTGCGGGAAGGAAAGTCCGGGTACCGAAGGATATCCAAACGATAGCGGCACTCGACTCCTTTTCGGGTGAGGTCATGGTTTTGATTGGGGCCGGGGATAAGATGTCAGCCTGTCCAAATGGGATAAAGAGTGATGCTTTGTTACAGCAGATTGATCCCGGACTGAAGGACAAGACAGTGGTACAATCCGGGGGAGATATTAACGCAGAGGAACTGCTGAAACTAAATCCGGACGTTATTCTCATCAAACAGGATATGTACAACACAAAAAGTATAAAAGGCAAGTTGGATAAATTGGATATTCCATATCTGGTAGTCGGATATACTGACATGACGCAGCAGATTGCACTGATCCGGATGATAGGAGAACTGACAGGCGGTGCATCGGAAACTGCGGCAAATGGAATCGCTGATTATTATCAGGAGGTGATAGAAAAAGTCACCGAGGATGCTGCGAAGATTCCTGCCGGCGAAAAGGTATCAGTATATCATTGTATGAATGGGACTTCAATGACCGATGGTCTGGATTCCATCGGGTATGACTGGATTACTGCTGTTGGATGTGAGGTAGTTTCGGCGGGTGAGGATCTGCAGAATGACGGAAAGAATTACTATGCAACAGCTGAGCAGCTCTTCATCTGGGACCCGGATGTAATCATCACTCAGGAAACGGAGACAGCGGATAGTCTTTTAAAAGAGGATACGTGGAACGGGCTACGAGCGGTGGAAGAAAAGAGAGTCTACCACCTTCCGGTCGGTGCGACACGCTGGGGGCAGGAAGGGGACATGGAGACTTTTTTTGCAATGATATGGCTGGGAAAAACGATCTATCCCGATTATTATACAGATTTTGATTTAAAGCAGGAAGTAACGAATTTTTATAAAGAATATGAAAATCTGACGATTCATGACGAGAGCTATCAGCAGATATTGTCTGGGGTAGGTATTCGTAAGGCAGGTATGGGAAAAAGTAGTGCACAGTAAGAGAATAAACAGATGGGGGAGCGCTTGCAGTGAAGAAATTGAAAATGAAATTTATACATAAAAAATGCATAATTCTGGCGGTCCTGTTTGTGCTTGTATGCGGAGGAATCACGTATGATGTACCTGCTGCAGTCAGCGGCAATGAACCCATATTATATTATGCGGAGCCCTCAAACGGCTCTGTCGGGGTTGCTACCACGGTAACGATCGACCTGGCATTTACCCATAATGTATCATCTGCCCAATATCAGGAAAAGAATGCAAAAGCAATTACGGTTTCTACCGATGACGGAGAGGTCATTCCGGCCCAGATTGTATTTTCTCCTGATTTTATATATCGCCAGCATATTTATGTAAAACTAGCGGATCTATATCCGAATATGGCATATAACATTCGTATTGACGGCACTTTAACTGCAGCTAACAGTTCCGAATCCATAGTTGAACAGGTTTATACATTTACGACGGGAGATGCCCCGAAGGATGCACACAAAGATCAGGTATATGATGACGGCACGAAATCAGAGCAGGATGATACGGGGGATGAAGAAGACGTTGGAAGTGAACCGCAAGATACGGAGCAGGAAGACCTGCAGGGAGAACCGGTCAGCGAGGATGATACTGTCCTCCTGGATGATAATAACAAAGAAAACAATCCGGGTGATACGGAAGAAATATCGACGGAGAAGGAAGACGGGAAGCAGGTAGAGGACACAGAACAGGCAGATAATCCAGTCAGTCAGGATAGCATTGAGAAAGAACCGGAAAGGACAAATTCTGACGAAGCATATACAGTGACATCAAATCAGATGACAGCCTCCGCTGCATCGGGAAGCATTTCCGGAGAGGGGATGCAGAAAAGCGAAAGCGGAGCCAGCTACTCGAATGAGGCTGAAACAAAGGAAACAGAGTCTCCCAAATCAGCGGAAGGCAGTACAAAAAGACCGGTTACCTATACAGCACAGAAATTGAGTGCCTCATCAGATACAGAAGGCATGCAGAAAGGAAATATTGCGATAGCGAAGAAAGAGGGAGGAATGCACTGGTTACTGGCATTCAGTGCGGCGCTTGTTCTGGCTGCATCCTTTACCGGGGTTTCACAGAAAAAACAGAGAGGCAGGGACGGTTATGAGACAGAAAACGGAACAGATACAACAGGAATTGAAGAAAGTAATTGTCGGAAAGGATGAATGTCTCAGTAAGATTTTAATGGCGGTTCTCGCAGGAGGCCATATTCTATTGGAAGATGTACCAGGAGTGGGAAAAACCCAGACGGCGGTCGCGTTCAGCAGAGTAATGAATCTGAACTATCACAGAGTGCAGTTTACTGCAGATACGATGGCAAGTGATCTGGTAGGGTTCAGTATTTGGAATAAGGAGTCGGAACGTCTGGAATATGTTCCGGGTGCGGTTTTCTGCAATTTGCTGCTGGCGGATGAGATCAATCGTACATCGGCTAAGACACAGGCTGCATTATTGGAAGTCATGGAAGAACAGAAAGTGACCGTAGACGGCAGCACCTATGATCTTTCCGCTCCGTTTGTCTGTATTGCGACACAGAATCCAATCGGCAGTGCGGGAACACAGCGGCTTCCGGATTCCCAGCTCGACCGGTTTATGATCTGTCTGAGCATTGGCTATCCTTCCATACAGGAACAGCTTCAGATTGTGAAAGCGAGGCAGGCGGGAATCAATCCGCTGGATCAGGTCGCACAGGTTGTTACAAAAGAAGAGCTGCTTTTCATGATGGATGAAGTAAACCGCTGCTATGTACATGATGATGTCGTTTTATACGCGGCCCGATTATGCGAACAAACCAGAGCTCATCCCGATATTCTGCAGGGGGTATCCCCGCGGGGGGTGCTGGCATTTATACAGATGGCAAAAGGAAAGGCATATGTGGAGGGGAGAGATTTTGTGGCACCCAAAGATGTGAAAGATCTGTATCAGGATGTCTGCGGACATCGGATTCTACTTACCGCAAAGGCGAGAATGCATCATATGAAGGAAAAGGACATATTGCTGCAGATTTTGGAAGAAGTTAAAGAACCGAGCATTTTAAAAAGGGAAAAGTCACACAAATGAATCAGTAGGTCAGCACGGGACGCCGTTTGACATAGAGAATTTGGTAATAATCGATTGTTACAGATATTGTCAACAGGAATGTTTTGAGATGCAGCAGCATCCAGAAAGGAGTATTTATGCATGATTTGAAAAGAAAGATTTCTTCGGGCATGGCACTTGCGCTTACCCTGGTAGTTCTGTTATCAACGCTCGCATCCGCGGCTGCGACACAGACGGTTCCGACCCCGGATACGGGGAGCACCTGGGGGACTTCAACGATCTCCAGTCCCGGAACGGTTACGGCAGGAACTCAGGCAACGTTAACGGCAACTTCTGCGAGTATCAGTGCCCGGCTGGCCTATATTAACACGGATCTTGGAACCAGCTATACGTCGGGGGACTGCCACTATGAGTGGTACAGCAGTAATAATGCGATTGCAGATGTGAATCGTTCATCCGGGCGGGCAACCTTTGGAAACGCAGGTACGGTAACTATCACGGTATATTATGTGGCGGGTCCGCAGCAATCGGGGGCCTCCGGCAGTGGAGTGTGGTATTCGCCGGACAATCTGATCGTTGCCTACGGTACCTTAAATGTGACTGTGGGCTCCTCCTCCGGTTATGGCTGGCAGGGTCTGAATCATTACATGAAACTGAACAATCTTGGAAGCACTTATATTACGGAAACAAAACGCAACACGGACAGTGACGGTTTTGTCAATACCATTTCAGCAGCGGCAACCTTACCGACAGACGGTTCCGGTGATTATGAATTTGATCTGCTGTTCAGTTCCGGATTCAATGCATCGAACACATTTGCATCAAATAATGTGGCAGGGACAAATTACATGCTGCTGGACAGCAGCAATACGGATGTTACCGGTACATATCTGACAATCGGTACAGAGGCATCTGTCAGCGGTAACTGGAAAGTTCCGGTGATTATTTCCTCCCTTATTCCGGCAGATACGTATACACTGGTATTTGACAGCGGGGTAAGCGGGGCAAATCCTGGAAGATCATTAGGAGCTGACGTATCGTTTATCTTTACGGTTAATTAAAGACAGGAATGCATTCCCCATTAGCACCTATATTAAAGTAAGAGAACGGAATCTTTTGCCGGCAGGCATAAGCCAAAAGCAAAAGATTCCGGTAGGAAAGGAACTGAGGAGGAGAAAACATGAAGATGATAAAAAGGAATGTGCATCAGTTTACAGCAGGAATCCTGATGATCTGCTTCCTGCTGACAGGTCCGTTGTCAAATGTGGCGTTGGCTGGTGAGACAGCAAATACCTATCAGCTGGCCGGCTATACATTCGATACGGTTTGGGCAGATTCCGCATCTACCATCCTGTCACTGGAAAGTGAGCAGGAGTGTAAGATCGGTGTCAAGCTGCCGCAGTTGACACCGTTCGAAGAGGGAACAGCATATACGGCAGATATCACAGTGACACCGCAGCTGATAACAAACAAATCCACCGCTGCGGATGTAAAGGATATTTATACAATCATAGATCCTGCTACAGGTGAGGCAATTGCAGGTACTTCCTATGTAACAACGGTCACCTTCAATAAAGACAGCGAGGTATATTATGATACCTCCGGAAATATGGCGGGATATATTGCTTATTTTACAATCACATTGAAAAATAATACCCCACAAGGCAGTTATGACTTTGCGCGGTTATACATAAGTGGCGTTGTGGAGAATTCCACCGCTGCGGCAAAATCCGTCACCAAAAACTTGTATACGGGAAAGATTCCGTATATCAATCCGGCAATTACCATTGATGATAGCACAACGGATTCAGATGCCGGTACATCGGGAGTATCCGTCATTGAAAACTGTGCGGCATACGGCGGGACCTTGTTCAGTAGTTCTACTATTATGACAAGCAGCAATCCGAGCGTGGCTACCGTTTCCTATAATTCGTCGAGATCCATTAAGATCAATGCGATTGCAAACGGGACGACTGTGATTACGGTATACGGAGGAGTGGGAGCAGCCTCTGCAAGCCTGGGAAGCCTTTCAACGGTTGTCACAGTAAACCGTTCCGATTTGGCAGTCGGAGATTTTTCCAGTTCTTTGCTGACTTATAATCTGTACGATGGAATCGGGTTGCCCAATGCCGTAAAATTCGGTACGGAAAATTATGAGATTAAGGCCAATCTGTTCGGCTATGCACTGGGCCAACTGGATGCGAACTCCAAATACCCGTATTACGATTTATATATTATGGACAAGCTCTATCCAAATGACTGTGGATTCTCCTTGGGCATCGTTGAAAAGACCTATAACAGGAGCGAAATATCTTCCTATGGAAACTATCTGTATTTAAAAACGCTGCTGACGGATTATAGTTCGATTTATACGTTGGGTGCTACAGGCTGGTCAAGTGAAGGCAACATTGCAACTCCGGGTTTCTGCGAATCACTGTTTTCCTATATGAGTATCTATGAGGCGTCTGCGGCGGTTACAGAAGGCGGAGTTTCAGCGGACAAAGATATCGGGTTTCTCAATGTGGAAGACATGCTGGGTTCCAAGGTGGCATCATTTACCTTTGACCAGTATTCCACGAGAAATGCGGGGACAGAAAATGAAGAGACGTATCCAAGCCATATCAGTGATGCAAGCCAGCTATACTATGATGAAGAGACAGGGCTGGTACGTGTGAAAAGCGGGATCTTAGAGCCGGGAAAGACTTATGTTCTGGTGCTGAAGAGAGGTGCAAAAACATCGTTTATCAATCTGGGTACGGATGGAAGCCGCCCGCGTGACATCTGCCTTACTTTTACGACACAGGATGCGGATATCAGTACAGTTTATGACAATATCCGTGATCTTGCAGAACGAAATGCAACCGGAATTACGATAGCTGACAAAACGGCAATTATGCTGGCACGTACGAATTATGATGCCCTTTCATCGGAAAAGAAAGCCATGGTCACGGATACCGAGTATCAGGAACTGGTCAATGCAGAAAAAGCATACCGGTTATTGCTGCGGGCACAGAATCTGACAACGGATCAGGAAGTCTATTCGGTGACGTATGGGACAGCCGCTTTCAATCTTTCTGCAGTTGCCAGGAGTAATGGTGTCAAAACCAATGCTGCGATTACCTATGCTTCGGATAATAAGCAGGTAGCCTCGGTCGATGCAGCCGGAAATGTGACGGCAGTTGGTATCGGGAAAGCAAAGATTACGGTTACGGCAAACGGGAATGAATGGTTTGACGCGTGTACGACTGTCGTTACGGTCAACGTGACAAAAGGAAGTCAGAGTATCACATTAAAGCCTGAAAGTCAGAGCAGTTCTTTCCGCCTGAACGCAGGAACCAGCGGGGATGGAGCACTGACTTATCGTTCATCCGATACAGCTGTCGCGAAGGTTGACCGTACAGGAACGGTTACGGTCGTAGGGGCAGGAACGGTGAAATTTACGGTTACTGCTGCATCTACGAATCATTACAACAGTGCGGTAAAGACCTATACCATGAACATCAAGGCAATCAAGGGTAAGACTTATACCGTCAAGAACATAAAGTATAAGGTGACCAGTGCTTCCACTAACGGGAATGGGACAGTTGCTGTTACGGGTATGGCAGATAAAACAAAGACATCGGTAAAAATCGGCAACACAGTTCAGATTGGAAGTTATTCCTATAAAATTACGGCCATCAGCGAAAAGGCCTTTTATAACAACAAAAAACTTGCCGGTGTTTCAATAGGAAAAAATGTAAAGACCATTGGTAAGAATGCTTTTTCAGGGTGCAGTGGGTTAAAAACATTGCAGATCTCTTCCGCCGTATTGCAATCCGTCGGTTCGAAAGCAATCAGCGGCACCTATAAAAAACTGTCTATCAAAGTACCCTCCTCCAAACTTAAGGTTTACAAAAATCTCTTTACTTCAGCTACCGGTTTTAAACAGTCAATGACCGTAAAAAAAGGATAAGTTTTTTAGCAGATCAGTGTATCACAGTGATAAATTTTGTTATACGTTCGGATGGATAGGGGGACAAGGATGGGAAAAATCAGGTTACGGATATGCAGTCTTGTACTGGCAGTCGTGATGTTTTGTACTTCGTTGGAAAGTGTTTCTGGGGCCGATGAAGGACAAACGGAAACCAGTGCTGAAAAAATCACTGTTTCCTCTATTGAAGAACTGGTTGAACGGTATGGAAGTACGGACGCAGACCAGAAAACAGTTACGATTTATATCCCACAGGAGGATACCGTATACGTGACAAATGTTTTGAGGTTGTCCGCTCAGTTTACGCCGGGATACACTTATTGTCTGACCGGAGGCGGTGTGCTGAAACAGGATGAAAGCAACTGGAATCGACCGATGATTAGCTTGTCCGGCGCTTTGGGGAAAGGCCTCCGGCTGGAATTGAATAACATCATAGTGGATGGCGGAAATGTTCCGATGAGCGGAACAGAGACGGCACTGATTACCATTTATGGATATGACACCTGTGTCACGATGGAACAGGATGCGGGTGCCCGGACGGAAATCCGGAATTTCAATGGAACATCAACAGACAGTTCCGCTGTCTGTGCTCCGGTGATTGCTGAATATGGTGCGGAATTTGAACTGAATGGCGGGACGATTCATGATAATACGGCAGTCGGTGAATTTGGTTATGCGTCAGGAGGTGTACTGCTGAAAGGTTACGGATTAGGAAATTACCCCAATAACACAAAATTTACGATGAACGGCGGTGTCATAAAAGATAACCATGGAATCTATGGAGCAGTCTGTGTGTCGTTCCCACATTGTACGTTTACGATGAATGGTGGTTCCATATGTGATAATACATCCCGGTTTGGGGGTGGCATCTATTATGATGGCAGAGAGGAGTATACAAATGCTCTGCCGGCGCCCTATACGGTGAAATATCATGTAAATGCCAGCATGGTTTTAAACAGTGGAACGATTTCGGGAAATCAGGCGGCGGTATACGGCAACAGTATTTACTATAAATATGGAGATCCGATTGTGCTTGGAGGGGATATGCAGATTTCAGATGATGTATATCTTGCGAGCGGGGACGTAACAGAACAGTATTTCATTTTGACCGATACGCTTGCGTATCCGCTTTTTCTCACCTATATGGCAAGTGCAAGCTATGTATATGACGGAAGAAGTATTGCCAGGGGAGATGGCAGTTATGTGCCGACGCCGTCGGATGCGGATCAGTTCAATCTCAGTAATGAAGGGTTCGCACCGGAATATGATGGATCAGATTTCTGTATCAAACTGAAGAAGAAGATCTGCTCTGTCACCTGGGATGTGGAGGGAACGGTGACAGCGGAAACTTACGAGTATGCCGCACGTCCGAAATACGGCGGCTCAACGGAGAAGAGAGCGGATTCGGAATATGTCTATTTTTTTACCGGATGGAAAAATGGAGACGGGCTGTTTTATGGGACGGATACCGTTCTTCCTACGGTGAAATCCGATGTGACTTATACGGCACAGTATGCGTATAAGACATACAAAGAGGTATTTTTAGATGCCGTGAATACAATTGCAAGCGTCACCTACACTTACGGCTGCAAAGACGAACTCGAGGAAGCAAATGCTGCATATAATGCATTAACAGACGAAATGAAGCAGGATACGGAGATAGAGGGTGCATATGAAAGGCTGACGTCGTTCCTTCATGTGTGGACTACACTGGGGACTATGTATGACCTGCCGGATTCCATAACACGAAAAAGCGGGACGGCAATTCAGGCTTCAAGGGCGAGTTTTGATCAGTTAAGTTCGAAAGAAAAGGGAATGGTAGCAGAAGATGCTTATACAAAGCTTACAAGAGCAGAGAAAGTATATCAGCAGCTGCTCCGTGTCCAGACTGTGCAGGCCGCAAAAAATGCTTACCAGCTGACCTATGGGAAGGAAGGTGTAAGGCTTACGGTTAGCGCTACCGGAAACGGTACGTTACATTATCAGTCCTCCGACACTTCCATCGTCACGGTGGATGATAATGGCAATCTGAAAGGTACGGGAGTGGGAACCGCATATGTGACCGTTTATGCGGATGAAAATCTCTGGTTCGATGAGGCTTCATCCGAACCTGTCCCGGTCACGGTAGGAAAAGGTACGCAGAGTATAACAGTAAAATCCGTTTACCAGTCCGATGGTTTTTTATTGCAGTGCAAGAGTTCCGGAGGTGGAAATCTGACGTATAAATCCACAGATTCGTCAGTCGCTGTCGTAGATTCCTATGGGTATGTACATACAAAAGGGCTGGGAGACGTCAGTATTACAGTAAACGCAGCCGAAACAAAACTGTACCAGAGTGCACAAAAGACCATTCATCTGGAAATTGCTGCGAAAGATTCCTATATCTATGTCGTCGGCAATGTCAAGTATCAGGTAACAAATGCGGAAACAAACGGGACAGGCTGTGTTTCTGTGGTCGGTTTGAAGAATCCCAAGGTCTCTACTGTCCGTATTGGTTCGAAAGTAAAACTGGGCAACTATGAGTACAAAATTACCGGTATAGCGGCGGAAGCCTTTTCAAAGAATCTTTCGTTAAAGAATGTTACACTGGGTTCTAATCTGACCCAGATCGGGAGCAAAGCATTTTATGGGTGCAAAAATCTGTCACGGCTTACCGTTTCTTGCGCGAAGTTTAAGAAAGCGGGCAACGATGCAATCCGGGGATCCAATAAAAAGCTTGTGATCTGCGTTCCGGAAGGAAAAGTGACAGAATATGGTAAGTATTTCAACTATGCTGCAGGATATCGTGCGGGAATGAAGATAAAATAGAATGCAGCAAGAAGACGGTTGGGCAGAAAAATAAAAGATCTGTTGAGAGCCATAATCATGGCTGTATTATTTTATGGCTGCATTGCCCGGACGTCCTGCAGAGTTCTGTGGAAGCTATTGCTGTGGCGCGTGGAGTACAGTAAAAAGAAGGAAAGTGAAGTGAAGCCGGATGATTGTGAGAAAGAGAAACTGTATATTGTACTTGGTAGTTTTGACGGCAGTGGCGGCATGTTATCTCCTGTTTCAGACATTTGGACTGGCGGTACTTCTGATCTTTTTGGTTCTTTGTCCGTTGCTTTCTGTTTTACTGGTACGGATGGTATGGCAAAATATGCGGGTTGATATTAAAGTCCCGGAATTTATGATGTGGCAAAAAGAGTTGCCGGTCGTCATTACGATATATAATCGCGCTCGTTTTCCGGTAGATTTTGCCAGACTGCAGATTGTGATTTCGAATCATCTATCGGGAAACAGTCAGAAAGCAGTAATACCTTTTGGCGTGAAACCCAGACATTGGGTGAATATACCGCTTAGTATGGGACTGATATGTCCGGGAACCTTTGAGATTGTGGTTGGGAAAGTGGAATTGACCGATATTTTGGGTTTGCTATCCTTCCCATGCTGTAAAAATGTGCAGAATGTAACGACGCTCTATCCAAAAACACAGCAGCAGGACATTGCGATGGAAATGGTGCAGGTGATGGCATCAGATAGCAGCAGATATGCAAAAAACCGTGCAGGAAATGATGTGAGTGAGATATTTGCGCTGCGTGATTATATCAGGGGAGATGATGTACGCAGAATTCATTGGAAACTGTCATCGAAGCGGGATCAGCTGATGATCCGGGAATTCAGCCAGCCGGTGCTCACCTCTGTTACTCTGTTAATCGAGCTGGTCAGAGGAGAAGAGGCAGTACTAAAGCGTATTATCGAAGCTTTGTTTTTCCTGGCGGAAGGTCTGATTCGGTCAGGGATTGCATTTAATGTCGGATGGTACGATGAGGGCCTGCAGAAATTTTATCTGGAAGATGTGCAGTCGAAAGATGAGTGGGAACAGTTGTCCTACAAGATGCTTCTGGCCTATGGATGTGAAGAACTATCTGCAGCAATGGATTTTTATCTGCAGGACTTGTCTCAACAGAAAACACTTTTGATCTATTTCACCGGCTATCCATCAGAAGAAAAAATAGAAGCGGCATCCATCGGTCATACGGTTGTTTTGGTGCATGATATCAAAGATCTGGAATTACTGTCAAACGAGTTAGAATTGCGTTAGAGAGAACGGAGGCAAAGGTATGCAGAAATCTTCCCAGATAAAGTTATATCAGTCGCAAAATATGGAGAAAAAAATTTCCCATGTCATCTACCAGCTTTTGCTGGTTATCTGTCTTTCCACCGGGTGCTGGCTCGTGTTGTGGCCCTATTTTACAGGAGAACTTTCACAGAAGGTAATACTATTGGTCTCTGCCGGTTCTGCAGTTTTTCTTTATATAGCGGAGCGGATAAGCAGAAAGAGGAAACCTGTCGTTATCGGGATGCTACTGATTTTTTTACTTCTTCTGATACTCGGATGGGGAAGGGAAGCCATGGTCTTTGCTGGTATCAGTGGTCTGGTAAATGTAGGAATGGTAACATCCTTATTGAACCAGAAAATAGTGCCTGCAATTGCTGTTACGGCATGGCCTCTCACCATGGAATTGTGTATGGCGGTGAATCCGGATATTTATGCGCTGACGTTGCTTGTGCTTGCCTGGTGTGGTTGTTTCGTACTGAAAACACTTCCGTCAAAAGAAGTTCCGATTGCAGGAGAGCGGACAAATTTCGGCGGTTTATTCCTTCTGAGTGTCTTAGGAGTTTCTGTTATTATCGCAAACGTTTTTTCTGACCGGGGAATTCGTAATACTCAGACGGCGGAAAATATGAAAAATGCGATTATGAAATTGCAGGAACAGTTAAACCGTAATCAACTTCAGGAAAATCAAATGCAAAAAAACATGGCTTCGGCAGCAGGAAGCGTACAAAATAAAATAGAAGTCATTCACGCTGTGCTGCCGTGGTATCTCCTTTTCGGAATTCTGTTTCTTGTGATTCTGTTCGGTATGATCGCACTATGGCGCAGGTACAGATTAAAGAGCCGTCTGAGGCGTTTTGATACGGTATTTGACAGAGAAACTGCTTTTGACATGTATCGTTATTTGACTGAAATATGTGCGGTTGCCCAGATTGATCTGAATATTGGACAGGATGCCGCTTTGCGGAAAATGCAAAATTTTCGGAGCGAGGGTTTTGAGCAGTTTTTAAAGCGGATGATAAGACTTCGATTCGCAAACAATACGATACTGAGCGAGGAAGAGCATCTGCAGATGGCCGCATATATTCGTGGGATAGCAAAAGAACTATATGAGCAGCAGAAAAAAAGCAGACAGTTGTTTTATAAATACATCAGGATTCGTTTTTTATAATCAGGTAAAAGTACAAAGTGATAATACTTTGTACTTTTATACTTTTGTTCTTCCATTGTAAAATCATATGTCGGTGAATTATAAGCCAGGCATAAAAAACCAAAAACATTAATAAGCAAAACTAATAACAAATATTACTATATATAATTGGCAATTCTAAGGAAATAAAGGTACAATGAAGCTGTATTATTTTGAAAACAGTGATGAGAACAAACAGGAGGAAAGGTAATGGATTATAAGAATGCAGGAGTAGATATTGAAGCAGGATACAAATCCGTGGAGTTAATGAAAGAACATGTAAGAGGTACAATGCGCAAAGAGGTACTGAGCAACCTCGGCGGATTCTCCGGAGCATTTTCCATGGCGGCTTTTAAAGATATGGAGAAACCGACTTTAGTATCTGGTACTGACGGTGTCGGAACCAAGTTAAAACTTGCGTTCTTACTGGATAAGCATGATACCATCGGCATTGACTGCGTGGCTATGTGCGTGAATGATATCGCATGTGCCGGCGGCGAACCATTATTTTTCCTGGATTATATAGCATGCGGCAAGAATTTCCCGGAGAAGATTGCAACCATCGTAAGCGGTGTGGCAGAGGGCTGCAAACAGTCCAATGCGGCATTGATCGGCGGGGAGACGGCGGAAATGCCGGGTTTCTATCCGGAAGAGGAATATGATCTTGCGGGCTTTGCCGTAGGTGTCGTAGATGAGAAAGAGATTATAACAGGGAAAGATTTAAAGGCCGGTGATGTACTGATCGGTATGGCTTCATCAGGCGTACATTCCAATGGATTTTCTCTGGTGCGTAAAGTTTTCAGTATGGAAAAAGAAACGCTCAATACGTACCATGAAGAGCTTGAAACCACTCTGGGAGAAGCGTTGCTTGCTCCGACCAAAATCTATGTAAAGGCGCTGCGTTCGATCAAAGAGGCGGGGATTACAGTAAAGGCATGCAGTCATATCACAGGCGGCGGTTTTTATGAAAATGTACCGAGGATGCTGCCGGAAGGAAGACGTGCCGTGATTGAAAAAGCAAGTTATCCGATTCCGCCTATTTTTACGATGCTGGCTCGTGAAGGACAGGTAGAGGAGCAGATGATGTACAATACCTACAACATGGGACTCGGAATGGTACTTGCGGTAGATGCAGCTGACGTGGAGAAGACGGTGGAGGCAATCCGGGCAGCCGGTGAGACACCGTATGTGGTCGGTAAAGTCGAGGACGGCGAAAAGGGAGTTACATTATGCTGAAAATTGCAGTATTAGTATCCGGAGGCGGGACGAATCTGCAGGCGATTCTCGATTCCATCGAGGCGGGGGGGATTACCAACGTAGAGATAAAAGTTGTGATCAGTAATAACCGGAATGCCTATGCACTGGAGCGTGCAGCAAAAAAGGGAATAGAAAACTGCTGTATCGCCCCGAAGGATTATGAGAACCGGCCGGCATTTAACCGGGCGCTGATTGAAAAATTAGATTCCTGTTCTGTGGATCTGATTGTACTTGCGGGATTTCTGGTTGTAATTCCGGAGGAAATGATTGAAAAATACCGAAATCGTATCATCAATATTCATCCGTCCCTGATTCCTTCTTTTTGCGGAACGGGCTACTACGGACTCAAGGTACATGAAGGTGTGCTTTCCCGCGGGGTAAAAATCACCGGAGCAACCGTGCATTTTGTGGATGAGGGCACCGATACCGGACCGATTCTGTTACAGAAGGCCGTGGAAGTCGAGCAGGGGGATACGCCGGAGGTACTGCAGCGCCGTGTTATGGAACAGGCAGAATGGAAGATTCTTCCGGAGGCGATCAATCTGATCGCAAACGGGAAGGTATCCGTTGAGGGCAGACAAGCCATCATTCAGAAATAGGAGGCAGATTATGAAGGTACTCATCGTAGGAAGCGGCGGAAGAGAGCATGCGATTGCGGTCAGCGTTGCAAAAAGCAGCCGTGTTGATAAAATTTACTGTGCACCGGGCAATGCAGGAATTGGACAGATTGCAGAGTGTGTGCCGATTCAGGCAATGGAATTTGAACGTCTGGTAGCATTCGCAAAAGAAAAAGAAATTGATTTTACAATGATCGGGATGGACGATCCGCTGGTCGGCGGTATTGTGGATGTTTTTGAGGCAGCAGGCTTAAAAGTATTTGGACCGCGCAAAAATGCGGCTATTTTAGAGGGTTCCAAAGCATTTTCCAAAGACCTGATGAAAAAATATGACATTCCGACAGCCGGATATGAAACATTCGATGATCCAAAGAAGGCAGAGGCATATTTGAAAACAGCAAAGATGCCGATCGTTTTAAAAGCGGACGGGCTTGCGCTCGGAAAAGGCGTGCTGATCTGTCAGACACTGGAAGAAGCACTGGCCGGTGTGAAAGAAATCATGGAGGACAAGAAATTCGGTTCCGCGGGCAATCATATGGTAGTGGAAGAATTCATGACCGGCCGCGAAGTATCCGTTCTTTCCTTTGTAGACGGCAAGACAATTCAGATTATGTCATCCGCCCAGGATCACAAACGCGCGAAGGACGGAGACCAGGGACTCAATACCGGCGGTATGGGCAATTTCTCTCCAAGTCCGTTTTATACGAAAGAAGTAGATGCTTTCTGCAAAAAATATGTGTATCAGGCAACCGTGGATGCAATGGCTGCAGAGGGCAGTCCGTTTACCGGTGTTATTTTCTTTGGTCTGATGCTGACAGAAGAAGGCCCTAAGGTTTTGGAATACAATGCCAGATTCGGTGATCCGGAAGCCCAGGTGGTTCTTCCGCGTATGAAAAATGACATCATGGATGTCATGGAGGCCTGTGTGGAAGGCAGACTGGATGAAATAGATCTGCAGTTTGAAGACAATGCGGCAGTCTGCGTGGTACTTGCGTCAGACGGATATCCGGTGTCTTATGAAAAAGGATTCGAAATCAAAGGACTGGAAAACTTTGAAGGAAAAGAAGGCTACTACTGTTTTCATGCCGGAACCGCTCTGAATGAACAGGGGAAGATCGTGACAAACGGCGGACGTGTACTCGGTGTGACCGCTAAGGGAGCAACCTTAAAAGAAGCCAGAGCCAATGCCTATGCAGCGACGGAATGGGTGGATTACGAGAATAAATACATGCGCCATGATATTGGCAAAGCAATTGACGAAGTGAAATAAAGATCAAGGAATAAAAATGTTCCGATTGATTATCAGTGAGAGTCGATGAAAGAATAGGAACACCATTTGCTTACTTCTGTATTCCGGCAGAAGTAAGCTTTTTTCTTCTATAGGAAAGACCTTGTTACATTAACGTGTGAAATCTATGATGTTCCGGTAGAATTAAAATTTAGATGCGCAGCTTCACGCGCGGGACAAAAGTTGCACTTTCTAAGAAGTAGAATGCGGGAGCGCACGAAGTACACTTTTGTTCTTAGGTATATCAAGTTTTGTTTATGCTGGCGAAATCATATTTTTAGAGACGCAAGCTCCTTCTTGTATCTGGATAATTGACATTTGCTAATACAATGGATATAATCAAAAAAAGCGATGAAGAGAGAAAGTAAATATTTCTGATATTACAGAGAGAAGTTGGATGGTGGAAAACTTTATAGAAGAAATATTGAACCAGTCTTGGAGCTGTGTACCGAAGATCATACCTGAGGATACACCGTGTGCGCCCGTTAAAGCGCTAGAGTATAATTTGTACTTGAAAAGGTTTGTATTGTGAAATACAGACGAATTAAGGTGGTACCACGAAGCGGATAGCGTTCTCGTCCTTAAAATTCTAAGGAGGGAGGACGCTTTTTTTATTCTATAGGAAAGATCTTGTTATATTAGCGTATGAAAGCCGCAATTTTCCTATAGAATAAAATTTAGATGCGCAGCATCGCGCGCGGAACAAAAGCGGTACGTTCGAAGCAGTAGAATGCGAGAGTGTATGAAGTACATTTTTGTTCTTCTAACAACTGTATAAGGAAAAATAGAAGGAGATAATAGAATTGGGAATAAAAAGAAATCGTATCGTAGTAAAAGTCGGAACATCCACATTAACAAATGAAATGGGAAACAGTAACCTGAGAAGAGTGGAAGAACTTTCTTTAGCATTGTCTGATATTCAAAGTATGGAAAATGAAATAATCATTGTATCGTCGGGAGCAATTGCCATAGGAGCGCAGAAAATGCATTTGGCAGAAAAGCCAAAGGAACTTAGAATGAAGCAGGCGGCAGCTGCAGTAGGACAATGTGAAAATATGTTTTTATATGACAAATTCTTTGGATATTACAATAAAACAGTCGCACAGATATTGTTAAATGCGGATGATATTCGGGATGAAGAAAAAAAAGAAAATCTTGCAAATACTTTTGAAGCTTTGTTAGAACAGGGGATTATTCCAATTGTGAATGAAAACGACTCAGTCAGCTATAAAGAGATCGAGTCGGAAGAAAAAATATTTGGTGATAATGATATGCTTTCTGCTGTAGTAGCTGTATTGTGTCACGCGGATAAATTGGTTATTTTATCTGATATAGACGGATTTTATGACAAAGATCCTCGATTATCTAAAACAGCCAAGCTGATTAGCCGAATAGAACAAATCGATGATACTACATATGCATTGGCAGGTGGAGCAGGTTCCAGAAGAGGAACTGGCGGCATGAAAACAAAACTTCAAGCTGCAGATATTGCGACAAGACAAGGAATAGATGTTATTGTTACAAATGGCAAAAATCCTAAAGTGTTATATGACATTGTGGAAGGAAAGAAAGTTGGAACACTTTTTGTCGCTCAAAAGAAATAATATTTCATCGGTAAGAATGGAGCATCGCCATGTAAAAGTGGCGATGCTTTTGTTATAGGCTGGGAATGAAGTAGAAGAATAGAAACGAAATAGAATGGAGTGTCAAACCGGTAAGAATCCGGTAATATCAAAGAGCCCAGCGGATTTTCTGATTCATAAGTGGAACTGTCTTATTACAAATGAAACTTAATATGACGAAACGTCAGGATTGATGGCTTCTCTATGAATGAAAATGACGATAAGTAAATATAGTTGAGATAAAGTAACAAATCGTTTGATTATTTCTAGATTTGATGACAATATGTACAAGATTTCCACCTTGCTATATAATAGTAACAGGAGGTGCAATATGGACGAAATAGATAAACAAATTATTCAATTGCTTGAGGAAAACGGAAGGCTGACCCATGAAGAGATCAGCAGACTGCTTCATATTTCCCGGCCATCGGTTCATCAGCGAGTTTCCAAAATGGAGAAAAAAGGAATTATCAAAGGGTATCGAAGCATCATTGATTGGAATAAAATGGATGAAAAGATAAAAGCAATTATTCTTGTAAAAATCAAATGTAATAATTTTAAGGAGGTTGCATCCAATATTATATCACTGCCGATACCGGGCGTAACTATTTTAGAGGCACAGCGCCTTGCTGGTGAATGGTGCATGATGCTGAAAGTAAGAGTTTCTGATTCACAGAGAATGACTGATTTAATAGATGAGATGGTCAGGATTCCCGAAGTACAGGAAACGTCCACTACACTTATTTTAACAACAATACTTGAAAATCAGATCATTGAGCAGGGATATTCGACGGACAATAGCCGAAACTGCGTTCCGGATTGTGAAGGTGGTACTTTTATCTGACAATGGAGAAAGTCAGAAAAATTTCCTGATTCGGTTCAAGGACGAAAGGAGGATACCATGAAGGAAGTATACGCACCAGGCTGCGCCCTGATGATCTATAAACCGATCCTGGCAGAGAAGACGATGGAGTTCTTAAGGGAGACAGAACACATCCGTATAAAAGAACACATGATTTGCTGCAGACATGACCCGAAGCTGGAGGCAGACACAAGAATAATCAATACGTGTCCCGGTTGTGACAGACGGTTCCGTTCCTTGTATGAGGGGATATCGACTACCTCTCTGTGGGAAGTGATTGCAAAAAGCAGCTCTTTTCCTTTCCCGAATTATCATGGGCTTAAAATGGCAATCCATGATTCCTGTCCCACCAGATCGGAGGAACGGGTTCATGATGCGGTTCGTTACCTTTTGGAGCGGATGAATATTCATGTCATAGAACCTGAAAATACCCGCTCCAAAGCAACTTGCTGTGGGGATAGCACTTACGGAAGTCTGCCGGTAGAAGAGGTATATAAGAGGATGAAAAAACGCGGGGACGAAATGCCATGTCAGGATGTTGTGGTCTATTGTCTTGGTTGTGTAAGAGCAATGGCAATTGGAGGGAAAAGACCACGTTATATTCTGGATCTTCTTTTTGATGAGCAAACAGAAGTGGATTCCCTGATTCCAGAATCATGGCGGAAGCAATTATCTGAATTTATAGGGGAGCACTGAAGACGATACATCACCAGAATTTTACCTATGCTTTTTATCACCTTAAGCATAATCAAAAATCATAAGAATCCGGAGCGCGCTGACCGGGTTCTTTTATTTATCCAAATACAGGAAAGGAAATGGTATTGAAGGAAGTCCCTGGCTACAGTATAATGATACTGTTGCAATGGAGTCTGATTTTTTTATAAAGAAAAGAATCTAAGGAAACAAAGAACGATTGAATTGCAGGAGGCAGGATTGGAAGCACGTGAAATATTGGAAAAAGTAAAAGACGGGGAGATTTCCGTTGCGGAAGCAGAACGTTACTTTCGCAGGGAACCTTTTGAGGAAATGGGATATGCGAAGCTGGATACCCATCGGAAACTTCGTTCCGGTTTTGCGGAAGTGATCTTTTGCAGCGGTAAGTCGGATGAGCATCTGCTTCAGATATTCGGAAGACTCTACGAGGAGGACGGGGAAGTGTTCGGCACAAGGGCAAATGCGGAGCAGTATGAATTTGTCCGGAAACGGTATCCCATGGTACAGTATGATGCAATATCCCATATCTTGAAAATAGAAAAGCCGGATAAGAAACGGATCGGAAAGGTTGCAGTCTGTTCGGCAGGAACGGCGGATATTCCGGTTGCGGAAGAAGCGGCCCAGACCGCAGAATATTTTGGAACACAGGTAGACCGCATTTATGACATCGGAGTCAGCGGACTGCATCGGATGCTCTATCATCTGGAGTCAATCCAGAGCGCCAACTGTGTTGTGGCAGTTGCGGGAATGGAAGGAGCGCTTGCAAGCGTTCTCGGCGGACTCGTGGACAAGCCGGTGATTGCAGTGCCGACCTCGGTTGGTTACGGAGCGAGTATGCATGGCCTGTCCGCGCTTCTTACAATGATCAATTCCTGTGCCAATGGAATTGCGGTTGTGAATATAGACAATGGTTACGGTGCCGGCTATATGGCCACACAGATTAACCGGTTAGGAGTAAGAGATGAATAGGCAGCTATATCTGGAATGTTACAGCGGAATCAGCGGAGATATGACCGTTGGGGCTCTGCTGGACCTGGGTGCGGATCAGAAGAGACTGGAAGAAGCGCTGACAAGTCTTCCGGTGGACGGATTTGAACTAAAAATCAGCAGAGTGAAAAAAAGCGGGCTGGATGCTTGTGACTTTGCTGTTTTATTGGATAAAGTGCTTGAAAACCACGATCACGATATGGAATATCTGCATGGAGACCATGCGATGCACCACATGCACCATGGGGAAACGGAAACACAGAAGCATGTCCATACCCATACACATCGCGGGCTTGCCGAGATCAGGGAGATTATCGCCGGTGCGGCGATTACGGAGCGGGCGAAGACCATTGCGGGAAACATCTTTGAAATTCTGGCAGAAGCGGAGGCAAAGGCACACGGAGTACCGGTTTCGGAAGTTCATTTTCATGAGGTCGGAGCAGTGGATTCCATTGTGGATATCGTGGCGGTTTCCGTATGTCTCGATGACCTTGACATTACAGAAGTCATTGTGCCGGAACTTTGGGAGGGCAGAGGTTTTATCAACTGTCAGCACGGTCAGATACCGGTACCTGTTCCAGCGGTAGTGCATATTGCATCGGCATATGGACTGGGGCTGCATCTGACGAAAACGGAAGGAGAGCTTGTGACCCCAACCGGAGCGGCCATTGTTGCAGCAGTTCGGACAAAGGACCGTCTGCCGGAGCACTTTCAGATATTAAGGACCGGAATTGGAACCGGAAAGCGCAGTTACGACAGACCAAGCCTGCTTCGCGCCATGTTGATTGCCGACACAGATGCGCAGAGGGATGTGATTTGGAAGTTGGAGAGCAATATTGATGATACGACTGGAGAGGCAATGGGATTTGTTATGGAGGAGCTGCTCCGTGCGGGTGCGCGTGACGTGCATTATATACCGGTCTTCATGAAAAAGAACCGTCCTGCATACCAGTTGAATGTCATCTGTGATGAAACGGATATTGTGCCGTTAGAGCATATTATCTTCCGTCAGACAACGACAATCGGAATCCGCAGACAAAAGATGGAGCGGACGGTCTTAAAAAGAGAGATCCGTATGATCCGGACATCTTTTGGAGAGGTGCGGGCTAAAATCTGCAGCTATGATGGGGAAGTGCGTATTTATCCCGAATATGAGGATGTTGCGGCGGTCAGCCGGGAGCAGGGACTCGGGTATGGACAGGTCTATCATCAGTTGATACAGGAATTTCGGCAGCAGGAATGCATAAATATGTCCCTTGCGCAGGTCTGAAAAATTGTTTACAATGTCATAGAATACAGAGGATAGAATTTAGAAACAGAAGCCACGGAATACAAAGTGGAACTACAGAAAACCCCAGGAGGGAATAAATGAGTATAGCAGATCAGATATTTATTGATATGTGTAAGGATATTCTGGAAAACGGTGTGAGTACGGAAGGAGAAAAAGTACGTCCACACTGGGAGGATGGAACAAGTGCCTATACGATAAAGAAATTCGGTGTCGTAAACCGGTATGATTTAGCCAAAGAGTTTCCGGCAGTCACACTTCGTAAGACAGCCATTAAGAGCTGTACCGATGAAATGCTCTGGATCTGGCAGAGAAAATCCAACAACATTCATGATCTTGGCAGTCACGTTTGGGATGAATGGGCAGATGAGACAGGTTCGATCGGAAAAGCATATGGTTATCAGATGGGAGTAAAGCATTCGTATAAAGAGGGGGCCATGGATCAGGTGGACCGTGTGATCTACGATTTGAAGAATCATCCGTTCAGCCGCCGTATTATGACGAATATCTATGTCCACCAGGATCTGAGTGAGATGAATCTCTACCCATGCGCATACAGCATGACCTTTAATGTCACCCAGAAAAAGGGAGAGGACAGGCTGACACTGAATGCGATTTTAAATCAGCGTTCACAGGATATTCTGGCTGCCAATAACTGGAATGTCTGCCAGTACGCCGTACTGGTCCATATGCTTGCACAGGTGTGTAACATGCAGGTGGGAGAACTCGTACATGTCATTGCAGATGCCCATATTTACGACAGACACATCCCGATCATCCGGGAGCTGATTACACGTGAGACTTATGAGGCACCGGGTTTTTGGCTGAATCCCGATGTAAAGGATTTTTATGAGTTTACACCGCAGGATGTGCGTCTGGACAATTATGTGACGGGGCCGCAGGTGAAAAATATCCCGATTGCAGTTTAGAGACTGCAGGGTAGAAGGAGGAAGATGATATGAACTTGATTGTAGCAGTGGACAACAATTGGGCGATTGGATATAAAAATAAATTACTGGTGAGTATTCCGGATGATATGAAATTCTTTCGCAAGACGACAACGGGGAAAGTGGTCGTGATGGGGCGGAGAACGCTGGAGAGTTTTCCGAACGGACTGCCTTTAAAAAACAGGATCAATGTCGTACTGACCAGTGACACATCTTATCACGTGAAGGATGCCGTCGTTGTGCACGATATGGAAGAACTCCGCAACGAGCTCAAGAAATATCCGAGCGGGGATATCTATGTGATCGGCGGAGAGAGCATTTACCGGCAGCTGCTCGATGAATGCGATGTGGCACATATTACGAAAATCGATTACCGGTATGATGCGGATGCATTTTTCCCGAATCTGGATGAGAAACCGGAGTGGGAAATTACGGAAGACAGTGAGGAACAGACCTATTTTGATCTGGAATATGTATTTCGGAAATATGAAAAGAGAAAGTAAATGAATGATTTTATATTCAGCCTGAATGTGACCGTACCGATTTTTTTCGTCATGATACTCGGTTATTTCTTAAGACAGATCGGAATGTTAAATGATAACTTTGTAACGGTTGCAAACCGGTTCAATTTTACGGTGACACTTCCGGTGATGCTGTTTCGCGATATCTCTTCAGTGGCGATCAGAGAAGTATTTGATGTTCGGTATGTACTGTTCTGTGCAATTGCGAGTACGATCTGCTTCTGGGCTATTTGGGGAGGGGCACGCCTTTTTTTGAAGGATCGGTCCATGACCGGAGCCTTCGTGCAGGCGTCCTTTCGAAGCAGTGCGGCCGTTATGGGAATCGCCTTTATTGAAAACATCTATGGGCAGTCGGCGATGGGCCCCCTGATGATTATCGGAGCTGTCCCACTCTACAATATTTTTTCTGTTCTTGTTCTGACGTTTGAGGCAGAACAGGAGGGGGAGACAAAACGGAGTACCGGCAGGATCAGACAGGCACTGATGAATATTGCGAAGAATCCGATTATACTTGCAATCGTGCTTGGGCTGGTTGTGGCATTGGCCGGTATTGATTTTCCGAAAATGGTGGATGCATCGTTGAATCATGTGGCGCAGATGGCGACACCGCTTGCACTTGTTGCGCTGGGGGCAGGATTTGAAGGGAAAAAAGCACTCACGAGGATTCGTCCGACATTGGCAGCTGCATTCCTGAAACTGATTGCACAGCCGCTGATTTTTCTGCCGGCCGCCGCCGCTCTTGGATTTACCGGGGATAAGATGGTCGCCATTTTGATCATGCTGGCATCCCCGACGACACCAAGCTGCTACATTATGGCAAAAAACATGAAAAACGATGGCGTTCTTACAGCAAGTATCGTAGTCACGACCACCTTCTTTGCGGCGTTTACGCTCACGGGATGGATTTATATATTAAAATGCATGGGACTCATTGGATAGGAGGACAAAATGGATATTACAGGAAGAAAGTTAGTTGTTAAAGCTCTGCAGGAAGAGGGCGTAGATACTGTATTCGGGTATCCGGGCGGTATGGTAACGGATCTTTTTGATGAATTATATAAGCAGGAGGATATCCGGGTCGTCCTGCCAAGACACGAACAGGGACTCATTCATGAGGCAGAGGGGTATGCAAGATCCACCGGAAAGATCGGTGTCTGTCTTGTGACCAGCGGACCGGGCGCAACCAATATTATCACCGGACTTGCGGATGCACATTATGATAATATTCCTCTGGTTTGTATTACGGGACAGGTTCCCCTGAGCCTGATCGGCAATGATGCATTTCAGGAAGTCGATATTGTCGGAATGACAAGAAGTATCACGAAATACGGTGTGACTGTTCGAGACCGAAATGATCTTGGACGGGTTTTAAAAATGGCATTTCATATAGCGGCAACCGGAAAACCGGGTCCCGTATTGATCGATCTGCCGAAAGATATCCAGCTGGAAGTCGGGCCTTCCGAATATCCTTCTCATGTGGATATCCGCGGGTATAAGATCAACGGGACTGTACATGTGGGACAGCTGAAAAAAGCATACAAACTGCTGAAAGCAGCAAAGAAGCCCCTGATTCTTGCAGGCGGCGGAATAGGCATCGCAAAAGCAAATCGCAAACTGCAGGAGTTTGCGGAGAAGATGCAGGTTCCGGTCGTGACGACAATCATGGGAAAGGGTGCGCTTCCGGCAGGGCATCCGCTGTATATCGGAAACTGCGGTATGCATGGAAGATATGCGGCGAATATGGCAGTCAGCGAGTGCGATGTTCTTTTTTCCATCGGAACCAGATTCAATGACCGCATTACCGGAGATTTGAATGAATTTGCTCCGAAAGCAGAAATTATTCATATTGATATCGATACGGCATCCATCTCCAGAAATGTAGTCGTAGACGTACCGGTTGTGGCAGATGCAAACCTTGCACTCGAGAAGCTGATCGAATGGGCGGAACCGAAGAAAACAGCAGGCTGGCAGAAAGAGATTGCGGAATGGGACAAAGAAAATCCGCTGGAGATGCGCCGGGACCGCGGTATGACACCACAGATGATTATGGAACAGCTCAATCGTGCCTTTGAGGAGGCAATCTTTGTCACGGACGTGGGGCAGCACCAGATGTGGGCCACGCAGTATCTGGAATTGAATGAGAAGAAACAGTTCATTACATCGGGAGGGCTTGGAACGATGGGTTTTGGATTTCCGGCAGCGATTGGTGCAAAAATCGGAAACCCGGATACCCCCGTTGTCTGTATTACCGGAGACGGCGGATTCCAGATGAACATCCAGGAAATGGCAACGGCTGCGGTTCAGGAAACGCCTGTGATCATCTGCCTGCTGAATAATTATTATCTGGGAATGGTTCGTCAGATGCAGCAGTTGTTCTATGGAAAACGCTATGCGGCAACCTGCCTCAGAAGGCACAATTCCTGTCCGGCGAACTGCAAAGGTCCCGGAAAGAACTGTCCAAAGTATGAACCTGATTTTGTGGAACTGGCAAAAAGCTATGGCGCCCTTGGAATCCGGGTAGAAAAAGAAGAGGATATCCTTCCGGCAATCGAAGAAGCCAAGAAACAGAAAAATGTACCAACAATTATTGAGTTTATGATTGCAACTGAGGAGATTGTACTGCCGATGGTAAAAAGCGGAACCGCAATGAGTCAGATGATCTTAAAATAAGGGAGGATACGCGGATGAAGAACAGATGGATTGCACTATATGTAGAAAATCAGGTTGGCGTGCTGGCGAAAGTGTCCGGGCTGTTTTCGGGGAAATCCTATAATTTGCAGAGTCTCACAGTGGGTACGACAGAAGATGAAACGGTATCCCGTATGACCATCTGTGTGACGAGTGACGATATCACCTTTGAGCAGATCAAGAAGCAGTTGAACCGGATGGTAGAGGTCATTAAGGTGATTGACCTTACCAATGTTCCGATTCATATGAAAGAGATCCTGTTTGCAAAGGTTCAGTGCACCGCTACCGCCGATAAGGAAGAGGTGTTCCAGATTGCACAGGTATTTCATGTAGAGGTTGCAGATATTGGAAAAGATCATGTGCTGCTGGAATGTAAACTGACGGAACGACGTAACAATGAACTGATTGCCCTGCTCAAATCCAAATTCCATTCCATCGAAGTGGTGCGGGGCGGAGCGGTCGCTATCGAATCAATCAGCACCTCCTGCAGATAGAGTGAATATTTAGTGCCGTATGGTGAAACGGGTATGAGACGGTTACTCCGGATAAAGGATTCGGAGCAGCCGTCTTTCAAATTCCTGCTTCGTCAGAGGCTTGTCAAAGAGATATCCCTGCGCAAAATCACAGTTCATTTCTTTCATGTATGCCAGCTCACGGTCCGTCTCAATTCCCTCAGAAACAATGAACATATTCAGCTGCTTTGCCATTCGGATGATATTTTCGATGACTGCCCGGCTGCGGTGGTCACCAAAATTCCCCTCGTTTAAGAAGGATTTGTCCAGTTTCAGCGTATTAAAACTCATATTCTGAAGCATGCTTAAGGAAGAATAACCGGTACCAAAATCATCCATGGAAGAAGAAATACCGTACTCATGAAGCCGGTCGATACTGTAAATTACATTTTTGCTGTCGGCAAGATAAGCCGTTTCTGTAAATTCTATTTCCAGATATTTTTTCGGTACGTGCCATTTATCCGCAACTTCATTGATATGGTCGGCAACGAAGGGATCTACAAAATGCTGCTTGGAGAAATTGACGGAAATCGGAACGACCCGGATACCCTTTGCGATCCATTCGGTAATGTCACGACAGACTGCATTCAGCACATAAAAATCCAGTTTCTGCACCAGACCCACGGTTTCGCACAGTGGAATAAATTCCATCGGCGGAATGACAGTACCGCAGCGATACCAGCGGATTAAAGCTTCTGCTCCGACGAGCTTTCTGGTGCGAATATCGACCTTCGGCTGATAGTATACCTGAAATTCCTGATTTTCAATGGCAGGCTCAATCGCCTGAATCATCATGTCTTCCTGCAGGGCTTTTTCGCGCAATCCGTTGTGGTAATAGAGAATGGTCTGTTTTTTATTGTGGTTCATGGCACTGTATGTCATGGAAAGCTTTTCTACCAGCATCTGCGGAGAGGTGTCAGTACCATCCGGTGAATAGACGGAGATACGTGCGGAAACAGGAATAACTTCATCTTCGGAAGGCGTATACAGCGGAACGGAGTCCAGTGATTTCAGAACTGCTTCCAGATGTTCCGACCGGAAGATACCGACAAAATCATTGCCGCCGATCAGGGCCACCAGCTCGTCTTCAAAGGCAAGACCTGCGACCCGGCTGGCATATTCTTTCAGAGCTGCGTCCCCACGCTTGAAGCCGTACTTCTGGTTGATTGATTTGAAGTTGCGTATATTAAAAAAGATGGAGGTGTACTGCGAGATCCGGCCCGACAGAATCAGCTTATCTGCAAAATTCAAAAAGGCATTGAAGTTCGGAATACCGGTTCTTGCCTCAATCGTGGCAATCCGCAGATTCTCATCTTTCATATAGTGCACACAGTTTTCAATGTGGTTGTACCCTTTGGAAATCGCAGTGGCCATTTCCAGACAGCTGCTGTAGCCGCAGGAATGACAGTCAATTTTTCTGGATTCCGGAGTGATTTTGTGCATCGCAAGAAAAATCGCATCCAGTTTGTCTGCGTAATTTCGGACATACTCATTGCGGTGACGTTCATTCTGAAATTTTTTGTCATCGTAAAGACGGGTAAAATCATCGGAATTCAAATGAGAAAAACGTTCGTTCAGACGCTTTCGCCGTTCTTGCGTGGAGAGTGAAGCAAGATAGGGATTTTCCTCTTCTGTTATCAGAGGATTTGGTGTGCGGCGTGTCTGCATATGAAATAAGATGTCATCATCAAAGGTGCAGCTGAGCGGAGTGCCGGTACCCGCGAGGCATCCCTGGCTGCAGTTGAGGCAATCGATCATAAACGGAAGTTCTTTGCCGAACAGGATACGCTGCTCCAGTTTGTCGAAATAATCATAGACATTCAGTTCTCCATGGACTTCCCGGATCGTATGTTCCGGAGAGATAAACAGCCGTATATTTTCTGAAAGGCCGCCCGGTGCCGGATATACACGGCCAAGCCCGCTGTCGGAGAGTTCCAATTGCGTACTGTAACCGGAGAGATCCACATCCTCCAGGTAACTGAGCAGATGAAGGAAAGTCACATTATAATGAACGATATCCTGATTTTTCGGATCACTGATCTCGTCCTTTTTGGCAATGCACGGACTCAGGAAAGCAAGCCGGTCCGTATTTCCGAGATATTTTTTCACATAGGTTGCGAGACACAGAAGGGGAGAGTGGACCGGAATCAGCCGGTCGAACAGAAGGCGGGAATATTTTTCGATATAGTTGACGATGGCACTGCAGGGAGGTGCGATTGCACCTTTGAAATTGTGCTTTTCTATATAGGAAAGATAGGCCCAGGTTGCGATATCTGCGCCGTAGCTGACGTCATAAATCAGATGTACGCCCAGACTTTTCAGATAACCGAGTATCTGAAATGCCCTTTTTTCATATATCACAAAAAAAGAAGGAGCGACCAGAAGCGAGATTGGTGTTCCTTTATTCAAATCCTGTAAAAACAGATCTGTGTCATCGCGGAATTCCCGCGCATTGTGCCTGCAGGTATCCAGACAGTGTCCGCAGTGCAGGCATTTGTCATCATCCACATAAATATGATTCTGTCCATCTCTTGTAATGGAGATGTTAGCGCCAAGGGATGGACAGCCGGAAATACAGCGGTTGCAACCGATACAGTTATTATTTGTAAAAATAATTCCTTTGTTCAGCTTCATAAAATCCCACCCGAAATTTAATCAAAATTATAGTATAAGGCTATTATAGTGTATAAAAAGAAGAATTTCTACAAAAAAATGCCAAAAAAATCCATTATTTTGTTTATATTTAAAATACATATAAGTTGTATGGATATTTATTTAAAAAACAGTGTTGACACCGAAAATGGATGGTGTTACTATCTACATGAAATCCGAGTAAAATAGTCTGGATTAAAGGAGAGAAGATTATGAAACTTTCAACGAAAGCAAGATATGGATTGAGAGCCTTTATTGATCTTGCGGTATACAGTGAAGAAGGCCCCACATCACTGACTATGATAGCAAGACGCCAGGATATTTCGGTAAGTTATTTGGAACAGCTGGTCGGAAGGCTGAAACGTGCGGGACTGGTAAAAAGTGTACGCGGAGCGAATGGAGGCTATATTTTAGCAAGACCGGCAGATACTTATTCCGTCGGAGAGGTGCTTCGGGCTTTGGAAGAAGAGCTGGTACCGGTAGAATGCCCGGGAATCAACGGCGCAACGGACGGTCACTGTGTTGGATCAAAAAACTGCCTGAGCAGGATTGTGTGGGAAAAAATAAATGAAAGTATCAACGATACAGTGGACAATATTAATATCGGTGAACTTTTAAAAGAAAATATGAAGCTTAGACAGGAGGAGGAATCGAAATGAAAAAACTGATATATCTTGACAATGCGGCAACTACAAAGACAGCTCCTGAGGTTGTGGAAGCGATGCTTCCGTACTTCAGTGAATACTATGGCAATGCTTCCACTGTCTATGCATTTGGTGAAGAAAGCAGAAAAGCCGTGACAGACGCGAGAGATACCATTGCGGCTGCACTTCGTGCAAAAGCCGAAGAAATTTATTTTACAGCGGGTGGAAGTGAATCTGATAACTGGGCACTAAAAGCGACCGCAGAGGCATATAAGGCAAAAGGCAATCACATTATTACTTCCAAAATTGAGCACCATGCAATTCTTCATACCTGTGATTATCTTGAACAGCAGGGTTTTGAAATTACTTATCTGGATGTAGATGAAAACGGTCTGATTTCACTCGATGAACTCAAACAGGCAATCCGTCCGACGACAATTTTGATTTCGATTATGTTTGCAAACAATGAAATCGGAACGATCGAGCCGGTTGCGGAGATCGGAAAAATAGCACATGAAAACGGTGTTCTTTTTCATACCGATGCTGTACAGGCTTTCGGACAGGTTCCAATCAATGTCGACGAGCTGAATATTGATATGTTAAGCAGCAGCGGACACAAATTAAACGGTCCGAAGGGAATCGGTTTTTTGTACATCCGAAAGGGCGTAAAGATTCGTTCTTTCGTTCACGGCGGAGCACAGGAAAGAAAGCGCCGTGCAGGAACGGAAAATGTACCGGGAATCGTCGGATACGGAAAAGCAGTTGAGCTTGCAGTGTCAGATCTTGAGGAACGGACCAAAAAAGAAATAGAACTGCGGGATTATCTGATTGAACGTCTGGAAAAAGAGATTCCGTTTACCAAAATAAACGGTGACCGTAAAAAACGTCTGCCGAACAACGTGAATTGCTGCTTCCGATTTATTGAAGGGGAGTCATTGCTGATCATGCTGGATATGAAAGGAATCTGTGCCTCATCCGGGTCGGCATGTACATCCGGTTCTTTGGACCCATCGCATGTACTGCTTGCAATCGGATTGCCGCATGAGATCGCGCACGGATCACTGCGCCTGACTCTCGGCATAGATACAACAAAAGAAGACGTGGATTTTACAATTGAAGAACTGAAAAGAATTGTATCGCATCTGCGGGAAATGTCACCGCTGTATGAGGATTTTGTAAGAAAGAATTCTAAATAGAAAAGACGGACAGAGGAAATACAGAAAATTAGAAGGAGGCAGTTTTATGTATAGTGAAAAAGTAATGGATCATTTTCAGAATCCGAGAAATGTCGGAGAGATAGACAATGCAAGCGGAGTAGGAACAGTAGGAAATGCAAAATGCGGCGACATCATGCGAATCTATCTGGATATCAATGATGACGGAATTATAGAAGACTGTAAATTTAAGACCTTTGGCTGCGGTGCCGCAGTTGCAACCAGCAGCATGGCAACAGAGCTGGTAAAAGGAAAAACCGTACAGGAAGCTCTGCTGGTGACAAACAAGGCCGTTATGGAAGCGTTAGACGGACTGCCGCCGGTAAAAGTACACTGTTCGCTTCTTGCGGAAGAGGGAATTCATGCAGCTCTTTGGGATTATGCGGAAAAGCATGACATCACTATTGAGGGACTGGAAAAACCGAAAAACGACATATCAGAAGGCCTTGAGGAAGAGGATTACTAGGAAAACCACTATTTCATATTGACACACTAGGAAAATATAGATATAATAATAGCAACAGAGAGATTCTATCTTTTCAATCAAAACAGAATGATTGAAAGGCCAGTGTGGAGGATGATAATATGAGAATATCAACCAAAGGGCGTTATGCCGTACGTTTATTACTAGATATTGCAATGAATGATGAGGTAGAGCCTGTGCGACTGAAGGATACGGCAGAGCGGCAGAATATATCCATGAAATACCTGGAGCAGATCATATCGATTCTGGTTCGTGCCGGCTTTGTAAAAAGTATCCGCGGCCCGCAGGGGGGCTATCGTTTGATGAAGGAACCGAAAGATTACACAGTTGGAATGATTCTGCGTCAGGTGGAAGGAAGTCTTGCACCGGTTGCATGTCTGGAAGATGAAGTAAATGTATGTGAGCGTCAGGCGGAATGTGTGACGTTGCGTATTTGGAAGGAACTGGATGATGCAATCCATGGAGTTGTGGACAAGTACACATTGAAAGACCTGATGGAATGGCAGGGTGAGATCAATTGTGATTATGTAATTTAGCAGGTTATTTTTTCAAAAGAAAATCAGAAAAATGCAAAAAACTCCTTGACAAAATTGTCTGGGAGTTTTATATTATACTTAATTCATATTAAACCAATAGGAAATATATGAAAGGTATGAAATATCAGGGAGGCATTCATATGGGGAATAGAGTAGAAAGACCAAAGAGAAAAGCCTGGTATGCCAAAGGCAGATGGCTTTGTTGAAGAAAATCGGAATTTCAGAGTGACGTAAATAATAAGAATGAAAATGGTAAATGATGATGATGAATAGAAAGAGAGGATATTTTTATGGCAAACATTTATAAGGGTACATTAGGACTGATCGGCAACACTCCGCTGGTTGAGGTTACAAACGTAGAAAAAGAATATGATCTGAAAGCAACCGTACTTGCTAAACTGGAGTATTTTAATCCGGCAGGAAGTGTAAAAGACAGAATTGCAAAAGCAATGATTGAAGATGCCGAAGAAAAAGGACTGTTAAAAGAAGGTTCTGTGATTATTGAGCCGACTTCCGGAAACACAGGAATTGGTCTTGCATCAATTGCAGCAGCCAAGGGTTATCGCATTATTTTAACGATGCCGGAGACGATGAGTGTAGAGCGAAGAAATATTTTAAAGGCATATGGTGCAGAACTTGTTCTGACGGAAGGCGCCAAGGGTATGAAGGGCGCAATTGCAAAAGCAGAAGAACTTGCAAAAGAGATTGCGGACAGTTATATTCCGGGACAGTTTATCAATCCTGCAAACCCAAAAGTACACAAAGAGACGACTGGTCCTGAGATCTGGAACGATACGGACGGAAACGTTGATATCTTTGTTGCAGGTGTTGGAACAGGCGGAACCGTGACAGGAACAGGTGAATATTTAAAGGAGCAGAAACCGGATGTGAAGATTGTTGCAGTAGAGCCTGCAGATTCGCCGGTGCTGTCCGAAGGAAGAAGCGGATCACATAAGATTCAGGGAATCGGTGCAGGATTTGTACCAGACGTACTGAATACGAAGGTATATGATGAAGTATTCCCGGTAAAGAACGAAGATGCATTCCGTCTGGGAAAAGAAGTTGCAAAACTGGAAGGTGTATTGGTTGGTATTTCCTCCGGTGCTGCTTTATACGCAGCAATCGAGCTGGCAAAGCGTCCGGAAAATGAGGGCAAGACAATCGTAGCATTACTTCCGGATACCGGTGACAGATATTATTCAACAGCACTGTTCACGGAATAAAAGGAGAAGTTCATGGAACCAGTAATTAAGGTCGAACATATTTCAAAAGTGTATCATGGGAAAGACAGTCAGATCATAGCGGTAGAAGATGTCAGCCTGGATATTGAAAAAGGAGACATCTACGGTATCATCGGAATGTCAGGAGCAGGAAAGAGTACACTGGTGCGATGCCTGAATTATCTGGAGCGGCCAACATCCGGGACAGTAAGGATTGACGGAAAGGACCTTTCTTCCCTGAACGAAAGAGAACTGCGAAAAACAAGAGCAGACATTGCCATGATATTTCAGCATTTCAACCTGCTGATGCAGCGAAATGTGCTGGATAACATCTGTTTCCCGCTGGAACTGGCGGGAATCAAGAAAAAGCAGGCAAGAGAAAAAGCAGAAGAACTCCTGCAGCTCGTCGGACTTGAGGAAAAGGCATTTTCTTATCCGGCGCAGCTGTCAGGAGGCCAGAAACAGCGTGTGGCAATTGCAAGAGCTCTGGCAGTAAATCCGAAGATTCTTCTCTGCGATGAGGCAACCAGTGCGTTAGATCCGGAAACAACGCAATCCATCCTGAAGTTGCTGCAGAAGATTAACAGGGATCTCGGAATTACAATCGTAATCATTACCCATGAGATGACAGTGGTACAGCAGATCTGTTCACATGTTGCGATTCTGGATCAGGGTCATCTCGTAGAGAATGGTACGGTTTCAGAGATCTTTGCATCGCCAAAGACACAGGCAGGAAGACGTCTGGTAGAGAGCGGAGACCGTACAGCGGCAACCATAGAAGGAAAACGTAATATCCGTATTGTTTTTGAGGGAAATTCCTCTTTTGAGCCGGTGGTGGCAAATGTGATTCTTTCAGTCGGAAAACCGCTGAATATTTTATATGCGGATACCAGGGATATCAACGGAACAGCGTATGGCGAAATGATATTAGGGCTTCCCGATGATGTTGAGACGGCAGAAAAAATCGTGGCCGCTTTCACAGGCAGAAACATAAAGGTAGAGGAGGTGGACGCGAATGCTGTTTACGCGTGAGATTTGGCTGATGTTAGGTGAAGGCATTTTAAGTACACTGTATATGACACTGGCATCTACCTTTCTTGGATATGTGCTTGGACTTCCGATGGGCATTGCGCTCACTGTAACGGATCGGAATGGTTTAAAGCCAAACCTTGCAATCTATAAAATACTCGATTTTATTGCAAATACGGTAAGGAGTATCCCATTTTTGATTCTCCTGATCCTTTTGATTCCGCTGACCAGATTTCTGGTAGGAAAAAGCTACGGATCGACGGCTACGATCGTACCTTTGGTAATTGCAGCGGCACCGTTCATTGCAAGAATGGTGGAATCCTCCCTCAAAGAAGTTGACGGAGGCGTGATCGAAGCGGCACAGAGCATGGGTGCAGGAACCGGCGCCATAATTTTAAAAGTCATGCTGCCGGAGGCAAGAGTCTCCCTGGTCGTAGGCATGACCATTGCAGTTGGAACCATATTCGGATACTCTGCAATGGCAGGTGTTGTCGGAGGAGGAGGACTCGGTGATATAGCAATACGTTATGGATATTACCGCTATCAGACCGGTATCATGATTGTGACGATCATTATACTTATTATACTTGTACAGATATTGCAGGAAATCGGTATGCGGATTTCCAAGAAAATCGACCGCAGAGTAAGAAACTGAGCCGGTTGAAGACATAAAATGAAAACATGAGAGATATGAGGGTATCATTATGAAAAAAAGATTATTATATATATTACTTACAGTCGTGACTGCTACAGGAGTGCTGGCAGGATGCGGTACAAAAAATGAGAATAATACAGCCGCAGATAATGGCAAAAATTCAGAAGAAGTAGGCAGCGAAAGTACAGAAGGCACTGAGACAGCGGTGAAAGGCACGATTAAGATTGCAGCATCCGCAACACCGCATTCTGAGATCTTAGAGCAGGCAAAGCCGATTCTCGCAAAAGAAGGCTGGGATCTGGAAGTTACCGTATTTGATGATTATGTACAGCCAAACCTGGTTGTGGAAAGCGGTGATTTTGACGCAAATTATGTAGAGCATAAACCTTATCTGGAGAACTTCAATGAAGAAAATGGCACACATCTGGTGGCTGTCGGAGATATTCATTATGAGCCATTCGGGATCTATCCTGGAACATCAAAAAGTCTGGATGATATCAAGGACGGAGCTGTTATCGCAGTGCCGAATGATACAACGAATGAGGCAAGAGCTTTGCTTCTGTTGCAGGACAATGGTCTGATTACCTTAAAAGACGGTGTCGGTCTGGAAGCAACGGTAAATGATATCGAAGATAATCCGCACAACATTGAGATTCAGGAATTGGAAGCTGCACAGGTAGCACGTGTCATCAGTGAAGTGGACTATGTTGTATTAAACGGTAATTATGCTTTAGAGGCTGGCTATTCGGTCAGCAAGGATGCACTTGCTTACGAGAAGGCTGATTCAGAAGCTGCAAAGACTTATGTAAACGTGATTGTTGTCAAAGAGGGAAATGAGGACAACGAGGGAATTCAGGCACTTGTCAAAGTTCTGAAATCCGATGAGATAAAGGATTATATCAATCAAACCTATGATGGTGCGGTTATTCCATTTGAATAACCATAGCATGCCGGCAGATACTCTGTATCTGCCGGTTCTTTTTTTGGGGATAGACCAAACGGTGTGAAGATGGTAAAATAGATTGGAATTCGCAATCGGACAAGGCTTGCCTGATCTTCGATAACAGGGAAACAGGAAATGGAAAAAATATAAAATAACGTATTGACACACTATGGAATTCTATGTATAATCCTATTAAAGCTAAAAACATACTAAACAAATAGGAATAGCGGAAAAAGAAAGGAGCGTCTGCATGAGTATCGTCATCGAACAAAATTACATAGCAATTGAGGAGAAACGAATGTGCTGCATGTGCAGACAGGAATCAGGTAATTGATAGAAAGTTCTTTTTCGGAATTATAGATAGGATAGAGAAATCAGACAAATAAATATAGAAAGCATGAGGAAAAAATTATGAGCAAGAAAACAAATAGAGCAGATAGAAATCTTAGATTTGAAACCTTACAGTTACACGTTGGACAGGAGAGCCCGGATCCGGTTACCGATGCAAGAGCCGTGCCGATTTACCAGACGTCTTCTTATGTATTCCATAACAGCGATCATGCTGCAGCAAGATTTGGGCTTGCAGATGCCGGAAATATCTATGGAAGACTTACCAATCCGACCGAAGATGTATTTGAGAAACGTATTGCAGCCTTAGAAGGAGGAGTTGCAGCTCTGGCAGTAGCTTCCGGCGCGGCAGCAGTTACTTATACCATTCAGAATCTGGCACAGAACGGCGACCATATCGTAGCAGCAAAGAATATCTATGGCGGTACTTACAATCTGCTCGCACATACACTTACACAGTATGGTATCACCACGACCTTTACCGAGCCGGAACCGGAAGCTCTGGAGGCAGCGATTCAGGAAAATACAAAGGCAGTATATATTGAAACACTCGGTAATCCGAATTCCGATGTTGCAGATATCGAAGAAATTGCAAAAATTGCGCATGCACATAAGATTCCATTGGTGGTGGACAGCACCTTTGCTACTCCTTATCTGGTTCGTCCGATTGAATATGGAGCAGATATTGTCGTTCATTCCGCTACGAAATTTATCGGCGGCCATGGCACGGCAATCGGCGGTGTCATTGTAGACTCCGGAAAATTTGACTGGGAGGCAAGCGGTAAATTCGCATCCTTGACAGAACCGAATCCAAGTTATCATGGAATCAGCTTTACCAAGGCAGTCGGACCTGCAGCATTTGTAACAAAGATTCGTGCAATCTTACTGCGTGATACCGGTGCAACTATTTCCCCATTTCACTCTTTCCTGTTCCTTCAGGGACTGGAAACTTTGTCACTGCGTGTGGAGCGTCATGTGGAGAATACATTAAAAGTAGTGGAATTTTTGAACAATCATCCGCAGGTTGAAAAAGTGAATCATCCGTCTGTAACTGACGATCCGAAACAGGCTGAGCTGTATAAGAAATATTTCCCGAACGGCGGTGGTTCCATCTTCACTTTTGAAATCAAAGGAGATGACAAAAAAGCAAAAGAATTCATCGACAATCTTGAAATCTTTTCCCTGCTTGCGAATGTTGCCGATGTAAAATCACTTGTGATTCATCCTGCTTCTACGACTCATTCACAGTTAAATCCGGAAGAACTGGAAGAACAGGGCATTAAGCCGAATACGATCCGTTTATCGATCGGTACGGAAAATATCAACGATATTCTGGAAGATCTGCAGGAAGCATTCCTGGCAATTGAATAATCCATACATGAGACAAGAGTTTCTGCCATATATTGAATGGTAGAAGCTCTTTTTTTATTCTAGAGAAATACCTTATTACATTAACATGTGAAAGCTATTATTTTCCTATAGAATAAAATTTAGATGCGCAGCTTCGTGCGCGGAACAAAAGTTGCACGTCCGAAGTAGTAGAATGCGGGAGTGTACGAAGTACACTTTTGTTCTTCATTGAAAAGGTATTGCTGCATAGGAAGAACTACAGAGAGCTTTTAATATGAAAAAACAGTATAAGGAAGAAGTGTATGAAAGTTGGTAAAAAGAAGTTAATCCTGATGGCTTTGGGACTCGCAGCCTTATTTGTTATCGGAAGATGCTCTGCTGTTGGAGTAGATAAATGGCAGAATACATTTTCCATCGTGCCGCAGGCAGATAACTGGGGACTTGGATTTGGAGCCGAAGGAACACAACCGACCGGAAATGTATCCGCAGAGGAACTGAAGAAGTATGATGCATACTACATAGGGGACAGTCAGGATAAGGTTATCTATCTGACCTTTGACGCAGGATATGAAAATGGAAATACGGCACCGATTCTGGATGCGTTGAAAAAGCATAATGCCAAAGCCACTTTCTTTGTAGTCGGACATTTTCTGGAAACGAGTCCGGATCTGGTAAAACGTATGGTGGAGGAGGGCCACACGGTCGGCAATCACACCTATCACCACCCGGATATGTCGTCTATCTCGGATATGGCATCTTTTCAGAAAGAAATGGATGATGTAGCAGCGCTGTATAAAAAAATAACCGGTCAGGATATGGTAAAATACTATCGTCCGCCGCAGGGAAAATACAGCACGATTAATCTGGAAATGGCACAGAAGCTTGGATATCACACCTTCTTCTGGAGTCTCGCCTATGTGGACTGGTATCAGGATGATCAGCCGACGAAAGACGAGGCATTTGATAAGCTGATCGGAAGAATCCATCCGGGGGCAATCGTGCTGCTGCACAGTACCTCAAAGACTAATGGGGAAATTCTGGATGAATTACTGACCAAGTGGGAGGAAATGGGCTATCGTTTTGCACCGCTGTCGGATCTGGTGAACGGCAAGCAGACGGTGACGGAAACAGAGTCTGAAACCCTCTAGGAAAGAGGTTAGACGTTGACGATAAACAAACATCTGTTGTATAATATACGTGTTGCATAATAAAACAGATACGAAAGCTGGAGGTAAGAGAAATGAAAGAGTTAAAGGGAACTCAGACAGAGAAGAATTTAATGACGGCATTTGCAGGAGAATCAGAGGCGACAAATAAGTATACTTATTTTGCATCCAAAGCGAAAAAAGATGGGTATGTACAGATTGGTGCCATATTTGAAGAAACAGCAGGAAATGAAAGAGAACATGCAAAATTATGGTATAAGCTGTTGAGCGGAGGCGTCATCGGTTCCACAATGGATAACTTAAAGGAAGCTGCCGCAGGTGAGCACTATGAGTGGACAGATATGTATTCCAGCTTTGCCAAAGAAGCAAGAGAAGAGGGCTTTGATAAAATTGCAGATTTATTTGAAGGTGTTGCTGCAGTTGAAAAAGAACATGAGAAAAGATATCGTAAGCTTCTGGAAAATATAGAAGGAGATCTGGTATTTTCAAAAGATGGAGATGTAATCTGGCAGTGCATGAACTGCGGACATATCTGTGTTGGACAGAAAGCGCCGGATGTCTGTCCGGTATGCAGCCATCCACAGAGCTATTTCCAGGTGAAAGCAGAAAATTATTAGGAATTAGGAAACTTTTCCTATAGGAAAATCATTGCTTACATAACTTCATAGAACAAGGTTTTCCTATAGAATAAAAAAGAATGGTATCCGTATGGTGAATACATACAGACACCATTCTTTTTTTAATAAAGTTCTGCTATTCTGGATACTGCTACATAGATATCTGAGATTTTATACCAGGTTGGGTAATCGACGATTCCGTTAGGCGGAAGTCCGAATACAGACTGAAATTGCTGTACCGCATCCTTGGTCTGGGAGCCGAAGACACCGTCAACCTTTACGGTCGGAAGAGCAGGGTAGTTCTGTGCAATCCGGTTCAACTGCTCCTGCATCTGCCTTACCTTTGCACCGCTGGAACCGACGGTGAGATTGTAGCCCGGGAAAGAGGACGGGACACCGCTGATTTCAGTCGTACTGTTGATGTAAATACTGCTTCCATAATAGTAACGGAGGATTTCAATAGCAGAATACCCCTGATCAGCTAAGTATTTGCTGCCCCACTGTGTCATCCAATGTGCAGTAACATATGAAAATTATAAACACCTTGATTTTACTGGAATTTTGTGAGATAAAAATGAAAATCCAGTTCGCTATTTTCCCGGTCAAATACAATCTTTTGCAAAACACTGCGCAGGGCATCGCTCTTGACAGCTGCTGAAACCGAGTCATCCCGGATAATTTCATAGACATTTCGGATACGGTCCGGTATAAGCGCTGGATGATTGGCAGCATGGGGAACTGATTCATATTTAGATAAAAGATTCTGAACATCTTCCCGTTCTCGGCTAAGTATTTCTTTCTGCTCTCTGTATTCTTCAATGGTATCAATACCGTCTCGGTAAGCCTGTTTAATGCGGGTCTCTTTCTTATCAATATCATCTATGCGCCGCAAAAGCAGCAGCCGATTGGTGGAACTATCCGGAGAATCGGAGTCTATCACACGGAAAGATGTCTTTTGTCCGTTCAAGATCTGCTCGAATGCATCAAAGATAAGTGGTACAAGCCTTCGTTCCGAAATCTGATGCGAAACGCTGCATGTTCCTTTTAAAAATCCGTAACATTGAAAATTAATATACCGCTTTCCGGTTTTGGCATCGAAACGGGAGCAAGCGGAAAGCGTACGGCCGCAAGAAGAGCATTTCATCATACCGGAGAGCCAGTGCTTGTAAGTGGCAGCTGGACGTTGCTTCGTTGGCCGATACTCAGATTCATAACGGCGGGTTGCTTTTTCAAACTGTTCCGTTGTTATGATGGCCTCATGATTACCGTCTGCGATGATCCATTCGTCTTCCTCCTTTAAGGAGCTGTCTGCGTTTGAATGCCGGTTCCAGACGGTTTTACCGGTATAGGAAGGGTTTTTTAGTATATAGGTTACACTTCTTTTTTCAAACGGTTTCTTCTGAGAGGTCTGATAGCCGAGTTCATTCAAATGCTTTGTAATATCGTAGATACTTGCACCGCGCTCTGTGTACATATCAAAGATGAGGTGAACGATTTCAGCCTCTTCCGGAACAATCTCAGGAGTTTCTCTGTGATGAGAGATTCGATAGCCGATCGGCGGCCGGGCCTGATAATTTCCGCGCAGAGCGTTTTCGGACATGCCTCGAAATACTTCACCGGATAAGCGAGTGGAGTAATATTCATCCATCCACTCGATGATACGCTCAATCAGAGACCCGAACGGTCCGTCTACAAGCGGCTCGGAAATGCTTATGACATCGACATTATCCCGTTTTAACATAGATTTATATACGATAGATTCCTCTTGATTACGTGCAAAACGGGAGAACTTCCAGACCAGAATCACATCAAAGGGGTGTTCCTTCGATCTTGCATGTGCAATCATATTCTGAAATTGAGGACGCTTGTCGGCTTTGCGGCCGCTGATGCCGCCATCCTCATAAATAGATTGTTCAGACACAAGGATGTCATTTTTCGCAGCATATTCCAGCAGGAGCCGACGCTGTGCATCGGGGGAGAGTTCCTCCTGACTGTGTGTAGATACCCGGATATATAAAGCTCCGGTCTTCATACCGGATACCTCTTACTCTGTGCAAATGACAATCGGCTGTCTGGAAGCCCCCGGGATGTGCGGATGTCGCTTTGCCCGGTATCGATATTCAAATATGCAGGCGTAACCTGTTTCTGCATAAAATGCACCTCTTTCTATGTATTGTTCATCTCAGAAGGACTATTTGAGTCCGTATCACCCTGATTCATACAGCTGAAATGATTTGTTGATTAGATATATGCATTTTTTCCTGATTCTAAAACTGTTTTTTGGTAATCAGATCCAGACGTGCTTTTTAAGAAATAAGAACTGGTTACGGTAAGATCGGAATCGTTACGGACACGGGAACGACGGTCAACCATAAAATAGGAATATCCCTGTGTGTTTTAAGAGAACGCAGAACAGAAACAGAAAACGGAGTCTGCATCTAAGATACAGAGTTGCAAAAAAGGACAACGCAAATCAGCAACTGGGACAAATCATGGGAATAGAGTTTACAGAGGGGGTGAAATGCTTGAAAAAAGGGCAGAAAATAAAGGTTAACATCTATATCCATGAAGAAGATAATACGTGGGATTTTCATAAATTAACAAAAGAAGATCAATTCGAAATGGGGAAAAGGCTAAATGATCAAGCGGCTCGAACCGTTGTTTTGCGATTTGATGAGAGGAATCCATTCTAAGTGTACGAATCGACAGGTGAATGGACTAGGATGATTTCCTGTGAAATACATAAAAGCAAAAAGGAATTCTGGCAGTCGTCAAACTGCGCTGCACTGGAATTCCTTTTTATAGAGGTCATGCGTGGAATCGTTTGTACTTTACCTTGAATGGAAAGGCTGATAACCGTAGCAAGTGCTGCGGAACCAAATGCACTGCCGATATTTTGCATGAGACGGGTCCCGAAACTGGCCGGCGCAATTTCTTGTTTGACCATTCCCGTGTATGCATCCGTCATCATTGGAATGGTAACACCACCGATGCCCATGCCACGGACAAACAGGACCACACTCACAGCAATAAGTGATGATGACGCACCGAAGAAGACAAATGGAATCGTACCGATGACGGCCAATGCCAAACTCACCAAGACAACCATAACCCCACAGATCTTGTTCTGTAGGGTTATGGTTGTCTATTTTATGGTAAATATGTGATTGCAAGGCATCCATTTACAGGATTCCGATAGATTTCACAATTTATATCATAAATCTTTTGTATGATTTCCTTTACCAGAATATCTTCCGGTTTCCCATGTGCGACAACGTGCCCCGCTTTCATGGCATACAGATAATCGCAATACCGCGCAGCCAATTCCAAATCATGCAATGCTGCCAAAGTGCTGATAGAAAGACTTTTCACAATCGATAATACTTGAATCTGATACTTTACATCTAAATGATTCGTAGGTTCATCCAATATTAAAAACTGAGGTTGTTGTGCAATTGCCCGTGCCAACACAACGCGCTGCTTTTCACCACCGGAAAGAGACTGATAACTTCTGTCTGAATATTTTTCTAAATCCACTCTTGCGAGTGCGTTCCGAATGATTTCAAAATCCGTATTGTTATCCGTTTCAAGGAGTTTTTTATGAGGGGAACGCCCCATTGCAACCATGTCCCATACAGTAAAGTCAAAACTAATATCATTAAATTGTCCCACAACAGCAGATTTTTGAGCGATTACTTTGGGTTTCGTGGTAAGTAAATCCATATCGTCCAAAATAATACTCCCGCATTTTGGCTTTATCACTTTGTATATCGTTTTTAGTAAGGTACTTTTTCCGCAGCCGTTCGGTCCGATGATTCCGACAAATTGACCATTCCTGACCTTTAGTTCAATATCTTCAATAATGTCCGTTCCCGAAAGATTCACTCCAATACCTGATACATGTAAATTCAAATTTAGTTCCCTCCGAATTCATAGTTTCGCTTCAATAACAAGTACATAAATATCGGTGCACCGATTGCTGAGGTTATGATTCCGACTGGAATTTCGGTTCCGTCTATCAGTGATCGCGCAATCAAATCGGTCCATATCATAAATAAGCCGCCAAGCAACACAGCCAAAGGTAAAAGTTTTTTATGGTTTGAACCTGCCAGTGACCTTGTAATGTGGGGGATAATAAGGCCTACAAATCCGATCATACCACATTGAGCCACTAATACACCTGTCAGGAGAGAAGAAATTGTCAGATATAATTTACGGTAAGACCCTAAATTAATTCCCAAAGTAGTCGCAGTTTCATCTCCCATCAACATTGTATTCATGACACGTCCCTGGGTAAAAAAGAACAATACCGCTGCGAAAACAACGACTGCCAGTAACGGAATATCATCCCATTTTATCGAGGCCAGGCTTCCCATAATCCAAAAAGTCACATTTTTCAGTCCCTGTGAATTGTTCGAGAAATAAACAATGATACTGGAAAATGCGGAGAACATCGCATCAACCACCATACCGGAAAGTATTAGTTTCGATGAAGTGATACGGCCTCCGATGTTAGCAATCGCCAATACCAGTGCGGATGCTGCCAGTGCACCGACAAAGGCCCCCATGGAAACACCAACCTGACTGAACATTGGGATCGAATGAAATCCAACTAAAATGGCAAAGGTTGCGCCCAATGTCGCACCGGAGGAAATGCCCAGAATATATGGATCGGCAAGAGGATTTTGAACGGATGCCTGCATTATGCTTCCACAGAGTGCGAGACCCATACCAATTAAAAATGCCGCTATCGCTCTTGGAAAGCGCAAGAGCCATACAATCGTGATAAAGGAAGAGGTCGATTGACTTACTCCACCTAGTTCAATACCAGTCAATTTATAAAGCAAAATCCGATAGGATTCACCAAGCGGAATATTTGCCTGGCCAATAGAAACAGAAACAATGATCGAAAACACGATAATCAAGAGCAATAGTAATACCAAAAGAGGGAATAATCTCTCTTGTATTTTTTTATAAACGTTCCACATACTTACTTTCCTTTTTTATTTTTTCTGCCAGAAAGAACTTTACATTCCAGAAACACCATGCTATAATTCATTCCTGTTAGTTACGCCTAACTAAGCTGCATTATAGCATGTGTATTTTGGTAAGTAAAGAATAAGTTTAAAAACATACATAAGGAAAGGAAAAATTATGAAAAAGAAAGTATTGTATTTGATTGTTGCCTCTATTGCTGCACTCTCATTTGCCGGCTGCTCACAAGAGGAGTCGTCAGCCACGGGGAAAAATGGAACGAACGAGGTCACGAGTGAAACGACTGTCTCAGAATCACAGTTAAACACAGTTTATCCTTTGACTATCCTTAATTATTCTGTGGAAGACGACGGTGCTGCCTGGGTGGAAAAAGAGCAGGTATTTGAAAGTGCACCGGAACGGATTGTTTGTAATATGCAGGGCAGTGCTGAGTTATTGATACGCCTGGGACTTGGCGATCGTATCGTTGGTGTTGCGGGTGTTTTTGGCGAAGTTGATTCCGACATTAAAGCGGAATTTGATAAAATACCTGTGCTGTCCGAAGATTATGCGGGACAGGAGGCCATCTTGGGAGCAGATCCGGATATGGTGATCGGGCGCGGCGATTTATTTGTCGAAGGTGATTATGGTTCAGGAACTGTAGATTTCCTCAACGATTCAGGCATTCATACGTATATTATGAACACCGGTAAAGATGGGGCTGTATTTGACGATTTCTTCACGGATATAGAGGAATTGGGAGAGATTTTTGATGTACAGGACACTGCAAAGGCATTGATAGAGCAGTACCAGGAGCAAATTGATGATTTGAAGAATCATGCATCCTGGAGTGGGAAAGAGAAAAAGCTTGCTGAAATTGCATCTGTAGAAGATGGCAGTTTTGTTGTATCAAGCGGAAAAGGAGAGTACTTCCAAAATGATGCTTTTGAATTAGTTGGCCTGAACAATATTTTTCAGGATGCCCCTGGTGCCGAAGTGAGCAACGAAGATCTTATCGAGAGCAATCCGGATGTCCTCTTGTTATTTCGTTACAATGGAGGTCCAGATACAGACGAAATGGTTGAAGAACTGTATCAAAATGAAGCGTTACAGGATGTTACAGCTATCAAGGAAAGAAAGATTTTTGTTGCTGACTTTAATGCCATTTATGGAACCGGCGGAGGCATTTTTGACGCTGTAAGCAAGCTGGGAGAAGCTGTATGGACAAGTGATACGGAGTAATCAGCGTCATTACAGCTCTCTTTTCCTGAATAGGAGAAAAGGTACGTGAATGTGCCGGCTGGACTATGGTATGTTGGAAACGGAGAAAAAGAATTCAGAGAGCAACAGCTCTCCGGATTCTTTTTCTACTGTGATTCTGGTTTGATTTTATGGATTTATCTGTCTGGTATGGATTATTTTATCCGCTCGCATTTTTTGATTCGATATGCGGCAAATTTTCCCATAGCGGCTGCAGTTGGTAAACCTCCCGGACCCATTTGCCATTGACTTGCTAAGAATAAGTTATCAATTCCTTTCATTTTTCCAGGGACTATGGCGCTTTTGGCTTTTTTGGTGACAATAAAACTCATATAAGACCCACAGAAAGAATTGCAATAGTGATAATAAGTCATAGGTGTCCAGATATCGATCACATGTACCTTGTCTTGTAAAAATGGATATTGTGTCAGTAAACGCTTCATAATTTCAGCCGACAGTTCCTGCTTTTTTCTATGATAATCTTCCTTGCTCTGATATAGATCTTTCCAGTAGGTAAAATCATATTCTGTCTGGATAAAGTTTGTTTGCAGCACTGTTTTACCCTGTGGTGCAAAGTGTTCCTCATAATCATAATAATTTGTGCTCATTCTATGTATTTTGCTATGAGCAATCATTAGCTCTTCACATGGGAAAATACGTGTGCCTTTTAGCTCTTCAAATTTCTCATCAACCGCAAAAGCGATCTGAAATGCACTTGTTACAGGATACAATTTTCTGTTTTCATAAAGTTTTTTTAAGGATTTAGGCATATAGTTTTTATCCAGCAATTTTCGATAAGTATAATCTGTGTCACATGCACAGACCACGTAATCCGCTGCTATTTCTTTCCCATCAGAAAGTAATAGACCGGTTGCTTTCTGATCCTTCATCAGAACTTTTTTTACAGGTGAATTCGTACACAGTACGCCCCCCAGTTCCTGATACTTTTTCGAAATACGCATTGCCATGGCAAGAGAGCCGCCCGCAGGGACATCCCCATTGCCACTGGTTACCGTCGCGTAAGAAACCAAAAAAGCATATGCCTGATGACCTGGAGGCATATAGTCAACAAGTGCCTGTTGGATCAATGGATGTTGGAAACGATTGCTCAATTCTATCGTGTCAATTCCACCATATGCCTTTAACAATTTTCTCATTTCTTTCATTGATATACCGAGTTTGATAAAGTCTAAAATATTCATTTCATCAAAAGGCTTATCAACAGGTATGGTCATATTTTCTGCTAATTTTGTATAATTAATTAATTTGTTGATTTCAACAGCATCATCAGGAGATAATCGTAACATTTCTGTTCGGGTGCGTTCCAAATCTCTCCAAAAGGTAAGTCTGTTCCCACCTAATTCCGAAGAAAAAAAGAACTCTTTTTCGTGTAGTTTTACCGCGTCTCCAAGTGCACCGATTTTGTGCCACAAGCAATTTAATGCACTGCCTTCTTTGGTTCCGGTCAGCCAATGAATGCAATTGTCAATGAAATATCCTTCTCTTTTCCAACCAGTACATTGTCCTCCGGCCACCGCGTTCTTTTCATGAATTTCCGTATCAAAACCTGCCTCTTGCAAATAAATACCTGCAGTTAATCCGGAGATACCCCCACCTACAATCAAGACTTTTTTCATACACTTTTTCTCCTATCCTTTTCTAACAATCACAACAATCCAATCCGCCTCCAGAGAACCCAATCCCGGGATGAAACACATTGAATGTATATGGTTACACATTTAAAAAGTTTCATAAATGTTCTGTGAAATTTTGCATGACCGCATTATTGGAAAACGGTGCTTATCATGTTGACAAAGTGTTCATTCTCAGCGTGTGATTTTATTGCGATACGGCAATATTCTGGCCCTAATCCATAAAAGCGAGAACAGTCCCGTACCTTAATATCTTTTAGCAATAGCTCTGCTACGATATTGGAATGTTGTGTTCGAAGCAATAAAAAATTGCATTGTGACGGCCATACTTGAATACCAGGTGCATTGAGTTTTGAGAGGAGCCAAGTTCGCTCTTTCGCTATATGTAAATAAGTTTTTGATAAATAGGCAGGGTCCATGAGCGCACATATCCCAGCAAATTGAGCGGGAACAGATACTCCAAAAGATTGTCCCTGTACTTTCATTTGCGAAAGCAGACTTATATTACCTGAAATACAAAATCCAAGCCGGAAACCAGCCAGTGAATACGTTTTTGTAAATGCGTCGATAACAAGCAGATATTGGAATGAGGAGGTCGCCCGTTTCACGGACCAGCTTTCCCAATCAGGGATAAATTCCATGAAGCATTCATCCACAATAAGCAGAATCTCATTTTTTTCACACCGTTCTATCATCTTTTTTAACAGAGCCGGTTTAACGAGTTGGCCTGTGGGATTGTTCGGATTACACAAAAACACCATGTCATAATTTTCCTGAATCGCTGACAAAACAGTCTCATCAAGCGCAAATTGATCTGAGGCTTTCAACTGGTGATGATGGACCTCACATCCGACGAGATCTAAAGCAAGATTGTATTCCTCAAAAGCAGGCTCTATGATCAGTGCCTGCTTTGGGCGGAGGGAAAATACGATTCTGTAAAGCAGATCATCCGCTCCGTTTCCGCACAGTATATGATTTTGAGAGACGTTATATTTATCTGCCAAATGAGCGGACAACAAGTTACATTCCGGGTCCGGGTAGCTTCCCGCCAGTTCCGCTATTTTTGAAAAATTAGAAAGGACTGTATCAGGGATACCCAGAGAATTTGTATTTACCGAGAAGTCAATGCAGCTCTCCTCTGATTTTTCCGTGATTGATGACCATGCGATAGTATGAAGCTGATTTTCCATGTTTGTATCTCCCAAATGATGATTCTATTCTGATTTTATCATACCCTATAAGTTCAGTCCATGTTTTGAATAATTATTGTAAGGGATGAAGCGACGCCGCGACATCAGACCGATCTGGCCTGGTGTCCGGAGTTTGGGAAGTGAAATGACTGGTAAGGCGGCTATGGGTAAGCCTGGAATGTTGTATCTGGGAAATAGTTGCAATCGGCTGTAATGTAATATTACGAATGGAGCTGTGATTCCAGCATGTTAATGTTATTGCGTAAGTCCCTGGCCGTTTCCCAGGATATACGGCCTGTTTCAAACATTTGTTGGATTAATTCACGTTCAATTCCGAAACCTCGCGTTGTAATCTTTAGAACAAGCTCTTTGTTCTGCGCGCGGTTACCTTCCGCCTTATCCTGTGTCATGCGAATTTCCCGCAGGTTCATGATCATTTCCTGTTCTGAAATAAGTCGTTCCAGAACGGCATTATTATCGGTTTCTTTTAAGGCATACAGTTTTTCTAATACAAACGCTTCGTTTGATTTTGTGAGTTCCAACAATGCAAGATGCATTTCTTCACGCTTGATTTTTTTAGTCCGAAGCGCATACATCCATACAAAAGAGCGCAGATAATTCAATTTCTGCTTTGCAAAAGATGTCTTGTTGCGTGTATTTAACATAGCCAGGTACTGGTTGGCAGTCGCTTCATCTATAACACCTTTCTGTTTTAGTGCCTCCGTATTTTCTTTTTCCCACATTTGTATATTTTGGCGAAGTGCTCTTTCATCCTTTGCACGTTGGAGGTAAAGCGTTTTGTTCAAAGCAGCATAACGTGAATAGTAGTTGTGTGTCACAAGTTCCGTTGCCATACGAGTTTCATCCGTGGCCTCACTTTGCAGTCTGCCAATGACGGTTTGAATGATTTCGGTATATGCCGATTTTTCACTTTCGCCACGTGTCCCGTTTTCCTTTTTTTCCACAAACAATGGTAAAATAAAGTTTGTAACCAGCAGAGAGACAACGATTACACCACTGGCCAACAAAATGATCAGTTCGCGTTCAGGGAATAGATTTCCGTCGGGCAGCAGAAGAGGAATCGACATAATTGTAGCAAGTGTTACAGTTCCACGTGCCCCCGAAAGACTGAAAATCAAACCGGATTTTATCTTTCCGCCAGAACGGCTCTCTTCTTGATCTGATTTGTGGGGAACGGTAAGCATACCCCATAGAAAGCGAATCACCGCCGAGAAAAGTGTAATCAGCAATATGCATCCCACTGTTTTAAATTCGTAAATGGTGTAAGTGCCTTTTCCGATCGTTTTTAAAATACCCGGAAGCTGTGTTCCAAGTACGACGAACACAAGTCCATCTAAGCTGAAAGATAGAACAGACCAGACTCCCTCTTCTGTAATATTCAGACTCGCCTTTTGAGGATTGAAACGCTCTCTCTTAAATGAGTGTGCGATGCCTGAGGCAAAAACAGCCAATATGCCGCTGACATGAAGTGCCTCTGAACTCATATATATGATAAACGGAGTTAAAATACCGATCAGTATGTGCAAGGTACTGTTCTCCATGCCTAAGGAACGCAGCCAGTGCACAAATATATATTTGAGCCATGTAAGTATAAGACCTGCGAGGATTCCCCCAATACCAAGCAGTAAAAACTGACTCACTGCCTGCGAGATTGAGAAGGTGCCCGTCGAGGCAGCAGCGAGAGCAAGCTGGAAGCATACAATACCTGTCGCATCATTTATGATAGATTCGCCAGAAAGGATGCCCATGAGATTACTTGGGAGGGCAACCCTTTTGCTTACTGCATTCACGGCAACTGCATCGGTTGGCGCCAAAGATGCACTTAATGCGAATGCCGCCGCGAGTGGAATCGTTGGGATAAGCGCATGGACAAAAAAACCAGTCGCTATAACGGTTAAAAAGACTAACAATACGGCTGCAGCAATGATAGGTTTTTTCATTTGCCATAGTATTTTTTTATCCGCCATCATACTGGAATGGAAAACCAGTGGAGAGAGGAACAGCACAAAGAACAACTCTGGCTCCAGTTCAAACTCAAAGCCGAACGCCCCAAAAGGAATGAGCGCAATCAGGATACCCAGCACAATCTGTACAATCGGGACAGACAGTACCGGTAGGAAGCGGTTTATCACGTTTGACAGCAGAACTGCCATTAGTAGTATTAAGACATATTCAAATATTTGCATTGGCAACCCTCATTTCTATTTGGTGTTAAAAGGAAAGATTGGATGGTTAGAATCTTTACGATCTGCCTGAGTATGAATATCGCGCATAAACTCTGTTCTGTTATAGATGCTCCCGTCAATGTCAAGTTCATCTTCCAGTGCAGAAATAAGCCGATTAAGATATTCCCCGAAAAAGGAAAGTTCCTGTTCATTAAAACCGGCAAACATCCTTTGAAAATACGGTTTGGATGCTGCCTGTGCGTTTCTTCCTTTATCGGTAAGCGTCACCAGCATGATCCGTTTATCCGACTCTAATGGAATGCGGACAATGTAATCCCTTTTCTCAAGCTTGTTTAGCAATTCATTTAGTGATTGTTGCCGAATGCCCAGAAGATGAGATAACTCTTTTGTACTGATTTTGTCATGGTGCAGAAGCAGTGCGATAATTCTTCCCTGGCCACGTGTCGGGTCAGCCACTGGTCCGCGTTGAGCAGCGTCCTGTATATGTTGTCGATGCATAAGCCATTGTAGTTTCACCAGCTTTACATGTACCTCAAAAGCATTATTGTTCATTTCTATCCCTCCTGACATTTTGAAAAGGTACCTGTAGAATATTATAGTGATACCTGTTTCTCCTGTCAATCCATTTGTTACTGGTACCTGATATAAATAGGGCAGGAGCTTGTAAAAATAAAGAATATGACAGGTTCCGGGGTACAAATGCAAAATAAAAATAAGTTCGCGCTGCAGAAGGAACTGGATGGAATAATCGGAACAGAGTAATTGAAGATTGGCTTTTTGCTTAATTTTAGGTATGATAGACGTAGTGATAAATTTAGAGTCGGTGAGGAGAAAACATATGGAAATAAAAAGATTTGCAGAAGATTTTTCTGTTTGTAAAGTAAACGATTTTTCTGAAGTTAATTTCACGGATTCGTTTTTATTTATAGGTAAAACAGAGGAAGAATTATCCGTTGTGTGTCTGACGCAGGCAGCACCTACAAATACTATAGCACGTGAGGATGGTTGGAAAGCCATGAGAATTCAAGGAGAATTAGATTTCTCTCTTGTTGGCATTCTGTCGAAGATATCTACAATTTTGGCAGATCACAAGATTGGAATTTTTGCGATCTCAACATACAATACGGATTACATTCTTGTAAAAGAGAAAGATTATGATAAAGCACTCATGGTCCTTGGTAATGGTGGATACAGAATTGTTTCATAATACAGATACTGCAGTTCGCCTAGTTGCTGATTTCTATCAGACACTATGGGATAACAGAAGCTCTTTCAAACAGAGCTTCTATTTTTATGAGACGTGATTACTGTGAGCCTGTTTCGGCAGATACGAAATCTTGCGCGAAAAAGATATTGCGAAGTAATCCATTGATTTAGTTTTTGAGGTTAGGGGCCTGTGCCTGCATTATGTCTTGCAGTTCTTACAAATGACAGCTTTGAATCGTATCATTTTCAGACTGTATTTTATGATTCAAATGCAGAAACTGATATAAAACGGCAATTATGACAGCGGCGATATAGCTAATCAGGATTGACAGGCTGATACCATGAACGCCGAATGACATTCGTGATAACAACTTTGCTAACGGAAAACGAATTACTATGAAGTAAATCGTCATAAGAAGCATAGATCTGGTTTGCTGCCCCAATCCGTTCATTTCTCCCATAATAGAATTGGTGATACAATTAAAAAGATACCCGACTGCTATAATTTCAAAATATGTTTTCACAATCAACTTAGCAGATTGGCTGACGCCAAAAAGCCCCGACAAATTGGTTGAAAATATTGTGACGAACGGAATGAGCACTAAATTCAGACATATGGAAATCAATATGCCCCATTTTAAATACTCTTTTATTCGATTATTTTGTTTGGCCCCGTAACAGGTACTGATTGCCGTCGTTTCAGTCATGTTAATAGTCAAGCCAGGGTACTGCACAATGATTTCAAGCTTCGATGCTACTCCAAAGGCTGCAAGCGGTATTACTCCAAAACTGCTAAACAGCGATTGAATAAAAGCCACACTAATGGTCGGAATACTTTGTTGTATCGCTGACGGTATCGATGATTTTGCTGTTTCTCTGAATGCTTCCCAATTTATTGTTTGTAAATGGAATCGAAATAACTTTTTAACAAAGAGAAAACCGATCATAACCAGCATGGAAACAATTTGAGCGAACAGGGTCGCAAGGGCGGCTCCGGTAATCCCAATCTTAACAATGAGGATGGGGTCAAGAACTACATTCAGTACGGTAGATAAAATAACGGTAATCATTTGCATAGATGAATTCCCATAACTTCTTAATACAGCCGAAAAGTACAGATACAACTCTATGAAAGGGAAACTCAAAATTCGAATAAACAGATAAGTTCGTGCAGTCTGGAATATTTCCGTTGGAGTATTGCCGAGCATAAGGATACCATTTATTCCAAGGATACAACCTGCCATTAAAATAATGCCAAAGACAAACAAGCCAATTAGTGAGGTCGCTAATGTTGAATCAATCTTTTCCTTGTTTTGCTCGCCTAAGTATTTGGATAAAATAATTGTGACACCATTCGTTGCCCCCATAACAAGAGCTGAAAAAAGCATTACACATGGAAAAGAAGCTGACATAGCGGCAAGCGCTTTTTCTCCCAATAGACTTCCGACCCAAAAGCTTCCGATAATGTCATATAAAGCACTACAGAAATACGCAATGTAGAGAGGGAGATACATTTGAAAAATATTTCTTTTAATAGTTCCGCTTGTAAAATCGATTGTGTTCATCTTGAATCCTCCGGAAAAGAACGAATCATTCGTTCACATATAAATTATGAATTAACGCCTCGCTTAAAAGAGAACTTTACATTCGAATTTTAAGCAGAAGCGTATCAATGGAAATTAAATCAAATATGCGTGTTTCAGTGCATTTGTGGCTACTTCTTTTGAAATCTCAGAAGATATGGAAGCATTTATTTCAAAAGCATCATACCGAACATGCATACCCCACCAGGATAGAGTTTCGATTATTAATCTGGCATGATGTTCGGGGTAATCCAGTTTTCTGATTTCTCCTTTCTGAATAAAAACAGTTACATATTTTTCAATATCATTGCAAAATGCTTTCCGAAAGCTAACGTAATTTTTATATAGCTCTCCACTGTCGGAGCCATTTTGCTGGAAAATTAGAAAGCCGACGCCGTATTCCGAAATCACGTCAAAGGCATCTGAGAGCATTTGTTCAAAGCAATAGGAACTATCTTCCAAACCCTTCGCAAAGTTTTGATTGCTTTGTTTAAATAATTTCATAATCTCTTCGTTAAGATCAAAGAAGTCCTCTTCTTTGATCGGAAGCGTGAACTCATGATCTAGGTAAGTCTTATCCGCAACGCATTTTAGAACAAAATTATAAATTGCTTTTTTACTCGTAAAGAGTGAGTAGATAGCGCCTATTGATATTCCGGATTCCTTTGCAATAAATCCCATTTGTGTTCTCGCATAGCCTTTACTTATGAATAATTTACTGGCTTCTTCAAAAATTTTTCTTAAACGTATATCCACCATCTCGACAATCCCACCTTTCAGAACGAATCATTCATTCTATCATATTCAAATAAATCCAATTTGTCAATAGGTATGGTTCGAGCAGGAATGTCAATGTAGGAAAGGCGTTTTGGATGACGCGCCTTTCCTACATTCGTCCATAAAGCGGGCAATGGATGTTTCCGCAAATTTTGCCTGCTGAAGATTGAAGTGTTTCGAAAAGGGATCTATAAACCCATGTTTTGCATCAAATTCAGCAATTGATAAATGCTGCTTGTCCTGAAGCTGGGAAACCAGAGCATTCACATCGAAAGAATCTTCCGTTGCAAACAGTAGAAGCGTTGGGCAGGCGGGAGACAGGTTTGTATAGTCTCTGATACGTGAGCCATAGCAGGCTATAATACCACTGCATAAAGAATCTTCGCAGCATCTCCATGCAATGGTTGCGCCTACACTAAATCCAATGACAAATACCTTGTCATATGTTTCTTTCAACTGTCTGATCAGCATACGGATTTCCGTATACACGTCGAGTCCGATGTTCTTTATGAAAAAATCATATGCTTCTTTGGAATTTTCATATGGAAAATGAGATCTCTCAATTATATTGGGACAAAAAACAGCATAACCGGCTTCTCTGAACTTTTGACATTGCTCCTTTATAAATTTATTTATGCCATAAATCTCATGAAGTACGATTATGGCCTGTTTTCCGTTTTCAAACTTTTTTCTCAATGCTTTGACCTCGTATCGTATAAATGATTGGGATTCTGTCAATCAGAACCATTGAATCTTATTATATCAGGAGTTGCTTCCTAATTCTACGCTGACAAGCCATTTAAAAAAGGTTGCAAGGTTTTTTTACACGGAGTCGTACGCGGGTGAAACGTTCAAGTTAGACTTTGAGTGATAATTGAATGATGCGCAGATTATTCTGCAGCCTCTGATCGGAGGGGTCATATGCAAGCGCCTGCTCTGCGTGTTTCAGTGATTGTTCTTTCATTTCCATTTGATACGCGGCTATGGCGCACAGATCGTCTAATGTATAGTCCCAGGAATATCCCATGTTAACGAAGGTCTTTGACTTTTCCTGAATTTTTAAAGCTTCACAAGCCAGATAGTATGTCATCGGCCAGTTATGGAGTTCATAGCACATTTTTGAAAATTCAACGTAAGGTTCCCGCATATGCGGGGCTTCGGCAATGGCCTTGAAATACCAGGAAAAAGCTTCTTCTATGCGTCCCATCATACGACAGGATTTCGCAATCCAGCGCATGGCAGCACAACGTTCCTCATTCCACTGCGATCCTGGCATTGCCAGATATGAAATTAGCATAGTTACACTCTCTTGCCACTTTTCCCGATACATATATTCCCTGCCAAGATAGTAGCGCATTCGATTATCTTCCGGAGCTTCCTGCACTGCAAGTTCGAGAAGAGGCAGATAAGTGCCGCGCGATTTTGCCGTGTCAGGATAGTGGTTCAGCACCATGCCGTCAATATAGACGGTTTCAAGAGGAACGGTACCAGTATACTGCACATATTCGTGCACTGGACAATTCCAGCGAAATCCATGCCGCTCATGCACCTTAAAGTAGTAAAACTGTATATCCGGGCTTCCGTCCGGTTTCAGACTCCAGTTATAAAGATATCGACCTGTCTTTGAAATTCCGCCGCTGTGTTTCGGTCTGTGGTTTAACCATGCTTCTTCCAATGCATTGCGCCAACCTGCTTCAAACCGTTCGTCAAGGTCAGTGCAAACGCAAATATCAACATCTTCCGGAACATGGCCGAGTGAAATGTTGCGGGCCACGTCAAAACGCCATGGTTTAATTTCTTCAAGATAAACGACAGCACCTCGTTTTTGTAGTTTTTCCACCGTGTCATCATCGGAACCAGTGTCTGTCACGATAACCTGATCTGCTTCGATCATGGAATCCATCCAGGCATCTACGAATTTTGATTCATTCTTACATATTGCATAGACACATATATTTAATTTTCCCATGTGCACCTCTCATTTCACCTGCGTTTCAATTTTTTGCTCAATCAATGCAAGGTTCTTCTTTAAACGATCATCGGATGGGCTAAGCTGACACGCCTTTCGTGCATATTCCCTGGCCTTGTCATACATCCCCATACGGTATGCAGCAATTGCCCCATAATCATACAATGCAAATCCCCAGCTCTCTGGCTGAACTAAATAACTTCCACTCCGATTTGTAATGGAAAGCCCCCTTTCAACCATGGCAAAAACCATTGGCCAGTTTTTTTCCTTATAACCAAGTTTTGCCATACTAAGATATGGTTCGCGTACATCCGGGCACTCAGCTACGGCTCGATAGAGCCAGACAGCCGCTTCTTTATTATCGCCTTTCCCCTCATAACTTTGTGCGATGAAGCGCATGGAAGCGCTCCTTTCTTCCTTCCATATTGCGGTTGGAAGACTTAGATGTTTCTTTAATGTTTTTATCCCTTTCTCGTATTCACCATGGTAAATATATTCACGCCCCAGCCAAAAGGCCGCCCTGTCATCCTGTGGATTTTCTGCAACGGATAATTCGAGCAGTGGGAGATATTGACTTCTCGGCTTTGACAGATCGGGATAGTGATGTAAAACAAGTCCATTTACCCATACAGTTGTATTACCTTCTCCGCTGTATTCCAAAACCTCATGAACAGGATGGACCCAGCGGAAACCATGCCTCCGATGGATCTTCTCCATGGGGTATTGCTTTAGAATCGTTCCATCTGGATTATGGCTCCAGGCAAACTGGTAGCGTGCCCGGATGCAGTCTGAGTTCCACGCTGACTCCAGTTTGTTGCGCCATCCAGGTTCAAATATTTCATCCAGATCATTGGATACGCAAATATCAATGTCTTCCGGGATTCGGTCCATTGCCAGATTGCGTGCGGTATCAAATCTCCAAGGTGAAACGCTTATCTGATAAACATTTGCACCATTTGCACGCAGCTTTTCAACGGTGTTATCTGTGGAACCAGTATCACAAACAATTACCATATCTGCTTCGGATACAGAATCCATCCATCGTTCTACAAACTGCTCTTCATTTTTACTTATCGCATAAACACAGACCTTATATTGGCTCAAATGTTCTACTCCTTTCAGGGATAAATTATCTTTTACAAATGATTGCTATTAGGGTTATATACACCAAAATACTGCTGATATGCGCTATCACACATCAGCAACGCTCTATCGGGGAAATCTTGCAGTTCGATTCGTCCGTAATTTTTTCCAAGCAGGTTAATTCGTATCAATGGGAGCTGTAGTCTTCATTATTTAAGGAAGACGAGACGTCTGTGAACAGACGCCCCGTTCCTATGATACGAATTACTCAATTTGAAACGATACAATTGCAAGGGTCACGTTAGAGCCTCTTAGGAAATACTAAGTCCGGCACTGGCATAGCCTGCGACCGTAGCAGCCAGATCGATACCGGCCGTAACATTCGCAGAGAATACCAAAAGCAACCTGGTTCCTGCAGTGACCGGAATGTTCAGCCCAGTGGTGATTCCACTTTTGATATCACCAATAGAAACTACTCCCGTGAGAGGCGGTGCCAGTGTGACTACTGCACCCGATACTGCGGTGAAGGTGTTATTAGGTGTAGTGGATTGAAACAGCTGGGCGGTCACCGTTACGGTGGTGCCAACCAAACTGAGTCCGGCACTAACACTCAGGTAGCCAGCCAATGAGGTGATAACACCAGCCCTAGGCACGGAGAACGCATAGTTGGTCAGGCCGAGCAGATTGATTGTTCCACTGGCAGCGGAGATACCAGCGAGGTTAAGTCCGAATCCGACCGCACTTGAAGTGTTTAGCAGTCCTCCGAGTACAGTAGTTAAAGTAACCGGTGTGCCGGATGCAAACGGAATAATTGCTCCGTTACCCGCTGCTCCGGTGGGACCAGTTGGGCCAGTAGCCCCAATAGCACCAGAAGGACCGGTAGGACCCGTGTCACCAATAGCCCCCGTAGCCCCAGCAGCGCCAGCAGGGCCGGTAGGACCCGTGTCACCATCAGCTCCGTCAGCACCAACAGCACCAGTAGGGCCGGTAG
>JAEWCQ010000025.1 GCA_023390555.1 Bacillota bacterium | reverse complement strand
AAAAGAAATTCTATTGTAACTGCTCCACACCACGGGTCTTTTCATAACGAGCGAGTGTATGACAAGATAGTAGAGCATGGAAAACCTGTGAATGATTCAAAGCTAATATATATACGTAGTGATAAGATGAATAGCCTGGTTAGACCTTGTGAACGTTTCGTTGATTTAAAACGAAAATATTGCACTATATGCGACGGAGAAGGAAATGTTAAGAATGTCGGCTTTGAATATGACAGTATAAATGAGGATTTTTTCGTAAACAAACATATGTGTACATGTAAAGCTAAATCTTGATTTAGTTATAAGGGTTATAAATTTGCAAACAGATCTTAAGTGTAATAATCACTGTAATATATTATTTAGGAGAAAAGATGCAGATAATGACATTCAACATAAAGAAATTTCAAAATTATCATGATGTAGATTTATGTATGGAAGAGATAATTAATTACATTAAGAATTTTTTGAAAATGGATAGAGAAAATATTGCAATTATTCAGGAAATGCCCTATGGAATAGGCGAAAATTGCAAATATGTTAAAGCTAAGAAAATGCTAGGAGAGGGATATCAGATTATTCATTCGAGATATCTACCAACACATACTAAAACATTAGTATGTGCAATAAAGGATGCAAATAATAAGAGTTGGGATTTGGACGATAACCTTATTATAGGTAAAGAGGATTTTTCAAATCATTTTTTAGAACTCAAATATTTGATGAATAAAAAGAATAAATTAAAAATGATAGGAATACACATGCCACTTCCAAATGAAAAAGAAGTGGATATGCTCAGATTATGTTACGAAAAATGGGATAAAATTATTAAACTATCTAGTGAAATGTACAAATCTAGTAAACCTTTAATAATTGCAGGAGATTTAAATGCCCATAGGCATCCATATCGAAATTCAACGTATCAAAAATATTTGAGTAAATTTAAGGGTTATGAAGATTGCGTAAGTGATGAAATAGTAACATGTTTTGGCCCACAAACAACAGTAGATCATGTATTTTGTTCAGAAAGTCTTAACGCAAGTTTAGTATCAGCCAAGGTAGAACGTTTTTCTGATCACGCACCAATTATAGTTGATATTTCTTCAATCTAATAAAATAGATTGAATTCCATTACCTATCTTGTTAATCTTACGTTATCAATGCTATCATGAAAAGTCATTCAAGTTAGATATGCCATAGAACTGATATTATTTTGTCTATTGGATTAAGAAAAGTACAGACAACCATGTTAAGGTGAAAATATGAAATGTTACTGAAATTATAAATAGGAGGAAAACAAAATGGATGAGGCCATTGACAGTTACTTACAACCGAGAATAGCAATTACTGAAAATGTGGATTTGCAACATATTCAAGAAGTCGGTGGATTTTGTCCGCTTTGTGGTAAATCTTTATTGGTAAAAAAAGGTGTGAGAGTTAGCAAAAAATATCAGATAGCACATATATATCCGAATAGCCCAACTGAACATCAAAAGAAAGAATTGGCTGGCTTAGAAAGGTTGGGTACTAATTGTGAGGATTTTGAGAATAAAATTGCTTTATGTAGAGATTGTCACGCTTTCTTTGATGATCATACAACAAAGGAAGAGTATTTAAAAATACTCAATATCAAAAAGCAATTGCTGAAAGAATGTACAATACGAGTAAGTATTGCAGCAGAAGATATAGAAAACGATTTATTGTTAATCATGGAAAAAATATCTGTAGTTGGGGATAAAGAGTTGTCAAAATTCACATTAAAATATAGAGGAATTAAGATTGCAAATAAATTTGAAGAAGAATACTTTTTGCTACGAAGAAAAATTGAATTTAACGTTTGTACATACTATGGTTTCCTAAAAGAGAATATGAAAAATCTAGCGGATGAAAACAAATTGAATTTTGAATTACTTGCAGCAGAGATTAGGACGGCATATTTAAAAGCAGCAAAATCTGCAAATGATAAAGTATTAATTTTCGATGAACTTGTAAAATGGATGAACAGAGGAATTCCTCAATCTTCAAAAGAAGGGTGTGAAATAATGATTTCATTTTTTGTTCAGAATTGTGAGGTGTTTGATGAGATTTCCAAGTAAGTTATTTCAATTCAAAGAAACAGTCTTGTATGATTGTAGTGTTGTTATGATAGCAATAGAAGAAGATATATCTGTGTTAGATTTATATAGGGTTTGTCGAACAAAATGTAATGGGATACAAGGATTTCTTGATGCATTGGATATATTGTATACTTTGAACAAGATAGATTATAATTATGCTACAGGGAGGGTTTCTAATGTTAAAAGAGATAATTTGTGATAAATTTAATCAAAAAAGAGTTGAATTTCACGATGGGCTCAATGTAGTGTTAGGAGATAATCAAGGGAGTAATTCTATAGGAAAATCAACTTTTTTAATGATTATTGATTATATATATGGTGGCAAAGACTATGTAATGAAATCTACAGATATACAGAGAAATGTAGGTACACATACTATAAAATTTGCTTTTGAATTTAATGAACAAAAATATTATTATTCGCGTAACACGGAAGACACAGAAACAATAAATGTGTGTGATTGTGAATATAATATTTGTGATACAATATCAATTGATCAATATACAGATAAAATAAAAAAATTATATGATTTTGGTTATGCAGATGTTAGTTTCAGAGATGCAGTTGGAAGATATGCTCGTATTTATGGAAAAGAGAATTTAAACGAAAAGCACCCACTTGACGTTGTTTATAATGAAACCGCTGGCAAACCAATTAACTCTTTGCTTAAGCTATTCGGATTATATGAATCAATTAAGGAATTAGAAGAGTTGGCAAAAAGAAAAAGTGATGAGCTGAAAGCACTTAATACTGCACAAAAATATCATTTTATCTCTAAAATAGGAGCGAGACAGCGTAAAGCAAATGATAAAAAATTATTAGAATTTGAAATAGAAAAGAAAAATATTACTGAGGAATTGAATGATAGATTGCTTGATTTTGATTCGGAGAAGACCGGTTTAATATTAGGATTAAAAAGAGAACTTTCTTTGATTAATAGACAAATTAGAGCACAAAAGGCTAAATTAATTCCGCTACAAGACAATTTGTTCGGAACTAGAACAATTCATGAGGACGATATAGAAAATATAAAAAGATTCTTTCCAGAAGCAGATTTACGACAAATTATGGAAATTGAAAATTTTCATAAAGAAATAGAAATTATATTAAAAAAGGAACTAAAAGAGGAAATTTCTAACATTGAAAATATGAAAAATTTATTGGAAGAGTCTAAGGAAGTAGTGATTAAAAAAATTAAGGAAATGACCGAAACAGAAAATTTATCACAAGTTATTTTGTTTAAGTATGCGGAAATACAAAAACAAATAGAAAATATAAATAATCAAAATTCGTTTTATGATAAAAAAATTGTTCTGGATACTGAGAAAAAAGATGCAGATATTCGTAGAGTGATGGTGCGAAATCAGCAACTTGTGCAGATGCAGAATATGATTAATAATAAAATGGAAGAGTTAAATGATATTATATATGATGGAACGAAAATTTCGCCTACTATATCTTTTTATAATAATCAATATGTATTTGAAACTGTAGATGATACAGGAACTGGAACGTGTTATAGGGGTATGGTATTATTTGATTTAAGCATTTTGAAATTAACATGTCTACCTGTATTAATTCATGATTCAGTGTTGCTAAAGCAGATAGAAGATGTTGCGATTGAGAAAATTCTTGAGATGTATAGTGGAACAAAAAAGCAAGTATTTATTGCTTTAGATAAAGTTATGTCTTACAATCAACATAGTCAGGAAATATTAAATAGTAATAAGGTTTTAGAATTGAGACCAAACGGAAATGAACTTTTTGGTAAATCATGGAGTAAAAAATAATCTCTAAAATAATAATATCTTATAAATATATGATACCATTATGATACTCGAAGCTTACTATACTCAAAATAATACATAGAATTCCCGGAATAAAAGCAATTAAATGACAGTAAATATATCAAATATATTCGCTTTAAAGCGAATGGTCAGGGAGTTTGAATAATACACAAGAGCTAAGAAACGTTGAATATACGGCGTTTCTTGGCTCTCTTTATGTCTCGTGACAATCAAATGGCAATAATTTTTGAAAAAATCGGTTGAATAATTGATAGTGTCAAGATTTCTTGGGATGACGTATAATAAATTTGCGAAATTTATTATACGTCGACAAAGAAATTATTGAATCGTTTATACATTTTAAAGCCTGTATCTCGTCTTTAATCTCAGGATGTAGAGATAATGGATTATTAAGGAATACACTGCAAAATTGAGGTAAATATCAATAGGGAGCAATAGGGAGCGATGGAGTATTGCATTGTGAACAGATAGCAAATGTGGTATTCTATAACAGAAAAAGAAACTAATCTCGAAGTGACAGAAGTAATGAGATTACTTCGAGGTTTTTATGAACATTGTAATTAAAATTTGGAATTTAGACCAATCAATAGTGATTTATTTTAACAAGTATGACATAATGATGTCATACTTGTTTTGCTATTATGGATTTGAAAGGAGAAAGTTGTGAAGATTGATCGCCTTATTGCTATAATTAACTATTTGTTGCGTTATGGAAAGACCTCGGCGCAAAGATTGTCGGAAGAATTTGAGGTGTCAACAAGAACAATAATGAGAGATATGGATGCACTTGGACAGGCAGGTATTCCAATTCAATCAGAATATGGAGCCGATGGTGGTTACAAAATTATTGATTCTTATATTGTCGATAAAAAACTCATAAATGATGAGGATTATAACAATATTGTTACGGCTTTAAACGGTCTTTTAAGTGCTCATTTTAACAAGAATATTGTACAGACTATAGATAAAATAATTCCATTTTATAATAGTGAAAATAATATGATGAATTTAGATTTTAGCATTGCCCGTGAAAAAAATGAGATAAACCAGAACATTGTGCTATTAGAAGAAGCGGTTCGAAAGAAAAGAGTCGTAGAATTTAAGTATACAAATAATGAAAATGTAATAAAAAAGATTCAGGTTGAACCTGTCAGACTTGAATTTAAGTGGTATAACTGGTATTTAACTGCTTTTTATCCGAAACATCAAGATTACTGTATGTTCAAATTAGTAAGAATGGAAGAATTGGTTATTTTAGAAAAAAGTAATACAAATGAACATGAAAAATCCAATATAACAATCAATGATGAACGAAAAGTCATAACAATTTTATTGCATGGTAATGTATGTATTAAATCCAAATGTAAGGAATATTTAAATGGAACGGTCATTAAAGAATATACAAATGGTGACTTTGACTTTAGCTTTTCCGTTCCAGAGAATGAAACTTACTGGTTTGGGGTTGTTCTCTCGCTTGGCAATCATGTCAGAGTATTAGAACCACAAAGTGTGATTGACCGTATAGTAAAGAATTGTAATAAAGTGAGAAAAATGTATGAGGTAGAGGATTGAATACATATACACGAAAAGAAATCAGAAAAACAAGAATGCAATATCATAACCTTGATGGAAAGAATCAGCTGGTGGGGATTGCTGGAGTTCGAAGAATAATGGGGAAGATAGGAAGCAAAAGTTAAGGAAGAGTATCTATAAACATTCAGATTATGAATATAAATTTATGGAGGTCAATAATGAATATTTATGAAACATGTCCAGTATTAGAAAATGAAAAGTTTTTGTTAAGATCGGTTCAAAATGAAGATTGTGACGAATTGTTAGAGGTTTACAGTGATAAGGAGGCTTTACCGTTTTTTAACAGTGATGGTTGTCATGGGGATAATTTTTACTATGCAACAAAAGAAAGAATGACACAAGCTATAGATTTTTGGAGATTGGCCTATAAAAATGGTTGGTTCGTTAGACTTTCTATTGTTGATAAGAATTTGTCAAATATCATTGGAACAATCGAGTTATGTTTACGAGTTTCGGAAGATGAATTTAACAATATGGGAATTTTAAGAGTCGATGTAAGAAGTGATTATGAAAAAGAAGAGGTGTTATATGATATTGTTTCACTTATAGTACCTAATCTCCCAGAAATGTTGGGCTGTAATGGAATTATTACGAAAGCCCCAATATATGCAGTGGAAAGAATTAAAGCACTTCAGAAAATAGGATTTACCAAGTCTGAGCAGTTTTTGATAGGAAAAACTGGATATGCATATGATGGATATTGGGAAATGATATGATTTTTACAAGGTTCAGTTTGTGGCTACAATATTTAAGCAAAAGATTGAGTTAAAAATATATGGGATATACCAATCATGGAAAAAGTGATTAAAAAAAGATTTGACAGGAAATATTCAGCGAGAAAGTCAATATAAACAGAATTTGCAGGTGATGGAATTCTTTTTCAAACTGATGCAATTGCTTATAAGAAGGGACACATTAATGAATAATATTAGAAATTGGATTCTTGAAGATGAAACTCCCGAAGTGAAATATCGTGCAATGACAGAGCTTTTGTGTATGAAAAAAGACGAACCTGAAGTTATAAAGGCTTATGACAGTTTATTAGTTTCAGACACGGTAAGTTTGATTATGGATAAGTTCAAACTTAAACATAAATGGGAAGATATAAACGCTTTTTGTACACTCGCGGAATTTGGCTTGACACGTGTAGATGTTCCCATTGATGGTTACATTGAACGTATCATCAAGAATATGAATCTTAGTATGAAGTGTGCTAAAATATTGCTGTTAAGAAATCTAGTGTCACTCGGATATTACGAACATTCGTGGGTGAAAGAACAAATATTTTTGGCCTTTTCAACAATACGCGAAGACGGCACATTTAGATGTTTGGACAAGACCAAGAAAACAAACGACTCTAAGTTACCGGAAATGGGTTGTTATAGACAAACAACCACATATCTTTTACTGGCGGCGGAACTAAAAAAGATCAGCGTTGTTTTACCACAGTTTGAACTTTTGACAGAGTTTTATATAAACTACCATGTCGCATTCCGCCCTGATGACTACGAAAAAGTTATTATTGAAGGAATGACGGGAACATTTTATCCTATTGACCATGTTCACATAGGTTTGCAAATGATTATGTATGGACTATCGATTCTTGGCGTGGCGAATCACCCTAATTGCGAAAAAGCTTGGGCGTTATTGGATAGTAAAAAAGACAGCGAAGGCAAATATATACTTAGCGAGTCTTTCACTAAACCCTATTTCGATGTAGGAAAAGTGGGTAAATCCAATAAATGGGTGACATTATATGCGTTGCTCTCAGAAAAGCATCGTAGAAATTAAGCATTAGGTTTTCTGATTTTAAGAATAAAAAATTTTATAAATGTGAGCGACAAATTCCAGTTTGTCGTGAAAATTATGAGCATACTCCTCGCAAGCAAATTTCTACGTAACAATAAGAGGTATTTTTATAATCTTGAAGTGATAAGGCTGAAGTAATAGACGTGATTACTTTGTAGATGCTGATAATAAAATGACAATACTTTTTGGTGTCATACAGAATAATACAAATAAACAGTGCATCTGTAAATGTAATTATTATAGAATTTTACACTGAAAGGACAGATAATAATGAAATTGATATGTGCTACATATGACAAATACATAAAAGTATTGATATGACGACGTTAATAATATTTTAGTAAGAATTGACTGCAATAAAGCAAAAGAAGGAATTCGGACAATGGGACTTCACATTGTTCCCTGAATGTGTTGGCAATTGCTAAACCATTAGAATGTGCAAGTTTGATTTAGATGGAGAAATGCAGATATGGGTTGCTGCAGAGGATAGCCCTGACTTATTACAGCTGCTACATACTCACTGATTTGTGATATATTAAAATTTCTTATTATGTTATCTTATTCAGAAGAAGATATTTCGTTTGAGCAGTTGTCTCGTTAGAGCTACTTTGAATATTTTATATTTTGCGAGGTGAAAAAGATGATTATTTTTGACTTAGATGGTACACTATATCGCATACATGAAACTTGCATACCGCCACTTTATGATGTTTGCAAACGATTTAATATTTTACTTACACCTGAAGATGAGAAATTTTTACTATACACAACAGTCAAATCACTATTAGATAGAGTTGCGACCGATATGCCGCAAAACGAGCGTGATGAATTTGAACGTGAAAAATGGCGAGAAATTGAAGTAGTGAAAGAACGTGGACGACTGTTCGATCATGTGGAAGAAGTGTTATCGTCATTTTATGACAACAGCATTGAGATGGCAATTTGCGGAATGGGTAGTAAGGAATATATTGAAACTGTACTTGATTATTGTCATATTCGGCATTATTTCAAATTTGTATCACACAGAATGGGTGAGCGTACGAAAGCAGAAGCATTAAAGCAACTATTGCAGGACGCTTATTGACAATACTGATTATTCCCGACCAAAGATACGGCGCTATAACAAATGAACTTATTTTTCTATGCCATTCAATCATCCCGATTGCTAATATAGAAAATTATTCTGAAGTAAACTGAAGTTACATTTTCAGAAGCAAGAGGAGATTATTTATTATTCAATGATTTGAAAGCACAAAACAGAAACAAAAGTATGTGTAAAACAATCCTGGGCGCTGAGTTTGAATTACGGATAAAGACCCTCGGAATGCTCATTTTATATGGGCTTCCGAGGGTCTTTTATGCCTTTATTTCAATTCGGTAAAAGCGAGGCAGAATCAAAATACTTATTGTATTTAGAGAATAAACGGTTTCAGAATCCATAGTAGTAAACAACATATTATGAAAGTAATCACTGCACTTCCAAACACAAGTAATACTTTCTGGTAAGGGCGCTTTCCAACTTCCTGATTTTTTTCAATTTCATCAAGGCGCTTGCCTTCTGTAAAAGATACAATCTCTTTAAAAGTCTGTACATCATTGTCCTTTTTGCATTTTTCTACTTTAAAGGCAAAATACATTGTAATTACAAACAAGACCCCAAAGATCATCAAACCATAATAGTTTAAAAATATGGCGAGTGGAACTGCTGAGACTATAGTTACCAGTAGTAGTAGCGTAAAAATGTTTCCATAATGGTTGAATTTTTCAATTTCTGATTTTTTAATTTCTTCTTTCATAAGATCAATATCTCCTTTGATTAATTGATCAAGAGATATGTGAAATAAGGAACTTAAGAGGAGAAGACTATGAATATCCGGGTAATTTTTATTATTCTCCCAGTTAGAAATAGTCTGCCGGGTGACATATACTTTTTCAGCCAGTTCTTCCTGTGATAAATTCAAGTTCGTACGATATTTCTTTATTTGAGTATTTAGTTGCAAGTGGTAATCCCCTTTCTGACAGAGTTTCTCTTGACCTGAGTTCATGATATTGTATTCAGGTGAAAGCTGCGATCAAAGAGCTTTTACATTGCCGAAAAACAGTATGTAAAAAGTGTTTTACATCATAAATTATGCGGTATTTAAGCCTGTTGTAGAAATAATTCACGTTGATTTCGGCCGTTCGTTTTATCGTAACCGTAGTATTATCGACCAGAAGATATTTGAGTGATTCCAGATCATTTGCCATGGCGGCAATGACTTCTTGCAGAAGTATTTAACACGAAAGCCGTGTTAAGCGTTTCTTTCACAATCGTATTCTATCATAACGGGATACAGCAGTGTAAAAAACTTATCCATGAAAATGTTAATGACAGTGAATAAAACTTCCCAATTGCGCGTGATTTTAATGGGTACGTATGTAAGGCGATTCAGGGATTGAATATAGAATTGAAAGAGAAAGGAGTTCTCGTGTTAGCTGGCAGAGTATCAGCCATTCACCCATGAAAGCAACCGTAACAGGCGGAGCAGAGCGAAAACGGGCTCAAAACGTAAGCATATTTGAGATGTGCAGTTAGAGTAAGCGCAACATAGGTTGTGAATGAGGATAAAGCAGAACATATGGAAAAGGAATGGAATAGGATTGTTGCCGGCTGGGTGCAGTGATATAATAAAAGAATAAAATGTCTGAAAAATCCAAGATTGTGAGGTGAATTGATACAATGATTTTAGCGATCGAATGTTTGATTATTTGTGGGATTTTTACCATTGTTGTGCTGCCGGCACAGTATAAAAATCCGATCAAATACATTATGTCCTATCCACCGGAAATCAGAAAAAGAGTGGAATCCTTACCACAGTACGAAACAACCATACAAGAGGAAGAAAAAGAACATATCCTGAAGAAAATAATTGCTGTTTTAGTATTTTCTGCTGTGTTGTCGGCAGTTGCCTATTTTTCCGGAGCCAAAACTTTTTATACTGCATTTCTGCATGTATTTTTGCTTTTCTTTGCGGTGAATATTTACGATATGTTAGTTCTTGATCTGGGCGTCTTTTGCCACAGTAAGAAATTGAGGATACCGGGAACGGAAGATATGGATAAGGAATATAAGAATTATCTATTCCACGTAAAAGGGGCCCTGAAAGGAATTGCCATTGGTGCGGTTGTTTCGCTGGTATCTGCATGCATAGTTTTTATGGTATCCCTTGTGTAGTTTTTGCTTATCGTGTGGTGAAATACATATGGGGATCGGTTTGCAGCCGGTTGGCCTGCAACAAAAGAGGAAATGAAATCATTGCGTAAATGTCGCAGAACTGTAATTCGGAAAGAGAATAGAAAGAAGATAATCATTGGGATATTTGTATTCCATGCTTATCTTCTTTTTTATTAGCAATTGAAATGCTGCTGGCGGTATTCCTGTGGTGTAACACCATATTTCTCTTTGAATTTTTTATAAAAGAAACCGAGATTTTCATATCCGGCTTCGTTTGCTATTTTGTAAATGGGCTGATCTGTATTGACCAGATAATAGCAGGAAGCGGAGAGCTTCTTTTGGATGATGAGTTCTTTAAATGTTTTTCCGGTGTGTTTTTTGATATAGTTTCCGAAGTACGTCGGGTTAAAATTAAAATGATTGGCTGCTTCACACAAATTCGTTGTCAAATAGTTGATTTCCAGGTATTGAAGAATATCCAGAATCAGTATGGACTTATCGATTTTATAATTTGCGAGATGATTTTGCTGATAGATTTTTAACAGCTTGGCAAGGATAATGATCATATAAGCATCAATAATTTCACTTGATTTGTCCTCATTAAAGTATTCACAAAGCATACTTTCTAAAGGCCATCGCAGCTCCTCGGAATTTTCGGTACCAAATAGGATGAATTGTTTCTCGTTCGTATTATCCTGAAGCGCATTGACAAGGAATTTCGAAACAATTCCCTGCGTAGAAAGTCTTTGTAAAAAGCCATCGGTGAAATACTTCTTTCGCATATCAATGGTTATGATGATATCATCTGCTCCGATGTCCAGGATGGCATGAGGCGTATTTCGGTCAAGGAGACATACATCACCGGTGTGCAGGGTGATTTTCTGACCGTTAATGATCTGGGTGCATTGCCCGGAATAAATGTAGTTGATCTCAATCACCTTATGATGATGTAGTGGGATTTCCGTAAAACGGGATTCTTTCATGATAGAGATATTTTCGTTTTTTAATACGGAATCAAAACTGAACTCATACATTACATTTCCACCCACTCTGGTCGCAGGAATGAAATCATAGCGGCGTGAAAGTTTTCCCGGGTGATCAAGATGATATTGTTCACTTGGGGTAATTTGTCTTAGAAAAGCATCTAATTGTTGTAATTTCATGCGCTTATTATAAAAGATATAGTTTCGTAAGTCAATGGATATAGAAATAAGAAGTACAGTCCATATCACGAGCGGAATCACTTTTGAAATAATCTGTAATTTGGTAAGTCATAAGGTTTCATACCGTCATTGTTTGCACTATGGAAACGGCTTAATATAAGGTTATCAATAGAGAGGGTTATTGAAATAGCGAGAAAGGTGAGAGGGTAATGATATGGATGGTAAAAAGGAAAAAGTATATTCAGCTGGGGCAGGTATGTATTTATCTTTAGATTCGGTAGCGGATGACACATTTAGCAGTGGGTTAATGGGTCCGGGATTTGGAATCAACCCCGAGAAAGGTATCATCTATGCTCCCTGTGACGGCACGGTTTCTATGGTGTTTCCAACAGGGCATGCAATAGGTTTTACCACAAACAGCGGCTTGGAGATCTTGATTCACGTGGGGATCGATACGGTGAATCGAAAGGGACGCGGTTTTAAAGTATTGAAAGACATGAATGATGTGGTCAAGGCTCATGAGGAATTGCTGCACTTTGATATGGATGTGATTCGAGCAGAGGGATTTGATTCTACCATAATCGTGGTATTTACTAATGCTGCAGAATTTCATTTGTCTCTTCAAACGGCAGGGGCTGTAACGCAGAATACGGAAATTGCATTGGCGGAAAGAAAACAAGAGGAGAAGAAAACAGTGGTTGATACATCAAAATACGAGTACGGTAAAATGTGTTCTGAAATATTGGATGCGGTTGGTGGGAGCGAGAACATCAGAAATGTGTTTCATTGTGTAACCCGCTTAAGAATTGTTCCTGCCAATAGAGATTTGGTTGACATGGAAAAGCTGCAGAGCGTGAAAGGTTTGTTGAAAGTGATTGAATCAAGCGGCCAGCTGCAATGTGTTGTTGGGACCGATGTGCCGGCAGTCTATGCGGATTTTCTTGAGATTGCGCACGTGAAAGAAGGAGGTACCGTTGCGGCTGATTCAGAGGAAAATAAAGTCAAAGAAAAGAAACCAAATATCATCATACAAGGCTTAAATACGTTAGCTGCCTGTGTTACGCCGGGTCTATATGCCATTGTTGCAGGGGGTATGATCAAGGGTATTGTTTCTTTGATCACTGCGTTTGGATGGCTCGCTTCGACTTCCGACATCATTACGGTTTTGAATGCGGTTGGTGATGCACCGTTCTACTTTATGCCGTTTATCATTGGTTATGCCGCCGCCAAGCGATTCAAGGTGAATGAGATTTTTGGTATTATGACAGCAGGAATTCTAATGTATGCAACGTTTCTGACGCCGGCGGAGGGGGTTACCGGATACGATTTTGGCTTGTTCGATATTCCGGCATACAACTATAAGGGCTCCATTTTTCCTGTGATTTTATCAGTATGGATTTTCTCAATTGTATTCCATTTTATTGACAAACATATGCCGAAAAATGTACGTATTGTATTTTCTGGTTCTTTGTCATTCCTGATTTCCGCTCCTTTGTTCCTGGGATTTGCTGCACCGTTAGGGAACTATATCGCCGTTGGAATGACATCCGGTTTTGCATGGTTATTTACGCATGCGGGTCCTTTCGCTGGTGCGTTGTTCTGTGGAATCATTCCGTTGACAATTATTTTTGGAATCAAGGGCTGGTCTGCGATTGAATTACAGAATATTTCGAGTCTGGGTTATGACTATATGCTCCCGAACTTCTTCTATTCGAATCTGGCTGTGTCCGGTGCAGTGCTTGCGTATGCCTTAAAGTTAAAACGTGGGGAGAAGAAGTCGGCGGCTGTTTCTACAGGACTGGTATGTATCCTTGGAATCACGGAACCTGCCTTATATGGTCTTGCGTTACCGGAAAGGAAGCCTTTATATGCAGCTATGATTGGCGGAGCTATCGCGGGTGCGGTGGCAATGTTCCTTGGTGTTGTGACATATTCTTTTTCAATGCCTGGTATTACAAGTCTCGCTACCTATATCGACTCCGGGAATAATATTTTAATGCTGGCGGTTGTCATGGTGATTGCATGGGTTTCCTCATTTGGGATTTCGTATGCGATAACAAAAAAAGAAAAGTAAGAGGTAATAGATATGAGAAATGGTTTTCCGAAAGATTTTTTATGGGGAGGTGCGATTTGTGCTTCTCAGGCAGATGGTGCGTATAACGAAGGCGGGAAAGGATTAGATACACAGGATCTGCGGTATTTTAATGCTGATTGGACGAAGGAAGAACGCGCGATGCAGGAAAACCGTCGTATGAATCATGAGAAGTATGGAAAGGCGCTGACGGATCAGGATCCGGAGCATTATCCATTTCGCTGGGGAATTGACTTCTATCACAAATACAAAGAAGACATCGAACTATTTGAAGAATTGGGAATTAAGATTCTTCGTACCTCTATCAACTGGGCCCGTATCTACCCAAACGGCGATGATGCGGTGGCGAATGAAGAGGGGATTCAGTGGTACATGGATTTATTTGCCGAATGCCAGAAACGTGGCATAAAGGTGTTTGCCACGATGCTTCATTACAATATACCGGTCAATTTAATTACGAAGTATGGCGGGTGGAAGAGTCGTAAAACAACGGAATGTTACGTGAGGTATGCAAAAACGTTGTTTGAAAGACTGGGAACTCTGGTTGATTATTGGCTTCCATTCAATGAGTTCAATGCGGGACGTTTTAATTCCTATAACGGTATATGCATTCTAAAGGATGAAGAAGAGGATTATGATACTACGGTTTTTCAGTGCCTGCACAATCAGTTTATCGCAAATGCTTTGACCATTCAGGCGGCGCATGAAATGATTTCGGGTTCGAAGGTCGGCGGAATGATCGCCAGATTTACGACATATCCGGCTACCTGTAAACCGGATGATGTCATGCAGATGATTCTGGATGATCAGTATTCGAACTGGTTTTATCTGGACGTTATGGCTCGCGGTGAATATCCTGCCTATATGGACCGCTATTTCGATAAAATCGGCGTCCGGATTACGATGGAGCCTGGTGATTTGGAGGTCCTGAAGAACAATACAATCGATTTTACCGCATTCTCTTACTATTTTTCTCAGGTATCCACTACGGATCAGGGATGGGAAAAAACGAGCGGTAATTTAATCATGGCCAATAAGAACCCTTATCTGGAATCAAGCGAGTGGGGATGGCAAAAAGATCCGGTTGGTCTGCGGGTTACGCTGAATCAGATATACGATCGCTATCAGCTTCCGGTATTTATTGCAGAAAATGGTCTCGGAGCGATTGATGTTCTGGAGGATAATGGCTCCGTGCATGACCCATATCGAATTGACTATCTGAAGGCTCATGTCGAACAGATGAAAGAGGCTGTGATAGATGGTGTAGACTTGATCGGTTACACGATGTGGGGATTCATAGATATTGTTTCCTGTGGCTCCATGGAAATGAGCAAGCGGTACGGTGTGATCTATGTGGATCGTGATGATCGTGGTCAGGGTTCCAATCAAAGGTATAAAAAGGACTCCTTCCATTGGTATCAGAAATGTATCAGAACCAGTGGAGAAGATTTGGATTAATTTTATTGTTTTGTATATCGATAAACGAATTTTTAAGCAAAGGCGCTTACTTTTCAGAGGCGTCTTTGTTTTTCTGTTTTTCAAAAAGGAGATTATACGTGGATTCTAAATTATATGAATTAGATAATAAGGATAAGAAAAAATTAGAGGAAATCAGCGATGCAATCTGGGGATATGCAGAGACCCGATATGAGGAATACAATTCAGCAAAAATTCAGATGGAGTATTTGGAGCAGCAGGGATTTTTCATTACGAAGCAGCTTGGAGGAATAAAGACAGCTTTCAAGGCGACAGCAGGGAGTGGAAAGCCGGTTATTGCACTTTTAGGCGAATTTGATGCATTGCCGGGAATGTCCCAGACGGTGGATATGGCTGTGGAAATGCCGGAAAAAAAGGGCGCTCCGGGACATGGATGCGGTCATAATCTCCTGGGCGTAGGTTCCATGGAGGCGGCGCTGATACTGAAAAATCATATGGAAAAAAACAATCTCTCCGGAACAGTTCATTATTATGGATGCCCGGCAGAAGAAAGCGGTGCGGGGAAAGCGTTTATGGTACGCGCGAACTGTTTCCACAATGTCGATTTTGCCTTAACCTGGCATCCGTTTCAGCAAAATGGAATTATGAACCGATCGTTATCAAATATCAGAGTGATTTTTGAATTCCTGGGAAAAAGCGCACATGCTTCCGCGAATCCAGAGGAGGGAAGAAGTGCACTGGATGCATGCGAACTTATGAATATTGGAGTTAATTATTTGAGAGAGCATGTGATACCGCAGGCAAGAATGCATTATGCATATCTGGATGCGGGCGGAAAGGCACCGAATATAGTTCCGCATAAGGCTTCTCTGTTATATGCACTTCGTGCACCCAAGGCGACTTATGTGCAGGAACTGTTACACCGGGTTTCAGACATCGCAAAGGGAGCAGCGCTGATGACCGGGACACTGGTTCAAATTAAGGTCGTAAGCGCATATTCCGATATATTGGCGGTGCCGCAGATGGATTATCTGCTCCGTGAATGTATGGAGGAGGTATTGCCGATTGCGTATACGGAGGAAGAATATGCATATGCGAACAAATATATAGATGAAAATAGAAATATCGATGCAAATGAAAGTATCAGCAATACCATTGCACCAGAAGACAGCAAGATTTCAATGGGAAGTACCGATGTGGGTGATGTCAGCTGGAATGTGCCTACCGGTTCCATCTATGTAACGACGATGTCTGCCGGGAGTATCATGCATGGCTGGTCCGTGGTCGCGCAGGGAAAGAGCAGCATTGCTTACAAAGGAATGCATGCGGCAGCGCAAATTCTTGCGGAAGCCGGAATACGCATCCTGAGGTCAGAGGAGCTGCAGAAAAAAATTCGGGATAGCTTTGAGCAGGCCAAAGGAACACAGCAATATAAATCCATGATTCCGGAGAATGTGCTGCCGGGAGAATTTTAGAAGAAAATTATTAATCCCAAAATGTATATTTCCCTTAGGAAAATTTACCCGAACTCCGGCATTTCCTTATCTCTTGGACATGCCGGCTTTTTGATTCTTCCATTACATTTCCCTCCAACTTCTGCTGATATAATCTGTATTCTGGATAAAATTGTTCAAATTTCACAACAATTACATTCCGTTTCTTATAAATTTCTAAAATTCTATTCATTCAGTTTTCGTTCACACTGTGCTAAGATGGCAAAAAGCAGCTTTGTGAGGTGATATGGATGAAACTGGTAACTGTGTCGGGGCCGCCGTCTTCCGGAAAGTCGGCCGTCATTTTAAAGGCACTTGCGCATCTGCAGGAAGAAGGCCGGAAAGCGGGAGTCATCAAATTCGATTGTCTGAGTACGTCTGATTATCAATTATACAAAAGCAAAGGAATACCGGTGAAAGTCGGATTGGCGGGGAATCTGTGCCCGGACCATTTTTTTATCACGAACATTGAAGAAGGCGTGAAGTGGGGAATCCGAAAAGGGTTTGATGTTCTGATCAGTGAAAGCGCGGGACTTTGCAACCGCTGCTCCCCGCATATCAAAGAGGTTCTGGCTGTCTGTGTGATAGACAATCTTTCGGGAATCAATACGCCGAATAAAATAGGACCGATGCTTCGTTTTGCAGATCTGGTGGTGGTGACAAAGGGCGATATCGTATCACAGGCGGAGCGGGAAGTTTTCTATTATAACATCTCTGAGGTCAATCCAAGGGCAAAAATCATACAGGTAAATGGCATCACCGGGCAAGGCTCCTATCAGCTTAGCCGTTATTTTATGAGAGAGAAGGAGACGGACATCGTAAAAGACCGTTTTCTTCGTTTTAGTATGCCGTCCGCTCTTTGTTCTTATTGTATCGGACAGACTAAAATTGATGAAGAATACACCTCCGGCAATCTGCGCAGAATTGATTTTTCAGACGAGGACGAGTAAGGGATGGAGGTGAACGCGTGAAAAAAGAACGGATAAGAGAAATTCTGCTGGAAACAGGGGCAAGGGATATCATAAAAAAATATCCTTATATCGAGAATTATTTTGATGCGGTGAGAATCGAACTGCTGGATGAGAAGAGCAGCATTATGGAGCTGCTCGGCGGTTATCCGGATGATTATTTTTCCGACTACGGGATAAGCAGGCAATTGCTGGCGCAGACAATTGTAAACTTCATCGATGAGATGGAGGAAAGGCCGAGAGAAGAGACTCCTGTTCTTGATTCGCTTACGATTATCGGCGGGAAAAATAAATCAGGAAAGCCGGAGAATTGCGAGTTGGTTATCAAAAAAGGCGAGATTGTCTGCATTGTCGGACCAACCGGATCCGGGAAAAGCAGACTGCTGGAGGATATCGAATGCATTGCGCAGAAGGACACCCCGACCGGCAGAAGAATATTACTAAATGGGAAACTGCCGACAGAACGGCAGAAGGAGCAGTTGGAATACCGTATGGTGGCTCAGTTGTCACAAAATATGAACTTTGTGATCGATCTATCGGTAGAAGATTTTCTGGCACTTCATGCCAGAAGTCTTAAGATTCCGGACAGCGAAGCGGTAATTCGGGAAATAATCCGCTGTGCCAATCATTTGGCGGGAGAACAGTTTGATCATACAACACCGGTTACGCAGTTATCCGGCGGACAGTCAAGGGCACTGATGATTGCAGATACCGCGCTGCTGAGCAATTCTCCGGTTATTTTAATCGATGAGATCGAGAATGCCGGCATTGACCGGAAGAAGGCAATGGAGATACTTGTAAAAAAAGAAAAGATCATTCTCATTTCAACGCATGATCCCATACTGGCGTTGTTGGGGGATTATCGCGTCATTATTGAAAATGGCGGTATGAAGGAGGTCATTCGGACATCAGAAGCAGAAAAAAAGAATCTGGATTTTCTGGAAGTCGTAGATGGCTTTCTGTTTGCGTTGCGGGAGCAGATTCGTGGCGGCAGGCGGATCGTGGATCCTTTGAGAGAACAGTTATTGGAAAAGATCAATCAGACACAGGTCGTCGATGGTGATTGACAGGCCGGATTATGGCAGGAGGAAGAGAGATGAGCGAGGTTCAGATCAAAACAGACGTGGAAGAGCTGTTTCAGGAGTTGGATCAAAAACGTCCGCTGGAATTATTTGCGGAGGTTCCGTGTCCGATGAAACAGCGGTTTCGTACGGCATATGAAGCATTTGAGAAATCGTACTATGAACAGACGGGCAAACGGTTCTATGCCTTTGTGCCGACCACATGCCCGGCAGGCATTGAGATCGATGACACGGTAAGAGATCTCATGGCGGCCAAAACACTGGATGATTTGCCGGATATTTGTGTCAGCTATGGACTGGAAGCCTTTTCGATGCCAAAGTTCAGAGAGGTCTTTATAGAGAAAGGTGCATTTCAACCGGTGGTAGATGTATCCGGGGTTCCGTTTTTCAATTCGGAGGAATTTCATGACCGGTATCATTGTTATAATACGATTGCCTGTTTTCCGCAGGTGATGCTGATTGATCGAAAAAAGCTTGGTGACCGTCCGGTTCCGGAAAGCTGGAAAGATCTGATGAATCCGATTTACAAGGACAGTATATCGCTTCCCAGCGGTCATGGGGCAATCGAGACGACATTGCTGATGCATATTTATAAGGAGTATGGAGACGAAGGAATTGATGCGATCGATCACAATGTGAAGGTCTCCATGGGCGGATCGATTGCGGCCAGGACTGCCGGAACGAATCGACCGGAAGCAGCGGCTATCTATATTATGCCATGGATCTTTGCAGCCGGAGCGGTGAAAGGCGATCAGATTTTCATATCCTGGCCGAAGGAAGGAATCCTGATAGAACCGATTATCCTGATGGTGAAATCGACCCTTTCCAAGGCACAGCAACCACTTTTGGATTTCATGCTCTCCAAAGAAGTAGCAGAAATATTTTCGGAAAATTACTACATCTCGACACATCCCGAGGTGCCTTCAAAACTCCCGGAAGGTGTTAACGTAAAATGGCTTGGATGGGATTATATATTTGATACGGATATGGTGGAGATATACAATCGGCTGACAGAACGTTTTTATGATTATTTGCCGGAAAAACACAAGATAAAGTGAGGAGAGAAGGCGCAAAAAATGCCGGATTGTTCGTTGTATGAATGTAATACTCCGAACGATCCGGCAGCCTGTTTTCTTTTCTTATTCCACTCCAAACATCACAGAGGTCGCTTTTACGACTGCAGTGGCTTCTTTTCCAACGGCAAGTCCCAGTTTTTGGATGGATGCCTTTGAAATTGTGGCAGATAGTTCCACAGTTCCGTTCGTAATGGTAACAATGCCATTCACGCTGCCCTCTTCAATGTTGCTGATTGTTCCGGTGATCTGGTTCCTTGCACTGATATTTAATTCCCCGATTGCAATCATAACTTCCGTTGCCTTTACAATGGCGGTTGCTTTTTTCCCTGCTTCCAGAGAGAGACTGTCAATGCTGCCGATGGAAATAGTACCGACGATTTCCATGCCGTTGACATCTAAGGTGACAATTCCATTCACCGCTCCACGTTCAATGGAGGAAATGGTTCCCTGCATCTGATTTCTTGCACTTAATTTCATAACTGTATTCTCCTTTATCGTTGTATCAAACAGCCTGCTATTGATAGTCTGAAAGTACCACGATTGCATGGAAAAGTAAATACTTTTTTACTACTATCTTTCGGAGCAGGCATGGTCAAAAAGAGTAACAGCCTGTGGAGGGATTTACAGCCATGTTTTCACAAAATCTACCGGATGCTGAATGAGGGCGGCCGTCTCTTCCACCGAATAGCCCTTGGCCAGATAGCGTTTGGCAATGATTTGCATGGATTCCCCGATTTCTATGATGTGATCATCGGGATCGTAGATGCGTACGATACGCTGTTTCCAGTCACATTCCATTGGCTCATTCACATATTCGATTCCCGGATATACACGTAAGTTCTCCACAAATGCATCAAAATCGTCTACCTCAAAATATAATTCCATGTTATTCGGTTTCGTTATAATCTGGTCTTTCGGGATATTGGTCAACTGGTCAAAGTTCAGCTGAATAATAAATCCGCCTGAAAATGTGACATTCCACCCTAAATCTAAAGTAACAGTCTGATCAAACAGTTCCTGATAAAAATGCTTGGACCGTTCAAGATCAGAAACGGCAAGAAGTACTCCAATGTATTTCATATCTTTATTCTCCTTTTTTCTTTGTTTTTGCCTCGGCATAAGAAATAAACTTCTTTCTATGATTCTCATATGATTATTTTATCAGTTTCTTCCATATCATCTAGTAAAAATGCGACATGATTCAATGCCAGGTGTCTGGATTTGAAAGGAATCGGGCATAAACGGCTTTTATTCCGAACATGGTTCCATCTCGATATAACAGTGATACTTCTTGAAGGGAATTGCCGTCAAGGACTTGTACATCTGATCAAAGTTCATGGGTATTCCAGTATTTTATTTATTGACTAAGCGTCACTATATTGCTATCATCAAAGTGTTGGAGTACAGTAAATTATTTATTCAAATGTGGAAAGAAGGTTGTTTTATGTCAGTCATGAAATTATTCAGAGCTCCTCTCAAATATGTACAGGGCAAAGGCGCATTATTGAACTTTTATGAGGAAACAAAAGAGTTGGGTAACTCCTATTTGTTTGTATGCAGCAACAGTGGTTACAAAACATGCAAGAGCAAGGTAGAAAAAAGTTTTGAGAACACGGACTGCACACTTCATTTTGAAGTTTTTGGCGGAATCAGTTCCAACGGCGAAATTGAGAAGATGCGGAAAATCGTTCAGGAGGAGAAAATCCAGGTCGTAGTAGCAATCGGCGGCGGATCTGCGATTGATACAGCAAAGGCGACGGCTCACTATGAAAAGCTTCCGGTCGTGATCATTCCTACCGTATGTGCAACAGATGCACCGTGTACCGGTCTTTCGGTTATCTACAATGATGATGGTACATTCTGTAACTATATATTTTACCCGAGAAATCCGGAAGCCGTGATTGTGGACAGTGAGGTCATTGCAAATGCACCGGTGAAGTTCCTCGTCGCAGGTATGGGTGATGCGCTGGGTACCTATTTTGAAGCAAGAGCCTGTGTCAGAACAGATTCGAAGAGTCTGGAAAATGGCGGAATTATGTTATCGGCAATGGCGCTCTGCGAATTATGCTATAAGAACTTGTTAAAATGCGGATATCAGGCAAAATTAGCTTGTGAAAAGCATCTGGTGACACCAGCACTGGAGACGATCATAGAGACCAACACATATCTGAGCGGTGTGGGAGCAGACAATGGTGGACTGGCTGTTGCTCACTCGGTATACAATGGATTTACCGCACTCGAGGAATGTGAAGCGACCATGCACGGTTCCTTAGTGGCATACGGTACCTTGGCACAGCTGCTTCTGGAGAATGCACCGAAGGAAGAGATAAAGGAAGTCATGGATTTCTGTTACAGTGTCGGTCTTCCGATCACTTTGAAAGAAGTGGGCGTGAGTGACACAGAGCGGGTTCATATTGCTGCGGAAAAAGCCTGTATACCAGGTGAAACGATCCATAATCTCGCAGGAGATGTAACACCGGATCAATTATATGATGCATTGCTGGCAGTGGATCTGCTTGGTCAGGAATATTTTAAATAAAGATCTGAGGAGCAGTCATCAGGCAGGAGACAGAGGGAAGCATATCTGCTCCTGCCTTTTTTGTTCTATAGGAAAGACCTTGTTATATTAACGTGTGAAAGCTCCTATTTTTTGATAGAATAAAATTTAGATGCGCAGCTTCACGCGCGGAACAAAAGCTGTACATCTGAAGTAGTAGAATGTGGGAGTGTACGAAGTACACTTTGGTTCTTTTGTGGAAAGAAGGCGTGAGATGGGAAAAAATGTGATTTTACTACGGGGATGGAATACGGGCGGATTGAAATGGAAAATGGAAGATCTGTGCCGTGAGATAGAGTTGTTGGGATACGGTCCGGTAAAAGCAGTTCTGGCAACCGGAAATTTATTGTTGCAGTCGGAGGAAGCCCCGGACAAGCTTGCTGAGATAATTTCACAAAAGCTGAGTTCCCTTGTAGGTGCAAAAATACATTGTCTGGCTCGAACGGAGTCGGAACTGGAAACGCTGCTTCAGGAAATCAAGGAGGAGCCGCTCAAAGATTATAATTATATGATACTGTTCACGAATTACCCGTTGTTTGATGAGCTGGAAGAGCTGTATGCCGGTTTTGCGCATAACGATCCGGAACGCCTGGTAAGAACTTCATCAAATGACATTCTCTGGATTGTGAAAAAAGGGAGTACGCTGGATGGTTTTGGTGGAAAGGTACTGGGAAAGCAAAAATATAAAGATAAATTAACTTCCAGAAATATTGCAACAGTACAAAAGATTGTAAAACAGCTGAAGATGATGTGAAGGAGAGCCGTCGACCGTTTTGGAAGAGAATGGGATTGCATTTTCATAGCGGAATGTAGTATGATTTTCAGTATGAATTCCAGAGGGAAATATTTTTCGGGATGTTCTTTACGGGAAAAAGAAAAAATGCTGGATTCATTACGAATAACATAGACGGAGGAAAAATAGAGTGAAAAAAATGATTTTGGTGACTTCACCGCCTGCATGCGGCAAAACTTATATTTCAAAGGCACTGGCAAAACATTTGAAGCATGTGGTTTATCTGGATAAAGATACCCTGATTACATTGTCAAAGCAGATTTTTGCGGTGGCGGGAGAGCCATACAACCGCAGCAGTGATTTTTTTGAAGAAAATATCAGAGATTATGAATATGACTGTGTGGTGGAACTTGCACTGGAAGCGCTGGAATACGCCGATATTGTGTTGATCAATGCACCTTTTACCCGTGAAATCCGGGATATGGACTATATTGGAGCTCTGAAGAAAAAGCTGGCGGAAAAAAAGGCAACACTGGTAATTGTCTGGGTGGAAACATCTCCGGAAATCGTTCACAAACGGATGATACAGAGAAATTCGGACCGCGATACCTGGAAACTCGAGCATTGGGAGGAATACATCGCAGGCTGTAACTTTCAGATTCCGGATAATCTCGACAATCCAAAGGTCAAGGACGATCTGCTGGTCTTTCATAATAATAATGAGACGGAGTTTGAACAGTCGATGCAGGAAATCACACAGATTTTAGAAGAGACAATGGGAGAGGGCGCGGAATAAGCGCAGGGAAATAGCCGCCTCCTAAAAATAACACTTCCGGTGAATCCGAACGTGAAGTTATTATTTCCGGAGAGCGGAATAAAGGGATTCTGCCTGAGATTCATTGTCACAAAACAGTTTCAGTGCGACACGGATGGAGGCAGATGAGAGATCGGTACAGGTGAGCGCAGTTTTGTCGGCCTCGTCTGCCGTACCGTCTGTAACGCGCTTGATCAGATGATTCACTCTGTGAAAATGACGAATCAGCGCGTCGTAATCCTTCATTTTTTCCAGGATGCAGTGACCGGTTTCGCTGTATTCGTAACTGCAGGTCGAAATGATCTGCATACACAGACGGAGCTCACCGGTTACATCGGAAGCTTCCATCAGGATATCCGGCCGTTTTTCATAACACTGTAAAAAACATTTCTGTGCTCCGGTAAAATCTCCGCGGGCGAAAAATTCTGCCAGTTCTCTGCGGAGCTGTCTCGTTTCAAATTTCTCTCCGGTCATTCCGACCATGCATTCAAAGACTTTCAGCTGATTGACCTCAATCCATACGGTTTGCAGAAACTCGGAGACAAATCCGAAAAGACGTTTGTTGTAGTCGTCATACCGGCTGATATCCACGCGTTTTTCCAGTTCGAACAAAATATCAAACAGCCAGGAGCAATAGCGGTCATAGTCTGCTCTGGTGGTGATGAAGATGTTGCCGAAATAGGTATGGGTATTATGCACCATGCGGACATAGGTACCGTAGTATGCGGGATATTTTTCCTTCAGTACTTCGCCGGTGAGAATGAGATCCTTTAGGTAATGGTTTTCACCGAAACCCTCGTAATACGTACAGGTCAGGGTCAGCATCTTTGTTGTTATGATATCATAGTCTTCAAACAGGTGCTCCAGTTCCGGCTCGGTAAACAGCAGCCCCGCATCGTTGATCAGATAGCGCCGGTAATGGCAGATTCCGATGTAATCCGCATCTATTCTGTTCTTCCATAACCAGTACATGCCGGTCAGCTCGCAGAAATACGGGTTTTTCAACGAGATGTGATCGCCGCTGTCATCACCAGGATATCCAAGATCCAAAGCACGGGCATGGCCGACATGCAGCGGGATGTACATGGGATCCGGTGGGGGTGTGAAATGTTTGTGGGTAATGGTAAAAATTTTTACGGACATGGCGGCAGCGTCCCTCCTGTTTCGGCTGTTGACGGGTGACGATTCGTATCCAGAAGTTCTGTAAATTCCCGGATTCTTGCAAGCACCGGTGTGTCTTCGCAGTATTCTACATAACAGTTGACCGGTGGAACATCAAAATCCAGTGTGGCAATTTCAATCAGCTGTCCGTCGGCAAGCAGCGGCGCAATCAGGCTTCGTGGTAGAAAGCTGTAGCCATTTCCGTTTGTCAGAAATGGGAGCAGGTTTGCGCTGCGGTCCATCGTCAGAGGAAACGGATGATTTTTGGGAAATAGGTTTTTGATATAGCCGCCAAGCTCCTGAAACGGAAAATCGCAATAGTAGTAAGGGATTTCCAGCAGCTTGGCCTGGTGAATGCCCGCTCTGTATGCAGTATTCGATGCGCAGGTAACAAGGACGAGCGGATCGGTTGCGAAGACCGTGGAGTGGATCGGATTGCGTTTATGCGGCACATAAGTGAAGACCATGTCCAGTGTATGGTCCTGAAGCATCTGGATCAGAGGGAGCGAGTGATTGATGCTGATGCTCAGGCTGATGTCCGGATGCTTCTTCTGATAGAGCAGGACCGGCTGCACCAGATGACAGTCATAGATGGTATTGGTCGAGCCGATGCGCAGGGATTCTACATAATGGTTCAGGTTCGAAAGTTCCGATACCGCAGACTGTTCAAGTTCCACGATTCTTCTGGCATAGTCTAAAAAATGTTCCCCTGCGGCCGTCAGTTTCAAATTTTTGCGTTCACGTACAAAAAGAGAAAAACCAAGTTCGTTTTCCAATTCAAATATACGGTTCGTCACCGTGGATTGTGCCACGAAAAGCTGACTGGCAGTCTGCGTATAGTTCCGGACTTCCGTAAGCTTTAAAAAGGTTCTCAAAGTCTCTGTATTCATGTATCGACATCCTCCGTTGGAAAGGAATCAGACAGGGCGGATCAGGATTCCAGCGCGTCATTCATAGCTTCCATTTTCTCTTCTGCCTGATAAATCAGCTCGCTGCATTCAAACAGTTCTCTGGCAAAGTTAATGTCGAGATCTTTGTTGATGGATTTATAATTGATGTCGTGCTCAAGACTTGCCCAAAGATCCATCGCAAGTGTACGCAGCTGAAGCTCCACCGGAACAAACTGTTTTTTGTTCATGAAATAAACCGGGATCCGGATAATGATATGTAAGCTTCGGTAGCCGTTCTCTTTGGGATCGGTAATATAGTCTTTGACATCCAGAATGTGAATATCGTCCTGTGCAAGAATGCGGTCACGGATCAGATAGACGTCTTTGATATAAGGGCAGACGATACGCACTCCCGCAATATCGTAAATATTGTTGCAGGCTGCCGATAATGTCAGATCCAGATGCTTCTTTTCGAGTTTTTCCAAAATACTGCCAGCCGATTTGAGACGTGTGTCAATATGGTGGATCGGACAGCGCAGATTCCGGTAATGAAATTCGTCTTTGATAATCTCAAGCCTTGCAGTTGCCGCACTCATGGCGGCGTTATACATACGAAGAATCGGATCGATCGTATAGGTGAATTGTTCCGTCATGTCTGCAATGGTCCGCATATTATCACTGGCGGGACTGCTGAGCGGCATCAATTCGGTAATGATAATGGTATCCTCCTCAACAACGACTTCCTCAAGTTCCTTCTGTATGTTAATCTTCTCTCTTCTGTTTCTTCTCATTTACAAGTAACCCCCAGATAGTTAAAATAGAAGTGGCCCCATTTGCCACGACATTTTAAAGTATAGCAGATAAAGGTGAAAAACACGTAAACAATAAGTGAAAATTCTATAAACTTTTTGGGAGAACTCAGAATGCATGATAACCGGCAAATAAAAAAAGGAAAGAACAGGAAAGTGAGGAGGGCATTACTGCTGCTTTTGCTTGCAGTGACGGTCGTACCGACAGTTGGCTGCAGTCAGAACAGGATTGCACAGGGAACGGAGGCACAGGATACAGAGGCGCAGGATACGGAGGTACAGGATAAAGAGGTACCGCAAACACAGCTGCAGGAAGCGCAGGCAGCTGAATCGGAAGCAGGCGAGACGGAAGTTTCCGAGGCTGCGTCTGTACAGCAGCAGGATACGGGAGGACAGAACCAGTATTTAGAAGGGGAAAGTCTGCCGCAGCCCGGCAGGCGTACATTGGCAAATCTTCTGATGACGGCAAAACAGCCGGTAGGACATACGATGTATGTCTGGGGAGGCGGCTGGAATGAAGCGGATACCGGAGCAGGCGTGGAAGCCGTCAGTATCGGCGTAAGCAGTACCTGGGAAACGTTCGCAGAATTGCAGGATAGCACATACGATGTGAAAAAAACGACATATCAGATACATAACGGACTGGACTGTTCCGGCTATCTTGGATGGGTCATTTACAACGTGTTTGAGAATACGGACGGAAAAGACGGTTATGTCATGAAAGCGGCGAAAATGGCTGAAACGTTTGCCGGATATGGGTGGGGCACCTATACACCGGCAGAGGAAGTGACCGATTGGAAGCCGGGCGATATCATGAGTATGAAAGGGCATGTCTGGCTCTCGCTTGGGATGTGTGAGGACGGCAGTGTGGTTCTGCTGCATGCGAGTCCTCCGGGAGTCCGGATCTGCGGGACAACCCTTGCCGACGGCACCAAAAGTATCGCAGTTACGCTGGCGGAAACCTATATGAGCAAATACGAACCGGACTGGTACGCAAAGTATCCCGACTGTGCGGAGGAGATCGATTATCTGAGCAAATCCTCCCGGATGCGCTGGAATGTGCAGACGTTAACGGATGTGGGCGATTTTGAGGATAAAAGTGCGGCCGAGGTTCTGGCTTATTTATATGATCAGGCGGAAGATTCCCATTAGCGAGCCACATTTGGAAGTGAAACAGTGACCGCTTACCTGCAAAAGCCTACCGCTTACCGGAATCCTGTTTACATTATCCGAAAGACTGTTAAAATGGCATTGTGGAGAGGGAAAGATGAAGATTAAAATTGAGATTGATGAAAAATTAGAATCCGATGAGATAATCATCCGGTGCCGGAAATTGAATGACGAGGTGACGCAGGTGCAAAAAGCAGTCAGCGAGATCATCAGCGAGCGAAGCAGGATCATTTTTTACAAGGGCGAAGCGGAATATTATTTTCCGCTGGAAGAGATACTGTTCTTTGAAACAGAAGACGATGGAATCAGTGCGCACACCATCGGCGATATTTACCGGATCAGGCACCGCCTTTATGAACTGGAAGAAATGCTTCCCGGATATTTTCTAAGGATATCCAAATCGGCAATTTTAAACACCAGAAAGATATTTGCAATTGACCGAAATCTGTCTTCGGCAAGTATCGTATCTTTTCAGGACACACACAAACAGGTATATGTGTCAAGACGTTATTTTAAACCATTAAAAGATCGATTAGAGGAAAGAGGTTAACATGATGGAAAGAAAATCAGACAAAGTATTCTGGGGCTTATTTTTCATACTTGGTGCGGTGTTTCTTCTGGTGGGCAGATTGGGTTACCTGCAGGATGTGAATGTTTTTACCCTGCTGTTTGCGGTATTTCTGGTCGCCTGCTTTTTGAAAAGCCTGTTCCATGTGGAGTTCACCGGAATGCTGTTTTCACTGGCATTTTTAGCCATTATTTTTGATGATGAGCTCGGTATTACAGCGATTACGCCGTGGCCGGTCCTGGGAGCGGCACTGCTTGGAAGCATCGGACTTGGAATGCTGTTCCACAGACGTCGCCATTTCTACGGAGACTTTCATCATCACCATCATCACATGGAAGAATATTGTGAGACAGTAGATGTGGAGGATGGCAGTCAGGTGAATTACGGAACGACATTCGGTTCAAGTATCAAGTATGTCAATTCCGATGATTTCAAGCAGGCAAGTCTCAACTGCTCCTTTGGCGCAATGAAGGTATACTTTGACAATGCGGTCATTCAGAGCGGGAGCGCCGTCATAAATCTCCGGGCATCCTTTTGCGGCGTGGAGCTGTATATTCCAAAAGAGTGGAAAGTGATAAACCATGCAAGTGTATCACTCGGAGGCATTGATGAGAAAAATCATCCGCAGTCCAACGGGACGCCGGTAGTCACGATTACAGGTTCCGTAAGTTTCGGCGGTGTGGAAATCATCTACGTATAAAAAAGGGGAACCCCGTTGTATCCATGTAATGCATAAAAAGCATGTGGATGCAGCGGGGTTCCTGTTTTTTAACATGGAAAAGTGGAATTATCGGCAGAGATCAGCAATACATGCCGTTGGTATTCATATAGTCATAAATAATTTTGCCGTGATGCTGTTCCTCACCCTGAATGTGGTACAGTGCATGGCGTACATCTTCATTCTTGAATTCAAATACGCTGGTATTATAGACCGAAGAGACATGTTTTTCGGTAGCAAGCGTATCGGAACATAAGAATTTATCATGCTCTTTATCCTGCTGGTTGCTGTCGGCACCATAGGTTGTCTGAAACGAATCCGGCTCTTTGGAAGAACAGCCGCCCTGCTGCATGTCCGGGACTGTGCCGCCCAAAATTTTGTTAATTGTATCAAGATGCTGTCTTTCCGTAGCGGAGATAGAGGAAAAGAGAGATTTTAACTGCGGATCTTTTGCTTCCCGTTCACATTTCTCATATTTCTCCACACAGAGCTGCTCCTGTGATTTGATGTCCTCCAAAAGAGAAGTTTCTTTTTGTGTAAGTATCATAAGATATACCTCCATTCATTTTCATACCTGTATTGTTAAGTATTTCCAATACATAAGGAAATATGCACCAAAAATATACATTCTGAAAAACGTGACTTATCCTGAAAAATATTGTATGATTGAGAAAGAAAAAGGCAGTTTACTATTTTGAAAAAAGAAAGCAGGATGGATCATGACGGCAGATAATTTGTGCGTAGCACTCGAGGATATGAGAAAAGATACGGTGAACGGAAAAATAAAATGGCATGTGGAGGTGGCAACTTCGGAGTACCAGGAAGAAGACGAAAAGCCGGTTGTTGAAGCGGATGGGAAAACATGGACCGTGGATGAATGCTATGTGGCATATGCCTGTGAATTCCGGGGAAATGAATTCTCTATGATCACCTATGAAAATATCGAAAAAACAGAAAATCAGACACGTACTACAAATCTGGTATTTCTTCCGCCGGTCGCTCTGCGGGTCTTTCGTCTGGATGAGCTGGCGCCGTATGCGCTGGATACGTCTGCGGTTTTGGTAGAGAAGGTTCACAGGTTATGGGAAACACTGCTGCAGCTGTACCGTGAGAACCGTAACAGTGTTGGCATGAATGTCCATGAGATACAGGTACAGGAATAACTTTGGAGCATTGAGGAAAGTTTTAGACGGACAGAGGATGATACAAATGCAAAGAAAGAAAAACTATCCGCTTCTGATACTGCTGCTGGCCGCGGGATTGTGGTTTGGGGCGGATCGGACAGTTTTCGGTGAAGAAACCGGTACACCGGAAATTGCAACTGATTATATCGATGATCATGTGACAGTACCGGCACTCGGTGCCGATATCAGTCAGGTGCAGGGCTTGGAAAATACGGATACGGAGTCTGAACAGGTGGCACAGGAAAAAAATGCGGCTGTGAGTCTGGCCGGAACTTCTTCGGGGCTTCCTTCCAGTTATGATTCACGGAATTATGGATATGTGACGCTTCCGAAGATGCAAACGGACAATACCTGCTGGGCGTACAGTGCGGTTGCTGCTGCGGAGACAGATCTGATCGTTGACCAGACACTGCTGAACGGAGTTGTGGCTGCTGCGGAAAATACCGATCTGTCCGAGAGCCAGCTGGCTTATTTCTTTTATCATATGCCGCTGGATGAGATGGGCAATACGGCCGGCGATGCGACAACTCCGTTAGGAGATTACCGGGAGGTCGGCGGCAATCATATCTTTACCACGTTTGCGCTGGCCAACTGGTATGGGATTGCAGATGAAGCAGACGTGACGGATGCGGACTGGGACAGTGACTCCCTGCAGCTGGCAGATTATGCGGATGACGTACATATGCAGAAAGCTTACTGGATCAATCTGGCGACAGACGTGTCCAATGTCAAGGAAATGATCCGACAGTATGGCTCTGTTGCAATTTCCATGTATTACGATGCAGGAAGGTATTATAACAAAACCACCTCTGCTTATTATAACAATGTGTATACAAGTGTGAACCATGCGGTACAGATTATAGGCTGGGACGACAGCTACAGCCGGTATAATTTCTCCAAGACACCATCTGCCGACGGTGCCTGGCTTGCGAAAAACAGTTATGGAGAAAGCTTCGGAGACGGCGGATATTTCTGGATATCCTATGAGGACAAAGCACTGAACAAGGATACGGCAAAGGCATTTGTCTTTGATTTTGAAAGTGCGGATAATTACGATTATATTTACCAGTATGACGGCAGTGCAGGCGCTTATATGGACACTTCGGCAAATGACACCGGATACCGTGTTGCCAGCGGAAATTCGATTGCCAATGTATTTACGGTGCCGGCGGATGCAGAGACGGGCTATCAGAAACTGCGTGCTGTTTCATTTGCCCTGTACGATGTCGGGGTGGATTACAGTGTGCAGATATACAGGAATCCGACAGACCAGAAAGACCCGCAGAGCGGTACGCCGCTGCTGTCACAGCCGAAGACAGGAAAAACAACGTTTGTTGGATATTATACAGTTTCGCTGGATGACGAACTTCTCCTCTCGGCGAGAGACACCTTCAGTGTTGTTGTAACGCTCTCCAAGTCCGAAAGCGGGAATATCAGCTATTTCGTGGATAAGACCTATACAAATGGAAACTGGATCAGTTTTACCAATGCAACGCAGAGTGGACAGAGTTTCGCCTGCCAGAACGGTGCGTGGGTAGACCTGGCTGAGACCGGTGCAACAGCAAGAATCAAAGCATTTACCGAGGATTACAGGGTAATGGTCGAATCGCTGGAGCTTTCCGGAAGTACGGAAACGCTGTGGAAAGGTGAAACAACACAGCTGGAAGCGGCAATTTTGCCGGAAAATGCGGGAGTCCGGACCGTGGACTGGTCTTCTTCAGACGCATCTGTTGCGGCGGTGGATGAAACTGGTCTTGTAACGGCAAAAAAAGCCGGTACGGCAGTCATTACGGCGTCCGCAAAAGATGGGAGCAATCTGTCTGCGGAATGCAGGATAACGGTGCGGCAGCCGGTGGAACGGATTGAGACGGAAAGTACGGAAATTACCTGCAATCTGCATGAATCTGTTACGTTGCCGATGACACTGTATCCGAAGAATGCGGATGCGGAAGGCGTTTATTTTGTATCAATGGATGACGCCGTTGCAGCGGTGGATGCATCCGGAAAAGTTACCGGGATGGGAGCAGGGACTGCTCAGATACAGGTATATTCTTCCTATGACGGAGAACTGCTTATGACTTATAAAGTAAATGTGGAAGCGCAGACAGAAGAGAGAGCGACGCAGACGACAACTGCAGATACTCCGGCTATGGTAGTGATGGATGCGAGCGAGGATCCCCTCAAGGCTGCAGACCCGCCGAAAACGGGTGATGAAAGCGGTGTCGGGCAATGGATACTGGCGCTGCTGGCTGGCGGTGTTTTCGCAGTGGGCGCAGGCCGGAAGCTATTTCACAGATAAAACTTCACATAATTTTCACAGTATTTTCACCTGCCGGTCAGAACCGAAACGTAAGATAGAAAGGAATTAAGGGAAAATAATGGCAGGAGGAAAACATGAAGCGGAAGAGACTAGGAATTTTATTATGCTGTATGACACTGGGAATGTCTTTGATTTTCGGAGGATGCGGGAAATCAGACAGTACAGGAGAAACAAGCGGGCAGTCAAATGAGGAATCAGACAGTGAAGAGACTACAATATATGGACAGATAAGTGCCATTGATGGAGACACGATTACCATTGCTTTGGCAGAAGAGCCGCAGATATCGGAAGGTTCTACCGAGATGCAGCCGGGAGAAGGATTTACGATGCCGGAAGGCTCTACAGAACTGCCGGAGGGCTCCACGGAGATGCAGCCGGGAGAAAGACCGCAGTCAGAAGAAGGTTCTACCGAGATGCAGCCGGGTGAAGGATTTGAACTGCCGGAAGGCTCTACAGAATTGCCGGAAGGCTCCACAGAGATGCAGCAGAATGGAAAAGGCGGCGGCCAGCAGGGCGGAAGAGGACTCTCTTTGACAGGGGAAGAGAAGACGATCACCGTAGATGACAGCACAACAATTACCGTACAAAGCGGCAGCGATACAAAAGACGGTACGATCGATGATCTTGCAGAAGAAGACATAGTGACCGTGGTAATGAACGGAGATACCGTCGTTTCGATTACCGTCGGTGGCGGAATGGGTGGTCCTGGCGGCAGTGACAGAGGCAATGGCGGCGAGAATAATTCCACCGAAACGACCGATACATCTACAAAGAGCGGTTCTTAATCAGAAGGCTGGATGCAGTGTATCGGGACAGGCTGACGAAACAGGAAGCAGAACATAGAATTACAAAGACTAAGGGCATCATCAAAATTACTGATTTGATGATGCCCTTTAAACTATGGTGTCCATTGGACTATTTCCTTTCCTGTTTTTTCTTTTTCGGTCCGTGAACCCTTCCTCCTGGATGTCTGTCTTCCGATGAGTGCAGTTGGATTGAAATCATATCATTAGAAACGAATCTGATTCTCCGTCCATAATATTTTGATATCCCTCATGGTTTCGATTTCGATTCTGAATCCGCGAACTGAAAGTGGGTTTTCGCTAATTGTTTTGAATGACATTCTCATGTGTTCAATGGCCCGTACCTTCCTTTCTTCCGATTTTTCTTTCGTACTTCTTTTAAAAATTCATGTTATCAAAGTTTCTGGTGGACTGTACCTCTCTTTCTTAAAATTATGAAGTTCGGTTTAAGCTTTTGGTGGAATCACCCTTTCTTTTGAAGTTCTTTTGTTTTGTTAAGTTGATTATATCTAACAACAATGGAAATGTCAAGAACTATTTTGAAAATAAATAAATATTATGTTTTAAATGAAATAAATTGGATAAATATTTTAAATAATCTGAAAATTCAAAACAATAATATTAATTTTTACTTGCATTCAAAGCCGCACGACAGGCTCTCGCAAGCTGGTCTCCACAGGAGGTTGGACGACCACCGCAGGAAATACCGCCAAGTTTTTTTTCAATTTCATCAACGGTCAAACCGGTAACCAGACTGGATACGGCCTTTAAATTTCCGTTGCATCCTCCGGTAAATGATACATTTTTTAAGATATCGCCCTCTAACTCCAGGTCAATTCTGGTGGAGCAGGTTCCGGATGTTTTGTAAGAATAGGTCATGATAAGACTCCCTTCATTTTATAAATTATAAATAATCAGATAATTTCCAGGTCCTTCCTTAAATAGAGATAAACTGCCTGAATCACATGCGAGTATACCACTGGAAACGAGTGAGGTAAAGCCGCATTCGTTATTTAATAAAAAATTTACAATCTGTTCATGGGATTGTGTATTGTTTAACAGGGCTGTTAGTGGTACAATATTTTTTAGTTGCGTAAGCAAAATAAGGGATAGGAGTATCGTATGAAGGCAATTGAAAAAATATTTGGTTCCCATAGTGAGAGAGAAGTAAAAAGGGTGACTCCAATCGTGGACAAGATTGAATCATACCGTTCCGGAATGATGGAACTTACGGACGATCAGTTGAAGGCCAAGACAAAGGAGTACAAGAAGCGGCTGAGCGATGGAGAGACACTGGATGATATACTTCCGGAAGCATATGCGACTGTTCGTGAAGCAGCAAGGCGTGTCCTTGGAATGGAACATTACAGAGTACAGCTGATCGGTGGTGTTATTCTGCATCAGGGACGTATCGCTGAGATGCGTACCGGTGAAGGTAAGACCCTGGTATCTACTCTTCCTGCATATTTGAATGCGCTGGAGGAAAAGGGCGTGCATGTTGTAACGGTCAATGACTATCTGGCAAAACGTGATGCCGAATGGATGGGACAGGTACATCAGTTCCTCGGTCTGACGGTTGGCGTAATCTTAAACGGTATGGAAAGCAAGGAACGTCAGGATGCCTACAGCTGTGATATTACGTATGTTACCAATAATGAACTTGGTTTTGATTATCTGAGAGACAATATGGTTATCTACAAGGAGCAGCTGGTTCAGCGCGGATTGTGTTTTGCCATTGTCGATGAGGTTGACTCCGTTTTGATCGATGAAGCCAGAACGCCTCTGATTATCTCCGGACAGAGTGGGAAATCAACCAGATTATATGAAGCCTGCGATATTCTTGCACGTCAGATGATTCGAGGAGAGAATCAGAAGGAATTCTCCAAGATGGACGCCATTATGGGTGTGGAGATTGAAGAGGACGGAGACTTTATCGTCAATGAGAAGGACAAGGTCGTGAATCTTACACTGGATGGTGTGCATAAGGTGGAGCAGTTCTTCCATATTGAGAATCTGGCAGATGCGGATAATCTGGAAATCCAGCACAATATCATACTTGCCTTACGCGCACACTATTTAATGTTCCGTGATCAGGATTACGTGGTGAAGGATGAACAGGTTCTGATCGTCGATGAATTTACCGGACGTATTATGCCAGGCCGCCGTTATTCGGACGGGCTTCATCAGGCAATTGAGGCAAAAGAGCATGTGAAGGTAAAACGTGAGAGCAAAACACTTGCAACGATTACGTTCCAGAACTTCTTTAATAAATATGAGAAAAAATGTGGTATGACGGGTACTGCTCTGACAGAAGAGAAAGAGTTCCGTGATATCTACGGCATGGATGTTATCGAGACCCCGACGAACCAGCCGGTGGCGCGTATCGATCATCAGGATGCTGTATATAAGACCAAAAAAGAAAAATTCAAAGCCGTGGTGGATGAGGTTGAGAATTCCTATCAAAAGGGACAGCCGGTACTGGTCGGTACCATTACGATCGAGACTTCTGAATTAATCAGCAAAATGTTGAATAAGCGCGGTATTGCCCACAAAGTCTTAAATGCAAAATTCCATGAGCTTGAGGCTGAGATCGTGGCACAGGCAGGTATACACGGTTCTGTTACGATTGCAACGAACATGGCAGGACGTGGTACGGATATTAAACTGGACGATGAGGCACGGGAAGCCGGCGGATTGAAGATTGTCGGTACGGAGCGTCACGAATCAAGACGTATCGATAACCAGCTGCGTGGACGTTCCGGTCGTCAGGGTGATCCGGGTGAGTCTCAGTTCTTTATCTCGCTGGAAGATGATCTGATGCGGCTGTTCGGTTCCGAGAAACTGGTGGATATGTTCAATACACTTGGAATTCCGGAAGGAGAGCAGATTCAGCATAAGATGTTATCGGGAGCCATTGAGAAAGCACAGACTAAGATCGAGGGAAATAACTTTGGTATCCGTAAGAATCTGTTGGAATACGACCAGGTTATGAATGATCAGCGTGAGATTATTTATACGGAAAGACTTCGTGTTCTAAACGGAGAGAGTATGCGGGATGTAATTTATAAAATGATTACAGACTGCGTGGAAAACAGTGTAGATACCTGCATTTCACCGGATCTTCCGCAGGAAGAGTGGAATGTGAATGAACTCAATCAGCTTCTGGTTCCACTGATTCCGCTCGAGCAGGTCACTCCGGAAAAGGCGAATACCTATCGGAGCAGTAAGGAATTAAAGCACAGCTTAAAAGAGCAGGCGGTGAAATTATACGAAGCAAAAGAAGCGGAGTTCCCGGAACCGGAAGCAGTACGTGAACTGGAGCGTGTCATTCTTTTGAAAGTCATCGACCGCAAGTGGATGGATCATATCGATGATATGGATCAGCTCCGCCAGGGAATCGGTCTTCAGGCATACGGGCAGAGAGATCCGCTGGTAGAATACAAGATGAACGGATTCGACATGTTTGACAGTATGATCAATGCAATCCGTGAAGACACCGTACGGCTGCTGTTCCATGTTCGTATTGAACAGAAAGTGGAAAGAGAACAGGTTGCCAATGTGACTGGTACCAATAAAGATGAAACTGCTCAAAACGCACCGAAGAAACGTGAAGCTGCCAAAGTATATCCAAATGATCCGTGTCCTTGCGGCAGCGGGTTGAAATACAAACAATGTTGTGGACGAAAATAGGCCACAATCAATGATATTGGAGGCTGTCGCTGCGTGCGGCAGCTTCTTTGATTTCCATTTTATTCGATAGGAAAAATCTAAGTGATAGAACACGGGAGTGTACGGGGTACACTTTTATTCCTGGGGGTTCGAGAGACAGGAATAATAACAGTAATTATTACTAAAACATCCAAAATTAGGGATTAGAATCTGTTCACATGTTACGAAGTTTATTTTTATAGATAGGATAGATTGAATCTGTGTATAATTTTGTTATAATTAAGACGTAAAAGTTTAGGAAAATTCGGGAGGAAGACGGCTATGCATAATGTAAGAAAAGTAAAAGAGAATTTATTCTGGGTAGGAGGCAGTGACAGAAGACTGGCTCGGTTTGAAAATATATTTCCAATACCAAGAGGAGTATCCTATAATTCCTATCTTCTGCTGGATGAGAAGACAGTACTGTTTGATACTGCGGATAAGGCTATTTCGGAGCAGTTTTTTGAAAATATTGCGTATGTACTGGGTGACAGAGCATTGGATTATCTGATTATCAATCATATGGAACCGGATCATTGTGCATTGCTTGAAAATCTGATTCTCAGATATCCGAACCTGCAGATTGTTGGAAATGTCAAAACATTCCAGATTATGAAACAGTTTTTTGACTTTGATACGGACAAGCGTGCGATTGTGGTAAAGGAAGGCGAAACGTTCAGCAGTGGAAGCCATACCTTTCATTTCCGGATGGCACCGATGGTACATTGGCCGGAAGTCATGGTGACTTACGATGAACAGGATAAGATTCTTTTTGCGGCAGACGCATTTGGTTCCTTTGGGGCATTGCCGGGAAACATTTTTAAGGATGAATTGGATTTTAACAGCGAGTGGGAGAAGGATCTCAGACGTTATTATGCGAATATTGTAGGAAAATACGGAACTTCCGTACAGGCGCTTCTGAAGAAAGCCTCAGAACTTGATATTGAGACAATCTGTCCGCTGCATGGACCAATCTGGAGGACAGATCTGGATTATATCTGTGATAAATACGATAAGTGGAGCAGTTACGAGCCGGAGGAAAAGGCAGTCGTGATTGCCTATGCCTCTATGTATGGAGATACTGAAAATGCCGCAAATGTTCTCGCATCCAAGCTTGCAGATGCAGGCGTTAAAAAGATTGAAGTATACGATGTTTCCGGTACGCATGTTTCGGAACTGATTTCCGAGATATTCCGAAGCAGTCATCTGGTCTTTGCAGCTCCGACTTATAACGGCGGAATTTATCCGATTATGGAGAATCTCCTGACAGATATGAAGGCATTGAACGTTTCAAAACGTACCGTTGCCTTTATTGAAAACGGCACCTGGGCACCGATGTCCGGAAAACATATGAGAGCCAGAATCGAGGAGATGAAAAACATGACAGTGCTGGATGCAACGGTAACGATAAAATCGTCCCTGAAGGCCGAACAGGAAGCTCAGTTGGACGCGCTGTGTGAAGCAATTGTGAATTCAATGGCAGAATAATTTTATATAAAACAGGATGAAAACAGGAAGCAGAGAGAATGCTGAAAAGGCATCTCTCTGTTTTTCTGTTTCATTGGAGAAGTTATCACGGAAAGATTACAATGCAGTTCCTGATAGAAAGCGGATAAATGTGTAAAAATACGCAGAAAGGAGATGGCAGCCTGCGCACAGGTGTAATCGTGAATGAAGCAGGTGGAAATAAGCGCTAAATATTCAAGTAAAATTCAAGCTGATTCATTGATTGATGCCAAAAAAGAAAATAAAATTGTGCAATATGAACAAATAATAAGAGATAAAATGTATAAGTTGGATATAATTTAAAAATTCAAGTGAAATAAAGTTGGAATTCAAGTAATGGGATGGTGTAATAGAGTTACAAAAGCTGCAGTGAGTAATAAATAAGAGGTATGAAATCAAGGAGGGACTATTATATGAAAAAAAGAATCATAGCTTGTCTGTTGGCTCTGACAACGGCAGCTGCTTTGTTTACAGGGTGCGGAAGTTCAAATTCTGATTCTGTAAAGACGGGGGATACGGAAAAAACAGCCAGTGGGGGAACCATTACCGTTGAATTCTGGACGGCACCGGAGCAGTACAATCTCGATTTCTGGTCGGCTTATGCAGAGCGATTCAATGCGAGCGGTGTGGAACTGGATGGAAAAAAGGTCGAGGTAAAGGTGCAGATGATGCCGGCGCAGCCGTCATCGGAAGCCGGAATCCAGAATGCGATCGCGACCGGAACCGTACCGGCCATTTCGGAAAATATCAATCGTGGTTTTGCCAATACGCTGGCAAATTCACAGGCAGTATATGACATCAGTCAAGAAGACTGGTATGCGGATATCGTAAATGAGCGACAGATCAGTAAAGTAATGGAAGGCTGGGCAATTGACGGAGCTCAGTATGTTATTCCACTGTATGTGAATCCAATCACCTATTGCTATAACAGCAAAGCATTAAAAGAACTTGGAATCACAGAAGTTCCGCAGACGATGGATGATTTTGACGCATTGCTCAGTGCATATCAGGAGAAACAGTCCGAATTAAAGGATGACGGAATTACTCATTTTATGTACCGTGCCGAACTTTTGAACTCCGCAAACTATTGGGAAAGATGGTTTGACATTGAATCCCCGTATGATGCATTTTCACAGGGTACACCGCTGGTCGACGGAACGAAGCTGACAGCGGACAAGGAAGCATTGACAAAGGTATTTGAATTCTACGGCAAAATGGGAAATTCGCTGCTGACCGGTACGATCGACAGCATATGGCAGCAGGAAACCGTTCCGGTAGTTATGGGTGAGGGACTTCCTTGGGAGGTTTCCGCAAATGATGCAGCCGGTAAGAAATACGGTTTAGACGGAGATTATGTATTCGGTCCTACTTTAGTGGAAAACGAAGGCGATACGCATTATAACTATGCAGATTCAAAAGGAATTGTACTATATAAAAATGATGCGATATCCGATGAACAGCATCAGGGTGCAATCGAATTTCTGAAATATGTATTTCTGGGCGACGGAAAAGATACGGTAGATATCGACTGGCTGAAGGCAACTTCCATGCTTCCGGTAAGAGGCGATCTGGAAACCAATGCGGATCTCACCGATTACTTTAACGAAAACCCTGCGATGAAAGATATCAGTACGTATGTGGCAGACGGTATTCCGGGAATGGCGAATGACAAGGTTGGAGATATTATGACCGCCTTGGGCGAAAAAGCAGTCATCCCATTTGTAAATGAGGTGCTTTCGTCCTCCGGCATCAATGAAAATCCGGACGTATCAAACTATGTGGATGCAGCGATGGATGCAATGAAATCGGCAGGTAATCTGGAATAGTGTTTTAACGGTATCTGCACTTACCTCAGTGCAGATACCGATTGGAAAGGAAGCAGAATAATGAGAAAAGCAATGGTTCAAACCGGTTGTGTAAAGAACCAAAAAGCCCGAAACTGGATGCCGTGGGTATTTAACACACCCTATATCGTATATTCGATTGTATTTTTGTTTTTGCCATTGGGATGGGCGCTTTGGCTCTCGGTAACAGACTGGAACTTAATGTCTCCGGATTATCATTTTGTGAAATTGGAAAACTTCATGGCACTGTTTTCAGATGAAAAGGTACAGGCCGCATTCTGGAACTCCCTGCGTTATCTGGTCCCCATTGTTGTTTTGTGTTTTATCTTCGGCGTGGGAATCGCACTTATGGTTTCAAAACTTCCGGATAAATTAAAGGGATTTGCAGCGGTCATGTTTTTCATTCCGTATCTGACTTCCGGAGTCTCTACTTCCGTTATGGTCAAATATCTGTTTAGCTATAATTCCGCACTCAGTACCTTTTTGAGAGAGAAATGCAATCTGGATGTCAACTGGCTGCAGAGCAAGGCTGCATTTGGAATTATTATCTTCATGATCGTCTGGAAGATGGCAGGATACTATGCACTGTTTGTTCTTTCGGGAATTGAATCCGTATCAGAGGATGTGTATGAGGCGGCGATGATTGACGGCTGTACCGGTATCAAAAAATTAATGCACATTACATTGCCGATGATTACACCGACTCTGACCTCGGTCATTGTACTTGCGGCAGGATTGTCGTTCCAGATATTTTCCGAGCCGTTCTTACTGACGGGCGGAGGACCTTCGCTTTCGACTACGACCTGGCAGCTGGAGATTTATAATGCTTCCTTTGTGAGCTTCCGTTCCGGCTATGGTGCAGCAATGGCAATTGCAAATGCGGTGCAGATATTTGTGGTCATTCAGCTTATCACCTGGGTCATGAATAAACTGAATCGAAAATATGGATGGTAGGAGGAGAGTATGGGACATAGAAAAAAGAAAATGTCTGTCGGGACATGGATATTATGTATATTGACAATCGCATTACTTCTGCTGTCACTGTTTCCGTATTATTATATGGTGTTACAATCTTTACTTCCGTGGAAGATGGTGGATAAGGAACTGCTGCCAACCGCGTTTTCACTGGACAGTTATAAATATCTGCTCGGCGGCAGCGGATCAGGATCTTCGGATGCGTTTCAGTGGATCCGGGCGCTATTGAATTCTTTTGTCGTATCGGTGCCGACAGCTGCCGTTTCCGTCATTGTCGGTCTGATGACCGGATATGCTGCGACCCATATGAAGTACAGAGGCAAGAGGGTCATATACTCCTCTTTACTGTTTCAGATGTTTTTCCCGGTCATAATTTTACTGGTGCCGCGCTATATGCTGATCCGTCCGCTGGCAAACCATTATCTGGGAATGATTCTTCCTTTGGTTATCTCAATCTGGGGAATCTTTATGTACATTAATTATTTCAAGACCGTACCGTCCGCTGTTTTTGAGGCAGCGAAAATCGACGGGGCAAGTGACTTTAAGATATTGCTGAAAATTGCGCTTCCGTCAACAAAATCAATCAGTATTATTGTATTTTTGTCGGTATTTATGACAAGGTGGAATGAATTGATGTGGGATATGCTGGTGGCGCCGGATGTGAAAATACAGACTTTAAATGTGATGATTTCCACACAGTTTAATCAGAACTCCACGGTGCCGGGTGCCATGTACGCAGCCTCTGTTGTGCTGACACTCCCTGTGATCCTGTTATTCCTGTGTTTCTCGAAGCATTTTAAAGAAGGAATTAATTTTATGTTGAAATAGGTGGTATGATATGAAAAATAAAACTGAATGCAAACGCAGGGCGAATATCGCAAGATGCAGTGAAAATCCGCTGCTTCAGATTGAAGACGTAAAACCGTCTTCCAAGAATTTTACGGTAAAGGGTATTTTTAACTGCGGAGCGACAAAATATAAAGATGAATATATTTTACTGTGCAGGGTGGCAGAAGCCGTATCCTGTGAAGATGAGGAGACGGTCAGCTTTCCGGTTGTGGTGCAAAAAGGCGGGATCAACGATTTTCAAACGGTTTCGCTTGTGAAAACTGAGCATCCCGAATTGTGCTTTGAGGATGCCCGCACCATCACAAAGGGAAAAAACGCAAATACAAATGTTGTTTATCTGACAACACTCTCACATCTGCGGATTGCAAGATCCAAAGACGGGGTACATTTTGAGCTGGATGCGCATCCGACCATCATGCCGAATGCGGAGGAAGAGTGCTGGGGCATGGAGGATCCGCGAATTACACAGCTGGATGATACGTATTACATTAATTATACGGCCGTCTCACCGAATGGTGCTGCAACCGCACTGATCATGACAAAGGATTTTCAGAACTATGAGAGAAAGGGAATCATTTTTCTTCCGGAGAATAAGGATGTCACGATTTTCCCGGAGAAAATAAACGGAAAATTCTACGCGTTCAACCGTCCGGTCCCAAAAGCAATCGGAACACCGGATATCTGGCTTTCCGAATCGGAGGATCTGGTACATTGGGGAAAACATCAGCATTTTTGCGGCGTGTCCGAATGCGGATGGGAGAACGGCAGGATCGGAGGAGGCGCCCCGCCCGTCCGTACGGAAAAAGGCTGGCTGAAAATCTATCATGCCGCGGATTCCAATGATCGTTACTGTCTCGGTGCATTTTTGCTCGATCTGGAGAATCCGGCGAAAATCATAGCAAAGTCGGAAACACCGCTTTTGGAACCGGAAGCACCTTATGAGTGTCAGGGCTTTTTCGGACAGGTGGTATTTTCCTGCGGATGTATATTAGAAAAAGACTTGTTGAAACTATATTATGGAGCATCGGATGACAGTGTTTGTCTTGCTGATATAACACTGGCTGACATCTATCGTCATCTGGGTGTGGAATAGAAAAAGAAATCTTGTAAAGACCGTCGATTGTGATATGATGGTCTTTATTTCTATATAGAAATACGAAAGTGAGGAAAACGGATGAAAGTCACGATGAAACAGATAGCGGAAATGCATCATGTATCTGTGAATGCGGTATCTCTTGCATTGAACAATAAATCCGGAGTCAGCGAAGATCTGCGGATCAAGATTCTGCATACCGCGGAAGAACTGGGATATTTGGAGACAAAAGAAAAATTCATCAAAACCTTTTCCAGAACAAATCTATGTGTTATGACGCAGAAAAAATATTCGGACGACACGAATTTTTATGGAAGGGTGCTGTATGCGGTGGTGGAAGAGGCAAGAAAAAACGGCTACGACGCTTTGATGAATTTCTTTGATGATGAGAAGCTGGAGATTCCGAAAATGATTGAGGAGCATAGAGTATCCGGTATTATCATTATCGGAAAGATCAGCGACGAAAATATAGAAAAGCTCCAGAGATACCGGATTCCGATTGTTCTTGCGGATCATGCCTCTCTGACAAAAAATATAGACAGTATACTGACGGACAATAAACTGGGTGGATTCATTGTTACCAAGTATCTTCTGGAAAAAGGATTTCAGGAAATCGGTTTTTTCGGAGAATTGTCTTATTCCCTGAGTATAAAAGAACGGTTTTGGGGATATAAAGAAGCATTGGGAGAATTTGGCGGAGCCTGTATCAGGGAGACATTGCAGGACTATGTCGATCAGTATTCGATTACACAGGGAATCGAGGAAGCTGTTTTAAACAATGACAACCGGAAAATAGCCAATGTTGTCAAACAAAAAGGAAGACTCCCGCAGGTGTTTATCTGCTCCAATGATAAAGCGGCAATCAGCCTTATGATTGCGCTGCAGGAAATGGAATATCGTATTCCGGAGGATATTTCGCTGATTGGATTTGACAATATAGATATGTGCGAAAAGATAAGACCGAAGCTGACCACCGTCAATGTAAACAAGGAGATGATGGGTAAACGCGCGGTACAGCGAATCATCTACCGGATTGCACACAAGGAATGCCTGACGGAAAACGCGGTGATCGGAGTGGAAATGGTGGAAAGGGAGTCCGTCCGTCTGTCCGGCAAGCGGAATCCGCAGTCCCGTGGATAAAAGTACGAACATCTGTTTGCAAAGCGGAAGGGACTGTGCTATAATCAGAGCTGTAATTTGTGTAAAAGATAATTTGACGTCATGACGAACGGATTTTGCATCCAAAGGAGGTGCATAGCGCATATGGATCATTTTAAGTTAGTATCAAACTATAAGCCGACAGGCGACCAGCCGCAGGCAATCGCGGAACTTGTAAAGGGATTTCGGGAAGGGAATCAGTTTGAAACGCTGTTGGGCGTGACCGGTTCCGGTAAGACCTTTACCATGGCGAATGTGATTGAACAGCTGCAGAAACCGACGCTGATCATATCGCATAACAAGACATTGGCGGCGCAGTTATATGGGGAGTTCAAGGATTTTTTTCCGGAGAATGCAGTGGAATATTTTGTGTCGTATTATGATTACTATCAGCCGGAAGCCTATGTGCCTTCTACCGATACCTATATTGCCAAGGACTCGGCGATCAACGAGGAAATCGATAAACTGCGCCTTTCGGCAACGGCTGCACTGGCAGAACGCAAGGATGTGATTGTGGTGTCCAGTGTATCCTGCATTTACGGTTTGGGAAGCCCGGAAGATTTTCTGGGTATGATGGTTTCCCTGCGTCCCGGCATGGAAAAGGACCGGGATGACGTGATCCGTTCCCTGATTGATATTCAGTATACGAGAAATGACATGGACTTTACGCGCGGTACCTTCCGGGTACGCGGAGATGTGGTGGAAGTTTTTCCGGCGGACCGGGATGACACGGCTGTCCGTGTGGAGTTTTTTGGAGATGAGATTGAGCGGATTACCGAGATTGCAGTTCTGACCGGAGAGATCAAATGCGAGTTGGAGCATATCGGTATCTTTCCGGCATCGCATTATGTGGTTCCGCAGGAAAAGATCAACAGAGCCTGCGTGGATATCGAGAAGGAGCTGGAAGAGAGGGTACGTTATTTCAAAGGAGAGGACAAGCTTCTGGAAGCCCAGCGGATTTCGGAACGTACCAATTTTGACATTGAGATGCTGCGGGAAACGGGATTTTGCAGCGGCATCGAGAATTATTCCAGACATCTTGCCGGACTTGCACCGGGTGCAACCCCGCTTACACTGATGGATTATTTCAAGGATGATTTTCTGATCATTGTGGATGAGTCTCATATTACAGTCCCTCAGGTGCGGGGAATGTATGCGGGAGATCAGTCGAGGAAAAAGACACTGGTGGACTTTGGCTTCCGCCTTCCGTCGGCGCGAGATAACCGCCCGCTCAATTTTGAAGAATTTGAGGGCAAGATCGACCAGATGCTGTTTGTTTCCGCTACGCCGAATGTCTATGAGCAGGAGCATGAACTGCTTCGTACGGAGCAGATTATCCGCCCGACCGGTCTGCTGGACCCGCGAGTGGAGGTGCGTCCGGTGGAGGGGCAGATCGATGATCTGGTCGGCGAGGTGAATAAAGAGACCAAAGCGGGACATAAGATCATGATTACGACACTGACGAAGAAGATGGCGGAAGATCTTACCGATTATATGCGGGAGATTGGTATCCGTATCAAATATCTGCATTCGGATATTGATACACTCGAGAGAGCGGAGATTATCCGGGATCTGCGTCTGGATGTGTTTGATGTACTGGTCGGAATCAATCTGCTGCGGGAAGGACTGGACATCCCGGAAATTACGCTGGTTGCCATTCTGGATGCGGATAAAGAGGGGTTCCTGCGTTCCGAGACATCCCTGATCCAGACGATTGGACGTGCTGCCCGTAATGCGGAGGGTCATGTTATCATGTATGCGGACAAGATGACAGATTCCATGCGGGTCGCAATGGAAGAGACTGAGCGAAGAAGAGCGATTCAGCAAAAATATAATGAGGAGCATGGCATTACTCCGCAGACGATTCAAAAGTCTGTGCGGGAGCTGATCAGTATTTCCAAGAAAGTGGCCAAGAGTGAGATGGAATTCAGTAAAGATCCGGAATCCATGAGCAGACAGGAACTGGAGAAACTGGTTGCCGATATTCAGAAGAAGATGAATAAAGCTGCGGCAGAACTGAACTTTGAGGCGGCTGCGGAATATCGTGATAAAATGGTTGAATTGAAAAACATGTTAAGAGATACGGAGTAGAAAATGGCAAAGAAAGAACGAAAATACATTAAAATCAGAGGAGCCAATGAACACAATTTGAAAAATATCGATCTCGATATTCCGAGAGATGAATTTGTCGTACTGACGGGATTGAGCGGATCGGGTAAATCTTCGCTTGCATTTGACACGATTTATGCAGAAGGGCAGAGAAGATATATGGAATCCCTTTCCTCTTATGCAAGACAGTTCCTTGGGCAGATGGAGAAGCCGAATGTGGAGAAGATAGAGGGTCTCTCTCCCGCAATATCCATCGATCAGAAATCGACGAACCGCAATCCGCGTTCTACAGTGGGAACGGTGACGGAGATCTACGATTATTTCCGTCTTCTCTATGCGAGGATTGGAATACCGCATTGTCCGAAGTGCGGAAAAGAGATCAAAAAGCAGAGTGTGGACCAGATGGTGGACCAGATTATGACACTGCCGGAAAAAACCAAGATCCAGCTGCTGGCACCGGTAGTTCGGGGCAGAAAAGGACAACATGAGAAGCTTTTTGAACAGGCGAAGCGAAGCGGATACGTGCGCGTACAGGTTGACGGCAGTACCTATGAGCTGACAGAGACCATTTCTCTGGATAAGAATAAGAAACACAATATCGATATTGTGGTAGACCGTCTTGTAATAAAAAAAGGCATCGAGAAACGTCTGACCGATTCCATTGAAAGTGTGCTTGATCTTGCGGAAGGTCTGCTGACGGTAGACGTAATCGATGGAGAGCCGATACAGTTTTCACAGAGTTTCTCCTGTCCGGACTGCGGGATCAGCATTGATGAGATCGAACCGCGCAGTTTTTCGTTTAACAATCCGTTTGGAGCCTGCCCGGACTGCTTTGGTCTCGGTTATAAGATGGAATTTGATGAGGAGCTGATGATTCCGGATAAGAAGCTGAGTCTAGCGGAAGGAGCCATTCAGGTGACGGGCTGGCAGTCCAGTACGGATTCTTCCAGCTTTACCTATGCGATTCTGCAGGCTCTGGCCAAAGAATATAAATTCAGTCTGGAGACGCCGTTTCGGGATCTGCCGGAACATGTACAGCGGGTACTTTGCCATGGAACAGAAGGGAAAGAGGTCAAAGTACATTACCGCGGACAGCGCGGTGAAGGCGTGTATGATGTCGCGTTTGAGGGTCTGATTAAAAATGTGGAGCGGAGATACCGGGAAACCGGTTCCGATACGATGAAACAGCAGTACGAGGAATTTATGCGGATCACACCGTGTAAGACCTGCGGCGGCCAGCGATTGAAGAAGGAAGCACTCGCAGTTACCGTATGTGACAGGAATATTTATGAGGTGACCTCGATGTCCATTCGGAATCTTCATACCTTCCTGCAGAATATGGAATTGAGCAGACAGCAGATGCTGATCGGAGATCAGGTTCTGAAAGAGATAAAGGCGCGGGTCGGTTTTTTAATGGACGTGGGGCTGGATTACCTTTCACTTGCAAGAGCGACCGGAACACTTTCCGGAGGAGAAGCACAGCGTATCCGTCTTGCCACACAGATCGGTTCGGGTCTCGTGGGTGTTGCTTATATTCTGGATGAGCCGAGTATTGGCCTGCATCAGCGGGATAATGATAAGCTGATTGCAACCCTGAAGAACCTCAAAGATCTCGGCAATACGCTGATTGTCGTGGAACATGATGAGGATACGATGCTTGCAGCGGACTATATTGTGGATATCGGTCCCGGCGCAGGAGAACATGGTGGAGAAGTCATCGCAACCGGTACGGCACAGGAGATCATGAAGAATAAGAACTCCGTAACGGGTGCCTATCTGAGCGGACGCAAAAAGATTCCGGTTCCGGAGGTGAGAAGAACGCCCACCGGCTATCTGGAAGTCAAAGGCGCCAAAGAAAACAACCTGAAAAATGTAGATGTTAAAATACCGCTTGGCATTATGACCTGTATTACCGGTGTATCGGGATCCGGTAAGAGTTCTCTGACGAATGAGATACTGTACAAGCGTCTGGCAAAAGAACTCAACCGTGCACGTACCATACCGGGCAGACACGATGAGATTGTTGGAATCGAGCAGCTGGACAAGGTCATTGATATCGATCAGTCTCCAATCGGAAGAACCCCGCGTTCCAATCCGGCCACCTATACCGGTGTATTTGATATGATTCGTGACCTGTTTGCATCCACACCGGATGCGAAGGCAAAAGGTTATTCGAAAGGACGGTTCAGTTTTAATGTAAAGGGCGGAAGATGTGAGGCATGTTCCGGTGACGGTATCTTGAAGATTGAGATGCATTTCCTTCCGGATGTCTATGTACCTTGTGAGGTCTGCCAGGGGAAACGTTATAACCGGGAAACACTTGATGTGAAATACAAGGGCAAAAGCATTTATGATGTTTTGAATATGACGGTGGAAGAGGCACTGGAGTTTTTTAAGAATGTACCTTCCATAGAGCGCAAGATCCAGACTCTTTACGATGTCGGATTGTCCTATATCCGGCTGGGACAGCCATCTACGGAACTGTCCGGCGGAGAGGCACAGCGTATCAAGCTGGCTACAGAATTGAGCAAACGCGGTACTGGTAAGACGATTTATATTCTCGATGAGCCGACGACCGGACTTCATTTTGCCGATGTGGATAAACTGGTTGAGATATTGCGCCGACTGTCCGATGGCGGCAATACCGTTATTGTAATTGAACACAACCTCGATGTCATAAAAACAGCCGATTACATTATCGATATGGGTCCGGAAGGCGGCGACGGAGGCGGAATGGTGGTCGCTGAGGGGACACCGGAGGAGATTGTGAAAATACCGGAATCCTATACCGGAAAATATGTAAAAAAATATCTTGATCTATAAAATTTGCGAAAAATATAGTTGTATTATATAATAAAAGAATTGAGCAAATACGTATGGAAAAGGAAGAGGAGAACAGAAATGGATAGGATAGCGGTATTGATCCCCTGCTATAATGAGAGTAAAACGATAGAGAAAGTGGTAAACGATTTTCGAAAGGTTCTGCCGCAAGCTGTTATCTATGTGTACGATAACAACTCGTCAGATCATACGGATGAAATCGCAAAAAAGGCAGGGGCTGTTGTCCGATACGAGTATCAGCAGGGAAAAGGGAATGTAATCCGGAGAATGTTTTCGGAAATTGATGCCGAGTGCTATGTTATGGTTGATGGAGACGATACCTACCCGGCGGATAACGCACGAGAAATGGCAGATAAAGTATTGCAGAAAAAGGTGGATATGGTCGTGGGAGACCGCTTGTCCTCTACTTATTTTGAAGAAAATAAGAGACCGTTCCATAATTTTGGGAACAGCATTGTCCGCAGGAGTATCAATCTGCTGTTCAAAAATGATATTAAGGATATTATGACCGGATACCGGGCATTCAGTTACCGCTTTGTAAAGACATTCCCTGTACTTTCCAAAGGTTTTGAGATAGAGACAGAAATGAGTATCCATGCGGTGGATAAGAACATGTTCATGGAAAACGTGGTCATTGACTATCGGGACAGGCCGGAGGGAAGTGTCTCCAAGCTGAACACCTATTCCGACGGATTTAAGGTATTGCGAACCATTCTGCGGCTGTTCCGCACATACCGTCCGATGCGCTTTTTCGGTTGCCTGACCGGTTTGCTGACTGTTCTTGCTGCAGTTTTCTTCATCCCTGTGATGGTGACATATGTGCGCACAGGGCTGGTTCCGAATTTCCCGACTCTGATTGTGTGTGGGTTTGTAATGCTTGCGGCAATACAGTCTCTGTTCTCCGGTATGATATTACAGACAATTTACCAGAAAAACCGGCAGGATTTTGAGATGAATCTGTATCATGTAGAGCAGAATCGGGAAAAGAAATAGTCCTGTACGATGACGGCACGTTCCGTTATCTGATTTCTGCCCAATCGATTGGAAAATGAAACGAAAAAAAGAAGCTCTGATGCAAGCATCAGAGTTTCTTTGACGATTCGGGGAGTACTCCCCAGATTCCGAAGAACCTGGGAAGCATGAGTTATGAAAAATTATATTAGCTTAATAGCTAGTACATGTATAGGATACCCAATCTCTGTGATTATTATGTGACAAAAAGATGAAAAAAATATAAAAACAAATAAATTTTTAAGAAGATATTGCGATTTCTTTAAAATAGCCAGTTTTAGAAAAAAAACCTTTGAAAAATGGCAGTTATTGTATATAATGAGATTATATATGTAAGAATATGATTGAATGCGAGATCTGCGTTTTTAGTGGAATAATCTTCCTATTACTAATGTCAGATGATTACACATATAATGAAACAGATGAAAGGGGAAACATAGAATGGTTTCGACAGATATTGGTATTGATTTAGGGACAGCAAGTATTTTGGTATACATTAAGGGAAAAGGTGTCGTATTAAAGGAGCCGTCCGTGGTTGCTTTTGATCGTGACACAAATAAAATAAAAGCAATTGGTGAAGAAGCACGTCTGATGTTAGGGAGAACTCCAGGCAACATTGTGGCCGTAAGACCGCTTCGTCAGGGTGTCATTTCTGACTATACAGTGACAGAGAAGATGATCAAATATTTTATACAGAAGGCTCTTGGTAAGAAAAGCCTTCGTAAGCCACGTATCAGTGTATGTGTACCAAGCGGCGTTACGGAAGTGGAAAAAAAGGCTGTAGAAGATGCGACCTATCAGGCGGGTGCCAGAGAAGTGTCAATCATAGAAGAGCCAATCGCAGCAGCGATCGGTGCGGGGATTGATATTTCCAGACCATGCGGCAATATGATCGTGGATATCGGCGGTGGTACGGCTGACATTGCGGTTATTTCGCTGGGAGGCTCTGTTGTCAGCACCTCCATCAAGATCGCCGGAGATGATTTTGACGAGGCAATTGTTCGTTACATGAGAAAAAAACACAATCTTTTGATCGGTGAGAGAACCGCAGAGGATATCAAAATTAAGATCGGAAGCTGTTTCCCGCTTCCGCAGGCAGAGACCATGGATGTGAGGGGCCGTAATCTTGTTACGGGTCTTCCTAAGACGGTCACAGTATCTTCCGAAGAAACAGAAGAAGCATTGCGCGAGCCGACATTACAGATTGTAGAGGCAGTGCACAGTGTGTTGGAGAAGACTCCTCCTGAGCTAGCGGCAGACGTTGCGGACAGAGGAATTGTATTGACCGGCGGCGGAGCCTTACTGCGCGGACTTGAGGAATTGATTGAGGATAAGACGGGAATTAATACGATGACAGCCGAGGAACCGATGACCTGTGTGGCAATCGGAACCGGTAAATTCGTGGAGTTCCTTGCTGGAAACAGAGACGATGATTAAATCGCATGCCATGTTTGTTACGAAAGGAGAAAGCATATGGTAAAGGGACTGTACACCGCCTACACTGGAATGATCGATGAACAGAACAGGCTGGATATTCTGTCGAATAACCTTGCAAATGCAGATACAACCGCTTACAAAAAAGAGGGGACAACCAATCATTCTTTTGCAGACACACTTGCAATCAAGATCAAAGATACCTCGGACTATAACCTGCCGAAGAAACTTGGTACAATCAGTCTGGGCGTTCATATCGGTGAGAATTATACGGACTACAGTCAGGGAAACTTCACCGTGACAGACAATAAGTATGATGTGGCATTAAATGGAGAGGGATTCTTTGCGGTTTCCTATACCAATAAAAGTAACGAGACGTCTGTGAAATACACCAGAGACGGAGCGTTTACCGTAAATACGGATGGCTATCTCGTCACAAAAGACGGGGATTATGTTCTGAATCAGAATGGTGCATCGACGGGAAACGCCGATCAGGCAAATTATATCAAACTGGATCCGAATACGGATTTCAAGATTGATGAATTCGGAAATATTACGCAGAACGATCAGACGGTAGCAAAGCTTGGTGTTGTGGATGTGGCGGACTATAACTACATTGAAAAATTCGGTGAGAATCTGTATGATCTTGCAGACGGTGCGCAGGTAACTGATTCAGACGCAAAAGTGGTACAGGGTTCGCTGGAGACGTCCAATGTCAATGTAGTTTCTGAAATGGTGGACATGATTGCCATCACAAGAGCTTATGAGTCCAATCAGAAAGTCATACAGACCATTGACGGAACCTTGCAGAAGGCTGCAAATCAGGTCGGAAAAGTATAAACGGCAGAAAAAGAAAATTATTTGCAAACTGGTCTTCAGAATGATGCGGCCATTGCCGATATAAAAAGTTAGGAAGACTGTAGACTACAGTGAGACAGGAAGTCGCCATAAGTTGCGAATGGAAGCATAAGACAACTTGGAAAGGGTGCGCGAATATGATGAGAGCTTTATGGACTGCGGCATCTGGTATGATTGCACAGCAGACCAATGTGGACACAATATCCAATAATATAGCGAATGTAAATACAACGGGCTACAAATCGGAGAAAACAGAATTTAAGTCTTTGTTATATCAAACATTACAGGCGAAGACAACGACTAAGAACGGTGATCAGAAACCGATCTCTGCGCAGGTGGGGCTTGGAACAAGAGTCGCATCGACGACCTCAAGTTTTGAGAATGGTGCGCTGATTGAGAGTGACAGTGATACGGCGTTTGCGATTGATGGTGATGGTTTCTTTGCGGTACGCGGTGCAGACGGTGAGACATACTATACCAGAAACGGCAGTTTTAACTGGAGTATCGGCGTAAATGGAACGACACTCTGCAATTCCGATGGATATCCGGTACTGGACAGTACGGGGAATGAGATTGTTATTCCGAATAATATATCTGCGAGTAACGTAACGGTTTCCAATAACGGTACGATTGCCTATAAAGATGCAGCCGGGAATACCGTAGATGCTAATACAACGATTGGAGTATGGCAGTTTAATAATCCGGCAGGACTGGAAAAACTGTCCGATAGTCTTTTGGCTGTTACAGATGCATCCGGCAATGCGTTGAATGAAGCTACGACAAATGGTCTGACCAAGAGTAAGGTCTGCCAGAATTATCTGGAAGGTTCCAATGTGCAGATTGCAGATGAAATGGTGAATCTGATTGTTGCACAGCGTGCCTATGAGATGAATTCCAAGGCAATTCAGGCTGCAGACAGCATGCTTGGACAGGCAAACCAGCTGAGAAGTTAGTGAGGTGTACATATGAGTATTTCATTGGATAGTATTGCTTCTTACGTAGATAATGCAAAAAGCACAAGTAGCAGTTCTGATTTGGAAAAGACACTGGGTTCGGATTTGTCAACTGCATCGGATGATGAACTGATGAGTGCATGCAAAAACTTTGAATCCTATTTTATCGAACAGGTGATGAAAGAGGTGGAAAAGACAATTCCGAGCAGTGACGATGAAGATTCTTCCATGTCACAGTTAACAGATTATTACAAGGATGAAATGATACAGAATCTGTCGGAAAAGGTCGCGGAGCAAAATGGTAACAGTTTTGCGCAGACCATGTATGAACAGATGAAGCGGAATTACAATCTAGAATAGAAGATCAACAGGCTGTCTGTAATCAGACAGCCTTTTTATGTAGTAGGATTTCAAAAGGAGATCATGGTGGAAAAGATTACTGGATTTGTCGATCACATTATATTTCGAAATGCGGATAACGGATATACGGTGCTCGTATTAATTGCCGAGGAAGAAGAGATTACCTGTGTGGGAGTTTTTTCTGCAATTGCAGAGGGAGAGAGTATTGAGGTGACGGGCGAGTATACGGCGCATCCGACCTACGGGAAGCAATTTAAAGCAGAGACATTCGAGGTAAAAGAACTGGAGGATGAATTATCGATTGAACGTTATCTCGGCTCCGGCGCAATTAAGGGGATCGGTACGGCACTGGCTGCAAGGATTGTGCGCCGGTTTAAAGGTGATACCTTTCGTATTATCGAGGAGGAACCGGAGCGTCTGGTGGAAGTAAAAGGAATCAGTGAACGAAAGGCAATGGAGATTGCAGATCAGGTTTCGGAAAAGCGGGATCTGCGGCAGGCAATGATCTTTCTTCAGCAATATGGAATAACGCTGACTCTTGCGGTAAAAATATATCAGCAATATGGGCAGGAAGTTTATCGTATTATGAAAGAAAATCCATATCAGCTGGCAGATGATATCCACGGTATCGGATTTCGGATTGCAGATGAAATCGCATCGCGTGTGGGGATCCATACGGATTCCGATTTTCGTATCAGGAGCGGCATCCTGTATGTACTGCTCCAGGCGGCGGCAGAAGGTCACACCTATTTGCCGGAGGAGGAACTGACAAAGAGGGCGAGCGAACTTCTGGAATTGGAGCCGCAATATATATCCAAGCATTATATGGATCTTGCAATCGAGCGGAAACTAATGCTGAAGGATACAAACGGAGAGACTGCGATCTATGCTGCAAACTTTTACTATATGGAGACCAATGCTGCGACGATGCTTTTCGGATTGAACATTTCTTACGATGTGCCGAATCTGGAAATCGAGCAGCGGGTTCACCGCATCGAAGCACAGACGGGAATGGAGCTGGATGAACGGCAGCTGGATGCGGTCAGAGAAGCAGTACAAAACGGTCTGCTTGTTATTACAGGAGGACCGGGTACCGGAAAGACCACGACAATCAATACGATTATCCGCTATTTTGAAATGGAGGGCCTGGATATTTTTCTTGCGGCACCAACCGGACGTGCAGCAAAACGAATGAGTGAAATGACAGGATTTGAGGCAAGAACAATCCACCGGATGCTGGAATTAAACAGTGGAATGGAGGGAAAAGAAGGGTTTGAACGAAATGAGAGTCATCCGCTGGAAACAGATGTTGTGATCATCGATGAAATGTCGATGGTGGACATCAGCCTTATGAATTCTCTGCTGAAGGCAATTGTCCCGGGAACCCGGGTGATTCTTGTCGGGGATGTGAATCAGCTTCCGAGTGTGGGACCCGGAAGTGTGCTCAAGGATATCATTGATTCGGAACGGTTTCCGATTGTAAAACTGACTAAAATTTTCCGCCAGGCGAGCCAGAGCGATATTATTGTCAATGCACATAAGATCAACCGGGGAGAACCGGTTACACTGGATAATAAGAGTATGGACTTCTTTTTCCTGAAACGCTATGATGCCGATGTGATTATCCGCGTCATGCTTCAGCTGATTGCACAGAAGCTTCCGAAATTTGTTGATGCAAGGCCTTATGATATTCAAGTGCTGACACCGATGAAGAAGGGGAATCTGGGAGTGGAACGTCTAAACGGAATTCTGCAGCAGTATTTGAATCCGCCATCATCGCAGAAAAAAGAAAAGGAACAGGATGACCGGATATTCCGGGAGGGAGACAAGGTCATGCAGATAAAAAATAATTATCAGCTGGAATGGGAGATACGAAGTAAATATGGATTTGCCACAGATCGGGGTGCCGGTGTATTTAATGGAGATGTTGGTATTATTAAAGAAATCAATGACTATACAGAGCTGCTTACGGTGGAATATGACGATGAAAAAATTGTGGAATATCCATTTAAACTGCTCGAAGAGCTGGAACTGGCTTATGCCATAACCATTCACAAATCTCAGGGAAGCGAGTATCCGGCAGTTGTGATTCCGCTGCTGAGCGGGCCGAGGATGCTTATGAACCGGAATCTGCTGTATACCGCCGTGACACGTGCAAGAAAGTGTGTGACACTGGTGGGAAATGATGTCTGCTTTCAGGAAATGGCGGCAAATGTGACGGAGCAGACCCGTTACAGCGGATTGTGTGAACGGCTGAGAGAGCAGCATGTTTCCTGAATCTTAAAATATGACTTAGGGTAGAATTAAAAAATGCTGTTGCCGGTAAAGACGCATATCGAAATGGTCTTATGGCAACAGCATTTTACTGTCTCTGTCTATAGGGATTAGGAAAGCAATGCTTTGTCGCTTGCAAATTCCTCTCCGCTGACTTCTTCGAATTTCTCCAAAAGGTCATCTACGGTGAGTTTCGCCTTTTCTTCGCCGCGGATATCCAATATGATTTTTCCGTCGTTCATCATAATCAGGCGATTGCCGTGGTGAATGGCATCACGCATGTTATGTGTGACCATCATGGCAGTTAAATGATTTTCTGCGATGATCTTGTCGGAAAGGGTAAGGACTTTGGAAGCTGTTTTTGGATCGAGAGCAGCCGTATGCTCATCGAGCAGCAGAAGCTTCGGCTTCCGCAAAGTTGCCATCAGCAGCGTAAGTGCCTGGCGCTGACCGCCGGAGAGCAGTCCGACTTTGGAAGACATACGGCCTTCGAGTCCCAGATCAAGCTCTTTTAACAGCTCATGATATTTATCACGTTCCTTTTTTGTAATTCCCCACTTGAGTCCGCGTGTAGAACCGCGTCTTGCTGCAAGGGCGAGATTTTCCTGGATTTCCATGGTTGCAGCAGTTCCGTTCATTGGATCCTGAAAGACACGTCCTAAGTAAGCCGCACGTTTGTGCTCCGGCAAGCCGGTAACATCAATGCCATCCAGTACGATAGATCCGGCATCAACCGGCCATACACCGGCAACGGCATTCAACATTGTGGATTTGCCCGCTCCGTTTCCGCCGATGACAGTAACGAAATCGCCTTCCTCCAACTTTAAGTTTACTCCGTTTAAAGCATGCTTTTCATTGATCGTGCCAATGTTGAATGTTTTATAAATATTGCAGATCTCTAACATGATTTCTTTCCTCCATTCCTAGCTGCCTTTTTGAACGATGTCTTGGATTTTCCTCTCAGATAAGGAACTGCAAGGAAGATGGCTACAACGATTGCAGAGAAAAGCTTCATATCGTCGGACGGAAGTCCGAGCCAGAGAACAAACTGTATCACCATAAAATAAATCACGGCACCGATACAGACAAATATCATACGGCCCACAAAGTTCAGACGTTTGCCGAGCGTTGATTCTCCGATTACTTCTCCGATAATCACAGCGGCAAGACCGATGACGATGGCACCTCGTCCCATATTGACATCAGAGTTACCCTGATACTGTGCTAAGAGTCCGCCGGCAAGAGCGACCAGACCGTTGGAAATCATCAGACCCAGTACCTTGGCGAAATTGGTATTGATACCCTGCGCACGCGCCATGTTCTGATTACATCCGGTTGCACGGATTGTAAAGCCCTGCTCCGTACCGAAATACCAGTAGAGAATAGCAATCATCACGACAAGGAAAATAATGGCGGTGATAATCGTGGCCGGAATATTGCGGAGTGATACGATCAGGTTGTATTTGTCTACGCTGACAGCCTGGTTGGAACGTCCCATGATATTCAGATTGATGGAATACAATGCAATCTGTGTCAGGATTCCGGCCAGAATCGGTGGAATTCCAAGCATAGTGTGCAGGATGGCGGTAATAAGCCCGGCGGTCAGCCCGGCCAGGAAAGCTACCACAAGCGCAACGGAAGGTGGAACATTATTGAGAATCAGCATGACCGCAACTGCACCGCCGGTAGCAAGGGATCCATCAACGGTCAGATCGGCAAAATCGAGCACCTTGAAGGTGATATAGACACCGAGAGCCATGATGCCCCAGATGAGTCCCTGTGCAACCGAACCAGGCAGTGCACGGAACAGTGAAAAAATATCTAACATAAAAAGCCTCCATAAAAAGTGATTTATTCATTAACACGTAAACGCGTTAAAGGACTAAATTATTTGTAAAATGAAGATAACGGCAGGAGGACCTGCCGTTATCATAATATTTGAATTTAAGAATAACAAAGAAGCTTTTTATTCTGTTGCAGCTTCCTCTTCTGTATAAATTGCTTCATAGCCATCCGGAATTTTCCAGTTGAGCGCTTTGGCAATCTGTTCATTGTATTCCTTGGTTGTCTTCGGAGCAAACTGGATATCCATGGTTCCAGGGTCTGTTCCCTTGGTAAGGATCTCCGCAGCCATCTCGCCTGCAGCGTAGCCGATATCATAGTAGCTGATCGATAAGGTGGCAAGACCGCCTTCGCAGATGCCTTCCTCTCCTGCAATCACAGGGATACCTGCGGGTACTGTTACATTCTTGATAATCTCCGTATTGGCAGCCATTGTGTTGTCGGTCGGAATATATACCACATCACATTCCTGTACGGCCTTTGTGATTACGGCCTGAATTTCATTGGAATCAGCAGCGGTGTACTCTTTCCATGCGATACCGTCATCATCCAGATAACCTTCTACTTTGCTTGCCTGATAAATGGAATTTGCTTCGGCAGAACAGTATACGATCGCAACCTGCTTCGCATCCGGAACCAGCTCTTCGAGCATTGCAACCTGCTGGTCTAATGGAGCAAGATCAGAAGTACCGGTAATATTCGTGCCGGTCGCACCCGTCCAGTCGTCAATATTTAATGCGGTCGCATAATCCGTAATGGAAGTTCCGACGATCGGAATGGTATCGGTTGCGGCAGACGCAGCCTGAAGAGATGCGGTCGCATTTGCCATGATCAGATCCACATTATCTGAAACGAATCCGGAAACGATGGTGGCACAGTTGGTCTGTTCACCCTGTGCGTTCTGGGTATCGAATACGACTTTATCTTCGCCGAGTTTCTCTTTTAGGGCATCCTGAAATCCTTCCGTTGCAGCATCTAATGCCGGATGCTCGAGCAGCTGGCAGATACCGATATGATAGGCGTCTGCGCTTGCGGTAACCTCGCTTCCGTCCGCATTTTCTTTTGTGCTGTCAGTACCGCATGCGGTTACACCGAGTACCATAACTGCAGCCATGCCGAGAGAAAGGAATTTTCTCATTTTTTTCATAATTTTTCCTCCTGGAATTTTGTAAACATCATAAATTCATACTTTATCCCTTTGACGCTTCTAAGCAGTAAAGTATAAAGAATGAACAGTTAAATTATAATAAGAGCTTCTGACAAAGTCAATCCCTCAAAAGGCTTATTTTTTCATAAAAACTTAAGATAAATTTAATGGCAGGAAAAGCAAACTAATGCTAATATGTCGTGAGAGAGTTGGAAAGGATTTATGAGAGCAGAAAAGTTGCAAATAATCAAGCGGGCGGGACGCTGTCTGCTGAATCTGATTTACCCCCGACGCTGTCCGGTGTGTGAAGCGGTACTGGAGCCGGGAAAGCTGATCTGCAAGGTGTGCAGGGAAAAGCTTCTTTTTATAGAAGAACCGGTCTGTAAAAAGTGTGGGAAGCCGTTGGATTCGGAAACGGCGGAATACTGCTATGACTGCGGGAAGAAGCAGCATAGTTATGAGGCGGGAAAGGCTGTTTTTCTCTACCACGGAGGGATTAGGGATTCTCTATACCGCTATAAATATTCGAATAAGAGGGAATATGCCTGCTTTTATGCAGCGGAAACCGTAAGGCAGTACGGCAGCTGGATCAAAGACAGGGGCGTAGATGCTGTTGTTCCAATTCCGTTACATAAGATACGTCAACACAGACGCGGATACAATCAGGCAGAACTGTATGCGCGGATGCTTGGCGAAATGCTGGAACTTCCGGTATTTCCAAAGGCGCTGATCCGGGTGGAAAATACAAGGCCCCAAAAGGAATTGAATGATGCGGAGAGAAAAAATAATCTGAAAAAAGCTTTTAAATGCAGGGAAAGTATAGTACAATCTAAGTGTATTCTTTTGGTGGATGACATTTATACCACAGGAAGTACGATCGATGCTGCGGCGAAAGAGTTAAAAAATGCAGGAGTAGAAAAGGTGTTTTTTATCTGTGTCAGCATAGGAAGGGGATTGTAGGAGGAGAAAAGGATGAATGTACGTAATTGCAAAAGTTGCGGAAGATTGTTTAACTATCTTTCCGGTCCGCCTATTTGTCAGGCTTGTAAGGAACAGCTGGAGGCTAAATTTCAGGAAGTAAAAGAGTTTTTGAGAGAGAACCCTAATTCATCGATTCAGGTTGTATCTGAGGTGAATGATGTTCCGATTCCGCAGATTAAGCAGTGGGTCAGAGACGAAAGACTTACTTTTTCACCGGATTCTCCGGTCGGTCTTGACTGTGAGGGCTGCGGTGCAATGATCAAGACGGGCAGGTTCTGTGAATCCTGTAAGAACAAGATGAAAAATGATCTGAACAGTGTTCTATATAAACCGCGTATGATAGAGGAACCGAAAAAGCGTGAAAAAGACAAGATGAGATTTTTAGACAAATCATAGAGATAAAAAGCTGCCGATATTTCCGGTGGCTTTTTTTGCTTTGCATTGGGTATCAACTATGTTATAATGAAAACAATGTTTATTAAGATGGGGTGCACTATGATTAGTAAAGAAAGAGTCAGACATATGACAAAACTTGCTGCATTTGAAGAACGGGAAGGAAAAGAATATCGCAGAATGACCCAATATTTCCGGCGGGATTACGTGGGGCTTGAGATGATCAAGAGCTTCCTGACCGGTACGGCTGCCTTTTTCCTGTTAACCGGGATGTGGGCTGTTTATAAAGTGGAATATCTGATGGAAAATATTAACACCATGGATCTGCCCGCATTTGGGACAGAGCTTCTGATCAAGTATCTGGTTTTTATGGTGGTATACCTAATGGCTACTTATGGAATCTATAATGTCCGTTATACAAAAGGACGCAAGCGTATTAAGCTGTTTTACAACAGGCTGAAAAGGGTAAGCCGTTTGTATGAAAGCGAAAGCAGACAGAGTAATCTGGAAGACTTTGATTAGAAGTGGAGGCTGACATGAGCGACTTATTGGAATGGAAAGAAAAAATCAGACATTTTTACGGAAAATACGAAGTATATATAATCCCGGTGATTCGGTTTATCCTGGCATTTGTAACCTTCTTCCTGATTGGGAAAAATATAGGATATATGACAAAAATCAGCAGTCTCCCGGTAACACTGGTCATTGCACTGCTTTGTTCCATACTTCCGGTTAATGCGATTATCATTTTTGCCGTACTTTTGATTCTGGCGAATCTGTACGCGCTGTCTTTGGAAGTCTGTGCAACAGCATTACTTATCTTTTTGGTGATTGGACTGTTGTATTTTCGGTTTTCGCCGAAAGACGGTTATTATACGATACTGACACCAATTAGCTTTGTACTTCATATTCCTTATGCTGTGCCGGTTTCTGCCGGACTTTTGAAGGGACCGTCTTCGCTGGTATCGGTAGTCAGCGGTACGGTGATTTATTATTTCCTCGCTGGAGTGAAGGATAACGATGCACTGCTTGGACAGGTGGAGGATGAGAGCAGTTCGGCAACCTCCAAATTTGTTATGGCACTGAATCAGCTGCTTGGGAACAAAGAGATGTATCTCGTACTGGCGACGTTTATTCTGATGATGATTCTGGTATACGCAATTCGCAGGATGTCTGTGGATCATGCATGGACCATTGCGATTGTTACAGGAATTCTGACGGGTTTTATCGTACTGTTTGCGGGCTATCTGCTCCTTGGAATAACTGGAAGGGCACTCTGGCTTGTGATTGGAAATATCCTGTCACTGCTTATCAGTCTGATTCAGCAGTTCCTGTTTTTTAATCTGGATTACAGCAGGACAGAGCGGGTTCAGTTTGAGGATGATGAATATTACTATTATGTCAAGGCTGTACCGAAGATGTACGTTTCCACTACGGATAAGCAGATCAAAAGTTTTGGCGGTAAAGATAAGGAAACATTAAGAAGGCGTGAGCGGATTTCAAGAGAAGACCTCGCGGAGGAAATGGACATCGATAAGGACTTACTGAATCTATAAAAGATGAATGAAGCAAAAGGAAGTGAAACGTGTGCAGAACTTGATAACAATGCTTGGAGAATTCAAGGAAAAATATCTCGGCTGGATGAACCTGCCGGATATTCATAAAACGGATATTGCGGAAATTATTATCATCGCATTTCTGATTTATCAGGTGATGGTATGGATAAAAAAGACAAGAGCATGGATGCTTTTTAAGGGAATTCTTGTAATTCTTGCATTCGTGCTGATGGCAGCTATTTTTCAGATGAATACAATTCTATGGATCGTGGAAAAGACAATTAATGTGGCAATTATTGCCCTTGTCGTTATCTTTCAGCCGGAATTACGCAGCGCTCTCGAACAGCTGGGGCGCAAAAAATTCATCACGTCTATTTTTTCTTTTGATTTTTCAAAAACGGGTGTGGAGAGATTCAGTGAAAAGACAATCAATGAGATGGTGAAGGCCTGTTATGAGATGGGAAAAGTCAAAACAGGTGCCCTGATTGTCATTGAGAACGAAATCATGCTGACAGAGTACGAGAGGACTGGCATATCGCTTGACTCAATGGTATCAAGCCAGCTTTTGATCAATATATTTGAAAAAAACACACCATTACATGATGGTGCTATCATTGTGCGCAGAGACAGGATTGTATCTGCAACCTGTTATCTGCCGCTGTCGGATAATATGGAACTGAGCAAGGAACTTGGAACGAGGCACCGCGCTGCAGTCGGAATCAGCGAAGTCAGTGACTCCCTGACAATTGTGGTGTCGGAAGAAAACGGAAAGGTATCCATTGCTTCCGGCGGTGAACTTTACCGCAACGTAGATGCGGAATTTCTGCGCAGTAAATTAAAGTTTTTACAGAACAACCGGATTGAACCGAAGCGGTTTTCTATTTTGCAAAGGAGGCTGGGGCATGTTAAAAAAACTGACAAAATTAGTGATCAATAATTTTGGATTAAAGCTCATGGCACTTCTTTTTGCGGTGGTTTTATGGCTGGTGGTCGTGAATATCGATGATCCGACACAGACGAAGACGTTTACAACCTCCGTCAGCATAGAAAATGAAGATGCGATTACGAGCCTTGGGAAATATTATGAAGTTGTAGATGGAATCAATACGGTTTCTTTTAAGGTTTCTGCCAAACGGTCTGTATTGAGAGTCCTGAGCAATACGGATTTCAAGGCAGTGGCTGATATGAGTAAGACAGAAGATATGACGCGGGTGCCGATTGAGATTACGGCGACACGCTATATCTCATCGATTACGTTTACTTCAAAGACGCAGTACCTGGATATCAATGTGGAGGATCTGCAGACGAAGCAGCTGGTAATCAGCCCGGGGTATACGGGTACCCCTGCGGATAACTGCGCCGTTGGAAATGTTTCGGTGGATTCTTCCAATGTGCTGAAGGTCTCGGGCCCGGCGTCTGTCGTTTCCAAGATAGAGAGTGCGAAGGCGGTGATCAATGTGGATGGAATGTCCACCTCGATTACGGATTCTGTCGTACCGACACTGTACGATTCTGATGGAAATGTGGTAGATACTACAAGGCTGACCTTGAATATGGATACGGTGAATGTAAGTGCGGAGATTCTGGATATCAAGTATGTGGAAATCAGTGCGTCAATTACCGGAACGCCGCAAAGCGGCTACGTAAATACGTCTGTGACCTATTCCCCGCAGACCGTGGCGATTAAGGGCGGGGCGACAGCTCTGAATTCAGTGAATTCGATTGAAATTCCGGAAGGAATCATAGACATTGACGGAGCTACAGGGACACAGACACAGACCGTTGATATCTCGTCTTATCTGCCGGACGGTGTGACGCTTGCAAATAGCGATGATAAGAAAGTAGAAGTGACGGTAACGATAGAACAGATCACGACGAAGACATTTTCCGTACCGGCACAGAATATCACGATTACAAATATACCGACCGGATATGATGCGGCGTTTAAGAGCGATCCGGTCACTGTATCCATCCGCGGACTGGAATCTGACCTGAATAAACTTTCGGCAGATGATCTGAAAGGGGTCGTGGATGCGACAGGTCTGGGGGAAGGTGACCATTCCGTTGCGATTGACCTTGAACTCGATGACAGTCTTTATACGACGGATGGAACACAGACGACGATTCTGACCATCACGGTAAAGAATACGGACAGTGGCACAACGGACAACAGCGGAGACAATACGGATACAGATAAGGCAAACACTGGTACCGATGAGGATTCATCCGACAGTTCAGGGAAGAACACCTCAGGTGATACCAATACAACCGGAAAGACCAGTACAACCGGTAAAACGAATAATGAATAAAAGGATATATTTTGGAGGACAGATATGGGCAGAATGTTTGGAACAGACGGTGTAAGAGGCGTTGCCGGGGCAGAGCTTACCATTGAGCTTGCAACAAGACTTGGGCAGGCAGGAGCATACGTGCTGACAAAAGAACAGGAGCATCAGCCGACCATCATTGTTGGATGCGATACAAGAATCTCAGGGGGGATGCTGGCGAATGCACTGATGGCCGGTATTTGCTCTGTGGGAGCGAATGCGATTTATGTGGGTGTGATTCCGACACCGGCAATTGCATATCTTACCAGAAAACATAAAGTGGACGCAGGGGTTGTAATTTCGGCATCCCACAATCCGATGGAGTTTAACGGAATCAAATTCTTTAACGGTGACGGATACAAATTATCCGATGCATTGGAGGATGAGATCGAGGAACTGATTCATAATAATATGAAAGATGTTGCGCTTCCGACCGGTTCCGGCGTAGGACGCATTGATTATCGTTTTGATATCCGTGATGAGTATGTGGAATTTATGAAAAAGACAGTTCCGGTAGATCTGCACGGAATAAAAATCGTGATTGACTGTGCGGAAGGAGCTTCCCACTATACATCTGTTAAGACGCTGCGGGAATTGGGTGCGGATTTGGTGGCGATTCATACGAACCCGGACGGAACCAATATCAATGCCAACTGCGGTTCAACGCATATGGAGGAGCTGCAAGCCAGAGTGGTGTATGAAAAGGCAGATGTCGGGCTGGCTTTTGACGGTGATGCAGACCGGATGCTGGCTGTCGATGAGACCGGAAAAGTGGTTGACGGAGATCAGCTGATGGCAATCTGCGGCAATTATATGAAAGAAAAAGGAATTTTAAAGAATAATACGATCGTCGTTACCGTGATGTCTAATCTTGGATTTACCCTGATGGGAGAAAAGAACAATATCCATGTTGAGAAGACAAAGGTGGGAGACCGTTATGTCCTTGAAAATATGCTGGCAAATGGTTATAATATTGGGGGCGAACAGTCCGGACACATTATTTTCCTGGATGACAATACAACAGGAGACGGATTGTTAAGTGCACTGCATCTGCTGCAGGTCATGGTGGATACCACAAAGAAAGTATCCGAACTGGCACAGGTGATGGAAGTGCTGCCGCAGGCACTGATCAATGCGAAGGTGCCGGATCATAAAAAAGGAAAGTTTATGGAATATTCTGAAATTGCAGAAGCAATTACAGAAGTGGAAAGCAAATTCAACGGAGAAGGAAGAGTTTTGATACGCCCATCCGGAACGGAACCTCTGGTTCGTGTCATGATAGAGGGTAAGGATCAGAAGGTAATTGACGAAGAAGCAAAAAAACTGGCAGAACTGATTACGAAGATTATGCTTTAAAGTCTGTCCGGTCATGTGGAAGACATCTTTGTAAGCAGAAGTATTGGAATGAGGGAAGAGAAATGGTAAGTCAGAAAGTGAAAATTAAAAATCCTACCGGACTGCATCTGCGTCCGGCCGGAATCTTATGTAAGGAGGCAATGCAGTATAAATCCTTAATTACATTTCACCATAAAGAAAATACTGCAAATGCAAAAAGCGTATTGAGTGTTTTGGGTGCATGCATCAAATCAGGTGATGAGATAGAATTCTGTTGTGAGGGTGATGATGAAGAAGTCGCTTTAAAGGCGATGGTGGAAGCGGTAGAAAGCGGACTTGGAGAATAGGAGCCTATGAGCAGGAAAGTACAGATACTGATGTCCGCATACAATGGGCAGAGGTATATCCGGGAACAGATAGAAAGTCTGCTGCAGCAGGATTATCCGGAGACGGAGATCCTGATCCGGGATGACGGCTCGTCTGATCAGACGGCAGCCATTCTGAGAGAATATGAGACGGAACATGAAAATATCCGGGTTTTTATAGAGGAGAATGCGGGGGTTACGGCCAGCTTTTTTGAGCTTTTAAAAAAGAGTGATGCAGACTACATCGCGTTTTGTGATCAGGATGATGTGTGGCTTCCCGAAAAAGTTACAAAGGCAGTTGAGCAGCTGCAGAAAATCGAAGGGCCTGCGCTTTATTGCAGCAATAAGATATTGGTGGACAGTGAGCTGAATGTGATAGCGGAGAACCGTCACAGGAAGATGAAGCCAGGATTTCGGAATGCGGTAGTGGAGTGTATTTGTACCGGCTGTACCAGTATGATGAATCGGGAACTTGCCGATCATATAAGGAGACACATTCCGGAACATGCAATCCTGCATGACTGGTGGTGCTATCTGGCAGCCTGCTATCTTGGGATGGTAATATTTGACGATAATGCCTATATCTGGTATCGCCAGCAT
>JAEWCQ010000018.1 GCA_023390555.1 Bacillota bacterium | reverse complement strand
CCTATGGCTATCGGAACTTTAACAACTTTAGGAATCGAATTTTCCTGTCACTAGCAAAATAGGACACAGGAGAAATCCATCTCCTATGTCCTATAATTATTTTACCCCAACCCTTGACAAAGAGCCTAAAAAAAGCGGTGCTTTTGCACCGCCTTACCGCTGTATTCCATACTCGTTTGTAACGTTTTATTACGCTTGCCCTCTTCTACTCTTTTCCCTTTTCATCCGCTTTTCGTTGAAATTTGTCGCCGGAAACAATGAAACGTTCATGTATCCCCTCTCCAATCAGGCCTTTCTCGTCTTCTACCTGAAGTTCAAATACCAGCTTTCTCCCTTCCACCTTCACCAGCTTTGACGTACAAGTCACTTTCATTCCCACGGGTGTCGGAGCTACATGCCGAATCTGAAGCATCGTCCCGACACTGCTCATCCCCTCTTCCAGATAAGGCGCTACGCTCATCCATGCTGTCTGCTCCATCAATGCCGTCATCGCAGGTGTTGCATAGACTCGCAGCTCACCACTCTTCTTTGCAACTGCCGTATCTTCTTTTGTAACTTCCACCTGCTGCCTGCCTTCTATTCCTTCTTTCACGATGTCTTCTCTCACTATTTCCGCTCCTTTTCTGCCATACACAAATGCAATTTGGGCTTTTTCAGCCACTCCAAATTATTTTTCCATTCCAAGTGCATCCGGAAAGAAAAATACGATCTCAAACCCCTCTTTATAATCCTCCGAAACACTTATCTTCACCTTTAAATGATCTGCCACCTGCTTTGCCAGATACAGTCCCATACCGGTAGCATTCTTTTTCTGCTCACCAACTTCTCCCGTGAAACCCTTTTCAAACAGAAACGGCAAATCATACGATTTTACTCCCGTTCCATTATCCCGAACGGTCAGCCTTATCTGAGGATTCCACACATCCCGGTGAATCGAGAAATGAATAAACGAGTCAGTTTCTCCACCTTTCTGATATTTTACTGCATTACTGACTGCCTGGGTAATCAGAAACTGCACGCCTTTTTTGTCAGAAAGTACCAGAAGATCTTCAAATTCCGTATTGACCCGTATTTTCTTTTCCTTCAGTAAAATGTTATATTCCTCGATCACCTCATCGCACACATCCCCGAGTGACAGTTCTGTAAAAAAATAATCATTCCGTGCCGATTTCAATCTTGCATAATACAGCAATCTCTCTATATCCTCCTGCATGTCTGTTCTTGCGTATTCCAATCGGTTGTATACGGTGGGGGAAATCTCATCTTTCCGGTTATCCAACAGGAATGTCATAAGTGTCAGAGGTGTCTTTATTTCGTGTGCCCAGGACTCCATGTATGCTTCATACTCTTCGACATTTTCTTCCTGCTGCATGATTCTGTCCTCTTTTTCCCGCAGCTGCTTTCCCACTTCTATCAGGAACATTCGATCACATTCCGGAAATAACGAAAGTACCCTTTCCTGTTCTGAAATCTCAGGATTTTCCAAGAATTCAAGCAACGCTTTTGCTCTTTTTCGATCCGCTTTGTACAGGACAAATCCAATGATACAATACAAAAGGCAGGATCCTAAAATCATCGTAGGAAAAATGTAACGAAACGCTTTTCCATCCAACAGCCATAGCAACAGCCAATATATGATATTCAGCAGAACAACCGCAAGTATCCATATCCGGTATTTCCCGAACAGACGCATCCACATTTTAATCATTCCCAATCTCACCCATTGCCTCAAAGCGATAGCCCTTACCCCGAATCGTTGTAATTCTATGATTCAGTTCCAATTGACTGACTGTTTTTCGAAGTCTTGTCATATTCACCTGTAATGCATTTTCATCGATATAATCTGTCGTCCCCCACAGAGACTCAAACAGCACTTTGCCCGGAACAATTTCTCCGTAATGCGTTAAGAACTGTTCCATCATTTTTCCCTGTTTTTCCGGCAGAACCACGGAATGTCCATTCACATACAATGTATAGGTGTGCACATCCAAACGGATTCCCTGCGCTTCCACAAAATGCTGTCTGTCTTCCGCACGGCGGAGCAGATTCGTAATTCGAATCAACAGTCGGTCTTTATGGCAGGGTTTATTCAAATACTCATCGGCGCCCAATCCCAATGCATGAAGTTCATCTTTCAATTGATTGCGCCCGGTTAAGACAAGAATCAAAACGGTACTCTTTTGCCGGATTTCCTTACATATTTCAAATCCCGATATTCCGGGTAAATTCAGATCCAATAACACGAGATCCGGTGAATGACGGAGGATTTCATCTGCCGCATGGGTAAAGTCTGCGATACAGGAAACCTGATACTGCTCTTTTTCCAATATCTCCACAATTTCCTCACGCATCAATACTTCATCCTCTACCACCACAATTTTAACCACCGCAGCCTCCCTAATGATCCTCTCTTGCTCTCTCGATTATTTTTTTCATATTATGATCGCTCATTTTCTTGATCGAAATCATATAACAAAATTCTACCACACACAAAAACAAAATCATAGAGCCGGATACGATCATAAGAGAATGCACCTGACTACGCATAGACGTTGTCACAACGCCCGTAAACAAAGATCTGGTACCAAAGACTGCACTGACGGATGCCACTGCAACCGGAATCGAAAAATACCAGGTGATCTGCTGCCTTGCACTCTTACACAGGCTCCTGTAATCAGCCCCAAGACGAATCAATATCTGATAGCGCTTCTTTGCCTTCTGCTGCTGCGTCAAAAACTGAACACCCATTACCGTATTTGATATAATGAGAAAGATAAGTGCCAGATATATTGTCGTATAACTTGCCGCCACTGTATAAAACAGACTTCTGCCCATATTCTGCAAATAGCTCTCATATTCTAAGTCGGTCTTATCAAGCATCGCATTTACTTCTGTAATCGCCTGCATGACTCCATTCTTTTTTACAAAGTCTTTCTTTAATACTGCATTCCAATAGGAATTGCCGGTATCATCCGAAACCAGCGCACGATAAACCGCATCCGGAACAATCAGTCCATAGCTGATTGTAATACTCCGATCTGTCACGATGTTGTCCTGATACAGACCGTCAATGAGCTCATATTTTTTCTGGTTTATCTCTACATACGGCTTTTCGCTGAGAACGTCTTTTAAAACATTTGCCGTATTCCCATACGAGAATTCCGGATCGTTATAAAGTGCCGCCTGATTCTCCTCTAATTTTATTTCTGCCTTTCCAGACAATTTTAACAGCTGATTATAGCCGGACAGAGAGATAAAATACGGATGGTCAAAATACTGCAGAGAATTCAGCAGAATGCCTTTGTCCGGTGCATCCCTGTAATTTATGACATCGTCAATCAGGTTCTGCGCCGAAAAACGATTGTCTGAACTGAGCGCAGAACTCCCCACTTTCATTTCAAATAAATAATCCATGTATTTCTTCAGATCATAATTCTGAAACTCTGACTTGATTTCCTCCTCATTTCCCTGAAAAGTATAATCAAGCACATGCTTTTCTGAAGAGTGAAATACATATCCGACCGCTATCCCATAGCCAAAAAAGCACAACGCCAGCAGAACCAGCAGAGAAGATACCGCTAATGTATTTGGTTTGAGAAACACCGATTCCTGCAGCTGGCGAAATGTGAAAATCCCCAATCCATTTCTATGTTTTTGTCTATTTGCAACAATCTGAAGCAAAACTCCAATGCCATGGAAAAAGAGGAAAGTTCCGCAAAGTCCGATTACGATGGTCATTCCCATGGAAATGCGATTCTCCCATGCATTTCCCTCTATTGCACTGCCATATGCGGCACCCAATAAAATCACACCTGCAATCAGCTGGAGCAAAATGACAACCGGTTTTGTCTTCCTGTTCTTTTTTTCCTGCGTCTCTTCCAGCAGGGTATTGATCTGCTTTTTTGACAACTGACTGCAGAGAATTACCAATGCCATCAGTCGTATTACAAAATAACCTGCGATTGTCCCAAGCACCGCTGCAACAGAAAAAGAAAAGTGGTGCCCGATAATTCCAAGTCCGACTGCCTTTGCTGTAATCAGGCTGATCACTTCAGACAAAAAAACTGCAATCGGTATTCCGAACAGAAGGGTAACGATACTGTTCCACCCCTCTTCTACAAGCAGCATGAACATTAATTTACTGCGCCGCATCCCCAGCATCAGATACATGCCAAGCTCATGACTCCGCCTGTCCAACTGATATTTTCCCGCAAAATATACAAGAAAGAAGAGAATGAACAGCGAAAATCCATAGATGACAGGTATGAGTAAAAACAATTTATCTAAGGCATCGCTTTCCATCTTTTTTAAAAAGAGTATGACATCCTGATTTTGCAGGGACAAAATAATATAAAATGCTACAATCGTTATGATTAACGATGAAAAAAATAATCCGTTTTCTTTTCTGTTCCGGCTGCTGTTTTTTCTGAGCAGATCAAAGAACATTTGCGCTTCCCCCTCCCAGCTGTGCCATCAGTTGAAGTATCCGCTCATAAAAACGCTGTCTGGACTCCTCCGGAACCTTCCTTCTCAGTTCGTGAAAAATTTTACCGTCCTGTATCAATAGAATGCGGTTGCAATAACTGGCTGCATTCGCATCGTGCGTCACCATTAAGATCGTTGTATCCTGGTCTTCATTTAGATCGGACAGCTTCTGCATCAGTGATTTTGCATTTTTCGAATCCAAAGCACCCGTGGGTTCGTCCGCAAGAACTATTTCAGGATTTAAGATCATTGCTCTTATTGCCGCCACTCGCTGCTTCTGCCCGCCAGACATTTCGCCCGGAAATTTATCCAGCACATCTGCTACGTCCATATAATCTGCATATTTTTTGACCTGATTCCCGGTATTGCAGTCCACCATATTGTGTATGGCAATCGGGAGCAGGATATTTTCTCTTGCTGTCAGATTCTCAAGCAACTCAAAGTTCTGAAATAGATAGCCGATTCTGCTCCCCCGGTACTCGGCTAATTTTTTTCCTTTATATGCTTCTATATTTTCATCTTTTAGCAGAATACTGCCTGATGTCGGCCGTGTTGTCGTCGCGATACAGTTTAATAACGTCGTTTTCCCGGAACCGCTGCTGCCCATGATCCCCACGAATTCGCCTTTCATCACCCGAAAACTCACTCCGTCTAATGCCTTTGTAACAGAATCTTTTTTCCCATAATATTTCTTCAGTTCTTTCACTTCAAAAATTATCTGATTCATTCTATCGCCCTCTCTTCCGCAAACGAACCTGCTTTACTTTGTAAAAACGGAATCTCAAATTAATTTTACACGTCTTTTCCACCTTTGTATTATACAAAATGATAGCGCAGGATAATACTTACAGTTCATGAAAGGTTTGGAGTTTCCGAACTATCTGTTAGAACTTGTCCTTAGATGCACATAATTTTTTATCTGCTGTGCATACTGACTTTGTGAGGTGATGATATGAAACTTTTCAATATTTGTGAGATTATTTTAGACTGCATTTTGCTCATACTGCTCATTTACCATATTTGCAAACGAGAATTTAAACCATTAAAATCGATTCTCGTCATATTTGTTTTATCGTTTTTACCTGCATGTCTCAATGCTTTTTTTCAAATAAAGATCGATGCACTCAGCAGTCTCCTATATCTGCTCATTTTGTTTATGGCATTGTACCTCGGCAGCTCGCTTAAATTTTATGACCGATATAAATGGTGGGATCGAGTGATACATTTCCTGTCCGGCGTTTCATTCGTGGGCTTTGGAATTGCGATCGGCGCAATAAACACCGGAGTTCTGAAATGGGGACTTTTATTCTTTGGTTTTACTTTTTCGATTACACTTCATGTATTTTGGGAGGTGTGCGAATATATCAGCGACTGTTTGTCTCATGGAAATGCGCAGCGGTGGCAAAAGAGAAATGATTCGGTAAACCATGTTTCCGAAAAAGCAATTCAGCCCGCAGGATTAGTGGACACAATGAATGACTTCATTTGCTGCATTGTGGGCGCCGCCCTTGCAGTGATTGTCTGGTGCTTCATTTTATAGCTTTTCCGATGTATTTTTCATGGTTTCCCAATAAGATATTGCTGATCCGCCTGCCGGAAAACTTCTGCTGAAAAGCTTTCTCTGTTTTCCAGCCAGACGGATTTGCAAAATAGTACAGGTACATACTGAATGCGTCTATTTCTGTCGATAATCCTGAAGAAAATCTTTCAGCGCTTCTGCTGCAGTTTTCAATTCATCCACACAAGGCAAATATACGATCCGGAAATGATCCGGCTTTATCCAATGGAATCCGCCGCCGTGAGTAAATAAGATCTTCTTCTCTTTCAGAAAATCCAATGCAAATCTTTCATCATCTACAATCTGAAATTTTTCGATATCCAGACCCGGAAACATATAAAAGGCTGCTTTTGGTCTGACAACACGAACACCCGGAATATCCCGGATCGCATTGTAGATATATTCTCTTTGTTCATAAATTCTGCCTCCCGGCAAAAGCATCTTTTTTGCATCCTCAAGATTTGCCAATGCAGTCGGAATCAAAGACTGTGCCGGTACATTGGAACATAGCCTCATGGAGGACAGAAGATTAATGCCCTCAATATATCCTTTTGCCCTGGACTTATCTCCGCAAAGACACATCCAGCCGCAGCGATAGCCTGCCAGCAGATGGGATTTCGACAAACCATTAAAAGAAACCGTCAGTAAATCCGGAGCAAGAGATGCCAATGCAATATGTTCCAGGCCATCCATCACGAGGCGGTCATAGATTTCATCTGCAAACAAAATCAGTCCATACTGCCTTGCAAGCTCCACAATCTCCAGAAGAATCTCCCTTGGATAAAGTGCACCGGTCGGATTGTTCGGATTAATGACAACGATTGCCTTCGTCTTATCCGTAATTTTACGCTTCATGTCTTCCACATCCGGATACCACTCTGCCTGCTCATCGCATATGTAATGTACGGCCGTTCCACCAGCCAGCGTTACCGAAGCAGTCCACAGCGGATAATCCGGCGCCGGTACAAGCACTTCATCCCCATCGTTTAAAAGCCCCTGCATCGACAATGTGATGAGTTCACTGACACCATTGCCCGTATAGATATCATTTTCAGTGATATTCGGCATATTTTTGCTCTTGCAATATTCCAAAATAGCTCTTCTTGCACCGATCAATCCCTTCGAATCTGAATATCCTTCCGTGTCGGTAAGGTTTTCAGCCATACTCCTTATCACTGCTTCCGGAGCACGAAAACCAAACGGTGCCGGATTTCCAATGTTTAATTTTACAATTTTCTCTCCTGCCGCAATCATTCTATTGGCTTCATCCATAACGGGTCCCCGGATGTCATAACACACATTATCAAGCTTCGATGATTTTTCAAATGTTCTCATATCAAGCACCTCTATCCTATTTTTTATGGCAAAGAAAAAGCCCTAAACGTAAAATCTTACGCTTAGGGCGAATATACTAATATCCGTGTTACCACCTAAATTCAGGAAATCCTGCTCTCATCCACCACCATCATGGTGTATCCCTGTAACGTGGGAACACGTTGAAACCTACTGAGCACATCCATCTGTAATGTACCGTTTGGCATCCCTGCTCCGGAACTGCTTCAGCATGAACTCCGTAAGGATTCTCACCTGCCATCCTCTCTCTGCAACCTCATTCATGTTTACTACTTTCCTTCATCGCATTTATCTTTGTCATTAAAATCATTTTAATCACTTAAAACTGATTTGTCAATAGATACTTTCGTAATTATTTTGCCAGTCGTGATCTGCCTTCCTCCGAAACACCAACACGGAGATCAGTTTGACGAACCTGCTGCTAGTGTCCAATATGGATCGCATCTAAGATCTCATGTATTTCCTGATCGGACAAATCCGTGAACGTAATAATCGCTGTATACGCATCGTAAGAAACCAATACGGTAGTTCGCAATACACCGGTTTCAGTATCGTCGCTAAGTTTAAATACTTCTCCGTTTGCAGCCACATACTCTCTCTGATTTGTGACCGGCTCCGTACTCGTAATAACTGCGCTCGCAATGTCGGTACCATCCCAATCCAGCGCTTTTGATTCATTCACCGTAAAACTGCCATTGTTATATTTGAAATCAGATACCAGTGTTGCCGCATCCGCTGCATCTTCCGACTGGTGGTGATATTCCGTATAAACAGCCTTTCCATCCTGCTCGAAGGATGTTTCAAATAGTTCCTGCATATCGGTATCCGTGCAGGCGGCAGAATAATCCTGATAGGAATATTCCGTTACATCTGCCACATCCGGTACATCTTCTTTCCACGTAACATTATCATCCGAAAGATACCCGATATGCGTTTCCTTACGGACTTCCTTCGTTAACCATGCAACAGAATCATCTCCTTGTTCTGTAGAAACGATTTCAACTTTATTCTTGCTTTCCAAAAGTGCTTTATTTGCCACCTCGCTTTCACTTTCCGTAACAGCATCCGTATCTCCGGCCATCAGTCCGTATTCCATATGCTCCGCACTTTTAAAATGCTGTACCGCTGCATAAACCGACCCTCCGGAAACGCCAAGTACCAATAATAATGTTGCCGCCTTTACTGTATTTCGTTTTATACTCATTAATTTTTCCGCCTTTTCTTTTAATTTGATTGTGAAAACAAACGATTTTGGCATCTGTGTCTCTGTCTCGAATCCCTGCATTTCGCAAAGCCTCTGTGTCAACGATTCTACTGCTTCATAATTTTCGCTTTCCAGTTCCTGATCGATCTGTTTCTTTAAAGCTGCAACTTCAATAGTTTCTATCTGTTTCACAGTTTTCACTCCTTTTCTTTTTTGGTTCGCGCTAACCTTGTATCTATACATGTTCCTATCCTGCGAATGTAACAAATTAAAACTCACCTAGTTTCAAATTACTCACAACACTTTTTATTTCTTTTCTCAATCTTACATATTTCATCCTGGTCGCGACTTCGCTGATACCCAGGGTTTTTGCGATTTCCCGCATCGATTTATGTTCCATATAATACGCTTCGTACAGCATCCGATTTTTCGCAGAGAGTTGCTGCAGCACTTCGCCTTTGTATTTTTCATCCTCTATGCTGTCTTCCTGCATTTTACATAATTGTTCAAACAGATCCCCCTCATGGCTCGGTATATCTTCATCGGGCTCCTGCAAAACCTCTCTTTGGAGTCGTCTGCAATATGCAAAGACCAGATTTTTTGCTGTCTTATAAAGAAAGGCTTCCGGTTTATCGTGCATTTCAAATCCATCTCCCTTTTTATAAGCAATCAAAAATACTTCCTGCGTCAGATCCTTGGCATATTCCTGATTCCCGATCATTCCTAAAATATATTTATAAATGCGCGGATAATTATCCTTGCATAGTTGTTCGAATTTTATCATTCCAGTCACCTCTTATAGATATGTCCGTATTACCCTAATGTAACATAATTAAATTTCTGGCCCAAAACTGTTTCGCGATGAGCAGACTTTTCCTTTCTATGAATTGAAAAAGCGACCATTCGATTGAATGATCGCCTTTTCCTGCTTACGACAAATCAGCATGTAAACTGCAATTTTATTCCTCTTTCCGCGCCTCTTTCTTCTGCCTCTGCTCAATTCTTTTCGCTTTCTTTTGTTCCTTAATTTTTTCTTTCAACTTATAGAAAAGTTCCAGCGCCATGCGATTCGCATAATAGCCCACAGTTCTACCTCCCTGGCTTCATTTCCCACTATTTCCTAAAATAATATTGATAAGCTCTTCCCATAAAATCTGATGCACCCTCACCGTGCAGTTTATCATTCGCTGCAATCAGATTTGCATCATGAAGAAATCCATCTATGACCAAATCCCAGAAGTTTTCCCCCATATCGATTCCCTGTGTTACTTCTTCACTCATCTGTACTAATTCACCGATGATACTTTGTATCTTAGAAGATTCTACGTTCCTTGTCAAATCCGCCACCAATTCTCTCGTGAGCCGTTTGCTTCTCTCCAGATTAGCCTCATTTTTTTCTTTTGCATGCTCTATTTTTTCCTTTCTTTCCGAAAAATGCGCAAGATTATCCTTCATTGCCGCTGTATATTTTTCAATACTTCCGTATTGCATAATTGCCATTTTTGCAACCTCAGTTTCTTTCTCTTTTATCTTGGTAACAAATTGTTCAAAGGCCTCCACACTTCCCCAGTTTTTAATCACTTCCTCTGTATTTTCAAGTTTAAATTTTTCCAGTGCTGAAATATAGTCACTCATGTCAAATTCTTTAAAGCTCATATTATTCTCTCCTTTTTCCAGCTTTTCCAACAGACCAAGCAATCCGTTTAACCTGTCACGCTTTGCTTTAATCAGCTCTTTCTGCTTTTTAAATGCATTTATTTTATCATATTTGGGATCTTTCATTATTTTGCGGATGTCGCTTAACGGGAAATCCAATTCCTTAAAAAACAGAATCTGCTGCAATACCTTCAGAGCCTCATCATCATATAAACGATACCCGGAGTCGCTGATTTCTGTTGGTTTAAATACACCAATTTCATCATAATACTGTAGAGTTCTTACACTTACCCCTGATAATTCTGCCACCTGTTTTACTGTTCTCATGATCATCCGCTCCCGTTTCTTTTTTAAGAAAGCTAACAAATATTGTCGACAAACATTTCTAACTTATCTATGCACTTATCATACACTATCACGGAACGTGATGGTCAATAGAAAATTTTCAAAAGAAAAACCTCTCAGGACAAAAGTCCCGGGAGGTTCATTACTTTTTTTTAAAAATATGCCAGTAATGTCTTTTCCTAACGTTCTCTGGCACTGTCTGACATTGCACAAATCAATCTGGCCAATTCTTCGGCCGAACAAGGTGCTTCATCCTGCAGCCACTGTCTGACAAGGGAAAAACTTCCAATTGAATGATAGATAAACATATAACGCTCTATATAAGTATCCTTTTCTGTGACATACAGTCTCTCATAATAATCCAATAAATTTTTTTCAAATAAATTGTCTTCGTTGTTCGAAAGTAAAAGCTGAAATATCTCCTTATTTGCGGCAAGATAGTTTATAATTTCTGTTAATTCACCGGTATATTCTTCCTGACCGGTTTCTTGCGAATCCCGCTTTGCGCCTCCCAATAGATGGGCTATTCCATCAAAGAAATCAGTATGTATATCAAACAGCAACCCATCCATATCTTCATAATTCGCATAGAATGTGGATCGATTCAGATCAGCCAGTTTACACAGTTCTTTGATTGTAATTTTATGAAACCTTTTTTTCTTCATTAAAATAAGCAACGCCTGTTTTAAGGATAACTTACTTTTGCTGATTTTCGGATTTAACTCCATAAAATACCCCTCTTTTGTCGTATTCGAAGTAACATAGATAAAGATGTAAAAGCAGACATATTCCCGGATAAACCAACAGATTCCGGAATTTGTTGATTGAATTCATTATACACGAAATAATATAATAGAAAAATAGATAAATAAGGAAAGGAAGGTTCATATGGATCCTATATGTATCGTAACAGGCGGAGGAAGCGGAATGGGGCTGGAAGCCGCAAAAATTCTTGGGAAATCCCAAAAAATAATTTTAGTTGGAAGAACCGTATCTAAATTAGATCATGCAATTGCAGAACTAAAAGCATTGGAAATCGATGCAGAAGCATTTTCATGCGATATTGGAGATAAGGAATCTGTGAAGAAACTGGCTGCATATGCCGGTGCGCAGGGAAATGTTAAGACTGTCATCCATGCTGCGGGTGTTTCCCCTCACATGGCCAGCGGAGAGGATATCTTTGCGATCAATGCAATTGGAACCATTCATATTGATGAAGCATTCGCTGAAATCATGGGAGAAGGCAGCTGCATTTTGAATGTCTCCTCCATGTCGGCCTATATGCTGCCGGAAAACAGCGTACCCAAACAGGTCTATCAGCTAAGCCTGCAGGACGTCAATGCATTCCAATCTGCCGCAAATCAAATGCTTCTTTCCGTACCGGAAGAACAGAAAGCCGGAATGGCATATACTATTTCGAAAAATTTTGTAGTATGGTACACCTCCAGAATGGCCGTTCAGTATGGAAAGAAGGGCATCCGGATCGTTTCCATTTCTCCGGGAACATTTAAAACACCAATGGGTGAGGTCGAAGGAGAACAAGCTGCTGCGTTTGCTTTAAGAGGTGCTATGGGACGTCTTGGTGAACCGGAAGAAATCGCCAAAATGATGGCATTTATGGTGAGCGATGAATGTAGTTATCTGTGCGGCGTAGATGTCCTGTACGATGGCGGCGCAGTTTCCGCTTTAAAGGCTCTGCAAGAAGACGCCGCAAAATAGGACTTGAAGCCGGTATTTGTCACTTGTTTGTGACGGCTTTCTCCGATGTCATATTCTTGATCCATACAGAGCTTCTGAAACCAGAAATGATTCATGCTTCTCTTTGCGAGGAAATCAACTTTCGATTAAAGATTATAATGCTACATCCAATCAAAATAATTGAAAAGATGATTGTTATTACAATGGCAGCATCAAAATCCTTTTTCGTCGCTTCCGCAGACAATAAGGACAAACCATCCATGAGCTTGATTGGCAAATATTTTTTTACACTTGAAAACATGCCAATCAGGCTAAATGCGAGGAACGTGCCTCCAATCCCAACCAGAACGGACGTGTTATTCTGCGCAAGTGATGAAAAAATAACAACAAGTGTCAAAACCCATATCCCAAACAGCCAGTAGCAGAACGCAGCATAGAATAAATGCGCAGCAACGCTGTTATCCCAATAATACGCGTTATATCCATAAGTAATCCCAAAACACAACCAATCGCAGAATGTCCAGAGCAGCATCATAACTACTGTCTTTGCAGCAACAACTTTAAAGCGTGATAAACCCTTGGTCAATACCAGGACCAGCGTACCGCTTTGGTACTCTTTCGTAAAGGTATTGCTTACAAGCAAAACAAAGATAATCAGCGCCATTTCTATATTTTTATAGTACTGCGTCCAGGAAGTCATTGCATCGATTTTTATCTCTGTTACAACCAATCCTGAACCTTCCAACGAACTTGCCATTGACTCCATCAACCACGGCGTTATTTTTGCTATAGCCGGATTCAGGATGCCAAAAAGTACAAAAACAAAAAAAAGTATGGTCAATCTTCCAGAACGGATCAGTTCCATGTACTCTTTTTTCAAAAATGCAATGAGTGTTTTCATTTGCGAACCACCTCCAAAAATAAAGATTCCAGCGTAGGCTCCAATCGCTCAACTTTTGTAAACGCAAGTTTCTGATTGACAACAAACCCCAATACGTCTGTCATTGTCTGCTCCTTTATCCCCTCAAAAACAATCTGCTTTTCCGTACGTTTCTTTCCGTTTGAAAAGACCGCAAGAATCTGATCCGCGTCTGCCGGATTTTCAAGCTCAATTTCAAAACCTTCTGCCTGGTGCATATTTTTGATCTGCTCCAAGGTTCCACTCAGCGCTATCTTTCCATCCTTTATAAATGCGATCTCATTACAAATCCGTTCTACATCCGAAAGGACATGCGTTGAAAAAAGTACCGTTGTCTCTTCTTTTGAAGATACCAGAATATCCAATATTTCCTTTCTGCCTATCGGATCGAGGGCAGAGGTCGGCTCATCACAGATAAGCAGCTTGGGCTGATTTAAGAGTGCCTGCGCAATACCGAGCCGCTGTTTCATCCCGCGGGAAAAGCCTTTTATGCGTCTCTTTTCATTCTCTAATCCGACGAGTGCAAGAAGGTCGGCTGCTCTGCTTTTGATTCTATCCGTTTTCATTCCCGTAATTTCACCACAGAATTTTAAATACTCCGCAGGCGTCATATAAGAATAAAATTCAGGAACATCCGGCAGGTAGCCAACATAACGGTTCGTTTTATTCTGTCCATACGCAGCCATTTCGCCGTTTATGTAAATTTCTCCACTGTCAGCGGCAATAAGGCCGAGTATCATCTTCATGGTTGTGGTTTTACCCGCACCGTTCTGTCCTACAAAACCAAAAACGCTGCCTGCCGGTACGGAAAAACTCAAATCAGAAAGTACCCTCTTTTCACCAAATTGCTTACAAATATGAGATACCGTCAACATTTCCATTTCAATTGTCCTCTCTGCCAATCAAAAAATACAGTATTGGCCCAACAAATTCCATACCGACAATCACAATCACGAGCCAAACGATACGATTCCCATGTTTGTAATTCCGATGTGACAGAATATGGTGAATGGTATAAATTAAAAGACCCAGTTCCGCTATCACAAGCGGAAGAATAAATGGCAGGTACTCGATTATTTTATTCATTCTGCATATCCTCCCTTCCTGATATTTTGTTTGATTCTTTGAAATTGGTCTGTATGATCCAATACTGTAAAAGCCGGGTGACTGAGTGATTGCACCGCATTATCTACGATTAATTTTTTATTTCTTGGCGGAGCTCCACCAAGATCAAGTTGTGAAAACCATGAATCAAGCGCATTAAAATAGCTGTCTCCATGCAGATTGACATTATCTCCAGTCAGCAGATAGTTTAAAACATGTTCAAATTTAGAAAGCCGTTCCAGCGCTTTATCCGGTTGCTTGTGTATGGCATAGACAACTGCCGCCTGATAAGAAAACTGCGCCACGGAATTAGGATGCAGTTTATGCAAATCATGAGCAGAAATAACAGAATCTGTTCGCCGTATCGTCTCCTCACACAGGTTAAGATTCTCACTATTTACGGAGAGATGAATAGCCGCAGTGCTGACTAGTGTAACTAAATGAATATACAGGGAAATTTGCACGCTGCTTTTTGCCTTATCTGTTTCTCCGATCTGCTGATAAGCCTGTATCAACACTGCGTCATTCGATCCGGAAAGATTTTGTGTTTTGACCATTTCTTCCAAACATGCAATGACATCATGCGGTTTCCCAAGCTGCAGATTAATCATGGCCTTAAAAGATAATGCCTGATTACAGATTTCTATTATTTTGCACTCCTGAAGTATTCGTTCACAGAGATTTGATATATCATTCAAGATTTTCTGCTGTACATCCTGAGATTTCGCTAACATGAAATGATTGAGCCATAGGACACAGATCTGCAGCAGAAACGGGTAACAGGAGTAGTACCTGTGAACGAGTAATCTGCTTTTTTCCATCGTATTGTCAAATGTTTCGGAGGCAAAATCTTCCGCAAGTTCCTGATAGAGCCGTTGAATCTGTTCTTTGCCAAGCTGCGGTTCATATCCAAGTATCTCATCGACAGTCACCCCGAAATAGACAGCAATTTGCGGCAATAATTGTATGTCCGGCATACTTTGCCCATTTTCCCATTTTGAAACAGATGCTTTTGTCACCCCCAAAAAAGAAGCAATTTCATCCTGTGTTACTTTCTTATCATGACGCAATTTCAATAAATTTTCTGAAATATGAAGCAAATTCATATCACCCTTCTCCTTTCTCAAGCGATTAACTGCCTGTTACCTATATTATACAAAACGCAAATCGGTAAAACAATGGAGCCTTGCGATACTTTGTGATACAAAATCAACCATCACGAAACTTTCATATTATTTTTGAAAACCATCTTGCAAACAAGGTCTGGTGTGATTACGCCCTGCTGTTTCTGCTTTTCCTATAGCAGATCGGTGTGATCCCCATCTGCGCTTTAAAAGTCTTTGTAAAGTAGCTGCTGTTTTGAAAACCGCATTCAAGAGCAATCTCAAGAGAGGTCAGATCCGTATCGGCTAACATTCGGACGGCTCTCTGAATACGGTATTGTTTTACATACTGATTCGGCGTTATGTAAATCGTATTGTGAAAGCAGCGAAGAACTTCACTCTCACTTATTAAGGCTTCTCTTGCTAAATCCGCAATGGTTATTTCTTCTGTAAAATGATTCTGAATGAATTGAAGCATTGCTTTGATTCGATCTGCATTCCGAATATTTCGTGTAGTTGGTGTTGCTTCACATAGGGAGTGGTTCTTCCATAAAATCAGAATGATTTCAGACAATTCGTTTCGAACATATAGTTCAAATCCAGTTTCTCTCTGATCAAGTTTCTTCCATGCGGATTTGGAGCGCCTGATAATCTCATTTTGCCAGGAAATTGATGCTTCCAGGAAAACAAAAGGAAGGTTTTTATTCTGAATCACAGGCTCCACATAATTCTGCCAGTATACACTGTCAATACTCCCAATGAGTCTAGGATGAAATACAACCGATTGTAAGACGCATTCCTCATTGGCGTTTGACTGAACTGCATGAAGAAGACCGGCATTGATAAAGATACCCTGATTTTTGTTCACGATATGTTCTGTCGTATTGATCAATACTTTTATAGAACCAGACGTAACCCATATCATCTCAATATCTTCATGCCAGTGCCATGGAATGGATGCTTCTGATAAATCTTCTTCGTAATATGCAATTGGAAATGGAAAGGTTCCGTGTTTTTGCAATTCCTCACCCTTTGAATTTACCGTAACGGTACATATTGATATCGCCATATTCCCTCCAAAATGATGATTTTGTTATATAATATGAAGAATATATTATATAATTTTTCTGTATGTGATGATATTATTATATGACAAGAGAAGGGGGCACACAATATGATTCAATTATTGTTAATTATTATTTACCTTGCGTTTATCAGCCTTGGACTGCCGGATTCTTTGCTGGGGTCTGCCTGGCCATCCATGTATCCTGAGTTCGGCGTATCTGTTTCTTATGCCGGCATTATCTCTATGATCATTGCATTCGGAACCATTGTATCCAGTCTGCTGAGTGACCGGCTTACACGTAAGCTTGGAACCGGTAAAGTGACGGCAATCAGTGTGGCTACGACAGCCGTTGCATTATTCGGTTTTTCCATCACGCATTCCTTTCTGCTGCTTTGTCTTTGGGCGATTCCCTATGGACTTGGAGCAGGAAGTGTGGATGCTTCTTTGAATAATTATGTTGCTCTTCATTATAAAAGCCGCCATATGAGCTGGCTGCATTGTATGTGGGGTGTGGGTGCCACAGTTGGCCCATACATTATGGGATATGCATTGACCGGCGGACAAGGGTGGAACACCGGATACCGATATATCGCCATTCTGCAGATCGTGCTCACCGCAATTTTGATTTTCAGTCTTCCATTGTGGAAAGATCGAAAATCAGCCGGAGAAAGTGTCTCCGGTGATGATGCCACTGCCGGTAAAGCACTGTCTTTAAAGGAGATCATTCATATCCCCGGTGCCAGGGAAGTAATGCTTTGCTTTTTCTGTTATTGCGCTTTGGAACAGACGACCGGCTTATGGGCATGCAGCTATTTGACGATTTATAAAGGAGTGGCAGCTGAAACAGCAGCCAGCTTTGCAAGTATGTTCTTTATTGGGATTACAATCGGACGAGCATTGAGTGGATTTATTACCATGAAATTGAACGATGTACAAATGATTCGCCTCGGTCAGGGAATCATCGCAGTTGGAATTCTCGCAATGTTATTGCCTATGAATGAATCCGTATCTCTGGTGGGATTGATATTGATCGGTCTTGGATGTGCACCGGTTTATCCATGTATCATCCACTCTACGCCTGCACATTTTGGAGCGGATAAATCCCAGGCGATCATCGGCGTGCAGATGGCAAGTGCCTATGTGGGGACCTGTCTTGTGCCGCCAATCTTTGGATTGATCGCCAGTCACATCAATGTGGCATTACTGCCAGTCTATCTGTTGCTGATTCTTGTACTGATGATCGTCATGCACGAGCTGTTAACGGTGAAGACCGCTCCTGATAAGCAGGGAGCCGTGCACCTGTAATACAGTTGCTATTCTATCTGAAAACATGATAAACTTGATGACAGCAAGAAGATAAATCAGAAAATCAGGAGGAGTCTATGAGATTAGGAGAGGTAGGATTTATCACGAACGATGTTATTCAATTAGCTAATTTTTATAAAGCATTGCTTGAGACAGATAACAATAGTAATGATAACGTTCATCAAACAATTATTTCAGAGGAAACAATGCTGACTATTTACAATGATGGTATGCACAAAAATAACTCGAATCAAAATATGTGTCTTGCTTTCACAGTGGACGATATCAATAAAGAATATCAGAAATTGCTTGCTTTCGGAGTTGAAATAATAGAAAAGCCCACTCTTCGTCCATGGGGAGCTATAAATATGAGTTTTTATGATCCCGATCGGAATGTGATCTATTTGCGGAGCTTTGGAAATACGAATTCGTCTGGCACTGAAATACAGTGCACATCTTAGGAGCACCTACTTTCCAGATCTCTTACTGGGCCGTATCATTCTCCTCCTGGTAGGCATCCTCTATCTTCACCGAATCGTTCACCTGCTCCTGGAAGAACTTCACACGAATGACTGCCTGTGCCCAGTTGATAGAAATCTGACTGTACCTGTTCTTTTCCCTGGCGGTCTCAGCTATGATTTGCAGTAATTCCTCCATGACGGCCCTGGTGAGATAGCCGCCTCTCCAATGGAAGGTTAGAACTTTCCCTTTTTTGATTGCCTGAAGGCAACGCTTTGTTACATCTTCCTGCCTGGTAAATGAAAGTTTCTTCTCTTTATAGTAGAAGTGATCACCCGCGCTGCACGCCGGAACTTTGTATATAACAGGCTCGTGATCCTTGAACATACTCTTATCATCTAAATTAAAATAGTCATATCTCACTTCTTTTTTTCCCAACGAATTATCAAAAGTAGCATCCAGATGATACCATACTCCATTGATTTGAATCACGTTCCAGGCATGACGATATTTGATTTGTTTTTCCGGATTATTTTCTGAAATAGCAACAATACAGGGAATCGAAAGCTTATCACAAAGAATCTTTACAGATTTTGCGATTCCCTCACAGACGCCGACCCCCTGCCCCAACGGGCCTAAAATTTCATGCGAATATTGTTTTTTCAGCTTATCGTAAGTTACATTTTCACAGATAAAATCATGAATATACTGTTCCTTTTCCCAGTCAGTTTTCTCTTTTGCCACGCGGGCAAGTTTCTCCACTCTGGAACTCATTGCTATTTGATGCTCTCTGATCTTATTTTTTTCAAATAAATAAACCGGTTTTATTTTCACCAGTGTGGAATCTTCGTAAAACGAATAATGAAAGGTCGAAGCATAAAAGATCTCCGGACAATCCAATCTTAACTTGTAAAAAATGTCGCTCAGTTCTTTACCTTCTATTCTTTGAACATCAAAGCTTAGTGCAAGCGACTCCAGACCGCTCTTAATCACCTGATAAATTCTTTGCTGTTGTTTGTTCATCTGACTATAATAATATGGCTCCATGTTTCCGCTTCTCCAAAATCGTATTATCAAGCTGACAATCTAAAATATGTCAGACATATTGATTGAGATTTTACCATAATTCACTCGTAAAATATACAAAAACCTCTCAGGACAAATATCCGGAGAGGTTCTGAATCGTTTTGAACGGTAGCCAAAATTATAATTTTATTTTTTGAGTATTCGCTTTAAATAATTGACATCTAGCAGCAAATTCACTGTCTCAAAGTTTCCTTTATAAAACACACCCCAGTTATTGAAAACGCAAGGCAATTCCTTTGCTTTTTGCAGCGTATCCACTTGAATGAGAGATACCGGAACATTATTTATTTCACAATACTGATTTATCAGTTCAACGTTTTGACAGACATAGGGGCATTGCATATCATAATAGATTGTTAACTCTTCGCTTTCAATTTTTTGATTTTTGGCATTTTGTGTAAACTTTGGTGTTGTTCCGTCAAAAGAAAGTGCGAGTAATTCATATCCATTTTCGGCAGTATCAACAACCTCAAAACCAAACTTTTTCGCAAACGACTGGTCCGTAAGCCATGATTTTTGTTTTTTTGATCCAAGCATACAAATCCCAGATTTACCCTTTTCTCTGGCATCAGCCAAACAATACTCCATCAGTGATTTCCCATACCCTTTTCCTTTGTAACTGCCAGTAACCCATAAGCAGTACAGATAATAATAGTTATCACCAGTGATGGGAACCCAAGCGGTTTCAAGAGGCGCATATTCAATAAAAACCGTAGCCTTCGCATTTAGCTTTCGAAAGACATGGCCTTCCTTTAGTCGGTCAGACAGCCATTCTCGCTTCGCATCAATACCTTGATGTGGCTTCCTACTGCGGATAATGCAACATAAATGCTCATTGGCAAGGTTCTCTGTTGTCAAGTTTATAAACTCAGGATTCAAATTTTCCATTCAACCACCTCACAATCGCTTTCAATGTAAATTTGGTCTATGTATTAGCATGGGTTATATAAATAATCTTAAGTATATTTGCGCTTTCTAATTCTTTTCAATAACGCAAATAAGCTTTTGTTGTGTTTTAGTATATCATAGATTTTGATTTATTAGAAGCATCTCCATAGTTTGCTTTTGGATGGCGCAGCCGGCTAACTGCGGAATACTTGAGCGGTGGAAACTAAAGTCGGGAAACATCCTGCACCATCTATTACTCATCCTACTCTCCACCTTGATTCAATGCATTGCAGCATATAAAAAAGAATCCCTCCAATGCACTTGGGGATTCTTTCCATAGACTGCAATTCACAATAATTCTTATCTCTTTATCAAACGTTTGATAGCTTGAAAAGCTTGGAAATACAGGGCCTGTAGTGTTCATTGTTGTTGCACATGCGATTCACACCCGCGACACTTCATTACGCCGCAGGACGCTCCATAATTTTACTTATGCTATTCTATCCTCTATCGCTTGTAATGCATACAGTGTATCTGGATCAATATCAATGCACTTACTCGCATTCCTATTACCTTCCAAATCCCATGCCAATGTGTCATTCATGATTGTACATGCATTTATGAAAATATTCTTATCTATTAATGGTCGAAAAATCTCTTTCTCCAATAATGGCGCTACGTCATATAAAACAATCTTTCCATCGTCAAAATAAACTATAACAGTGTAATTTTCATTTGGAACAACTTGAATTATTTCAGGAATCATAGTTTCTCACCTCCACTTTATACCAATGGATTTATTCTATTTAATGGTTTTCCATCTTTAGATAATTCCCAATTTTGCATTAATTCATCTTGATGAATTACGCACCACGCTAAAATCAATTTAAGTTGTCTGGATGGCAAGGAACCTTTTATTATTCTAGCATTACAAATATCCACAATGGCTTTATTACTGTTATACTCCGCATGAAAATGTGGCGGATTATGATCATCGTAATACATTGTTACTCTAATTCCATAAAATAAGGATATTTCTGGCATATTTACCTCCCACTATATTACTTTACTATAATTTGATCACTTACCTTTTTCACCGCTAAAAACAGTAAATTCTATTTTATCCAGTGATATATCAGCCTTCCTCGTAAAATACTCTTTTATGGCCTTTCTTCTATACAAATCTAATTTCATTTGCAATATCAACTCTGCATATAACTTATCCTGCTTCTCTTTATTGGTCTCTTGTTTAAAAACCAGTAGAAATTCACTTAATGCCTTTTGTACAGACTTACTTCCTACTAAATAAATATTTTGTATACGCGATGATAACTGCATATTAATTTTATGTATTTCTTCATTATCGGCAATTTGGGCCATTGCTAAACTACTTAGAAAATCTGTATATTATTTTTCTTTTATTTTACGGGACTGAGCCTTTGTATCATTAAATTTGTTTATAAAAATAGTAATAATTGAACCAAAGGCACCAATTATTGCAACAACCAAAGGGATAGAACTATCCATAACATGTCACCTCGTATTATCCTTAATTTATTTTACCACAGTTAGCTAAAAAAAACACCCCTAGACAAATGTCCCTGAACGTAATAACATATTCAGAATCGTTCTCGCACGTCCTGAAACGTATATTTGATTATCTATCTGTCCCGCTTGAGAGCTTGAAAAGCTCGGAAATACATGGTTTGTAGTGTTCATTATTGCACATGTGTTTCACCCAGGGCATTTATTTACGCCTCAAGGCGTTCCCATTTTTTTATTCTTTCCTCCTCACTTATAACTACTCCAATATTTTTTACTTCTTCCTCTGATTTGAAACAGCTCAATCTCATGCTTTTGGAAAAAACACTCTGATATCCAGTGCACCATCCTTTCGCTCTGCGCTCACCTTACCATTCATCTGTTCCGTCAACTGTTTAACGATGGTCAATCCAAGTCCCGTTGATTGTTTTCTGGGGTTATCCGCTGTATAGAATCTGTCAAATAATTGTAACACATTCATATTATGGTCATCCAAAACATCATTTAAAAATGAAACTCCTGCCATATCGCTATCCTTATTTGTTTCATCTTTGATGATACTTATATAGATTTTCCCGCTCGCATACTGCACACAATTTCTTATAAGATTCTGTATAATTCTACCCAATAATTCCCTGTCTGCCAATACATAGATTGGATAGGAATCATCATAGCTTACTTCCATATTGTTATCTTCAAATAGTACAATTGAACTGGTTAAATAATCAGCGATCTGATTTGTCAAATTAATTCTCTCCGGATTACAGTCTGGTGTATAGTTCATCAGGAAAGTATACTCAAAAAAGTGTTCAATCAGCTGTCCCAGTGCATCTGTATGTTTCATCGCTGTAATTAATTTACTTTCCTGTTCTTTTGTCAGTGATTTCTTCTGTAACATCTGCTGATAACCTTTTATCGCTGTAAGCGGTGTCCTTAAGTCATGAGAAATATTTGAAATCAGCTCCTTAAACATCTTCTCTTCTCGAACTGATTTCAATCGGAGACATTCCTCTGCTTTTAAACATTCATTGATGCAATTTGCCAGCTTATTGACATTACGGTTCGTCATATCCACACTTATCATCTGGGATGTCTGTTCCTTTACACGTCGTTCCAGTATTTCATACATTCGTTTTAACTGCCTGTTTAAAATATAAATATACAGCAACAATAAAGCTATCATAATAATTAAAATAAACACCAAATATCTCACAGACAAATCAGCCTTTCTGTATATCTTCTTTATTTAATCTCTGCTTTTCGAAATATTAAATTTGTAATAATCAACATACCTGCAATAAATAAAATACTACTCACAGCACTCTGTATCATTACATGAATGGAGCAATCCAAGGTTAATTTGTAACCCAAACTATAGGGAAGATATCTCAAAAAGCTTAGTCCGTTGATATCTTTTGTAAGAACGCTTAAGATATCAAAAGCAAAGGTTGCTGCAAACCCAATCATTATAACTGCAATTGATTTTCTGGCTTTAAATGCAACAGGGATACAGATACTTACTTTTGCAAGGTAAGTTAACGTAATAAGCAAACTCAAAACTATTGACTTTAAGATATATGAATTTGTTACCTCTACGCCCGGAACATTGGACAGAATATCAAAAAATGCTGACGGTACTCCAAAATATCTGCCAAATCCAATATTCGTGGCAAACCCGATGGTTGACATCAGAATATAAGGCAAAGTAAAAACTGTAACGATCAAAAAAACAGATACTGTTTTTGTCAACACGATCGCTAATCTTCCATTCCCACATGCAATCTCATCATGAATGTTCTTGGATTCAAAATTTCCACAAATCAACATTCCTACGATCACCGATCCCAATATCATAATTATCATTGTATCTGAGAGAAGAGCAAATGCGCTTCCCCCGTCCAGGGAAATAGCTCCTTTAAATACCCCATGCAACATAATTGCTATTCCAAGTGCGCAAATAGTGCTTGCCAATACGCACAATGCCACAGCCTTCATTTTGAACATTTTAAAGATATCCGCTCTTATCATATTAAACATCTGACTCACCTCCAATGATCGACAAGAAATAATTTTCCAGTGTATCTCCCTGTGATGAAAACTCTGTAAGGATAATCTCGTTTTCATAAAGTAAGTTAGCCACCGTCTTCTTATCATCGATATAATCATATAGCCTGACGCTCTTATCTGGCATCACTTTATATTTCTCGGTCTTCAGCTTTGTCTCAATAATATGAACCAGCTTTTCCGTATCAGCGCATTCGATTTTGATATAATGCCGACATTTTTCCTCTAATTCTTTCAGCGTTAATTCCTGTTTCACCATGCCTTTATCAATCATAATATAATCCGTTGCTGTCTGATAAAGCTCTGGAAGGTTGTGACTTGAAATCAGAATTGTAATTTTTCTTTCCTCTGAAAGCTGTTTAATCAAATTTCTGATTTCCACAACTCCCACCGGATCTAATCCGTTTGTGGGTTCATCAAGGATAAGCAGCTCAGGATTTGCCAAAAGCGCAATTGCAAGTCCAAGTCTCTGCTTCATACCTAGCGAGAAATCTTTGACCTTCTTCTGTCCTACCTCCTGTAATCCTACCATCTCAAGCAGTTCCTGATCCAATTTTTCATCCGGAATTCCTCTCATAGTTCTATGAATCTTTAAGTTATCCTTAGCCGTTAATTTACGTTCCATTGTTGGATTCTCAATCAGTGTTCCAATTCTGCGAAGTTCCTTTTGATATTTGCCATACGTGGATTGTCCAAATAATTCTACACATCCTGAGGTAGGAAAACTAAGTCCTGCAATAATCCTCATGAATGTAGTCTTGCCCGCTCCATTTTTGCCAATTAATCCATAAATCCTTCCTTCCTTGAGCCTGATCGTAACATCATCTAATGCTTTGTATCCTTTATATATTTTAGATAAATGCTCTGTTTTTAAAATAGGTCGTTCCATTGTATCTTCCTTTCTTTCCATATCCCTCTCACAAGATATTTCTAACTAATCCCAGTGTAAAGAAAAAAGGTTTAGAAAAGGTTTAGGAAATCAAAAATATGGAAAGAAACGATCATTCATGCGAGAGATTTGTACAATCTATATCCCAGACCCCAGACCGTTTCAATATATTTCTCATTGGGATTGACTGTTTTTAATTTATTTCGAATATTACTCATATGTGTCTTTATCGCATTATCATCCCCAAGATACTCTTCGTTCCATATGCTCTCATAGATATTGGCTTTCGAAAATACCTTGCCGTTATTTTTTAACAGAAGCTCGATAATCATATATTCCTTAGCGGTCATTTCAACCTCTGTTCCTGCAACTCTAAGCTGCTTCTTACTTGTATTTAATTCCATATCTTTGTAGGTATAAACACTTTCTAATTGCTTCTGTACCCGAGTTCTCCTCAAATTTGCAGCGATCCTTGCAACCAATTCACCCAAATCAAATGGCTTCGTTATATAGTCATCCGCTCCCAATTTTAACAAATCAATTTTGGTCGCTATCATATTTTTGGCAGACAGTACGACAATCGGAATGTTACTAAATTCTCTTACTTCTTTTAATATTTCATCTCCACTTTTATATGGCAGCATAATATCCAATAGCAGCATATCATATGTTTCGCTTTTTAATTCTCTCATACCAACCAAGCCATCATATACAGATTTAATCTGATATCCTTCTGCCGCCAAAGTTTGACTTAGCATATCATTAATATCCTTGTTATCTTCAATAATTAATATTTTTTCCATTCCCATATCCCCTCACCAAATAATAGTAATCGATATTCTGATTATATAGTATTATTTACGAGAATACCACATTGCTGTTATGTTCAAATTGAATGCATTATTTTTTATTGTTTTTGTAAAACTTGAATTCCAGACACCCTGAATGTTTCAGGATTCAAACCTGACACAACGTCTGTAAGCCTTGTAAAATCAGGTTTTTCCTGATAAATGGGCTGACCGTTTATCTTCTTGATCATTTAAAAGGCTGATTTTAAGGCATCTCATGCATGTATGTCAGTTTTGTGTTCGTTACTCACAGATTCCTACAGCGCCCCCACTGCTTCATTTCAAAAATTTCTGTTGAATTAAATAAATTCTTATGATATATTATAGACAGAAAAGGAACAACCGCCCACAAGGGGTTGACCGATTATATGAGAAGCAAAGCCACCCTTAACCGTCCAAAGTTTATAGGGTGGTTTTTGCTATGTATGGCTACTTACAAAAAGTAAAAACGAATGTAAGGAATGCCAAAAGGAATAGACCAAAGGTCATTAAATCCTTAAAATCAAAACGATTTTTCATAGGCATCACCCCCATTCTTTTAGAACGAGGTCAACACCCCCTGCAACACGATTGTTCTTGTGCATATTCTATCATACGAATTTCCTTAATAAAATCAATAAATTTTCTATTTCGCTACCCTTTTGGTTGTTAGCTACCTTTTAGTTGCGTATAGGCCACCTCAAAATTTTGATATCATTTTTAAGCGGTCCCTGCTGTTTCAGTAAATCATAACTATCCGTCAAACGAAGTTGTAAAATGAAAATAGACAGGGAATATAAATATCTCGCCTGCTTTCATTTAACACCTTTACATAGCAGGTGGTTTATTAAAAGACTGCCACACAATAAAAAAGCCTTGAAACATTGATATTTCAAGGCTTTTAATATTATTCTTATTATCTCTTTGAAAACTGTGGTGCTCTTCTTGCTGCTTTGAGACCGTATTTCTTTCTTTCTTTCATACGAGGGTCTCTGGTTAAGTAGCCGTTTGATTTTAAGACCGGTCTGTAATCTGAATCAACAGTAAGTAATGCTCTTGCAATACCATGTCTTACAGCGCCTGCCTGTCCGGTGTATCCACCGCCCTTTACGTTTACTAATACGTCGAATTTGTCAACTGTTTCGGTAGCTGTTAATGGCTGACGAACGATAACTTTCAAAGTCTCTAATCCGAAATATTCATCAATATCTCTTTTATTTACTGTAATCTTACCTGTTCCCGGCACTAAATATACTCTGGCAACAGATGATTTTCTTCTTCCTGTTCCGTAATACTTTGTATTAGCCAATGTAGTTTACCTCCTATTAAAATGTTAAAGCTTCTGGTTTCTGAGCTTCATGTTTGTGATCTGGTCCAGCGTATACGAATAATTTCTGATACATCTGTCTTCCCAAAGTTCCCTTTGGAAGCATACCCTTCACTGCAAATTCAATGACTCTTTCCGGATGCTTTGCTAACATTTCTTTTAATGTGGTTTCTTTTAATCCACCAACATAATCAGAGTGGCTGTAGTATACTTTCTGATCCATCTTTTTACCTGTTACTTTGATTTTCTCAGCGTTTACTACAATTACATAATCACCTGTATCGGCATGAGGTGTAAATACAGGTTTATTTTTTCCTCTTAATACTTTAGCAATCTCAGATGCTAAACGTCCTAATGTCATACCATCAGCGTCTACTACATACCATTTTCTTTCAATTGTAGCAGGACTGGCCATAAATGTTTTCATTGGTCTTCCTCCTTGATAGATAACCGAAGTCCTGAATCCATGTGTAATGTACCGGACACATCATTCTCCACTTCACTGTTTGTTTTATAGTTAAAATATCAATCCGGGGCTTTGGCTCGATATTTGTATACTATGTCAGACTTAAATAGTATAGTACACGACCCCTCGTGTGTCAATAAGTTTTTTCGGAATAATCGGGTTTTATAGGAAATTTTCTTCGTATTCGATTCCGATCATTGTCAACCCATGTGCTGGAGCTGTGGGTCCGGCCGCACTCCGGTTACAGGCTGCAAGCATATCTGTGACCGCGTCCGGCTTCTTCGCACCGGAACCCGCTTCGATCAGCGTCCCTGCAATGATTCGTACCATATTATATAAAAAGCCGTTCCCGGTCACACGAATCGTGATCAGGTCTCCGTTCCTGTCCACCTTCAGGCTGTAAATCGTGCGTACTGTCGTCTTAGCGGTCGTTGACGGGGAACAGAAGCTCTTAAAATCATGCTCTCCAACCAGATAGGAAGCCGCCTCTCCCATTTTCTTCTCATCGAGCGGATAGTGGTAAAAATACGTATCCCGTCGAAACATCGGAAGCGGAAATCTCCGGTTCAAGATTCGGTATTCATAAGTCTTTCTGCTATTGCAGTGTCTTGGGTGAAAATCAGATGCCACCTCACAGGAATGCTGCACCACAATGTCATCTGGAAGCTTCTGATTCAGGGCATAAGAAATTTTTTCCGGCGGAATTCTCGTATCGGTATCAAAAACTGCGACATTGCCGCAGGAATGCACACCGGCATCCGTCCGGCTGGCTCCGGTCACTACAATCGGTTCCCCGAGCAGCTCTGTCAATGTCTGATTCAGAATACCTTCAATGGTCACTCCATTCGCCTGCAGCTGCCAGCCACAGTAATTTGTGCCTTCATATGCCACGACCAGCATCACCCTTTTTGTCATAGTCCCTCTCCAAACATACCGCTAAACGGCTATATAGTGTGTCCATAAAACACGCAAAACGATCATAGCTGCAAAATATACGATGACTATAAGATACGCCATGAAATCCCGTTTCACATAATGCAGGGGTTTCATCTTGGTTCTTCCCTCTCCTCCGCGGTAACATCTTGCCTCCATCGCCATAGCAAGATCATTTGCACGGCGGAATGCAGATACAAAGAGCGGCACCAGAAGCGGAACCATGGCCTTTGCCTTTTTGACAATGTTGCCGCTTTCAAAATCAGCACCACGCGCCATCTGTGCTTTCATGATTTTATCCGTCTCTTCAATCAGAATTGGGATAAAACGCAGCGCAATCGACATCATCATGGAAATTTCGTGCACGGGAACATGCACGCGGTTTAACGAATGCATGGACTTTTCCAGTCCGTCCGTCAGCTGATTCGGCGTTGTAGTCAGCGTCATGATCGAAGTTCCGATGATCAGAAATGTCAGTCGAAACAGCATAAGAAGCGTATTTTTCAGCCCTTCCTCTGTGATCTTAAAAATCCAGAAAGTCCACAGCGCGGTTCCCGGTGTCAGAAACAGATTAAACACCGAAGTAATCACCATCAGAATTACGATTGCTTTCAAGCCTTTTACCATAAAGGAAAACGGAACTTTGGAAATCCAGATCACACCGATCAGGAAAAGCACTGCAAGTACCATCGACGGTATTCCCTTAAAAATAAAAAGCGAAATAATAAAAAGTAAAGTACCAAATAACTTTACACGCGGATCTAATTTATGAATCGGCGAATCTGCCGGATAGTATTGCCCTAACGTGATATCTCGTAACATAATACCTGCCTCTTCCTATTTGTTCTGTCTGCCGCACATACGAAGTATCTCTTCTTTCGCCTCTTCCACCGTGGTCGGATCGGTACTTAACTGCAATCCCAGATCCCGCAGCTCATGCATCAGATACGTCACCTGCGGAGCTGCCAGTCCTACCGCTTCCAGTTCTTTGTAATGGCGGAATACTTCTTTGGGAATTCCATCATACATTACGGAACCCTGGTTCATAACGATAATCCGGCTTACGTATTTTGCCACATCTTCCATGCTGTGTGAAACCAGAATAATCGTAATCTTACGCTCTTCATGCATCAGTGCCAGCTGGTCTAATATCTCGTCACGTCCTCTTGGGTCCAGTCCTGCTGTCGGTTCATCCAGAATCAGGACGTCCGGTTTCATGGCAAGCACACCTGCAATCGCCACGCGGCGTTTCTGCCCGCCGGATAAATCAAACGGAGACTGATAATAAAGATCTTCCTGCAAGCCTACACTTCTTAATGCCTCAAAGGCACGCAGTCCCGCTTCATTCTTAGAGAGTCCCTGGTTCATCGGTCCAAAGCACACATCATCAAAAATGGTCGTCTCAAACAGCTGGTGCTCGGGATACTGGAATACCAGTCCTACCTTGCTGCGAAGCGCGCGCATATTGTAATCTTTGTCGTAGATATCCTCTCCGTTGTAATAGATTCCACCGGAGGTTGCACGCATCAGACCGTTCAGATGCTGTATCAGTGTCGATTTTCCGGAACCGGTATGACCGATCACACCGATGAATTCTCCGTCTTCTATTTTCAGATTAATATCTTTTAATGCCTGAATCTCATATGCGGTTCCGGCACTATATATATAATTGACTTTATCTAAAATTATTGACATATGCGAATCAATGCCTCCGTAAGTTCCTGTCTTGTCAGTATCCCTGCCGGAATGTCAAGACCGGCCTGCCTGAGTTCATGCGCCAGAAGTGTGATCTGCGGTACATCCAGTCTGTATTCTTTCAGGGATTCCACCTGAGAAAAAACATCTCTTGGTGTTCCCTGCATGACAACATGCCCACTGTCCATCACGTATACACGATCTGCGTCCACGACTTCTTCCATATAATGCGTAATCAGAATAATGGTAACACTCTTTTCCCTGTTCAACTGGTGGACTGCCCTTAAGACTTCCTTCCGGCCATTCGGATCGAGCATCGCCGTTGGTTCATCCAATACAATGCATTTCGGCTGCATTGCCATAACGCCCGCAATTGCAACACGCTGCTTCTGACCGCCGGAAAGTTTATTCGGCGAATGGTTTCTGTATTTTAACATACCGACCGCTTTCAGGCTGTCTTCGACACGTTTCCAGATCTCTTCGGTCGGAACCCCGATGTTTTCCGGACCAAAACCCACATCTTCTTCCACTACGCTTGCTATAATCTGGTTATCCGGATTCTGAAACACCATTCCCGCAGTCTGACGTACATTCCAAATATTGGCTTCCTCCGAAACATCATAGCCGTCTACCCAGAGACTGCCCTCACTTGGTTCCAAAATTGCATTGATATGCTTTGCCAGTGTGGATTTCCCGGAACCGTTATGCCCCAAAATCGCAATAAATTCTCCGGCATGAACATCTAGATCCACCCGGTCCAGCGCGGTCTGTATGGATTCCACATTTCCCTCTTCATCCCGTCTGATATACTCATGTACTAATTTTCTTGCTTTAATAATTCCCATGCTGTTCCTTTCGTCCCATCTCTACCAGTGCAAATGATGCAGCTCACCCTCCAGCTTCATGTGATCAAACTGATTCTGGCGCAGTGCCTCATACAATACAATCGCAACGGAATTCGAAAGATTCAGGGATCTTGTCTCACCAATCATCGGTATCCGCACACAGTCCTCCGGATGCTGAATCAGGATTTCTTCCGGTATTCCGGCGCTTTCTTTCCCAAACATAATATAGCAGTCCGGTTCATAGGCAACATCCGAATACACATGTTTTCCCTTTGTTGTCGCCATATAAATCTTGGCTCCGGGATTCTTCTCCAGAAATTCCTCATAGTTCACATAAGTCGTCACATCCAGATCTTTCCAATAGTCCATTCCGGAGCGACGGATTGCCTTTTCATTGAGCTGAAAGCCCAATGGTTCAATCAGATGAAGACGTGTGCCGGTTGCAACACACGTCCTTCCGATATTTCCTGTATTTGCCGGTATCTCCGGCTCAAATAATACGATGTTCAGCTCTGCCACTTCATCCACCTTCTATTTCTTTTCTTCACGCAGTCTTGTAATAAATCGCTCCATACGGTCCAGTGCCTTTTTCAGGTTGTCCAGTGAGTAAGCATAGGAAATTCTTAAAAACCCTTCGCCGCAGGCCCCAAAAGCAGTTCCCGGTACAACTGCCACTTTTTCCGCCTTTAAAAATTCTGTTGCAAATTCTTCCGACGTCATACCAAATTCACGGATACACGGAAACATATAAAAAGCGCCATACGGTTCAAAACACTGCAGACCCATCTCCCGAAAACGGTGTACCAGATACCGTCTTCTTCCGTTATATTCATCCCGCATATGTGCCACATCTTCATCCCCGTTTTTCAATGCATCCACTGCCGCATACTGCGAATTGGTAGGTGCACACATAATTGCAAACTGATGGATTTTCAGCATCTGCTCTATGATCAACTCCGGCCCGCATACATATCCAAGCCGCCAACCGGTCATTGCGTGTGATTTGGAAAATCCATTGATCAGTATGGTACGTTCCTGCATACCCGGAAGAGATGCAATCGACACATGTTCCTCCTGATAGGTCAGTCCCGAATAAATTTCGTCACTCAAAACATATAAATCATGCTCGATTACCAATTCGGCTATCGCTTCCAGATCTTTTCTTTCCATGATCGCACCGGTTGGATTGTTCGGAAACGGCATGACCAGAAGCTTTGTTTTGGGCGTGATTGCCGCCTCAAGTTCTTCTCTTGTGAGACGGAATTCATTTTCCTCTTTCAATTCAATGATTACCGGTGTTCCATTTGCCAAAATCGCACAAGGAACATAGGAAACATAACTCGGCTGAGGAATCAGCACTTCATCTCCAGGGTCGAGCATTGCACGCATCGCAATATCAATTGCCTCGCTGCCGCCGACAGTTACAAGAATTTCATGATTATAATCGTAATCGATATGGCAGTGGCGCTTGATGTATTTCGCAATCTCTACCTTTAATTCTTTCAGTCCCGCATTGGACGTATAGAAGGTTCTTCCCTTTTCCAGTGAATAGATTCCTTCATCACGGATATGCCAAGGCGTATCAAAATCCGGTTCTCCCACACCCAGTGAAATTGCATCCTTCATTTCACTGACAATATCAAAAAATTTACGGATTCCGGACGGTTCAATCCCTACAATTGTTTTGGATAATGGATCTCTCATGGTGTCATCAGTATCCTTTCATCTTTTGCAGGTACAGCCATTACGGTCCCGTGATCCTTATACTTTTTCAATATAAAGTTCGTTTTCGTACTGAGGATGGAATCCTGCGTAGACAGTTTATCCGATACAAATTGTGATACCTCACGTAATGTTTTGCCCTCTAACGTTACCATAAGATCAAAGCTTCCGGATATGAGGTAAACAGAATTCACCTCCGGATAGTTATAGATTCTCTCTGCCACCTTGTCAAAGCCCATACCGCGCTGCGGTGTTACACGCACCTCAATCAGAGCAGATACTTTCTCTACGCCTGCCTTATCCCAGTCAATTAATGTATGATATCCGCAAATAATATGTTCTGCCTCCATCGCTTCCAGCTCATTTAAAATAGAAGCTTCATCCACGCCAAGTACGATGGCAAGTTCCTTCACATCGACTCTGCTGTTCTTTTCAATAAAGGTCAATATCTTTTCACGCATCTTCATCCCTCCAGCTTTCTGCTTATTTGATTACCTTATACAATTCATCCGTCTTCGGCGGTTCTAAAAATCTGCGTTCCTCCTCATTCAACAGAACACGGTCATTTCCGGTCGTTGCTCTGCCAATCATGGTGGCTTTCACACCCGCTCGTTCAATTTCCCTTACCAGCGTATTACCGTCTGCCGCAGCCATGAGCATACATCCGCTCGACATCAGCTCATATGGATTTATTTCAAAAAATTCACAGATTTCCACTGTTTCCTGCAGAACAGGAATCTTCTTAAGGTCGATTTCCAGTCCAACGCCGGAGGCTTCCGCCATCTCCCAGAGTGCTCCGAATATGCCGCCCTCTGTCACATCGTGCATCGCTCCAACGCCAGACTTCACGGCAGCAGCGGCCTCCTTCATCACGGATAAATGGATGTCAAAATCTTTCGCCTTATCAAGAAAACTCCCGGAATAACGCGTTCTCAATTCCTCTTCCTTTTCTTTCGCCAGAATCGAGGTACCTTCCAGTCCGATCCATTTTGTCACAATAATATCCATTCCTGCCCGCGCGCCGCCGGTCGTCACAAGCTGACCTTTTTTTGCCTTGCCGACACCACAGACGGTCACAATCGGCTGATTCACCGCAGCTGTCACCTCGGTATGCCCGCCCATAATCTGGACATTTGCCTCTGCCGCCGCCTGTTCCAGCTGCTGCATCAGTTCCTTGAGTCCCGTTTCCTCAAAGCTCTCCGGGAGCAGGATCGTAAGCATAAGTCCTACCGGTTCCGCACCGGCACTCGCCAGGTCATTTGTCGTAATCACAATCGACAGCATTCCAATATCCTGTATCGTTCCGGTAATCGGGTCGGTTGACATAACAAAAACTTCATCCTCCGCAAGGGAAAGTGCCGCACAGTCTTCTCCTACGGACGCACCCAGAAGGACTTCCTCTCTTTTCGTATGCAGCTGTCTGATGACGGAACGTTTCAATACGTTCTCCGGTATTTTCCCAATTTTCATCGCGATCCCCTTCGCTTTGTTTATTTACAGTTTAAGGCTGTCTCATCCTGAGGCAGCCTTTTGGCACGAGTATCTCCTTCTATTGTGCAGAAGAATCATCTGAATTTTTCGAAGTGTCATCTGACGTGTCATCTTTTTGAGATGAGTCATCTTTCTTGCCGGTATCCGAAGACGAATCCTGCTGCGCATCGGATGAGCCGTCATCCACAACGGATGCTTCTGCCGCCGCCTGTGCTGCAGCTGCAGCGTCTGCTGCTGCCTGCGCCTGCCTTGCAGCAATTGCATCTGTGCACCATTGAGCTGCTGCAGTAGAAACTGTTGCTTCATCCTGTGTCGCTATTGCCGCATTAATAGCAGCAACTGCATCGGCATTATCGGATGCCGTACCTACGGAAATAATCTTTGGTGAAGCTTTATATCTGCTGTTATTAAAAATCTCCCGGCTTTCTTCCACACCATTTACCGTTACAATCTTCCACAATCTGGCTGTTTTTCCGGTGTGTGACTTCTGTGTAACCGTTACAGCTCCGATCGGATCGGCCGTTCCGACGATCTGGGTGGTCGGTGCTTCTTCACTGACTGTCTCACTTTCAAATGTCACTTTACGGTTTGGATCTCTGGTCTCATCTCCGAATATGTTAAAGTAAAGAATCTTCCCGCTTGTATATCCTTCGATATAAATCGGTGCATCCGTTGTATTCTTAAATTTTAAATTCTTATAAGTTCCTGCAATCGCTGCATCCATTGACGGCTGTACATAGGTTACAAGCATAGAATGCGCATAGCGCTCCGTAATCTCAAGCTCCGCGCGGATCACTGCATTGTACAGAGTCGTTGACACCTGGCACACACCGCCGCCATAAGAGTCAACCGTTGTGCCGTTCTCGTAGGAGCCGGCAAGCTCATAGCCATTATCAGCATCCAAAGGTCCGATTGCATTATATACGGAAAATTCCTCTCCCGGATATAAGACGGTTCCGTCAATCAGGCTTGTTGCATTTTTTACATTCGCCACCCGTCCTGCTGCTGAATCACTGAAATCGGTAGAAAAAGCGCCCAGTACATCCTGAACCTTTTCCAAATCCTCTTTCGATCCTTCCGGTTCCACAACATTCGCCGTAAGTGCAATCGTTCCGGACTGTCCGTTCCAGTTATCGGTAAAATACGTCTCAATAGCCGCAACCGACGCACTCGTATCAACCGCAATCCCTTCCTGTCCTTCCACAAAGACAAATGCTCCGTTTTCCCGCTTTAGTCCGTTGTTTACCGCTTCCTGACTGAGCGCGGAAACATTCTGCTCCAGACAGGCTGTTGCTGTCTGCTCATCCACACTGTATTCAATTGGAAAAACCTTGTCGTCATTCTCAAGGTCTTTTTTGGCTTTGTAACGCTCAATCAAATTCCCGTATTTTCCGACGTTCAATGCTTCTTCCACTACATTTGTGTTCGCCCATTCCACACCGAGATCTTTCGCTGTTACCGCTACCTGCTTCTCTCCTGCGGATAAGGTCATCTGTGTTCCCATCATTGCATCTACACTAGCCTGAACAGCCTGCATCGCCTCATCCGCTGTCATTCCGCCAACGGAAATATCACCGATATAGACCTTGTCCGGGATTGTATTTGTATCAGCTTCTTCCGCCTTTGCAGTTCCGGCGGCACCTGCAGCTACAACAAAAATAAGCGCAAATACCACGATGGGAAGAATCTTTTTCCATTTCTTCATAATAATATCTCTCCTACCAGCCTGCCTTCCCGACAGGCACTGCCTTTGATCTGTTTTTACTTATCTGCTATTTTATCATAACTACTTTGTTTTTCAAGGTGAATATCCACTAATATATTTCGGTGAAAATTTTCTTTTCTGTATATTATGACATGTGTGCAGCGGCAGTTAATGCCTATACAAAGGCAGAAACTACCAGTGATAAAACCATAGTTCCTACAAGTATAATCACAATTACGCCCGCAAATATACGCTTCTTTTTCGAATTATTAAAATTAATCATCTTTTTACCTCGAATCATCTTTTTTGCTAAGTCCAACAATTGCCAACCCTGAATCTGCCCTGCCGTATCCAGTCTGTCATTTCCTGTCTCCGGGAATCCTTCCATACACGGAGAGTATCCGGTCAATGGCTCTTGAAGCATCACTTCTTGTGATTGTCTCAAGCGAAAGTTCAAGCTTTATTTTATGATAATCCAGCAATTCTTTCAAGTGCTTTTTTTGCACCAGGGTTGCCGGCACCTGCCGTTTTGGCCTGTACAGAAGGTCTTTCGGCTCAAAATCTTTTTCGTTTCCCGCAAGGTATTCCCGTTCCAGCATTTCGTACAGCTCCATCGTAGCCTTCGCATCATCCAGTGCGCGATGTGCCTGCTTTCTTCCAAATCCATAATATTCACACAGACTGTCGAGCGATTTCTTCTCAGGAACCGGCAGGAACTTCCGTGCCAGTTTTAACGTATCCACCGCTTTCTTTTCAAAAGAAGTACGCCGGTTGACTGCCAGCTGTTTCAAAAAGCTGTAATCAAACAGAATATTGTGACCCACCAGAATATCTTCCCCGATAAAATCCACCATAAGCGTCAGCGCTTCCTCCTGTGTGATTCCCTGCTCCGCGATCAGCTGCGTGATGCCGGTCAGCTCAATTGTCTTTTCCGACAGTGCTCTGGAGGGATTTACAAAATCCCGAAGTTCTTCTGTTATTTTTTTATTCCGGACCCGGAGGGCACCGATTTCGATAATTGCATCCTGTTTTGGATGCAAACCTGTCATTTCCAGGTCAATGACCACATAATTATCCATCTTTTTCTCTTCTCCGGATCAGATTTTCTTATCTTTTGCATTGCAGAGATCCTGCAGAAAGCACTGTTCACATTTCGGACTGCGCGCAATACAGATATTCCTGCCCAGTGTAATGATCTGTATATTATAAAGAATCCAGTGATCCTTCGGCAGGACTTTCATCAGATCATATTCGATCTTCTCAGGGTCTGTCTCTTTTGTCAAACCGAGTCTTTTGGAAATGCGCTTCACATGTGTATCGACTACGATACTCGGATCGTTATAAACATTGCCGCGAATCACATTTGCCGTCTTTCGCCCGACTCCGGCAAGACCGGTCAGTTCCTCTATTGTGCGCGGCACCTCTCCGCCATATTCTTCCACAAGTTTTCTGGCACAGGCAATGATGTTCTTTGCCTTGTTATGGTAGAAACCCGTAGAGCGGATATCCTCCTCGAGTTCTTTTAAATCTGCATATGCAAACTGTTCCAGCCTGTCGTACTTTTGAAACAGATCCTTTGTGACGATGTTAACTCTGGCATCCGTACACTGTGCACTCAAAATCACGGCAATCAGAAGCTGCCACGCATTCTGATGGTTCAGATAACAGATATAGTCCGTCCCATAGGCGGTATCCAGCCGGTTCAGTATCTCTTTTGTCCTTTTTGTCATCCTTGTTTCTCCTTCCATGCTTCCTTCCAGGATATCCGCGTCATTGCTGCCTGATGATCCAGCAGACTCCGCTTCTCATAATCAAACAGGATATAATAGGGCTCTTCCTGGCGAACCAGATTGTATTCTGCCTCTTCTGTAAATGGAAGAAGATACCAGAACTGCTCCACGTGAGAAAGTTTTCCCCTGCCACAGTATTTTCTGGTAACATCCCTGATTTCCTGTAAATCCCCTGCAAATCCCGGCCTGCTCTTTGCATTTTCCCTGCTGTAAAGATCATAGACCGCTGCCTCCTGGTAGGCCGGAAGGTGCGCTTCATCCACTGTCTGCGCAAATTCCAGCAGGATCTCCAGTCTACGGTTTCTCGAATGACTCATCGCGTGGTAACCCTGCTCTTCATAATATGCACCGATTCTCCGGTACATTTCAAAAGCACTTTCAAAACATCGCTCCAACAGTCGTACCGTCACTGCAAACTGGGTGCTGTTATAATAAACCTCCAGCATCTCTTCCGCCTGCTTGATATGCAATACGTCTTCGTAGCTCAGCCATCTGGTCTTAAGCACTTCATAAGGCGGTCTGCTTGTGTAAACTGCTTCATATTCACCGGTATGTCCATGCATATAAGAACCTTTCAGTACTTTCAGAAATCCAAGCTGAAGCTGCTGCGGCTTCCATGCATAAATCTCATCAAATGACTTTGCAAAGGTGGTCAGATCCTCATAAGGAAGACCTGCAATCAGATCCAGATGCTGGTGCACATTTCCCGGTTTCTTTATTTTTTGGACCACTTCCTCCACACGGCTTAAGTTCATCGTTCGATGAATTTCCGTAATCGTCGCATCGTTTGTCGTCTGCACCCCGATCTCCAGCTGTATCAGTCCCGGACGCAGTCCTGCAATAAATGCAATCTCCTCATCGGTCAGCAAATCTGCCGCTATTTCAAAATGAAAATTTGTAATTCCCCGATCTTTCTCCTGGATAAACTGCCAGATTGCCATTGCATGTTCTTTGTCACAGTTAAAGGTTCTGTCCACAAATTTGACCTGCGGCACTTCTTTTTCTATCAAAAATTCCAATTCTTTTTTCACCAGCCCGATGTCCCGGAATCGCAGCTTTTTATCCACAGAGGAAAGGCAGTAGCTGCAGCGAAACGGGCAGCCGCGGCTTGACTCATAGTAGATGATTTTATTTTCGAAGTCCTTCATATCCTCATACGCAAACGGAATCGTGCTCATATCCAGAACAGCTTCCGGCCCATTGATGCAGACAGCTCCGTTTTTTCTCCAGGCGATTCCCGGAATCTCTTCCAGCGATTTCTGCTGCAGGAGGTAGCATGCGCAGATGTTTTCAAATATCTTTTCGCCTTCTCCGATCATAATCCCCGTCACAAAGGGATTCTCCTCTAAAAATGCCTCTGCCTCATAAGAGACCTCCGGGCCGCCGACCCAGATCGGGACCTGCGGACACAACTGATGAAATTCCTCCGCCACCTGACGGATCAGGGATATATTCCAGATATAGCAGGAAAAACAGAGTACATCCGGCTTTTTCTTATAAAGCTCACTTAAGATGTATTCCTCTCTATGATTGATCGTATATTCTGCGAGTTCAATCTGCTCCCGGTATGCGCCTGCGTATGCCCGCAGACTGTAAATTGCCAGATTGGAATGTATATATTTTGCATTGACTGCTGTCAGAAGAATCTTCATTTGTGTTGCCTCATTTCTCTTTCATTGACGAAAAACTCCGTTTTGTGTTATTTTTATTATATCACATCACACAAAGAGGTGTTTTTATGAATCCGGAAGAATATCAGAAATTAGCTGATTTGTTTAAAATATTTGGTACCCCAACCAGACTTCAGATCATGTACACACTGTATCAGGGAGAAAAATGTGTCTACGATATTGCGGACGAGCTCGGCATGTCCCAGAGTGCCATTTCTCACCAGCTCAGTATCTTAAAGCAGAGCCGTCTGATCAAGAATCGCAGGGACGGTAAGACGATCTACTATTCTCTGCTCGACGACCATGTCGTGGCCATTATCGAACAGGGTTTAAATCACGTGCGCGAATAGCAAATGGCATCGGGATGCTTCCGCCAGCTGACCGCTCATCGGTCAAAATTCAAAAAACGCAGATAGTACGCTTCAAATGCCGGATGTAAGGCAAGATTCCGTTCCGCAGTCCGGACCAGCATAGCTTCCATGTGCTCTGCCGCACCCGCTTCCTGCAGGAACTGCACGGCCCCCTGCAAAGAGGTATTGCCGGCTGCAACTGTTTTCTCTTTCAATTCTCTTGGAATCAGACCGATTCCTGCCGCCTTATATACGTTTAGTTTATAGCCAAGTCCACCCGCAAGATAAACGTTTCGGACATCCTGTACTGTCAGGTTCATCTCCTGAAGCAGGATTTCAATTCCGCTGCGCACTGCTGCTTTTGCCATCTGCAACTGCCGGATATCATTCTGGGTATAAAAAATCCAATCCCCATTTTCCATTTCCGCAACGGGATATCCGTTTTCCCGGTACGTTTCCCGAAGGGTTCCCGTTTCATCCATAATCCCGTTTTTATAAAGTTCATAGGTCAGTTCCAGAATGCCGGTTCCGCAAATGCCGACCGGTTTCTGATTTCCGATTGTATGTGTTACGACACGCTGTCCCAGAATGGATACGCTGCTGATGGCTCCCGGGATTCCGGGGCACCCGCAGCTGATATTGCCGCCCTCAAACGCAGGTCCCACTGCTGTTGCGGTTGCAAGAAAGCCATCTTTCGTCCCGACTACCATCTCTCCGTTCGTCCCAAGATCCAGAAACAGGGCGGGATTTTCCTGCTCATACATTCCACAGGCATACATTCCGGATACAATATCCGCACCCACGAATGCAGATACTCCGGGCAGCACAGTCAGACGCACAAAACGGTAACGTTGCGGAGCTTCCTCCCAGATTTCACCGACGGCCGCGGTCCTCAAGCGGAGATCGGCCGGCAAAAACGGTGCTTTTCCTAATTTCTCACAGGAATCTCCCATCAATAGCTGTTCCATTGTCGTATTTGCAGAAATAATCATCCGTTCCGGCGGCTCCTGCCCGGTATTTCCCAAAAGTACATCCAGGCCTTCTATAAGATCTTCCCAGATAAGCCGTTTCAGACTTAAGGCTCCCCCCTCATTTGCTTTTTGTATACGGCTTAATACATCCGCGCCATAACGGCGCTGACTGTTATTTCGGGTCAGTGAGGATACAATCCTGCCTGTCTGCCTTTCCACAAGTGCCATAGCAATTGTGGTTGTACCGATGTCGACGGCTGCCTCATAGCTACCGTTCCCGGATTTAACTCGCTGTACCGACATCCCAACGCTCTGAATCTGTGCATCTTTCCGGTCAGCATCCGCCCAGGTCAGACAGATCGCGCCATCTTGGATGAATCTCGCACGGCACAAAAGGCGTTCTCCCTGCGCAAGCTGCTCTTTCGAAAGATGTTTTTTCTCTTCTTCGGTGATCCGTGTCTCTCCTTCGAGCACGAGAAAACGACATTTGCCGCAGGTTCCGTTTCCTCCGCATGGAACGGTAACCGGATACTGCACCCTCTGTAAGGCCTGTCCAACCGTCTCATTAGAATGCTGCTCAATGACTCTATATTCTTTTTTCTCTTCCAGCGATTGATATATTTTAATTTCCGGCATGTTATCCACTTACTTTCCAGAATTGTCCTGTTGTTTTCCACTTCTGTAACCATCATAACCAAAAACGATGGATCATGCAATCCGATATTCAATCAGATTCCTCATATCCATCGTTTCCCATCCTGCTTCTTCCAAATTTGTTTAAATACAGATATATCGAATAATGACATCGATTCCCCCTATAATGAGAAGTGCTCCCCCTGCAATATAGGCCTTTGTCTTTTGTTCAAATCCAAAACGGTATCCCGTGTACATCCCCAGCACAACCACTACAATCGTAAATGCAACGATCATGAGAAGAATCATCCACAGCGTGCTTTCAAGGAACCCGAACGCCACACCTGTCAGCAGTGTATAAATACTTGCGACCGCTGCCATCGGAAGAAAACGCCTGACCCCGAGATTATCTTCTCTCCGCTCATCAATGCTCTCGTTTTTCCATGCCTTGACCATCTGCCGAATACCAAGACAGATAAATATTATGGATGCCATAATACGTCCGGTCAACATATAATCCTCTCTGCTGTCATAGCTGCGCAGAAGCTCCGCCAGGAAACTGCCAAGGTACAGTGCCGTTACCTGCCATGCGGAGAGCAGTGCGCACACCAAAACCAGATGTTTTTTCTTCACCCTTGCTACCAATGCCCCCTGGCATTCCACCGCAGCAAATATATCAAGAGATATGGCAAGTGTAATCACAAGAATCTCTATCCAGTTCATGTTCCGTCCTCCTCCAGCATTTTCGAATTCTCTGTTCCTATCAAATTTACGCTCCAACTGATTTTACATCACCGCTGCCGGTGTCTGCAAGCCTTTCATTCTGAGTATAAAAAAAAAGACTGGATACGGAAATATTCAATCTCTTTTTCCTGTATGTCAAGGATATACAATTTCACTGTTTTGTCATTTCAAATAGACATTCCTTCTGTTTTGTATAACTATATTTCTTTCAGAATATCTTCAATGGAATGGTGGATCATATAATTATAGGTATCTGCCATATCTTTCGCCGACAGACCCATATCTGTCCGAATCCATTGCAATAGAAGAAAACACAGTGACTGCGCATGGTATTCGGCGAGCAGTTCCAGATCCGTCCATGGACAGGCTCTCTCTCTTCCTGTTACATGATCCCTTAAGACCTCCAGCAGTACCCGCTTGATACACTGGCGGACAATACTTTCAAAAGAATTCTGTCCTTCCAGATGGCTTGCCCGGATATAGAAGTCCTTTTCTTTCTCCACACTGGCAAAAAGCAAAATCAGAGCCTCTTCAATCATGCCGTTTCGAATGAGCGGTTTCATCGGTTCGGACAGCTCCGTTTCAATAATCCATTCCAGTAACTCATATTTATCCTGAAAATGATTATAAAATGTCGGCCGTATGACTCCTGCCCTGTCGGTTATCTCCTTAATCGTAATCTTTTCAATTGGATGTTTTTCAGCTAATTCTTTTAAGCTCTCTGCCAGTAATGTATCTACCGCATTCCTGCCCTGACTCGTCATAAGTACCCCTTTGTCAATATCAACTGTCCCTTAATCTATACTACCAATCGAACGATCGTTATATTCCTCGCATTTCTGTCTTCATTCAGATTAATCAGTGCCCCGGTGTCCAGAATTTTAACAATCGGACGCAGTACAAAATTATGGAAATTTTTCGCAACGACTGCCTTGCGTCCGTCAGAAAGCCATACTTCACATCCGACCGGATACACGGCAACCCATTTCAAAAATACTTCTACCAGCTGCGGATCAAATTCCGAACCGCACATTGCCATAATGTATTCCACTGCATCCGAAGGCGACAATGCATCCCGGTAGGGACGTTTGGAGGTCATCGCATCATACACGTCCGCCAGTTTAATAATTCTGGCATTGATGTCGATGTCCTCGCCGGATTTGCGAAGCGGATACCCCTCTCCATTATAGGATTCATGATGCTGTAACACTCCGATGCATACTTCGGGTGCAAAATCATAATTGTCCCGCAGAAATTCATAGCCAAGCCTTGGATGCTGTGCTACGATCCGGCGCTCTTCCTCTGTCAGGGCACGCTTCGCATTGAGGATATCAACCTCAAGAAATTTCTTACCAATATCATGGAGCAATGCCGCGGTTGCAAGTATTCTCAGTTCATACTCATCCATACCATAGCGCGCTCCAAGAATCGCTGACAGAACCGCCACACTGACCGAATGGAAAAACGTATAATCATCATAGGTTTTCAGATCCATCATATTATACATGGCATCCCCATTGTTCAGAATGTCTTCCACAACGTCCGTAACCAGCTGGCGGATTCGCCACTCTTTTGCATCTTCTGCCGTTTCATCTTCCATAAACAAAACATGTACGAGTTTTAATGCGCGACTCTTGATTGCCGGTTTGATCACTTCTTCGACTTCAATATCCTCAGAGAAATCATCGTCTATGTAAACGCCCTGAAATCCCATAGTATCGAGATTCCGTGCGTATTCATTATTTAAAATCTGGTGTTTAGCCAAAAGCATACGGCCTTCGCCATCATATATATCCTGACCAAGCGCCATACCTTCCTTAATCTCTGTAATCGGGAGATATCGCATGAGTATTACCGCTCCTTGTCTCTCTTATCTGCACGCTTATTTTATATCATTTTTCTTTTAATTACAACATATTCGGCGTAATTATATCTGATTCCGACATTTTTCTTGCGTTATCCCCCATAAACCGAAACTGAGGAAGCCCGGTTTTATGTCCCTTGTTCTGTATTCTTCATCTGTTCGGTTCCGGTCAGCCTCTCCGTTTCTGCAGGCTGTTCCGTTTCCGTCCCCTGTTCCGCTTCTGTCAACTGTTCGGTGCCAGACACCTGTTCCGTTTCCGCCCCCTGTTCGGTTTCAGTCCCCGGTTGTGTTTCCGTCGGCTGTTCCGTCTCGGTTCCCGGTTGTGTTTCCGTCGGCTGTTCTGTCTCGGTTGCCTGCTGTGTTTCTGTCTGAGGCTGAGCGGCCGCAACTGCAGCTACCGAAACGACCGAAGACCATTCTCCGTACAGACTGGTCCCTGCGGAATTCTTCTCTACTATGCGAATTTTATAATACCATTTCTTAGATGCAGATGCCGTTTGATCCGAAACACTGTATACAGGGCTTCCATTCTCTAACACTTCACTGCTCTCATTCCCGGCCTCATCCCGAATCTTGATCTGTATATAATCACCATTCTTGGAACTGCTGCGCCATACCTGATATGCATAGGCCTCGGAATTCTTTGCCCATGAGATTGTGACTGTTCCGTCCGCCGAACGCTTCGGCTTCAAATCCTTTGTATCTATCGCCAGTGTCTCCGCATAGGCTCTTGCGCTCATTGCTTTCGAGTAGGAACCGTATACGGTAACATCTCCTGCTGTCACATAGGCACGGACTTTAAAATAATACTCTGCCCCCGCGGTAAACGTTTTCCGGTAAGAAAGTGTAGAAGCATCCTTGATGACTTTGATTCTCTCATAGGTTCCGTCCGCCGTACTGCAGGCATATACTTCATATCCGTCTGCATACGGCACCTCATTCCACTGCACCGTAATTCGGTTGTTACCCGGTGTCAATGTTGTTATTGCCGCTTTCTGGGGAGCAGGTACCGCGCTCTTGATATCCGAAGCGGCTGCCGTATAGGCAGTACCCCCCATTTTCACATAGGTAACAATCTTATAATAGTACGTATTGCCGGGGATAAGACCCGTGTCCGTATACTCAACGGTAGCGGCAGCTGTAATCGTAGTGATTTTTGTATATTTTCCATTCTCTGAATCTGAACGGTAGATATAATAGCCGCTCGCCTTCGCTACCTGATTCCATTTCAGGAGTGCCGAGGTAGTTCGACCATATACACCCTTAAAGATCGTCGGCCCGACTGTGACCGTAACCTTCGTCGATGCGAACTTTCCGCGCAAGGTACCTACGGTTGCAAACTTATGGTACATCCTCACTTTGTAATAATAGGTCTTCCCCATAGTAAGCTTCTTGTCGGTATAAGACGTGGTATCCGCACTCTTGACTGTCGCAATGAGCTTGTATTTTCCTCCTTTGGAATCGGCACGGTAGATTTCATAACCGCTTGCATTTCCATCCCGGTTCCACGTGAGCTTCGCGCTGCTGTAGCTGGCTGTGCTGACGGACAATCCCGTAATTTTATTCCGCTTGGACGGCATCTTTGTAAATTTTGCCTTATTAAAACCGGAGATACTGTTCCAGGAACGAATGGTACTGATCTTAGAAAGCAGAGCCTTCGTGCAGCGGAGTCCGTCCGGAGAATCAATATATTGATAGATGTCCCAGATGATTCGTTTTTTATAGTTCTGATCTCTGAGCCCCCATTGCATTGCTCCTCCGGTTCGCGGGTCAACTTCACCCGCATTATCGATATGCCTTCCATAAATAAATGCTTCTACCATGCTGTTCGCTTCACACTTATAATAGGCATAGGCATAGGCCGCCGCCTGTACCAGTTCTCCGTGATCGTCCGTAAAGGACTGTTCCGAAAACATGATCTTCACGTTCTTTCCGAAATTCTTCTTTACATAGTTCGTCAGAACATTCATATTGTTGAAATTCACAATCTCGGCATTCGTGGAATTTTTCGCAAGGATATCGTCCCAGAATTCCGGCAGCAGCGATCCCTGTGAATAGGCATGGTAGGCAATGTACCAGTCTGTCAGCCCCTGTGCCTTTAGTTTTTTATAAAAGGAGTTCAATATTGCCTTGTCTGAAAAATAAGAGGTTCCCTTATCATCCAAATCCCTCGCCCAGAAATAATCGAGACTCAGATATACATGTGCATTCTTATTCACGCTTTTCACTGCCGTATTACAGATACGGAATGCGCGGACATAGCCGTCCATATAAGAAGAGAGCCCTTTGCCGCCCGCATAATTCCAGTCCTTCGTATTGCCGATCTCATTTCCCAGAATCCACCCGGACACCAGATGAGACTTCTGACCGTAGCGCTGACCCAGATAGCTCATAATCGCTTCAAACTGCCTGCAGGAGGTTGTATTGGAAGTCTTAATCGAACTGTAAAGCGCGCTGCCTCCCGTAAAACGCAGATGATTGATATTGGAGTCATCCACATTTGCAAGGAGGAGGATAACCGTGACTTTGCTCCCGGATTCATTGTATTTATGTACGATATCATCATAATTACTGAGCGTCTGACTGTTAAAATAGTACTGCTTGCCCTTATACTCATAGGCTTCGCCTGTGCCATCCGCTGCAATAAAGGTATTCAGTACCCAGTTAAGCACGGTATACTGTGTTCCAAGATCCATCGAATCCTGCATGTTTTCCACCTGAAGTCCCTTTTTGGAATAGGTCTTCGGATAGCTTCCCGTATAGGTTGCCATCTGTTCCGGGTTCGTAATATACCTGGCATCGCTGATGACCTTGTATTTACTTCCGCTTTTATAGGCCACCACAAACTTGGAATACAGCTTGGTACCTGAGGTTCCACTTTTCAGAGAAGTGGTAAACTTCACCGTCCCTTTTTGTGCCTTCGTTTCGGCCACGGGTTTCCTGGTTGTAGTAACAGGGATCTTTTCATTCGAGCTCAGTTCAATCAGGTAAAGCTTTTTTCCCATCGCTTTTGTCTTCTTTGTCACTTTTGCCTTCACCGTGACCTTGGTTCCGCCCGAATTGACCTTGCAGGAACTGACTTTACACACTGTGGTTGCAGCACTTGTCTCAGTCGGCTCCATCCCCAAAAACAGCACCATACTCATTATCATGAAAATTCCCAACCGCAGCCAGTGCTCTTTTTGTATTTTTCTCATGGTAATTCCCCCGTTCTTTCCGATGACATACTACGCTTCCTCAAATTCGACTGTTACAAAATATCCCTTCTGCGTTTCTTTTACATCTACGACCTTTCCCTCCGTTGCCTTCAAACGCTCACGAAAGGTATAATTTGCAGACATCGCATAGGACTTGCCCAATGTATAATAGTAGGAGGTCGGAAGCTTTCCCTCCGACACCGGCAGGATATCGCCTACTTTCAAAAGTCCCATCCTCTCCATTTTAAATTCCATCTGACGCATATGATCACTTCCTCATTCCTTAAATTCGACGTCAATTGCCTCTTCTTCCTGACGCGCTGCCTTTTTAGCACGGCTTACCTGTTCCAATATGACCAGGGCACTGATTCCGTCAAATACCAGAGCCAGGCCGAGCAGCCACATTATGACTACAGCCGTCTGCAAATAATTCCAGATGATGGAAACGCCAAGCACAATCGTCACTGTGGAAAACAGACTTGGAAGCCACCACTGTTTCTCTTCGTATTCCTTACCCTGTGCCACAAGCTGCATATCCTTTAGCCCGTGCAGAATCAGCACAACTCCGATCACAATTGACAATATTTGCAAAATCAGTGAAGGTCTTACCAGAATAACAAGACCGAGCACAGTCAGTATTCCACCAACGAACAGCATAAATCTCCTGCCCTGTTGGTCTGCCAGATACGTCAGTATATTTGCAATTCCCATTATCAGTAAAATAAATGCCAGCGCTCTGCATAACAGCATGCTCGTCTGTGCCGGCCAGATCATGACAAGCATACCGGCTATGATGCAAATCACTGCCGGCAACGTAACAGCTGCCTTACCGCGTTCCCACAATTCTCTCATAAAATTCACGCTCCTCTTCTGTTTTCCGCCCTTTCAGGTCCTATTGAATGATATCCGCAAATACAGCACCGGTCACCTCGGTCAACGCATTCGGTGACACCGTGATGGAAGTACCGATCCTGCCTCCGCTGATATAGATTTTCTCAAAATTTTGTGCACTCTCATGAATAACAGTCGGATACAGCTTTTTCATTCCAATCGGTGTACACCCGCCGCGAACATATCCGGTAATCTGGTTGATATCCTTGACAGCTATCATTTCAACCGACTTCTCACCGACAGTTTTTGCTGCATTTTTCAGATGCACCTCCTCGGCAATCGGTACCACAAAGACATAATACTGCCGGCTCTTCCCCTGCATTACAAGCGTCTTAAACGACTGTTCCACCGGTGCACCGGTTTTTTCTGCGGTGTGGATACCGTCAATAAATTCATCGCATTCATAGTTGATAATTTCATAGGGAATCTTATGCTTATCCAGAATACGCATTGCATTCGTCTTCAATTCTTTTCCCATTTTGCCTGCTCACTCTTTTCCTGAAATATTTCAAAAGGGATTGTCCTTTTCCTTGTTTATCCTTTATAGTAACAAATTAAAGATGCATTGTCTACCGCCCGTCCTTCTGAAAACTGTTTTTCTATTTACAGATTCCCCATATCATGTTACATTGTAAACAGACAGTTTCTGCACTGTCTTCTGATTCGCCGTAGCATTCTTACCATTTTGAATGGAGGAATTCTATGTCACGTAAAAAACATCTATTTATCATAAGTATCACATTACTCTGCATGATTTCCATGCTCTTTGTTTCCAATGTAACTACCAGAAATATTTATGCAGCTTCCGGTTATTCTTTTGTCATTTTAAGTGATTATGCGAAGACTTTGCATATCGGTGATGAATTCTACCTGCTTGCAGTCACCTCGAGCGGTGCCGCTCCCAGTTTTTCATCCAGCAGTTCTTCCATCGCCTCCGTAAATTCCTACGGAAAAATCACAGCAAAAAAAGCCGGAAAAACAACGATCACCGCCAAGATCAAAGGCGGCGAGGCAAGCTGCAAGATCACAGTCAGCCCGACCGTTATAACATTGGGCCAGACTTCTCTTTCGCTGCAGAATGGGTATTCCAAAAAACTGACGGCCCGTGTATCTACCGGTCATGAGATAACCTGGAAATCAAGCAGAACAAGTATCGCATCTGTGGACAGTACAGGGACGGTCACCGCCAAAAAACCGGGAAGCACCACCATTACGGCAACCGCAGATAAGACTTCCGTCATCTGCAAAGTCACGGTCAAAGCTCCGACCGTCACACTCAGCAGAACTTCTGTTTCTCTGTACCGCACGCAGCGGCAAAAGCTGACTGTCTCTTCTACTTCCAGAAGTCTTCCGAAATGGAAATCCAGTAAAAAAAGCGTTGTTACCGTAGACAGCAGCGGAAATCTTACTGCCCTCCGGCATGGCACCGCCATCATCACGGTCACGGTAGATAACGTAAGTAAAACCTGTGAAGTCACGGTAAAAAAACCGGTCATCTCTTTTTCCCCTTCTCAAATCACCCTCACTGCCGGTCAGATTTATACGCCTTCTGTCAGCGTCTCCTCCGGAAACCGTCCGGAATACAAAAGCAGCAACAGCAATATTGCCTCTGTCGATGCGAACGGCAGAGTTACCGCCCGCCAGACCGGGAAAGCATATATCTACGCGAGTGAAGACGGCACAAAAGAAAGCCTGATTGTTACGGTCAGATAATACGATCTGACACAAACCAAAGTGTACGGTAAGAAAAAACGGCGAATCAGATTCTATCCAATTCACCGTACATGCTATGATTCTTCTGCTTCTACAAAGATAAACCCAAATGCTCCGCTGCCCGTATGCGCACCAATTGTAGAACCGATGGAATACAGTTCTTTATCTGCGACATCATAGCCCTTTTCTGCCAGAAAGCCCTGAAATTTTTCGCAGTTCTCACGATCATGGGAATAGACAAATAAAAATTCATATGCCGGATCTACCCGGACAGACGCCAGCATTTTCAACAGCTGTGCCATTGCCTTTTTTCCTCCGATGCATTTGCTCCATACCTCGACTTTGCCTTCGGCAGTCAATGTAATCAGCGGTTTCAGCCGTGCAAGCTCACCCACACCGGCCTGCGCTCTCGTTACTCTGCCGCCGCGGTAGAGATATTCCAAGGTATCAACCGCCGCATATATTTTCACACGATGCTTCAACTTCTCAATGAATGCAGCAATTTCTGCCGCCGGCCTGTTGTCTTCCCGCATCTCAATTGCCTTTTCCACCAGTATGCGAATTGCAGAGGTCGCTGTCGCGCTGTCAATGAGATAGATATTCTCATATTCCGCCATCTGCTTTGCAATATTTGCACTCTGGTAGGTTCCGCTCACCCCCGCCGAAAGCAGGATAGCTACCACACTGTCCCCGTTTTCTTTTGCCCGTATAAAGTGCTGCAGAAAGTCGTCCGGCGAGGGCTGGGAGGTCTTTGGATATTCTTTCTTTTCCAGAAGCATCCCATAAAATGCCTCTTTGGTCAGTTCCAGACAGTCACGATAACTTTTTTCCCCGAATGTAATTGTAAGTGGAACGCAGGTCAGACCTTTTTCTTCGATTTCCTGCTTATCGTAATCTGCCGCCGAGTCTATGATGATCTGTACTGCCATCCTGTTTCTCCTTTTTCTATTTTTTGAATCATATCAGCCAGTTCGTTGAGCAAAGAAACCGTCTCTTTGATCTTTTCTTCCCCTGCCTGCTTTCTCAGACATTCCGCGAACCCCAATACCTCCGCATGTTCTTCGCGGTAAAGTCCAATCCGATCCTCCTGCAGAAACAAATATACCTTGCGCCGATCCTGCTCGGAGCGTTTTCTTACAATAACCCTCTTCTCTTCCAGCGTATTCAGCGTTTTATTCATCTGGGATTTGAGCATGCCCGTCATCTGGCACAGCCAGGTTGCCGTGACCAGCGCATCCTGATCCTCCTGAAATCTGCGGTTTAACAGATTACACACAAATGCTTCGTTGAACGACATACTCTTTACCATACGGTGATTCATCAGCACGGAAGTAACCTTCAGCCACGCATCCACCAGTTGGTCATTCGTGTTTTCCATTTCCTTGTCTCCTATTTGTTTGCTTTTCAAACTATTCACTTTATGAACTTTATAGGAGATTTGCAGATTTGTCAAGTTTTTTACCTATTCGTAATCATTTACGTCAAATTCGCGATCCTTAAAGTAATACTTTCTGTCTTCCTCCGTAATTTTGCGGACGACCCTGCAGGGATTTCCGACTGCAATCACATCATCCGGCAAATCTCTCGTCACAACACTTCCTCCGCCGATTACCACATTGTTTCCGATACGGACTCCCGGCATCACAGATGTGCTTCCGCCAATCCATACGTTATCACCGATGGTGATGTCAATGCCATATTCATAGCCGGAGTTTCTGGAATCGGGGTGAACCGGATGCCCTGCCGTATAAATGGAAACATTTGGGGCAATCTGAACATTTTTCCCGATGATGACTTTACCGACATCCAGTATTACCAGATTATAATTGGCATAGAAGTTCTCTCCCACTTCGATATTATATCCATAATCGCAATGAAACGGAGCTTCTACATGCAGAGTTTTTCCTGTTTTCCCAAATATCTTTTTCAACAGGTCACTGCTTTCACTCCATCTTTCCGGAGGAAGATTGTTGAACTCATAGATTTTTTTCTTATTTTCCAACCGCTCTTCTGCCAATCCGTCCAGCCAGGCTTTATAGGGAAGACCTGCCTGCATTCTTTCTTTCTGGTTCATAACCTGATTCCCCTCTCTCACGAAATGTGCTCCTTCTGCATCCGAACTCTCCTGATGCCCGTATCGTACCAGCTCTCCATGTCCGCCTATCCAGCAGCGGTTCTGCGGGAATTTCGCCGCCAGATAATCGACAAACAGTGCCGGGTCCTCACTGTTAAATTCAAACATTTCATAATGTCCCGGAACAACCAGCCCCGGTTTCAAACTTCCGGCAAGGTCTACTGCCTCCTGATAGGTCATATTGCCTATGGTATTTGCCCGGTACCGTCTTCCGCTTCGTCCGTTGATTGGAAGAAACATGATGTCCATAGTCCCAAAGTTTCGAAGTTTCTGATACAGGCCTTCATAAACGCAGGTATCTCCCGAATGATAGATTTTACACCCGTTTCCTTCCAATACTGTCCCAAGATACGGATAAGCTCCGGTCTTTGGATCCTGATCCAGAAATTCATGTGCGGCAGCCACTCCCGTTATGGTAAAACCGTCTTCCAGCGTAAGTGTCATTCCGTCATCCAGCCCGATGAACCGTTCCTCTGCAATCTTTAAATCTTCTGCAAGAGCCGGGAGCAGTAATTTGGGTACAATAAATTTTGCAGACGGAGAACTGACAGACAGCTGCTTCCATACTTCCCGGTCAATGTGATCCAGATGATCATGACTGCCGACAATGTAGTCTGCATTTGTCACTTCCTCCGGCTGCAGCAGAGACGGAACCCGCCGATCGGGATGATCTGACAGAAACGGATCGAGATAAAATGTCCGGTTCCCAAGTTTCACTGCAAAACTCAGCTGTCCTAACCACCAAAAAGCTGCCGCGTCGGCAGCTACCATGCAAGTTTCGATTTCCTGGATTAATTCTTTCCCTTTTTTCATAAAACACGTCCTTTCTTCCGGTTAAAACTGGTATGAAATAAAAAAAGTGTGAGCTTCTCTCACACTTCGCGATCAAGGCTTTTACACTATCCTACAACAGGATCTTTCCTATGAATCAAAAAAGTGATGCGAGGAATGGTCTCTGACATCACTTTCTAACTGTCTGTATCTGAAATACAAAACGTATGATATTAACGTTAATGCAAAAATAGCTTGAATACCGTAAAAATACCGGCAGATATGATAATGGTAATCGGAATGGTCGTAAACCACGCATAAACCATACGCTGTGCCGTACTCCACTTTACGCCCTTCAAACGGTTGGAAGCACCTACACCCATAATCGAAGAAGAAATAACGTGTGTCGTACTTACCGGAAGACCAAATCTGGTGGCCACATTAATAATCAGGGCAGAAGAAAGATCAGCAGCTACGGCATTGACCGGTTTCAGCTTCATAATCTGTGTTCCGACCGTTTTGATGATACGCCACCCGCCGACGGAGGTTCCAAGCGCCATAGAGAGTGCACACAGGAACTGCACCCAGTGCGGGATTGACATCTCACTGAGATAACCATGTGTTACCAGAGCCATCGTAATGATACCCATCGACTTCTGTGCGTCATTCGTACCGTGTGAAAATGCCTGCAGCGCAGCAGTAAAAATCTGCAGTCTGCGGAATATATGATTTGCTTTTCCCAAATTTGCTCTCTTAAAAAGCAGCTTGAACAGAGAAAACATGATATAGCCGACGGTCAAAGCCAAAAGCGGAGAAACAATCAGAAAAATAACCACTTTCTCAAGTCCGCCTATTTCAACGGCAGAAGCCCCTGCATCTGCCAAAGCTGCGCCCACGAGTGAGCCGATCAACGCATGTGAGGAACTGCTCGGAATTCCAAAATACCAGGTAATCAGATTCCATATGATTGCCGAAAGAATTGCCGCCATCATAACAACTGATGCATAGGAAACGCTGTCCAGTCTTACAATATCTTTTGCAATCGTCTCTGCAACGTTCGTCGAGACAATCGCTCCAAGAAAATTCATGGCAGCGGCGATTATAATTGCCATCTTCAAAGTTAATGCCTTCGTTGACACTGCGGTTGCAATGGCATTGGCCGTGTCATGAAATCCATTGATAAAGTCAAAAACCAGTGCAAGAAGGATAATCGAAATAACTACAAACATGATTTTCCTCCTATAGGTTCTTCATAACGATGATATCAAGCGCCTTTGCCACTCCCTGACAGGCGTCGACCGAACTTTCCAGCATTTCATACAAATCCTTGTACTGGATGATCTTAACAGGATCGGAGTATTTTTTAAACAGATTTCGGATTGCTTTACGCTCCATGGTATCACAGATTTCCTCACTGGATTTTACGTTAATTGTATGTTCCCGAATGTTCTTTAACTGTTTTTTGACAAGCAGTTCAATGGAAACAAACAGCTCGTCCGTACAGATTCCGATATTTTTTCTGAACTCCAGCATATACTCATCGATATCGGTCAGACGATACATGTAGAAATATGTAGAAACCTCTTCCAGTGCATCTACCACATCATCCATCTTCTCTGCCAGCATCAAAATGTCTTCATGATCGATAGAAGTGATAAAAGCATGATTCAGTTCCACATTGACTTCATGTAAAATTGTATCTCCCTTTTTCTCAAATTCTTTGATCTTTTCAGAAAATACTTTTAAATCTGAGCCGGAATTGATATCAAATTTACTGAAGGCATCACCGCATTCCTTCATGTTCTGTGCAAGGTCTAACATTAAGCACATTATTTTATCGGGTTTCGTTCTCATGTCTTTTTATTCCTCCAAATAATCTCACCCAAGATAGGTCAGTAAACGGTATAAATGCCGTTTTGCTAATTTCTGAGCTTTTTCTCTACAGGTTACCAAAATACACCGCTTATAATTTTATCACAACTTTTTCCGAAATTCAATTATTATGTATGGTACATCGTTCTTGTATTTCTTTCCACCGGAAACCCAAACAGTCTCGGGATTGCAAAAAGCCTTGAAAACACCTGTAGTTTCGGTATTCTCAAGGCTTTTATTTGTATTTTCGAATCTGTCTGTGTTTACAGATTGCGGACTGCCAATAAAATAAAGTTCAGAATAAACAATGCGGTAAACAGATAGATGACCGGATGTATTTTCTTTGCTTCTTTTTTCAATACAGCGATTAAAACGTAACTGATAAAACCAAAGGAAATACCGGTTGTAATGCTATAAGCGAACGGCATGAATGCGATGGTCAGGAATGCAACTGCTGCCACACTGAAATCTTTCCAGTCAATTTCGCCCATGGAAGACATCATCAGTATACCAACTGTAACAAGTGCCGGTGCGGTTGCAACCGTCGGAACCATTCCGATCACCGGAGCAAAAATCAGACAGATTGCAAACATAATTGCTGTCACAACAGAGGTCAGACCAGTTCTTCCGCCAACGGCGATACCTGCGGAACTCTCTACATAAGTCGTCGTATTGGAGGTACCAAAGAAAGATCCTACGATTGTCGCACTCAGGTCTGCAAATAGAGCCTTGTCCAAACGTGATTTCACGCCTTTGCCTTCCAGCATAAGCTTTTCGTCTTCCGCATCAAAGATGCCGGAACGACGGCCTGTCCCGATGAAGGTTCCCAGTGCGTCAAAAATATCTGTTAAGATAAATGCGATCATTGCCGTCAAAGCAAGAAGGAATTTACTTCCATTCTCAAAAAGTCCTGCAAAATCCATTTTAAAAGTGGTATCTTTTACCTCTGCAATCGAACTTCCGATTCCCGCTAACGAAATGTTTGCAGAAGAGAAGAAGTCATGCGCATTTGTTGCAGTAAATCCAAAGGCTGTCGGAGATACACCGCATGCAATTTCAATAAAGCAAAGTGCCGTCACAGAGACGATTCCGATTAAAATTGCACCTCTTACTTTTAAGACCATAAGAATCAGGATCAGAACGATTCCGATCAATGCCAGCTGGACAGAATGATCCGAAAAGTTAACAAGCGCCGGAACTGCTTTTGCATTTGCAACGACCGTTGCATCCTCCGGTGTGGTTCCAAAAAACTGGTAGGTACCCGGATCGGAAGTGAATTTCAAAAGACCGCAGTCTTTAATTCCGATATACGCAATGAACAGTCCGATACCGCCTCCGATTGCCTTCTGTAATACGGGCGGCAAAGCTCGGATAATGATTTTACGAAGTCCGGTAACCGTAATAATAATGTTTACAACACCGCAGATAAATACCATTGCGAGTGCTTCCTGCCAGCGAAATCCCATGGTTCCGCAGACTGTGAATGTGAAAAACGCGTTTAATCCCATACCAGGCGCAAGTGCATAAGGTACATTGGCAAAAAGTCCCATGACGAGTGTACCCACAACTGCGGAAATGATGGTTGCCACGAAAATAGCTTTCGGATTAAACGGATTGTCGACGGTCCCTGCCAACTGCAAAATATTCGGGTTGACAAAAATGATGTACGCCATTGTAAAAAATGTCGTCAGACCGGCAAGTACTTCGGTACGAACATTCGTACCATAATTCTTCAGTTTAAAAAACTTATCCATCCCTATAACTCCTATATAGTATATATTTTAGAAAATCCTGTCATAAAAAAACAGATTGAAACAACGTTTCAATCCATCGAAAAACCGGATTCCAAATGACAAGCTCCATTTAGAATCCATTTACCGATAGTCGGGCAATTACGGTTACCCGGTAGAAACTGCCGGCCCATATATGCCGGCGATATATCGTATCTATTTAATTTACGCTAAGAATTTCCCATTGAATTATAGTGTACTTTTTTGCATTTTACAAGTAGTACAAACAATTTTTCTTCTATAAAACAAAAAATGCGGCGGCAACAATGATATAAACGGCAACCAACTGCACTCCTTCCAGCCAGTTTGACTCTCCGTCACTGGCGAGCCGGTTTGCAATCAGCACCGAAAACAGCAGTGCAACCAGTTCAAATACATTGAATACAATACTCATCGGCGTGAACAAAAGGCTCAGCAGAATCAGGACCGGTGTCACAAAAAGGATGATCTGCAGGCTCGAGCCCAGTGCGATTTCAACTGCCACATTCATCTTATTTTTGAGTGCCATCATGATCGCAGTACTGTGTTCTGCCGCATTGCCGATGATTGGAACCAGAATGATACCGACAAAGAATTCACTGAGTCCCATAGCCTCTGTCATGGACTCTACGGTTCCGACAAACAGTTCCGATTCAATTCCGATCAGCACCGTTGCTGCGACCAGAATCACAATTGCTTTTTTCAGCGACCATACCGGCTCTTCTGTTTCCTCTGCTTCCGTTGCATACAGATCTTTGTGCGTATAGAAAGAAAAAACAAGGCTCAGTATGTAGATGGCAAACATAATGACGGCCACGATGACACTCAGACCCTCATAGCGTGTAGTCAGCAGATCTGCCGCAACCGTGTGTGTAAAAATAGCGGGGATCGTAAGCCCGATGACGGCAAACAGCAGCATGCTCGAAGTTACATCGATCACCTTCTGGTTAAAATGCTGTGTTTTGTATCGGATACCCCCAACAAGCATGCTCAGTCCGAGCACCAGCAGGATATTTCCGATCACAGACCCTGCAATAGATGCCTTTACCACATCAAACAGTCCCGCTTTCATGGCAAAAAAAGAAATAATCAGTTCCGTTGCATTTCCAAAGGTCGCATTCAGAAACCCGCCGATGCGGTTTCCCGCATAATGGGAAATTACCTCTGTGGATTCTCCCATCACTCCCGCCAATGGAATAATGGCAAGCGCCGAAAGCAAAAACATCCAGGTCTGCGGCACATGCAGGAATTCTCCGATCAGACTGATCGGCACAAATATCAGTAGATATTTTAATAGCTTCATAACAATTCTCCTTTATGCAAATATCTTTTCCACTATTTTACACAAACAGAACTCATTTTTCCACGATAATTTACCGGAGAGCCCCACTTATTTTCCGAAGTGTCCTGGTACCTATGCCCATTTTGACGCATATAATGAGGAAGAAAGCGAAACAGGAGATCTTGCAATGAATGAGCACTATCCATTTGTGAACCCGCCGCTGCCATATGCGTATGACGCACTGGAGCCGTATATCGATACGTTGACAATGCACCTGCACCATGACCGGCATCTTCAAACGTATGTAGACAATTTGAACAAGGCACTCAGAGATTATCCGGAGCTGCAGACCTGGTCTCTGGAAAGACTGATCTACAACGCAGATACATTTCCGGAACCGGTTCGGACAGCCATAAGAAATAACGGCGGCGGCGTTTACAATCACATCTTTTTCTTTGACGGCATGACGAATTCTGCAACACGTTCACGTGCCGGAACGCTGTGTCCCGCGATCGTAAAAGATTTCGGATCGATTGAACGGTTACGCAAGGACTTTAAGGATAAGGCATTGTCCGTATTCGGTTCGGGCTATGCCTGGCTGGTCGTTGATTCGGACAGAACACTCAGGATTGTGACATCGGCCAATCAGGACTCTCCGCTCTCCCAGAATTACTGCCCCGTTTTGGCACTTGATGTATGGGAACACGCCTACTACCTGAAACATTATAATGAGCGGGCAGCCTATATCGACGACTGGTTCAATGTCGTAAACTGGGAGCGTGCCGGCGAACTGTACCAATATTGTATTGATTACATGACGCGGAGATGATAACTGCGAGTCAAAATGCACTCATTACAGCGGAATGAGTGCATTTCAGCAGAAATTTGCAAGTTTCATGGACAGCCTGAATTATGTTATGTTAAGCTCTTTTCGCAAAACACGGTGATCCAGCTCCTCCTGAAGCGAATCCCGATCCTGTATTACCGCATCCGGTACGGCATCTTCCATGGCGTCCTCCATATAGCGGAGCGGGCGGAAACGGAATCCGATTACCGACCAGATTACAACGAGTAAACCCGCACTGATCAACAGCAGGCCTATTCCGCGGCCGACCCCTGTCCCAATGATCGGCCCCAGCGTATCAGAAATGACACCCGGTCCATTCAACGCCTTTTCAAATACCGAATCTGCCAGCAAGCCGGACAAAAAGTACCCGATCGGCATACTGGACATTGCAATCATCTGATTCGTTGCAAGGACACGTCCCTGCAGTTCCAGACCTACCTTTGTCTGTATCAATGCCTGCCAGTGGGAATTAATCAGCGTGACAGAGAACCAGAATCCGAATATGCCGACAGCCGTCACCAGGAAATCCGGCCGGATACCTGCCATAATTGCGAAAAGCCCTTCCAGAATGACAAATCCGATCATACCGGTAGCTCTTCGCTTTGTGCCTCCCCAGAGGCTCATCAGCAGTGCACCCGACATTCCTCCTATGGCTCCGAGCATGGAGATTGTCGCAAGCTCGGTCGCAGAACCAAAAGAAAGAATCAGCGGCTGAAACAGTACCGAAATGGCGCCGTACAGGATATTACTCACAAAAAAGAATACAATCATATAAATCATACTCGGCCTTTTGAAGATGAATTTCCAGCCCATCAGAACCTCTTTGACAAAGGTTTCTTCCCGCTTCCGGAATAACGTATTTGGGAAACGGATCCATAGCAGTGTGGTAACTGCCACTAAAAAACTGAAGAAATCCATAATAAAAATATTTTTCATCCCGATCAGTGTATACAATGCCACACCGATCATCGGGGCAATCATCTCACTGGTCGAACTCGAGAACTGGACAATTCCATTCGCATGCCCCAGGTATTGCTTCGGAATGATCTGTGCTACTGCCGCCGAAAATGCAGGTCGGTGGAAGGATCTCGACACAGAACCGATTGCCGCTGACACAAGGATATGCCATACCTCCAGCGAGTTGGTGGCCATAAGAACCGCCAGTACCGCAATCGACAAAGCTGCCGCCAGATCACTAAAGAGCATGACAAGGCGTCTGTCATAGCGGTCTACGATTGCACCGGCTATCGGAAGCGCAAGAATTCCTGGAATCAGACCGGCAGAGGAAATCGCTGCAAAATCCGACACCGCACCGGACTGCGAATATACCCAGACTCCAAGTGCAATGGACGTCAGCCCCGATCCCAGAACCGATACCAGCTGACTTGCGACAACGATAAAAAATGTCCTCAGATTCGGTATGGCAACCCGTTTTTCCTTTTCCGGCCGGACAGGCGCATTCTCCACCTGCGGCATTTCGGCATCCGGATTCCTGTCTTTTTGCATCGCATGTTCCATAATATCACTCAGCTGATTTGCCTGGAATTTGATAAAATAGTGACCGGCATGCGCAACTACGGCCAAATCGACACTGCTGCCGAAATACCCCCATTCCAGGTATCGCTCCTGATAGAGTTCCGTCGCCCTGTCCCGCTGTCCGATGATACAGGTAATCGGTGCATGAAGTCTCTGATATTCCCGATCACTGTAGGCAGCGGTAAAATAAGACTCACTTTCCCGGGCATCGTGCCGGAGATTCCGGATCAAAAAGTCCCGCTCTTCCCTGTCACTGACATCATTAAAACCGCCCAGTGCTTTCAAAAACTCATGATAAGACTTATTGGACATGGAACGGTCTGTTGGAAACAGCTTTGAAAGGGCATTAAAAATCTTTCCCGGAATCCGTGCAATCGGAAGTGCTCCGCCGACAAAGACCCGTTTTAACGGAAGCTTCTGCGCTTCGAGCTGCCTTGCGATTTCAATGGTCAGGGCACCGCCGACGCAGTGACCGTATAAGGCGATCGGACCCTTGATCGTTTGCTTGATTTCTTCTACGCATAAGCGTGCCGTCTCCTGCAGGGATAATAATGCATCGTCCCTGCGGCTGTAGTCATGTCCCGGTATTTCAATCGCATATAATTCCATCTCGGGCGGCATTTGCATGGACAATGGCTGATAGGTGATTGCACTGCCTCCGGCATACGGTACGCAGATCAGTGAAATCCGTTCTTCCTCCGGCAGGCTGCTCTTTTTTAGCTTGTGCAGGATCTGATTGTCCGATTTTTTCCCCTGATCCAGAAATTGTGAAAGCAGACGAATCGTCGGATTTTTAAAGAAATCCATAATCCCAATCCAGTCGCCGATTCTTCTTACCACCTTCAATGCTTTAAAGGATTCTCCTCCAAGCTCAAAGAAATTATCGTCTATGCCGATATCTTCTGTTCCCAGAATATCTTTCCAAATCTCATGCAACCTTAGTTCCGTGGCTGTCTGGGGCTTCTCTGTCGCCATTCCGTCTGATTTTTTCTGAAAATCAATTTCCGGCAGCCTGCCGGCATCTACTTTTCCGTTCGGATTTAACGGGAGCGCATCCAGCTCGATCATATGGTTCGGAATCATATATTCCGGCAGCTTCTGACCCAGCCTTTTGCGGATGTCTGCAATTGGATTTTCGATCTGAGACGATTTCTCAAGCACAAGATAGGCTGCAATTCGCTTCTCGGTCTTACCCAGCTCCTTGAAAACCACCACCGCTTCTTTGACATAGGGGATGGAAATGAGATTCGACTCAATTTCCCCCAATTCGATTCGAAATCCTCTGATCTTCACCTGTCGATCCATACGTCCCAGCATCTCTATCGTGCCGTCCAGCAGATAGCGCACCCGGTCACCTGTCCGGTAAAGCAGACCGCCCTTATGTTCACCAAATGGTGTTGGAACAAACCGTTTTTCATTGAGTTCTGGCTGGTTCCGATAGCCTCTGGATACTCCCGCTCCACCAATATACAGCTCTCCCGGTACTCCCTGCGGAACCGGATTCAAATAGGAATCAAGGATATACGTCCGGACATTCCCAATCGGTCTTCCGATCGGAACAATCCCGGACGATGCGCCTCCTCCTGCCTGCGGAATCGGATAGACGAGGGCAGAGACGGTTGTCTCCGTCGGACCATAGTGGTTCTCTACCGCGCAATCCGGTTTTAACTCCCGGATTTTTTGTACGGTTTCCCAGCTCAATCCCTCTCCTGCGAGAATCAGCGTCCGCTGCGGAATGACACAATCCGGATGTTTTGCTGTCAACAGTACTTCGAAATGGCTTGGAACCACTTTCATGATATCAATTCTGTTCCGGCAGAAATAATCGGCAACTGCATCGGGATCACAGGAAGTCTCATAGGATAAAACATGCAGTGTACCGCCGGTGCACAGCGCTCCAAACACATTCGTAAGCCCCAGATCTGCAGCCATGGTAGAAAGTATCGCATACTGGAAGGATGACTGTATTCCGAGATGGCGAAGCATGCCCTGTATGTAATTCTGGAAATTCCGAAGTTCAACACCGACTCCTTTTGGTTCTCCGGTAGATCCCGAAGTAAAGATAATATACATCAACTGGTCAGAAGACACCGTTATCTGCGGATTTTCACTGGCTCCGGTCTCGATTTCCGCCCGATCCTTATCCATCTGTATCAGTATCACTCCATCCGGTTTCCCATCCTGTATCAGACTGCTGTTTGTGAGAAGAACCTGCATACCGGATGCCTGTATCATATTCTGAATGCGGTCCCTCGGATAAGAAGGATCGAGCGGCACATAGGCTCCTCCGGCTTTGAGCACCGCAAGCATGGCCACGACAAAATCCGCGGAGCGCTCCAAAAGAATTCCGACGACTTTCTCCGGTCCGATTCCTCTTTCCCGCAATGCATAAGCCAGTTTATTGGCGGATACATTCATTTCCCGATACGTATAGGTCCTTCCCTCATCGGCAAGTGCTGCTTTCTCCGGCTGTTTTGCCGCCCACTCTTCCACACAGCGTATCAGCTGAAATTCCTGCGGATACTTGGATTCTGTCCGGTTCCAGTCCACCAGTATCCGCTGTCTTTCCGCTTGCGGAAGCATCTCAATTTTGGACAAGACCTCATCGGGATTCCGGTTTATGGATTCCAGCAGGCAGATATAATGCTCCAGCAGCATTTCAACCGTATGTTTTTCAAACAGATCGGTACTGTATTCCGCCTGAACAAAATCTTTTGTTGCGGACAGGGTAAGGTCGAACTTGGAACTGTCCGTATTGACAGAACCCTCAAAATTCATGTTCAACTCCTTCTCCGTATCAAATGTAGTGAGGAACGCATTCTGCATGACATACATGACCTGAAACAACGGATTATGGCTCATATCCCGTTCAAGTGTCAGCATCTCAATGATTTTCTCCAGTGGAAGGTCCTGGTGCTCAAAGGCCTCCAGTGTCATCTTTTTCACCTGCCACAATGTTTCACGAAACGTGGCCTGCGCATCCAGATGAATCCGGACGGGAATCGTATTAACAAAAAAACCGATCATCCGTTCCAACTCCATCCGGTTCCGGTTTGCAATCGGAGATCCGACTACGATATCCGTCTGCCCCGTATACCGGTACAGCAAAGTGAAATAGGCCGTCAGGGTGACCATATATAAGGTTACATCCTCTTCGACGCAGATTCGGTTCAACTCCTTATACAGCTGTTGGGGCAGATCCCTGTAAACCACTGCCCCGTGAAATGTACGGATCGGCGGACGCGGTTTGTCTACAGGCAGCTCCAGCACCGGAATATTCCCTTCAAAGACACTTTTCCAGTAAATCTCATGCTTATGAAAGCTGTCTGATTTTTCATTCTGTCTCTGCCAATAGGCAAAGTCGGCATATTGTAATTCCAGCGGAAGCATTTCCTGCGGACGGTTTTCGGAAAGTGCCGCATACATGCTGCGTAATTCATTGATGATAATATCGAGAGACCACCCATCGCATGCAATATGATGTATGTTGAGAAGCACCATGTTTTTTTCCTCTTCCAGATGGAAAAAATAGGCCCGTATCGGTAACTCTTTTTCCAGATGAAACGGAATCAGTGCCTTTTCCTTTATCAAGGTATCCCGGAGTTCTTTTTCCGTCAGCGATGCTTCTGCCAGATCATAGATCTGCATTTTGATCGGCTCATGCGGATGAATGACCGAAACCGCATCCTCCCCGACCATTTTATATGTAGTACGGAGTATCTCATGCCGTGCAATCAGCTGGTTGACCGCCTGTTCGAACATGGCTGTATCCGTTTTAAAATTCAGACTGAATATACACGGAATATTATAAGAAGGGCTGTCCGGTTCCCATTGATACAAAAACCAAAGCCGCTGCTGGGAGAAGGAAAGCGGGAATTCGCAGCCCATAGCTTCTCTTGAAACAGGCTTGATTTCATTTTCGGAAATGGCAAGACTGTTTTTTTCAGAGATTTTCTCCAGCAGGAGCTTTCTTTTCTCCGGCGGAAGAAGGTTCACACGTTCATAAATACTATTCATGCTGTTTCCTTCTTTCTTGCAATAAGATCAATAATTGATTTCTCTTTTCCGGACTCAGTGTATTGACCCGCCAGATAATGCCCTCTTTTCCCTCCGGCAGCAGATCCTTTTCAGATGGCACACTTTCACTGATTTCCTGAAAATAACGTTCAAAGGCTTCAAATCCAACAGTTGCATGAAATTGCGCCGCTTTCTCATAGGAAGCTTCCGACAGAATCCGATACTCCTGCGGGTCTGTCACCAGACGTTCCAGCGCCTGTACCCATGGCTCCAGATCCTGCTCTGGCACAACCGGCTGTGCCACTGAACCCATGAGGGAATTTGCGGTACTATATTCCTGTATCTGTTCTACCGGCAACAGATAGTCAAGTCCGAGCTTTGCCTCCGGCAGTCCGCCGACCTCACTGGCAATTACCGGTATTCCGCGCAGCATTGCTTCTACAACCACCTGTCCGAAGGACTCTCCCCACAGGGACGGCATCAAAAAAACCTTCGTATTCCGGTAGATATCATTGATATCCTCCGACGGTTTTAAAATTGTGATGTTCGGTGCCATCCTCATTTCTTCAATTTCTTCCTCTGCGGTAGCCCAGGTCGGCACAGCCGCAAACTGCACATCCGGCAGACGTCTGGCCAGTTCCCGAAAGATACAGAACCCTTTTAATGCAGATGGATTGATCACCGTAACATATGGATTTTCAAAGTTTCCAAGGTATGGGAACGGTCCCGGTCCGTACGAAGGAAAATAGATGACTCTTGTACCGACTCCCGCCCATTGACGAAAATAGCTGTCCAGAAAACGACTGACCGAAATAATACCGCTCAGTTTTTGAAACAATTCGATTTTTGCCGGGTCCTCTTCAAAGCTGTCCGGACCAAACGGGAGCGTGGACTGGCTGTGCGCGATAAAAACTGCTTTTGTCTTTAATTCCGTCACTGTTTCCAGCAGAATATACGGCTGTGTGTCGGAGACCAGCGTAACGTCCGGCCGGAACTCTTCGATGGTACTCCGGATAAAGGAAATGATTTTAAATTCGCTCGTAACCGTATAGGCATCCACTCCCCGGACGCGAACATGGGTCAGACTGTCGCTGCTTTCCATAAACTCCATTTCGTTTGCGGCACATTTTTCTTCAATATATTCATGTTCATTGTATCCCGGAGGGCTTAAAAGCGGATTGATGACACGGCATTCATGTCCCTTTTCTGCCATCCATTCCATTAACATTTTGTTGGCTTTATTGGCTCCTGCCCAAGGATACAGATATCCCATTGATTGAATCAATAATAGTTTCATTTTCTACCCCCTGTCTTCGTCAGCATCGCGTACAACTGCGCTCTCTTTTCCGGTGATAACATCTGAATCCGCTCCATGGTCTGACTATTTGATACATCCGCATGCTTTTGGTCCTGCACATCATCAGGAAAGGCATCTATGATTTCCTGAAAATACTCCTCGAATGCTTCAAATCCCAATTCTGCGTGAAAAGCTGCCGCTTTTTCATAGGACTCTTTTGCCAGCTCCTCATAATGCGTTTTGTCTCTTAACAGCCGGTCCAGTGCCTTTGCCCACGGTTCGAGATTCTGCTCCGGTACGACCGGCCGGTGTACACTCATCAGCAGTTCTTTTTCACTGATATACTTACGGATTGGATTTACCGGCAGAATGTAGTCGATTCCCTGCTTTGCCTCCGGAAGGCCGCCAACGTTGCTCGCAATGACAGGAATCCCTCTCAGCATAGCTTCTACCACAACCTGACCGAAGGACTCTCCCCACAGGGAAGGCATCAGAAAGACTTTGGTCTGCCGGTAAATGACATCCACATCCTCCTGCGGCTTTAATAGGACGATATTTTCAATCGTTTTGAGTTCTTCCATTTCTGCATTTGTCGTAGACCAGGTGATGACAGCGGCGAACTTTACCCACGGGAATCTTCTGGCAAGTCCGGTTATAATTGGAAATCCCTTAATCCCGGAAGGGTTAATGACTGTGACATAAGGACTGTCAAAGTTTCCGAGAAACGGAAACGGACCTTCCCCATAGGAGGGGAAATAGATTCTTTTTGATGTGAGCCCCGCCCATTTTCGAAAATAATCCTGCAGATAATTGCTGACACTGATGATACCGTGTAACCGGTGGTAAAGCGGAATTTTATCCCGCTTTTGCTCGAAGCATTCCGGCCCGAACGGAAGCACGGTCTGACTGTGCGCCAGACAGATGGTCCTTGTCCCGGTCTCCAGAACCGCCTCCATCAGAAGATGGGACTTATCCTCGGAAATCAGCGTGATGTCCGGCTGATAATCCGAAACCATATTTCGGATAAAGGAAAAAATTTTATAGTCTCCCTCTACCCGGTAGACTGTAACCCCCTTGCTTCGGATCACACTTACATTTTCACTTTCTTCGACCATTTCAAATTCATGGCTGTTCTTTTTTTCGTTAAAATACTCTTCAAAACCTCCTATGTAAACTTCCGGAGTGATTACCCGGCATTCATGCCCTCTTTTTACAAGCTCCTCCATCAGTATCCGGTTGGCTTTATGAGCTCCCCCCCATGGATAAAGATACTCCAGAAGCTGAACCATCAATATTTTCATAACAGTCTCCCTTTCCCGCACCTTCGCGTGCGCTGTTTCCGGTGTCACCTATGCTTCTTTGAGCATTGCTTCCAGTTCCTCCTGCGGCATGGATTCAATCTCTGCAAGCAGCTTCTCCAGATCATCCGGCTCATACTGCTCCAGCTGATAC
>JAEWCQ010000027.1 GCA_023390555.1 Bacillota bacterium | reverse complement strand
GTTTTGCTGCTGTGGCATTCTATCCGGCATTCCATTATCTTGCGGCTGCGCAGCTCTGTTCGGCATTCCGTTGTTTTGCGGCTGCGGAGCCCCATTCGGCATTCCATTATCTTGCGGCTGCGCAGCTCTGCTCGGCATTCCGTTGTTTTGCGGCTGCGGAGCCCCATTCGGCATTCCATTATCTTGCGGCTGCGCAGCTCTGTTTGGCATTCCATTATTCTGCGGCTGCGCAGCTCTGTTCGGCATTCCGTTATTTTGCGGCTGCGAAGTCCTGTTCGGTACTCCGCTGTTCGGCGGCTGCGGAGTCATGTTTGACGTTCCACTATTCTGCAGCTGCGCAGCTCTGTTCAGCATTCCGCTGTTTGGCGGCGATTGCGATTCCGTTCTTTGTTCTTTCTTCGGTTCTTCTGTTTCCGGCAGATTCAGTTTCGGCTCCCATATACGAATTCTTCCTCTTAATATGGAACCGTCATCCCACTGACTTGCAAACATGTACTGGTCATTTAATAAAATGACAATCCCTTTCATATCTGCAATTCCATATGGTGAATGCCCGATTTCCGTACTTTTCAGCAGTGCCTTGAAGTCTCCATTTCCTCCCTGCAGATTTACTTTGCCTACTTCAATTCCATGCATAATTTCATCTTCTCTGGCAAATAAATATATAGGAGAAGCTGTACTCACCAGTCCAGCACTTTTAATATGAATCTCCAGCCGGCACTGTTCGCCCCGGATTTCAACTTTTGCAAAACCAGTGTTACGCATTTTCTCGTCACCATCATATAAATACAGATAGGTGACAAAACGCTGTATTCCTGCCATATATCCTCCAACGGAAATTCTTTTTGTTAAATTCTATGACAATACTAAATAATACATGAATGATTTTCCAAATACATGTAAAAACCTGCATTCTTCTTGACATTTTTTAAAAACTAATCTATTATATAACAGTAACAGTTATTATTATTTGGAATAGGAGATTATATGCTGAAATACAGTCGTCAACGGGAATCCATTAAAAGTTTTTTAAATACTCGCTGTGACCATCCTACTGCGGAAACTGTCTATATGGCCATTCGGCAGGAATATCCGAATATCAGCCTTGGAACCGTCTATCGGAACCTATCCCTCTTATCGGAGATCGGAGAGATTCAAAAAATTTCTACCGGCAGGGGACCAGACCGCTTTGACGGCAATGCTGCACCGCATTATCATTTTTTCTGCACGGAGTGCGGGGGGGTATCCGATCTTAAGATGGAAAACATTGATCATATCAATACCATTGCGGGAGCGGCCTTCAATGGCAGCATAAAAGGACACGTGAGTTATTTTTACGGACTTTGCCCAGAATGCAAAATCAAAAAGAAATTCGAAAAAAGTATTGACACACAAAACACGATATGATAAATTAATTACAGTAACGATTACTATTATTAATTTAACAATAAAAAACGAAAGGAAGTATTTTAACATGAAAAAATTTGTTTGTACTGTTTGCGGCTACATTCACGAGGGAGACACAGCACCGGAGGCCTGTCCAATCTGTAAGGCACCAGCTGAAAAATTTAAAGAGCAGGGTGGCGAGATGACATGGGCTGCTGAACATGTAGTAGGTGTTGCAAAAGGTTCTTCCGAAGATATTATGGCCGATTTAAGAGCAAATTTTGAAGGTGAATGTTCTGAAGTAGGTATGTATCTTGCAATGTCCAGAGTCGCTAATAGAGAAGGTTATCCGGAAATCGGATTATACTATGAACAGGCTGCTTTGGAAGAGGCAAATCATGCTGCTAGATTTGCAGAACTGCTCGGTGAAGTCGTAACTGACAGCACAAAGAAAAATCTGGAATTACGTGTAGCAGCTGAAAATGGTGCATGCGCTGGCAAGATGGATCTTGCAAAACGTGCAAAAGCTGCTGATTTAGATGCTATTCATGATACTGTTCATGAAATGGCAAGAGACGAAGCTCGTCACGGAAGAGCATTTGAAGGTCTGTTAAAAAGATACTTCGGCTAATCCGTTTCGATATATCAAGCCAGTTTCTCTATGAAAGACTCCCTTCTTTCATAGTTAAACCTTAACTCCCCAAGATAAAGAAAGAGCCCGCGGCGTATGCCGCAGGCTCTTTCTTATTTCTGATTTGCAGGTTCTACATTTACTGATTTTCCTTTAATCTTTGCATTTTTCATGGCTTCCAAAACTTCTTTGCCATATTCTCTCGGAACTTCTACAAATGTATATTTATCAAACATGTCGATAGCGCCTACCAGTTTACCCGGCATACCGGATTCTCCGGCAATGGCTCCCAGAATATCTCCCGGTTTCACTCTCTGTTTCTTACCGATGTTGACGAAAAGACGGATCATACCTTCTTCCGCGCCGGTATTTTCAAAATCGTATTCTGCCTTTTCTTTCTCAAGGTCTTCTGTCTGGCCAAGTGCCTGTTTTAAGAAAGCGGCTGCGATATCCATGGCTGTATAGTCAGAAACATTCACCTGTTTTTCGATGATGTCGATCATATCACGCAAATCTTCCTCTTCAATGGTCGTTGCTACGCGCTCCATCACTTTTTCTGCTTTAATCTGTGCCACATCATCGGAAGACGGAATCGGCTGTGCTAAAATTTTTGTCTTACAGTAGCGCTGAATGTCCTTTAATTTATAGACCTCTTTCCCTTTGATAAATGTAAAGGAACGTCCGGTTCTTCCGGCACGTCCGGTTCTTCCGATACGGTGTACATAATACTCATCATCCTGTGGAAGATCATAGTTGAAAACTGCTTCTACATCATCCACGTCTATTCCTCTTGCTGCCACATCTGTTGCAATCAGAATATCGGTCTTGCCGCTGCGGAAATTTTTCATGACACGGTCCCTCTGGCTCTGTTTCATATCACCATGCAGACCCTCTGCAAAATATCCTCTTCCGGAAAGCTCCTGTGTCAGTTCGTCTACCATACGCTTTGTATTACAGAAAACCAGAGACAGTTTCGGATCGTAATAATCCAGAAGTCTTGTCAGTACCTCTGTTTTGTCATTTCGTTTTACATCATAATAATACTGCTCAATATTTGGAACAGTCAGCTCTTTTTTCACAACCTTAATTGTGACCGCATCCTGCTGGTATTTTCTCGTAATATCCAGTATCGGCTTCGGCATGGTTGCTGAAAACAAAACGGTCTGCCGTTCCTGTGGAATATATTCTAGAATTGTCTCTATGTCTTCACGGAATCCCATGTTAAGCATTTCATCCGCTTCATCTAAGACAATTGTATTTACTTCTTCACAGCGAATGGTCTTACGGCGCAGGTGATCCATGATTCGGCCAGGAGTTCCAATGATAATCTGGGCTCCCCCTTTCAAAGAACGGATCTGCTTCGAAATTTCCTGTCCTCCATATACCGGAAGTACCTTGATACCATGCATGTATTTGCTTAATTTATGAATCTCCTCTGCAACCTGAATTGCTAACTCTCTGGTTGGAGATAAGATGATTACCTGTGTTTTACGGTTGGAAGGATCTACCTTCTGTAATACCGGAATTCCAAATGCTGCTGTTTTACCTGTTCCTGTCTGAGCCTGACCGATCACATCCACACCACTTAATACAACGGGAATTGCCTGACTCTGAATCGGAGTCGCCTCTTCAAATCCCATTTCTTTTATACCACGCAGTATCTGCGTAGAAAGTTCCAATTCATCAAATCTGATTGTTTCCATTTTATTCCTTTCCCTGAATCTTCGTCCGGAAACCTCTTTTCCCATGAAAAGACGGTTGACGAAGAAAAAGAGCCTCTGCACCAAATAAAGATAGTGTGCGTCAGCCCATACTTTACAATACCGTTGCTTATCATAACAGATAGTCTGTTTTCTGTCAAATTATAATTTGCGCGTTTCTTTCCAGATATCTGCAAGATTTCCCTCTGCAATCAACCCTTCTTTTTCTTTCCGGGTCATTTTCTTAATCTTTGCTTCTCTGCTCATCGCAAGCTCTTTTGTCGCAGACAGCTCCAGATATACCAGTTCTACCGGTCCTCTTGCACGCGTGTATTTTGCACCTTTTCCAGTATTATGTGCAATCAGACGCTTCTCTATACAGTTTGTCCAGCCCGTATAATAAGTACCGTCTGCACATCTTAAAATATATGTGTAATTCATATTTTTACCCAACTTTATGTAAAGCCCGGCAGGATTGCCGGGCATTTATATCAAGCAATCGACCAAACGTATTTTTACCAGGATCCAGTCTGGATCGAAAATCATGTGCCGCTGTTTGGACAGCGAAGTGTAGATTATTCGATTGCGGGTTTTGGTCGTTACCGTTTATTATATGTGTCTTCCCTCTACTTGTGACTACACTGTCTCTTCCCCGCAATAGCCGATATAAATGCTGTTTCTGCTGATTTTCTTTCCTTTATATAACATCATATCCGCCGTGTGCAGATAATCCCAGACTTTATTTTCTCCGCTTGGAATATCGCAGCAGATACCCTGTGAAATTGTAACCACAGAAAATGTTTTCGAATAACTGTGCTCAATTTTCAGATCCATAATACTCTTTTTCAGTTCCTGTGCCAGTGCATATACCTGTTCTCTGGTATATGCTTCATAAATTAAAATGAATTCATCTCCACCATAACGAGCACAAAAGATATTTCCATGAGCCTCCATGGCCTTTATGGCATCCGCAATCTTCCGGAGACAGACGTCACCCTCCTGATGCCCATAATTGTCATTATACTGCTTAAAAAAATCGATATCCAGAATTTCCACGGAGAAGCAATGCTGTTTATCAAGACTTCGCTGAAATGCTTCCTCCGAAAACTCATTCAATCGAAAACGGTTTGCCAGACCCGTCAGTGCATCTGTCTCGGATTTCTGCTGCAGGATACGATTCTCTATTTCGACTTTTAATCTTCGTTTCGTCGTCTCCTCCAATACATAGCGCATATTCAGTGTTGAACTGACCATATACCTGTTTTCCTTTTCAGAGAGCTCCATCAACTCATAATAGCGTGCACAGGCATGGTAATAGGAAGTCTCATCCTCCCAAAGACGGTAATAGCGGATACGGATCAGAAGCAGCCTCTTTTGCATATGTACGATTCTGGTCTTTTCCGCAAGCTCCTCCAGCCATAACAGAACTTCCTTCATTTCCTCGTAACGGCTGATTTCAAACAGCATTTCACAATATGCATAAAAATCATCAAAGATATCAAGTACAATCATCCTCTCATGTACATGCTTCTGCAGCTGTTCGATACAGATATCTCTCTGTGCGTTTTTTCCCATGGAATTATAAAGTCTCGCCTGAAAACACCAAAAGCAGGCCTGTCCAATCGGCCCCAGATAATCAAAGCATTCTTTCAAAGCACGATTCTCATATTCCTGTGCCTTGAGCAGCTGTTCCCGCGCTAAAAAACTGTTTCCCATCCCTATGTATATATTCATAAGGAAAGTATAGTAATCGTAGATCGGCTTTCCGCCTGTCAGCGTCTGATATGCCACTTCAAAATAATGCTGGGCTTTCTGATACTCTCCGTAGTTATTGTAAAGCGTCCCAATATTGATATTGACCATCACACCGACTTCGTCGAAATGATACTGCTTACAATAAGCGAGTGAATTGAGATAGTAATCCATGGCAAACGGTGCATTCCCCCGGTTTACGGAAGTAATTGCAAGAATATTATAGGCACGTGCCACCAGATCATACTGTCCGGTATTTTCCAGACTGGTAAGCGAACGTGAGATATTCTGAAACAACTGTGTTACGTCGCCCATAAGATAATAGGTCTCACCCATATGATAATAGGCAAAACCTAATAATTTCTCATCGTTCATTTTTTTTCCATACTCCAGTATCTGCTTACACAAACGTATGGTAGCCTCAGGATCGATGCCCCGGTTCTCCCGCACGCCGTCTACCCACGCACGGATCTGATGTCCATATTCTTCAAACCCCATCGCCGTTTCCTCTTCTCTGCATTCTTCTGCCGGAAGTTCCCTCTTCCGGCAGAAATTAATAATACTTATTATAATGAAAACGCCTGTAAATTACAAGTATCTGGGTACTTACTCAAAAAAAGTAACCGGATCGATCGGACTGCCGTCCTTTTCCAACTCAAAGAATAAGTTGCAGCCCTCCACGGAATAATACTTGGTCGGCTCACTCAGGTAGCCAATTGTGCTGCCGCTTTCTACATAGTCACCCACTTCATATGGAACTTCCTTCAGCTGTCCATAGATTGCAGTATATCCGTCACCCAAATCCACGGTTACTGTACAGCCTGTTTCCTCATTATTGGATATATCCGTAATTTGTCCCGCTGCTGCGCTGCTTACGCGATCATTTACAGCTCCTGCAATAATAACAGCCGGATTATATTTATACTGATCGAGTGTGGCAAAATAAACGGTCTGATCCATACTGTAATTCAATATTACATTTCCCTGCAACGGCCAATTAAGGCCGGTATCTGCCGAAAAATGAAGTTCCTTTTCTGCTGCGGATGCTGTTGCCTGACTATTCGTCGAATCCGTTGTCGGTGTCTGGTTACTGTTGTCCGTATTATTTTCCGTATTCGCAGCTACTGTTGCTGTTTCGCTTTCCTCTTCCTGCTTTGGCTGCAGGATCTTGGTAACACTTTCTGCAGGGTCCTCGGTATCCTCTACCACCTGCTCTTTTTCCGTATCCTCGGTTTTGGCAATCTGTTTCTCCTGTTCGCCGTCACGTGTTGACAGATATACCCAGGTCATTGCGGCGGCAGCCACCACCATGATTGCACCAGCGATGATAAGTTGTTTTTGTCCCCAAAATGATTTATGTCCTCGTTTTTTCATTCCAATCACCATCCATAAGTTTATTTATACCTATAGTGTTGACCGGATACTTTCCTTTTATTCAGTTTCTGTGATACGTATTCCAGAATAATAATTTTTTAATATTTCTTTATAATCACTGCCTTTTTGCGCCATTTCATTTGCCCCATACTGACTGAGTCCTACGCCATGGCCAAGCCCTTTGGTCACTATCCTGATCTTTCCTTCCACTTCTTTTATCGTAAAGCAGGCAGAATTCAGTCCCAGTGCATTGCGAAATTCCTCACCGCTTACCGTCACCTCTCCAAGTTTTATTTCTTTTACATACCCGCTGTCATCCCGGGACACGATTTCAATCTGGCTCATCGGATCGTCTGCTGCCAGTTTGGCCTTCGGATAAACACTGTTGCATTCATCTACAAAGGTATCGATGTCCTTCTGCTCTACTTTCAAAAAGTCCTCCGATGTAATATCTTCCGAAGAATCGACACTTTTTAAATAGGCGACCTCATCTTGTCCGAATGCATCTGCAGCGCTTCTGGTAGCACCTGCACTTACCGCAAAATAGGGCGCCTCAATAATCTTATTATTGCTTACCATAACAAGTCCGGCGGTATCCTGTACACATTCGGACAATTTTTCATAGCATCTGGAGAATGCATCCTCTCCGAAAAGCTTCATCATCTGTGCTGTCGTAAGCCCTTCTGGCTCTTCTTCTCCGGATAGCTTTGCACCAATCAGATTCGTCCTTGCAATGACCGCCTGTGCTTTAATGGCCTCTTTATCACTGTTGACGGATATCTCTTTCGCGAGAATCGCAATTACCTTTCCCTCGATATCCTCAGTTGCATAAAGACTGCTCTCCGTCTCGGTCACCGCCTCACTTCCTGCTTCCGGATATACCGATTCTCCATTTTTGCCTGTCTGAATCAGAGTATCCTTTTGAAACAGCATGGTAATAATCAGCGGAAGCATGCCCATGACAATAATAAAAATTAAAAAAGTCTTTATTCCTTTTCTCATATACCTGTCCACTCCTGTGTTAGTATATGCATGAAATGCAAAATAAAGACTTTATATTCCAATTATCTCCTATTTCCCGTTCTGGATCTGGCGGGAAATCAGATTGCTCAGTCGTGCAAATTGTTCCAGAGAAAGCGTCTCCCCACGGACATTGACCGGCACGCCAAGTTCTTCAATGCTTTTCTGGATCATTTCTTTCTCCAGATGTATTTCGGGTGAGTTGTTCAATCCGTTGGCAAGCGTCTTTCTCCGTTGATTAAAGGATGCACGGATAATCCGAAACATCAGTTTTTCATCTTCTACATCCACCGGCACTTCCGGATGTCTGGTCAGTCGAATCACTGCACTGCCAACATTGGGCCTCGGCATAAAACAATTCGGCGGCACATTCGCCACGATCTGGGGAGATGCATAATACTGGACAGCCAGTGACAATGCTCCGTATTCTTTGGAACCAGGTCCTTCCTGCATCCTGTCTGCCACTTCTTTCTGCACCATAATCGTGATGCTGTCCAGCGGAACATGACTTTCAAACAGTCCCATGATAATCGGCGTTGTAATATAGTAGGGTAGATTTGCCACCACCTTGATGGGTCTGCCTTCGTTTTTCTCCTCTGCCAGCTTACAAATATCAAGTTTTAAAATATCCTGATTGATCACCGTTACATTATCATATGCAGACAGGGTATCCTGAAGAATCGGAATCAGATTCGCATCGATTTCGACAGCTGCCACTTCTCTTGCATGCTCACACAGATACTGTGTCATCGTTCCGATTCCCGGTCCAATCTCCAATACAAAATCATCTTTTGTGATTCCGGCAGCCTGAATAATTTTTTCCAGCACGTGGGGATCTATCAGAAAATTCTGACCAAATTTCTTCTGAAAATTAAATTTATATTTCTGCAATACCGCTATGGTATTTGCAGGAATTCCAAGTGTTGCCATCCACTATACCTCATTTTCCATACGATACAGGCGTTCCAACGTATTCTGTACCTCAATTTTAATCTTTTTCACCTGCTCAGCAGTCTCCACTATCCGCTCCTGAACCAGAAAATCAACCAGTATATTGTCAAAAAAATAATCGGCAAAGCGTGTAAAACCATCGAATTTTACCACCAAATTATAAGAAGCCGAAATATCCTCCAATTCGCGTTGGAACCGTTCCAACTGCTGTCGGGCAATCTCCATATTACGGTCTGCCTCATCCATCCTGGAGTGCTTCAAAAGCCCGCTGATAAGTCCGCCTCCGAGCATGTCCCATATTCCAAAACCTCTGGCCTGCTGAATACTTCCTTCTACCTGCGATAGTGCCTGCAAGGCAAGATTGCCTGCTTCAATTGCTTCCTTTATTTCCCTTTTTCTCTCTTCCATTTTACGCTCCGCCATCGAATATATGTTTGCTTTTCTCTTGCTTTTTTGATTAAGTTATGTTATATTTTATGCAGAACAGATGTTCTGTATAAAAAGAACTGTTCTTACACATCATATCAGATATCTTTAGTTAGGGAAAGTTCTTTTGAGGCGTATTTATGAATATAGCGGAAAACATGTCACTTATGCATAAACTGAATATTTTATCGGATGCTGCAAAATATGACGTTGCCTGCACCTCCAGCGGCATAGACCGCAAGGGCAACGGAACCGGTATGGGCAATGCAATCGCTCCTGGCATTTGTCATACCTTTTCCGCAGATGGCAGATGTGTATCGCTGCTGAAGATTTTGTTTACCAATGAGTGTATTTTCCGTTGTGCTTATTGTCAGAATAACTGTGATAATGATATTCCCAGAGCTTCTTTTACGCCGGATGAAGTCTGTGAGCTTACAATGGAGTTTTATCGGAGAAACTATATTGAGGGACTTTTTTTAAGCTCCGGCATCCTGATCAGTCCCAATTATACCATGGATCTAATTTATCAAACGCTTTACAGACTGAGAAATGTACACCATTTCAACGGTTATATCCATGTGAAAGCCATTCCCGGCGCAGACCCCCGTCTGATTGAAAAGACCGGTTTTCTCGCCGACCGTATGAGTATCAATATGGAGCTTCCAACCTCCGACAGCTTGAAAAAACTAGCACCGAACAAATCCCGCAATACGATTTTAAAGCCTATGCGGCAGATTCAGACTGGAATAACGGAGAATCGTTATGACCTGACGGTCTATCATCAGGTTCCCAAATTTGTTCCTGCCGGTCAGAGCACGCAGATGATTATTGGCGCAACACCGGAAAATGACTATCAGGTGATGAAGGTTGCAGAGGGCCTTTATCAGAATTTTGACCTGAAGCGGGTATTTTATTCGGCTTTTATCAATGTAAACCAGAATTCCCTGTTGCCTGTACTTGCGGGCGGTCCTCCGCTTTTGCGGGAACATCGCCTCTACCAGGCAGATTGGCTGCTGCGCTTTTATGATTTCCAGGTAGATGAATTATTAACGGAAGATCGACCGGATTTTAATGTTTTTTTAGATCCGAAATGTGACTGGGCGATTCGCCACCTGGAATGCTTTCCGGTTGAGATCAATCGGGCAGATTACCGGACACTGCTTCGTGTCCCTGGTATCGGTGCAAAATCTGCAAGCCGGATTGTCAAAGCAAGACGTATGAACCGGCTGGATTTTTCAGATCTGAAAAAAATGGGGGTTGTTTTAAAACGGGCACTGTATTTCATTACCTGCTCCGGAAGAACGATGTATCCAACCCGTTTGGATGAAAATTATATCTGCGAGAATCTCATGCGGGACAAGAATCAGATTCCAAAGGAGCTTCGCAATGCCGGTTATCAGCAGCTTTCGTTGTTCGATACCGGAATACTTGCCGGTATGGGAGTGGATGCCAACCAGTGTGAGACCCTTTTTTTCTCCTGATTTACCATAATTTTACACGCCGTTTACCCCGCTTCGATAGCATGGCTTTGTTTTCCGGACTATCCTTGTATTGTCTTGTTAATTTACGGACGATATTACATTCAGCGAGGAAATCAGACTATGAAAATAGACAGTACCATTGAAAAGCAGTTTTTTGAAATCCTGGAAGGGAAAAAAATTCGGCCCGTCTATCAGCCGATTGTTTCTCTCACAGACGGAGAAATCTTCGGCTATGAAGCGTTGAGCAGAATTGACCTTCCTGACTGCTGTTTTAACACAGAAGAAATGTTTCATATTGCGGAGTCCACCAAACATGTCTGGGAATTGGAAGCTCTCTGCCGGAAAAAATCTTTGAAGCACGCGGTCAATAAACCTGCTTATGCCAAACTCTTTATCAATGTCGATCCCAATGTCATACACGATGAAAAATTTAAAGAGGGTACGACCTGCAGATATCTGCAAAAATACGGATTAAATCCAAGTGATATTATCTTTGAAATTACCGAGCGTACTTCCATCGATAATGAAGAGACTTTCAAACAGACCATCCAGCACTATACCAGACAAAATTATCAGATTGCCATTGATGATTTTGGCGCAGAATATGCGGGACTGAACCGTATCTGCGTATTGGAACCGCATTTTATTAAGATAGATATGGGCATCATACGTAATATAGACAGTGATTCGATGAAAAAATCACTTGTCAAAAGTTTTGCCGTATTCTGCCAGAATGCAAATATTAAACTGATCGCAGAGGGTATTGAAACTGCGGACGAACTGGCGGCATTGATTGAACTTGGAATTGATTATGGACAGGGCTATTATCTGAAACGTCCGCAGTGCACACTTTGTGAATTGGACAAATCGATAAAGCAGGAAATTTTAAAACTGAATCTTTCTCATCGGACACCCGTCTACCAGTCTTCCTTCTGGAGTAATGCAGGTCATATCTGCCGGGAACAAATGACGACCGGCCCGGATGCGTCCGGATTTTCTCTTTTTGAATATATTACTTCCCATCCTTCCTCTTCGGAGATTACAATTGTGGATGCAAAAAAACGTGTCCTGGGTGTTTTGACAAGAAGTCGTCTTATGGAGCTTTTCGGCGGTCAATATGGCTATAGCCTGCATGCGAAAAAACCGGCTGCAGAACTTATGAGTAAAGATTTTCTCATGATCGATGCCTCTACTTCCATTGAAATGGCATCCAAATTATCCATGGTACGTCCTCAACAGCAGCTGTATGATGATGTGATTGTGACAGAAAACGGATGTTATCTTGGTGTCGTATCTGTCAAGGATTTGCTTGAAGCTGCCGTTACGATTCAGGTGACAAGGGCCGTTGACTCTAATCCGCTTTCAGGTCTGCCCGGCAATACGGCGATCGAGGAAAAAGTCCAGCAATGCCTTCATTTGCCGGCTCCATTTTCTATTGCTTATCTGGATCTCGACCATTTCAAAGCGTACAACGATGCCTATGGATTCAACAATGGAGATCTCATGATTAAAACAGTCGTACAATGCATGAAGAGCTGCTGCCTGCATCAGGAATTTCTGGGTCATATCGGCGGCGATGATTTCGTCATTATCGCCAAAAGCCACAATCTGCCACCGGTATGCAGGCAAATAACAAAACAGTTTTCCATTTCCATTGAACACCTGTATAGTGAGAAAGATTGGGAAAATGGATATATTCGCTCCAAAAACCGCAACGGCTTTGATGATACCTTTCCAATCGCTACTTTATCTATCGCAATTATTACAAATTGTCAAAGAAACTTTTCAGATATTGATGAATTTTCAAAAGAGCTGGTTCGGCTTAAGAAAAAAGCCAAGCAGATTACCGGGCACAGCATTCAGTTATTTTAAGATCACAGGACAGAAAGGTGCTTCTTATGTATACTTTTATTTGTGAAAACAGTATTGACGGCATTTTTACGGGAGTATATGATGCCTGGGCAAGTAAATACGGACACCAGCATGTCCGCCTTGTCACAGGCGGTGTTACGAATTATGAACTTTTTCAGGAATATATCACGGCAGTTCCGGATAGCGAAAAAAGTGAAAAAGTGGCGAGGACTCTGCGCAGCCGCCTTGGAGAAGAAGTTTACTACGATATCTGTCAGGCTATCCTTGCCAATGAATTTACAACAAGAAAAAAAGGACTGGACAAAGCGGACTGTATTTACCGGACCATTGTTCTTGCCTTTGCCATGCCGAACGGCTCCCAGGTACTCAATGCTCTGGGGGAACCGTATGTCCGCCGTGTTTTCGAATTAAGCCGTGCAACAAATATGGAATCTCATCATCTGCTCGGTTTTTTACGGTTTTCCGAACTTGAGAACGGAGTACTTTTTGCATCAATTCGACCCAAAAATGATGTTCTTCCGATTTTGGCGGAACACTTCACAGACCGGCTCCCGATGGAAAACTTTATGATTTACGATGAATACCGCAGACTTGCCATCATCCATAAAGCATCGACAAACTATCTGATTGCCGATGCATCCTCTCTGAATCAGGATATTATAAAACGGTATTCCAAAAAAGAACTGGAATACCGTAAACTGTGGTGCGGTTTTTTTGAAAGTATTGCAATTGAAGCAAGAAAAAATCCAAAACTTCAGAGCCAGAATATACCAAAACGTTTCTGGGATAATACCGTGGAATTAGCGAACTTTCCCAAATAAATTCATTGCGTTCTGCCATGTGACATCCATGACTTCTTTTTCCGATACTCCTTTTCGTTCTGCAATCTGTGCCACCACGTATGGAATATTCGTAGAATCATTTCTTGTTCCACGATGCGGCTCCGGTGCCATGTACGGACAATCTGTTTCCAAAAGAATACTGGATAGCGGTATCTGCTCCACGGTCTCTTTTAACTTCTTCGCATTTTTAAAGGTAACTACTCCTCCGACGCCAATATAATATCCCATTTTCACAAATTCCTGTGCCATTTCGGCAGAATAAGAATAACAATGTACCACACCCGGAATCTCCCGCGCATTTATGTCTTTCATCAGTTTCACGGTATCTTCTGCCGCATCTCTCGAATGAATGATAACCGGTAACCCGGTGTCTTTTGCCAGCTTCATCTGCTGCACAAACCAGTAACGCTGATTTGCCTGTACCTCCGGCTCTTTATCCCAGTAATAATCCAGTCCGATTTCTCCGATTGCGACCGTTTTATCCCATTCCGTCTGATTTCGCAGCCATTCATAGCTCTTTTCATTCAGACAGTCAATGTCACTTGGATGAACACCTACGGCGGCGTAGATCATATCATATTTTTCTGCAAGCGCCAGGCTTGTCTTACTTGTCTCTATCGAGGAACCCACGTTAATCACACGTCCGATCCCCTTTGCAGGAAGGGATGCGATCAGTGCATCCCTGTCCTCATTAAATTGTGCATCATCATAATGTGCATGTGTTTCAAATATCATTTTTCCTATCCCTAACATGTTGCGGTTTTTAGCAGGCAATCTTAAATAGCAGTTTCCCGCTTAACAGATTTCTGCTCCTGCCGGCATTTTCTTCTCCGGAACCATCAATGCGAACTTACCATTTTCATCCTCTGCACAGAGCAGCATTCCCTCTGATAATACACCTGCCAGTTTCGCCGGTTTTAAATTGACAAGTACCATGACCTTTTTCCCGACCATTTCTTCCGCAGAATAATGCTGTTTAATACCGGATACGATCTGTTTTACCGTGCTTCCGATTTTTACCTGTGAACAAAGCAGTTTTCTTGATTTCGGAACTTCTTCACACTGAATGATTTCCCCTACCTGAAACTGCATCTTCATGAAATCATCATAGGTAATTTCCTCTTTGGATTCCACATCAATCACCGGCTCTTTTGCAACCGTTTCTTCTTCCGCTACCGGAGGATGGAGCTCCTCTACTTTTTTAATCACTTCGTCCAAATCAAGACGGGCGAACAGGATTTCCGGCGTATCGGTCACTTTTGTACCGCCTGCGTAATGGCCAAATACATTCAGTTCATCATACGCGATTGCCGGTGCATGAAGCTGTTTCAATATCTTTTCTGCTGTTTCCGGCATATAGCTGTGCAAAAGCGTTGCTCCTATACTGATGCTCTCCACCAGATTGTAGAGAACGGTTGCAAGACGTGCCTTGTCGGCCTCATCTTTTGCAAGAATCCAAGGAGTTGTTTCGTCAATATATTTGTTACAGCGCTTGAAAAGGTTAAAAATCTCTGTAATCGCATCTGCAACTCTTAATTCGGCCATCTTCGCCTCTACCTTTGCAACCGTACCGGTTACAACTGATTTCAGTTCTTCGTCAACGGCCTCTGCCACACCTTGATCTTCCACGATGCCGTCAAAATACTTGTTGCTCATGGAAATGGTTCTGTTCACAAGATTGCCAAGCGTGTTTGCCAGATCAGAATTCAAACGCTCTACCAGCAGTTCCCAGGAGATGATTCCGTCATTCTCAAATGGCATCTCGTGCAGTACAAAGTAACGGACAGCGTCCACACCGAAGAAGTCCACAAGCTCATCCGCATACAACACATTGCCTCTGGATTTGCTCATCTTGCCATCCCCCTGCAGCAGCCACGGATGACCGAATACCTGCTTTGGAAGCGGAAGGTCCAATGCCATCAGGAAAATCGGCCAGTAAATCGTATGGAAGCGTATGATATCCTTTCCAATCAAATGCAGTTCCGCCGGCCAGTTTTTGTTGAACAACTCACTGGAATTGCCGTCTGCGTCGTACCCGATCTTGGTGATATAGTTGGTCAGTGCATCCAGCCATACATAGACCACGTGCTTTGGATCAAAATCTACCGGAATTCCCCATTTAAACGAGGTTCTGGATACACACAGATCCTGCAGTCCCGGCAATAAAAAGTTGTTCATCATCTCGTTTTTCCGGGAAACAGGCTGAATAAATTCCGGATGGGTATTGATATGCTCAATTAAACGATCCGCATATTTACTCATTTTGAAGAAATACGCTTCCTCTTTGGCCGGCTGCACTTCACGTCCGCAGTCCGGACATCGGCCGTCAACCAACTGGGATTCCGTCCAGAAGGATTCACATGGTGTACAGTAAAGCCCCTCATATGCCCCCTTGTAAATATCACCCTTTTCATAGAGTTTTTTAAATATCTTTTTCACCTGTGTCTCATGATCTTCGTCTGTCGTGCGGACAAAGCTGTCATAAGAAGTGTTCATCAGATCCCAGATTTTCTTTACCTGTCCGGCAACATCATCCACATATTCCTTTGGCGTGATTCCGGCGTCTTTTGCCTTTAATTCAATCTTCTGACCGTGTTCATCCGTTCCGGTCTGAAAGTATACTTCGTAACCTTCCTGTCTTTTAAATCTTGCGATTGCATCTGCAAGCACGATTTCATACGTATTACCGATGTGCGGCTTACCGGACGTATACGCAATGGCTGTCGTCATATAGTACTTTCCTTTATTACTCATATTTTCCTCCTTCATTACATAAAAAAACCCATCTTCCTAAGAAGACGAGTTTCTACCCGTGTTACCACTTCTATTCACTCATGCTTCACAGCATAAGTCTCACAAAGTATCCAGTCCCTCCCGATTGCCTGCAAGCCTGCCGGCCTTCCGAAAAAAATGACACCTGCCGCTATAACAGGCGGTCCTGTCACAGCCTAGTCACCACTTCGCCCGGTAATTCAGCCATGCCGCTCAAAAGCCATCTTCTATCTACCTTCCATCATTCCCTCTCAGCGGTACCGCAAAAGCCTCGGCTCGATTACTGCGGTTTGGGAATCTCTCTGTAAATTTCAAATAGATATACTCTCTTTTTCAACGCGTTTTCTTATCTTAATAAAAACTATCACGATTTATAGGAATTGTCAATTACTCTTCAAATATATCTAATTTCTCACCGCAGCTGCTGCAAAAGCTGGCATCTTCCGGCATCTGCGTTCCGCACTTCGGACATTTCTTCGCTCCTTTGATATCCAGAAGGTCTTCTTTCATCTGTTCGATGGAATCAAGGGCCTCACGAATCGATTCAAACTGCTCATATGCCGGCTCAACATCATCTTTGTGTGCCTCATAATACTGTCTGCCGACTTCCGCATACTGTTTCTGCAAAAATTCTTCTTTTGATCGAATATCCAGATTCAACTTGGCTGTTCCGGACAGATCCTTTGCCTTTTGTGATACATCTCTACCTGCTGTTACCAGTGTTTCTCCTAATTTATCAAAAAATTCCATGGGCACCCTCCTGCATCAATCAGAATATTTAATTTCTTCTATTATTTTACTACTAATTATATACTCCTATACCTGATTTTGCAAGAAAACGTCTATCCGTATTCAAACTTGTATGTAAAGCACCATTTCTTTTGTAAATATTAAAATTTTATAAGGTTCAATTTAAAAATCATATGATATAATAGATTCGATTCTACCGGTTTTACATTTTTTACCTATGAAGATTTTAATAACGTTATTTACAGGGGGAATATTTTTATGAAAAGAAGAGGATTTGCTCTTTTTTGTGCTCTCACACTATTTCTCACCGGATGCACAAGGAATCAGGATAACAGCAATGTTTCATCTTCCAATATTTCCGATTCTTCCGCAACCGAAAATACGGTACAGATACCAAACACATCAGATTCCGATTCCGTGTCTGACATTGCAAATGACGCTGATGTATCACCTATTCAGATTACGTATGACACAGAATCAAAAACATATACTTCAGATGACAAGCAGACGGATATTCTCAAGACAGATTACTCCAGCCCCACCGTGACCATTAACGGGAATGCGGATGCTGCAGACACAATTATGGATTCCCTGACAGACGAAAAGAAAACTTTTTATGATTCGATGTCTACTTATCTGTCCGATGCGAACGCTTTTTTACAGGAGGATCCGGACACGTTCTCGGCTTTTTACATCTCCAGCTCCTACGAGACCGAAAGATGTGACGAGCAGATCATCTCTCTCCGGAGTCTCGTAAGTGATTTTACCGGCGGTGTCCATGGTAACTATTCCTATGCTGCAGTTAACTTCGATACGAAAACTGGCAAAACACTTAAGCTTGGCGATATCGCCAGTGACAAGACTGCTTTGCTCGACAGTGCCAGAGATTATATCAATTCTCTTTTGGAACTTCCGTATTACGCACAGTCTCTGCTTTCTTCGTTGGAAGAATCCCAGGACATGATTGATCAATACATCCTGACTGACGGAAACTGGTACTTCACAAATGCAGGACTTACCTTTATTTCGAATGTATACGTCCTGAGTCCTTATGCCGCAGGAGCTTATTTCTTTACTGTTCCCTATCAGAAGCTTGATGGGTTGAAAGCCGAATATCAATATACCGGCAGCTTTGAGGCGATTGCTCCCGTCGGTTCGACACTTTCTGCAGATATAAACGGGGACGAGAGCGTCGATGCGATTTATTATGATGTAAATTATGATTCCGATACCGGAAATCTATCCTGCACGCTGACAATTAATGGAACGGACTTTTCCTCGATGCTACAGAATGATGACTGTTCTCTGACAGAAGGAGCCGCTTCCTGTTATGGCCTGAACTATTATCTGATTGACCTGGATACATCCGATAATTCTATTGAGCTTGCCTTGCAGGATCAGAGAATGAACGATGACTATGTGACATATTTTTTCCGCTATGACGGACGCAGTCTGCAATACCTGGGTTCTATCGGCGATCTCTTGAGCAATGCGGGCTGTAAATCAAACGGTGACGGCACTTTAACCACAAATATGCGCCTCCGTCTGCTGGAGACAGCTTTTGCAACTGCCACTTATCAGCTTACCGGTGATGGGACGCTGGAGCTTGTCTCGCAGGACTGGTATTACCTGAATGATTCCAACCAGCAGGATAAAAATAAATACCATAATATCTTAAATGATGTCACTGTCCACACGGATGCCAGTCAGAATGCGGACACCGTTACCTTGACGCCTTCTGACGGCCCTGTCAGTTTCCCGGCCACAGATAACGAACATTGGGTCATGGTCAAAATGCAGGATGACACTTTGTATTACCTGTATCTAGAAGACTTTTCCACACTGGAATCCGGTCAGAATGTATCAGATGTATTTGAGAACCTGATTGTTGCCGACTAAACATACAATCTTTTTCAATTTTTTTTTGGAAACAAAACTTCAATTTTTGTCCCTTTTCCTGCCTCACTTGTCAGTGTCAGATATGCCTCATTCTGTGCGACGATATGTTTGACAATGGCAAGACCAAGGCCGGTTCCTCCTGTGGATTTGGAACGGCTTTTATCTACACGGTAAAAGCGCTCAAATACACGCTCCTGGTATTCCTTTGGAATACCGATTCCGGTATCCTCTACTGACAGATACGCATGACCGTCTTTTGATGTCACGGTAATGGTAACATTTCCGCCTCTTTTATTATAACGCACTGCATTACTGCATAAATTGTATAGAAGCTCATCCATCAGAGTTCGGTTTGATGTGATAAACGTAGATTCACCCATCAGAGAAAGTGTTACCTCCTGCTTTTCTGCCGGTATCTCCATGATAGAGATACAGTTTTCGGCAGCCTCATACAGATCCACCGGTTCGTACTCAACACGCATTTCCGTAGAATCAAGCTCCGACAGCTTGATAATGTCATTGATCAGGGTCAGCAGACGGTCTGAATTTCTGTGTATCTCATTTGCAAAACGTTTGGTATCCTCTTCCCCCGCCATCCCATTTCCAATTAGTTCCGCATAGCCGGATATTGCGGTCAGCGGTGTCTTCAATTCATGGGAAACATTCGCCGTGAACTCCTGACGCATTTTGTCATTATTCAGTATATTTACATGCTGCTCCTTGATTGTTGCAATAAACGGCCTGATCTCATCATAGACATTGTGTACGTCTACCATGACAATATTTGCCGCCAGCTTTTCAATCGGTTCAAGCAGCTTTCCGGTAAGATAACGTGATATCCAGATGCAGACAAGAAAAATCAGTATTGCAATCAGGGTAACGACCAACACCGTATTTTTCATGATATTCGTGATGCTGTCCGAATCTTTTGCGATACGGAGGACATTTCCGTCAGAAAGCTTCACCGCATAGTAAAATGTATGCATGGAAACGGTCTTTGACCAGCGGATTGCAGTTCCTTCCCCGTCTTTAAATGCATCCTCGATTTCCGGACGGCTCTTGTGATTCTCCATTGTACTTTTATTTGCCAGCGTTTCATAAATGACATCCCCGCTTTGGTTTACGAGAGTGATACGAAGCTCATCTTCCCAGGGATTATAGAGCGTTCTTCCGTCCTCGCTGCTCTCTGGAAGTGAACCATCCTGATCTAACTGCGTGATATCTTCTGTTAACTGCTCCATGCTCATCTGCTCAATAATATGGGCATATGCTTTCAAATCTGCAAATATCTGATCTTTTAAAATATTATAGTATAAAAACATGGCACTAATTGCCGTAATCACAATGGCCAGTGCCGATACAAGCACGAATCTTGAATTTATCTTTCTCCTCAACCCGGTTCTCCTCCAATCTATCACGTTCCTGCAGAAACAGCGCGAATCGAAACCATGTTCAAATCCGCGCTGTCTGATTATTCTATTAAATATCCAACGTTACGAACGGTCTTGATCACAGCACCGCCTTCACCCAGTTTCTGGCGCAACGTCTTGATATGCATATCCACGGTACGGCTCTCTCCCTCGTATTCGAATCCCCATACGTGATTCATAATTTTATCACGGGATAATACGATTCCTTCATTGATCATCAGATATTTCAAAAGCTCAAACTCCTTGTAGGTGAGTTCACAGACTTCTCCATCTATCTTTACCATATGGCGCTCCGTATCAAGTGTAATTCCGGAACAGTTTAATATCACGTCATCTGCCATATGTTCCGTTCTGCGAAGCATGGCCTTGACTCTTGAAATCAGCTCCATGATCCCGAATGGCTTTGTCAGATAGTCATCTGCTCCCATATCCAGACCTCGTACCTTATCGATCTCGGTTGTTTTGGCTGTAACCATGATGACCGGTACTTTTGCAGCCGTATGATGTTTGCGTATATTTTCCAGTATATCCAGACCGTCTTCATCCGGAAGCATAATGTCCAGAATAACAAGGTTTGGTACCTTTTTCTCAACTGCCTTGAAAAATTCTCTTCCGCTCTCAAATTCCTCTACGGAAAAGCCGCTGTTTTTTAACGCATACCGCTCGATTTCCCTGATATTTACATCATCTTCCACAATGTAGATTAAAGACATATTCTTCCTCCAATTTTACAGCAATCTAACAATTGCTCTCTATTAAACATACCCATTTTACTTATCTTTTACAAGATAATTTTATTTGCCATTTGTAAAATAGAGGGAGGACTCTTGTAAAATCTATGTAAAATACATAGATTAATGGTAAATCCAATCTGATTTCTACACTTCGTGACTTCCGGTAATGGAATAGATAACCCATTCTGCAATATTTGTTGCATGATCGCCGATTCGCTCGAAATACTTTGCCACCATCAAGATATCGGTTGCCTGTTCACCATCTTCTGCACTCTTATTGATCAGCATGATGAGCTCCTGTTTCACCTGCATGAACAGATCATCTACAACATCATCCTGCTCAATTACTTTTTTTGCAAGCTCAATATCTTTATTTACATAGGCATCGATACTTTTTATCACCATGTCGGTCGTTTCTTTTGCCATGCCCTGTATCTGTTTCGGATTCACAATGTATGGCGTACTCGCCATTAAAATTGTCATTTCCGAGATATCAGAGGCATGATCGCCGATTCGCTCCATATCTGTGATCATCTTCAATGCGGACGATATCAGGCGCAGATCACTTGCAACCGGCTGCTGCTGGAGTAAGAGCTTCATGCAGAGACTTTCAATTTCTTTTTCCTGACGGTCAATTTCGGCATCGAACTCAATTGCTTCCTGTGCCTTATCCACATTTTGGTTTACCAGTGCAGATACTGCCATTTCAATTGCATGTTCAATCAAACTACCCATATGAATCAGTTCATTATTTAATTTTTCCAGCTGTCTGTCAAAACGATTACGCATATCAACCAAACCTCCCTGTAATATAATCTTCGGTGCGTTTATCCTGCGGCATGGAAAACAGTTTTTCTGTACTTCCGCTTTCTATTACTTCTCCAAGTAAGAAAAATACTGTTTTATCGGAAACACGGGTGGCCTGCTGCATGTTATGGGTCACCATGATGATGGTATAATTTTTCTTAAGATCATTAACAAGATCCTCAATTTTAGATGTGGAAATCGGATCCAGTGCAGAAGTCGGTTCATCCATCAGAATGACTTCCGGTTGTACAGCAAGTGCTCTTGCAATACAAAGTCTCTGCTGCTGTCCGCCCGAAAGTCCAAGTGCACTCTTTTTCAGGCGATCTTTTACTTCTTCCCAGATTGCCGCATTGCGCAGAGAAGTTTCTACAATCTCATCCAGTTTTGCCTTATTATGGATTCCATGTGTTCTTGGTCCATAAGCAATGTTATCATAGACACTCATCGGAAAAGGATTCGGTTTCTGGAAGACCATTCCAACCCTCTTTCTTAAATGGCTGATATCCATTCCGGCATAAATATCTTCTCCGTCCAAACGTACATCACCGGTGATTTTACATCCCTCCACCAGATCATTCATACGGTTCAGCGTTTTTAAAAATGTGGATTTACCACAGCCGCTTGGCCCGATAAATGCGGTTATTTCATTTGCTTGAAGTTCCAGATTTATATTTTTTAGTGCATGAAAATCTCCATAATACAGATTTAAGGTTTGAACTGTAAATTTACTTTTTGCCTCCATTATTTCGCTTCATCTCCCTTCGTAAATTTCTTTGCCACAAGGCCGGATATTCCGTTAATTAAAAATACAATAATCAGCAATACAACTGCCGTCGCATAGGCCTGACCGGTGTGGAGTCCTTCTCTTGACAGAGAATACATGTGAACTGCTAGTGTTCTACCCGAATCCATCGGATTGATTGCAACATCTGCAATGGTGCCTGCGGTATAGATCAGGGCTGCGGTTTCTCCTACAATACGTCCAATCGACAGTATGATCCCTGACATAATTCCCGGTATGGCTGCCGGTAGTACAATGCGGAATACAGTACGAAGCCTTCCTGCTCCAAGTCCGAAACTTCCCTCCCGATAGGTATCCGGGACGGCAATCAATGCCTCTTCCGTCGTCCGCATGATGACCGGGAGCACCATGATTGCGAGTGTACATGCACCTGCCAGCATAGAATAACCCCATTTTAAGTATGTGACAAAAAACAGCATTCCGAAAAGTCCGTATATAATAGAAGGAATTCCGGTCAGAGTCTCCGCCGTAACGCGAATGACTTCCACTGTTTTGTTTCCTCTTTTTGCATACTCAACCAAGTAGATGGCCGCGCCAATACCAAGCGGTACTGCAATAAGCAAAGAAATCGCTGTCATGATCAGTGTATTGATCAATGCCGGCATCATTGATACGTTTTCTGAATTATATGTCCATGCAAATAAATCTCCGGTTAAATACGGAACACCATGTACTAAAATATAACCGATCAGAAACACCAGGATACCCACCGTGGCAACTGCTGAAACAAGCACCAGTATCAATAACAGCAGAGAACTCGGGTGTTTTAGATAGGATTTCATACGATCGGAAGCTGTCTGTTTGTTGATTGCCTTCATCATACTTTATTCGACCTCCTTTTCATAACAGAGAAAGTCAGGTTAATGAGTAATATGAATACAAACAGCACTACTCCGGTTGCAATCAATGCTTCTCTGTGTAAATCAGTTGCATACCCCATTTCGATTACGATATTGGAAGTCAGTGTGCGGACACCCTTAAAGATACTGTCCGGCACGCGCGCCTGATTACCGGCTACCATCATGACCGCCATTGTTTCACCGATTGCACGGCCGACTCCCAGAATAACTGCAGCCAGAATACCGGATTTTGCAGCCGGTACAATCGTAAGGAATACGCTTCGTTCATGAGTCGCACCAAGTGCCAGCGATCCTTCATAGTAACTTTCCGGTACAGCCCGGATCGCGGATTCCGATACACTGATAATGGTAGGCAGTATCATGATTCCAAGCAACAGAGAAGCGGTCAGGATACTGTTTCCATTTCCCTTAAAATGCTCTCTTACGAACGGAACCATTACCACAAGCCCAAAGAAGCCATATACAATGGACGGAATTCCTGCCAGAAGATTAACGATAGGTTTTAACACCGCATACAATCTTGCCGGACAGAACCGTGCCATGAATATAGCCATTAAAATACCGATTGGTACACCTGTAATAATTGCTCCCGCAGTAACATAAATACTGCCAAGGATCATTGGAAAGATTCCATATTTACCATTGGAAGGCTTCCATTGTTTTCCTAAGAGAAAGTCTCCGAGCCCGATTTCTTTGATTGCCGGCAGACCATTGGCAAAAAGAAAAATACAAATCAAGGCAACTGCCAGTATAGAAACACTGGCAGTCAAGAAGAAGACAATCTGCATGATTTTTTCTTTTTTATTATTCATACTTATCTCCATTCATGCCTTTGGGAAGATTCCCAATCGGCACCTATTTGATTAAGGCATCCCAGGTTGTATATTCTCCTGTGTAGACATTCATAACATCCTCTGTTGTAAGGTCTGTTACCGGGCAATCCTTATTTACGATTACTGCAATACCGTCCATTGCGATTACAGTACTGGTAAGACCTCCCTCTGTTTCACTGTCCTTTAATTCGCGGGATGCCATTCCGATATCACAGGTTCCGTCCATTGCTGCTGTCATACCTGTTGTGGAATCGCTTTCCTGAATCTCAATATCAGCTTTGGAGTTAATTGCAAGATATGCTTCTTTTAATTTTTCCATAACCGGTGTTACGGAAGAAGAACCTGCTACCACGATCTTTCCTTCGGAATTATCCGATGTGAAAGCGCTTGCATCAGATACGGAGATATATCCGTTATCTTCAATTACTTTCTGTCCGTCTGCACTCATGATGTAATTGATAAAATCCTTTGCAACTCCGGTTACATCGCCTTTGGTCGCGATATTGAACGGACGGGAGATCTTGTACGTTCCGCTCTTAATATTGTCTACAGTCGGTTCTGCTCCATCGATATTTACCGTTTTTACTGTATCATTTAAAGAACCCAGTGATACATATCCGATTGCATACTCATCACCTGATACCGTTGTAAGCATGACTTCGGTGCTGTTGGTAATAATTGCTTCATCTGTTGTATGATCGACCTTTTCATCGTTTTCGTCTTTCTGTTCTACTCCAAATAATTCTATAAATGCGCCTCTGGTTCCGGAGCCATCTTCACGGGATACCACGCTGATGTATTCACTTTTGTCAAAATCGGATGCAGCATCTGCTTCATCTGCTGCAGATTCATCTCCGGAAGTGCTGCTCTGTTCTTTCTGTTCATTTGCACTTGTGTTGTTGCTATTGCTGTTTGAACCGCATCCTGTCAAAACGCCTGCTACCAATGCTCCTGTGAGCATTAATGCAAATAACTTTTTCATGTTTTTTCCTCCATCATTTACACATATTCATTACCATGTTTTTCTTTTCTATTCATCGTCGACAATTACAGATTAAATGGTTCAAGTAAAAAGTGTGACAGTACTTTTGTAAATTCTGTGTAAAATGGCAGTAAATCAACGCTTTTGTTCCGCACGCGAAGCTGCGCATCTCAATTTACTCTATCGGAAAATCGTAGCTTCCACACGTTAGTATAACAAGGTCTTCCTATAAATAAAAAAACGGGAGTATAATGGCATGTTTACCGTTACACTCCCAAAAGTTTCCAAAATTTTTATGCATTCTTATTTTAAGCTCTTGTAGCTCCCAGATACTTCCGGTCTGGTATCAGCTCCTTACATTGTTCCAGGAATGCAGTAACCGAAAGATTCCGCCGTATAGCCCGGCTGTTGCTGCCACATACCAGGATATGAACCAGATCGCCTCCCTGGATTCCACGTACGTATATCCCAGAAGCAAACTGACTGCCGCTGCCGTCAGAAAAGCCCCGGCCCCAAAGAGTACCACCCTGAATATCAAATAAAAGATTTTTCTTTCCATATGGATTCCTCCCCCTGAAATCATCCCATAAACGTTTTTATTTCTTTCTACTTTAACTATAAACGCTCTGGACTTTCCGTTCTATCATGGTTTGGAATCAAACTCGTAAAATTTAGGTAAAAATAAAATGGTACAAAATTCCAAGAAGCAGAATGTGCACCGGATAAAACAGATAGAAGAAATATTTCATCTGTTTTCCACGTGTTCCGTCGTATTTCTGAATCAGTACCGCATCCAGCAATGCCGGCAATTCAACCGGATTCGCGACTACCAGAGGAAGCATTGCAATCAAAAAACTGGTTCCTTTTCTTCCGCGCGGCCGGAGTACCGGAACATAATACATCAGAACGATCGTCAGCACGCCAATCGCACCGTAATCCGTATACAGATAATCTGCTGCTATCATAAAAACTACAGTTACCAGCAGATTTCCAAACTGCTTCACCACAGGTCGTTGCAGATTTTTCTGAATATACAAGGTGCATTCGACTGCCACAAAACCCAGAAACAGTGTAAAAAATACATTCTGCCCATTCCAGTCAATCCATCCGGAAAAAAATGCATAATCAAACGGAAGCTCTGAGATCAGTGCAAACAGCAACAGACGGGCAGCATACTTTCTCGGATTGGACGTGTGGCGGATCCCCTCTACCAGAAGATAACAGAAAATCGGAAAAGCAATTCTTCCGATACACCGCATCAGCCAATATAAAAACAACCACCTCTGATAAGCTGTACTTCCCTGCGGACAGGAGGACAATGCCCCTGCCACAAGCGTAGCACCGGTATGATCGATCAGCATGGTAATAATTGCAATCCATTTTAATGTACTGCCTTTTATAGCAAATCCCTTTTCACGCATAAACTCCTCCGCTTTTCCATTTTTACTTTTCTTCTAATATAACACCACAGCGTGATTCCTGCACTGAGAATCATGAGAAAATAAAAATTAATGCTTCTGGTCACACACATGGACGCTGTAAGAAAATTTCCCGGAAATACCTGCGCAAATATTTTCCGGTACATCATCTCCGTAATTCCCTGCGCTCCCGGAAGCGGCAATATCTCTACCGCAACATATACAGAAGCCTGCAAGATCATTACCGTCATAGCAGATGTTCCCCGGAGAGAAAATCCAAGATAAATGAAGTAAGTAAGCACTACTACACTTACCCGCTGAACAATTGTAAAAAGAATAGCTGCAACGATACGATGTTTGTTTTTCAGAAAAAACTGTATGGTCTGCCGGTAGCAGTTCACAAATTCCTCCAGCTTTTTCCTGCGTACTTCAGACGCTTTGAGAATATGGATACGGACCAACAGCACTTCGATGCGAAATACCATTTTTTGAAAAACCTTTGGTCGTATCATAACAAACAAAAGCAGCACTACCAGAATTATATTTAAAAGCAGTCCGAGATAGTACACATACAGATAAGCACCTAAATAGCCCGCCAGTTCCTGGTGTGCAAACAGCAGAATTCCAATCCCCATCAGTACCAGTACAAATTTATAGATTACCGCAACCGTCATTAAGACAACTGTACAATCTGACAGCTTCTTCCCTTCCCGGTTCATATAATAAACCTGCGCAGGCTGTCCGCCTGATGCAGATGGAGTGATTCCCGAAAAGAAAAATCCAATGAACGAATATTTCATGCAGCTTAATAATCTTGTCTTTTTATCTAACGCATGCATCAGATACCAGATGACCCACCCTTCTGCGCATATGAAGGAAATCGCTGCTGCAACTGCAAGTACCAGATAGACCGGCTTGATACTCCTGATCGCCGCCTCCACTGCATGCATATCATTTCCATGAAAAATAGCATAGAAAGTAAGTCCGGCCAGCAGCAGAAAAAAGAAACTGCTATATTTGTTTTTCTTTTGTTTACGCAGTCGTTGAGACCATGTAATAGTTTTCTTTTCTGCAGATGTCTCTGAGACTACCTTCATATAAAACCTCTTTCTCTTCCAGTTCAAAAAAATCTTTTGGTGTCACAAGGGAAAAATGCTTCTGAAAATCCAATATCCCATTCTGTTCCAGTATTCTTGCCACAAAGGAAGAACAGGTATAATGATTTTCCTGATAAAATGCTTTCCCCAGCAGAAGAAACGGAAGCCCTGCCACGCAATAGTGATAACGGTTGCGATTCCTGTAACAGGATTCCAACTGCTTTCTGACAGCTTCCTTCTGTGCTCCGGTGCAGTCAATGCTGTAAATCAGATATCTTGCAGAAGGAAATACCTGCACAATTTTTTGCTTTTCCTCTTTTTCAAAGCCAGCAAGCAGTGGAATTTCGGGGAATCTTCTTCCCACGCTGTAGCACTCCACAAGCATTTCGTCGAGTGCAAGTACCACATGAATATAATCCTGACGAATTACCCGCCGAATCATTCCTGCAAACAAACCCGGGGTATCCACCAGTCCGATATATAATTTTTCCATTCTTATCTCCTGTATTTATATTGTTTGGCTGCACTTCTTTTCGGAAAGCAAGCTTATTGGAACTGATAAATCCGCTTTGCCATACGATAACCGGATACGGTCAGAAATCCGCCTGCGCGTCCCGGAAGATAGGTAAATCCGCTCAAAGTCCGATATTTCAGTTTTCGGTATAACTGCGGATTGCAGCTGCGGATCTCCTCCCAAAGGGCTTTCCGTTTCCCAAACGCCTCTCTTGTTCCGATCAGCAGCAGATGAATCGAAGAAATTGCCATCATAATGGATACATTCCGGGTCATATATTCTGCAAGCTTAGGATACTCCTGCCGTACTTCACTCAAATTCACGCATTTTGATACGATCTTTGTCACCCTAATCTGCTGATCAATTCTGGACATCATGACACTTTCATTAACCGACTGATCTTCTCTGCCAAGAAAGTAATGATACAGATCGAGATCCAGATAACAGATACGCTTCACGTATGGAAGCGGCTGATATGCAAATATATTGTCCACGTAAAACGTATGCAGCGGAAGATTTATTTCTGCCTCCCGTAAAATTTCCGTCCGGAAAATCAGCGCATGCATGACTAGATACTGGGATGGGCGGAAACGTCCGATATCATTCCAGCCGCAGATCATTTTCTCCGGAAATACATTGCTATAGCGGATGACATGTGTTTTATTTTCATATAGATGGTCGTATATATAATTGCACACAATAAGATCCATCTCGTTTTCTTCCCATTCCCATTCATGAATATGGAATAACAGCGCTTTCAGTGCCTTCTCATCCAGCCAGTCATCCGAATCCACCACCTTGAAATAAGTTCCTTCGGCTGCCTGAAGTCCGGCATTCACTGCAGAGCCGTGTCCGCCGTTTTGCTTATGAATGGCTTTGATGATATCCGGATAGTCCCTTGCATACTGATCGGCAATAATTCCCGTATCATCTGTGGAACCGTCATCCACAATCAGGATTTCTGCCTCACTGCCGCAGATCAGCAAAGAGTCAATGCAGCGTCTCATGTATTCTGCGGAATTGTAACATGGTACGGTAAACGTCAGTTTCTTCATCTCTTATCCTCCTCAGGTTCTGAATCATCAATTGCTTTTTCTGTTCCAAATTTATTGCTTCTACTTTTTATAACGAGGTATTCTTGCTATAATCTTCAAAAAGATTTATGTACTATCACAATAGTACAATAATACAAAAACGCAAAAAATGTCAATAAATGTTTTCTTAATATTTTTTTAATAGGAAGTTGACAAAACTGTCTTTGACACCTATAATGACGGTAGATAAAGGCTATGATAGGAACAAGTAGTGATAAGCGAAACATACAGAGAGTCACCGGTTGCTGAGAGGGACATGGGAAGCTTATGATGAATACATCCTGGAGCTGCGCACCAAATATTTTCGAATGAGTAGGCTGCGACGGTTTTGCATCCGTTAATAATGCATGAGTATGATTCGATACTTGATGAGGCAGTCAACGAGAGTTGTCTGTGAACTAAGGTGGTAACACGAGATTTTACCCTCGTCCTTTGATTAGGACGGGGGTTTTTTGATGTGGCTATGTGAGGAGGAGAACAATGACATTATACGATGAACTGGTTGCCAGAGGATTAATCGCACAGGTAACAGATGAAGAAGAGATCAAAGAACTGATTAACAACGGAAAAGCTACTTTTTATATCGGTTTTGACCCGACTGCTGACAGTCTTCATGTTGGACACTTTATGGCTTTATGCTTAATGAAACGTCTTCAGATGGCGGGCAATAAACCGATTGCTTTAATCGGCGGAGGAACTGCCATGATCGGCGATCCGTCAGGACGCAGCGATATGCGTCAGATGATGACTACGGAAACGATTCAGCATAACTGTGACTGCTTTAAAAAACAGATGAGCCGCTTTATCGACTTTTCTGAAGGTAAGGCACTTATGGTGAATAATGCCGACTGGCTGATGGATCTGAATTATATCGAGATTTTACGTGAAGTAGGCTCTCATTTTTCCGTGAACCGCATGCTTGCTGCAGAATGTTACAAACAGCGGATGGAAAAGGGCCTGAGTTTCCTGGAATTCAACTATATGATCATGCAGAGTTATGATTTTTATGTACTGTACCAGAAATACGGTTGTAACATGGAATTCGGCGGAGATGATCAATGGAGCAACATGCTTGGCGGTACCGAATTGATTCGCCGCAAACTGAGCAAGGATGCCTATGCCATGACTATTAATCTGCTGTTAAATTCCGAAGGGAAGAAGATGGGAAAGACACAGTCGGGAGCCGTTTGGCTGGACCCGGACAAAACATCTCCGTTTGAATTCTATCAATATTGGAGAAATGTATCCGATTCCGATGTATTAAAGTGTCTGCGTATGCTTACCTTCCTTCCGCTCGAGCAGATTGACGAGATGGATCACTGGGAGGGCAGCCAGTTAAATCAGGCGAAAGAGATTCTGGCATATGAACTGACCAGGCTGGTGCACGGAGAAGAAGAAGCCGGCAAAGCGCAGGAAAGTGCAAGAGCTTTATTTGCAGGCGGCGGGAATGCGGCAGACATGCCAACGACAGAGATTACAGAAGCAGACTTACGAGACGGCGCCATTGATATTTTAGGTCTTCTGACCGTTTCCGGCCTGTCAGCTTCGCGTTCCGAGGCACGCCGTGCCGTAGAACAGGGAGGTGTCTCAGTCGATGGTGAAAAAGTCAGTGACCTCAAAAAGACCTTTTCGCAGGAAGACATCCCTGCGGAGGGATTCCTGTTAAAGCGTGGAAAGAAAAACTTCTGCAGAATTCTTTGGAAATAAACTGTTTAAACAAATTCCGATTCATTCGGAACCGAAAAGGGATATTTGTGGCATCATCCGCAAATATCCCTTTTTTATTCACAAACACTTTATTTTTTCTTTGTGTTATCCACATTTTTTTTCATATTCTTTAAAAATACGTACATAAATGGAATACAGAAGAAAAAGGTCAGCACATCTGCAATGGGTTGTGTGATTTCCAACCCGGTAATTCCCCAAAATAGTGGCAGAATCAGGATCAGCGGAATAAAAAAGATTCCCTGTCGTGTCGATGTCAGGATAGTTGTCGATACAGTCTTCCCAACTGCCTGCAATGTCATATTGCTCACTACCCCAAGCGTTGTAAATGGTGTAGCCAGGCACTGCATACGAAGTGCAAAGGTTCCGATCTCCACAACCTGCTCATCCTGACTTATAAATGCCCGGATCAGTGCTGGTGTTAAGAACCATGTCAGGGCACCCAGTATCGTCATAATGACAGTTCCCGTTATCATTGTAAACCAGAATGCAGCCTTTACTCTCTTATCATTACCTGCACCATAATTATAGCCTGCCACAGGCTGATAGCCCTGTCCGAATCCAATCAAAACTGCGAAAATAATCATAAATATTTTTGATACAATTGACATGGCTGCAAGTGCCGAATCGCCATAGCCTGCCGCACTTCGATTTAAAAGAATCGCCGCAATACTTGCAAGTCCCTGACGAAACAGAGACGGCAGTCCGAATTTGAAGATATCCCAGTATACACGAAAATTCCAGGCGAGATTCTTTCTTTTCAAATGCAATATTGTCTTTTTCCCCAGAAACGGAAGAATTAGAATTGCCACAGTGACACACTGGCTGACTGCCGTAGAGACAGCCGCTCCAGAAACACCCATATCAAATACAAAAATCAGAAGCGGATTCAGCCCAATGTTTAAGATTCCCCCTGCCAGTATTCCAAACATGGAAAACTTGGCCTTTCCCTGACAGCGAAGCAGATTATCCAGCACAAAACAGATGATCATGACCGGAGCAGCCAGGAAAATGTACCGTGCATAAGAAACAGCATACGGAATAATTGTATCCGTGGCACCGATCAGTATCACAATCGGTTTCGTGAAAATCAGACCCACTGCTGCGAGAATGACGCCCATGACAAGTCCGTTTAGAATTGCACTGGAAGCCACCTGATCGGCTTTCTCCTCTTCTTTCTTACCAAGAAGCCTTGATATATGAGTACCAGATCCCATCCCAATGGTAAATCCGACGGCCTGTATAATCGCCATTACGGAAAATACAACCCCGACTGCTCCCGATTCACGAGTTCCCAGTTTGGATACAAAGTAAGTATCCGCTATATTATAAACTGCCGTTGCTACCATAGCGATAATCGTCGGCACGGCAAGAGATGTGATTAATCGGCAAATCGGTTCTTCTGTCATTTTTGCATATTGCTTATCTTCCTGTTCCATACTTATCTGTAATCCTTTTCCACTTGTTCATTGATACTTTTTATATCTTTACCAAAATACTTAAAAGTATGAATTACCAGCTTTTCTTTTACCTATCTTGCCGTCAAGTGTGCATGATTATGTTTTGTACCTTTTTATTATATAGAAGTTAAACCCGATTTGGCTTGTTCAGAATGAAGCATTTTGGTCTGGACTTTATGTCTCGAGACAACCGAAATTTTTTAGAAAACACATCGTTTCAATTGCTTTCATTGATTTCCACCAGTTTTCGCTAATGGCAAATTCCCTGGCGTATTTACTATTGTTATCAAACCATGTCCAGGTGATTCCCCAAACATCATTTTGAGGTATCGTTTCAATGAGATATTTTACTTCCTTCTCTACAATACTCCTGTTTTCCTTGTAATAAATACTTTCTGGGCTTTTAATATAATTGGATGGACGAACACCGTAATATTTCCATTTGGAACTATCCTTCTCTATCGAATTTTTAACCAATTCATTTAATCTAAGTTGTAATAAAGTATAATCATATCCATCAAAACTCAATTCCCTCATGGCATCTAAAAGCACTACATATCCACCAATCCCCATATCGCCAAAGTTACTTCCTGTCAACAGATTTTTCACGGAACTTTCAATCAATGCAGTTACTTTTTTGAAGAGCATAGAATTCTTATCCGCATATTTTAATACGAATACAGATAATCCAGCAGTCACCCCAGTACTTTCGACTAAATTTGTTTCATCGTTGAAATTCCACCAAGGTGCATGCGGAAAATCGTCATTCGTTGGCACACTAAATCTCCAACCATATTCCTTTAGATCTTTTTCACTATACAGATATTTTAAAATTCCTTTGTAAATGGGATGATTTAAATCTATAAACTTAATATCATTTAAAATATTTATTGCATATAAGGTTGTATAGGGTGTGGAGTTGGGATTCCAGTTATCAGGTTCTAAAGAATTTCCGAATCCGCCATCTTCATTTTGGAAACAGGTTAAAGCTGAAATTATATCATCTTTACTTCCGTTTTCAAAATAATAGTTCCATAAGCTAAGTTCAATGCCTCTCGCGTTTCGGTATACCCATGTTCTAATCTTACTATAAATTTCCTTTGGTATCATATTTGTCGCACCTCATGTTTCATTTTTATAATTACCATAGTGCACCTTTATGACCTGATTTTATTGTGAATTTGCGACATTATTTAATTGTCTTGCTTAATGCATACCGTTTTGCTTCACTGGGCAAAAGCGTATGATATTTTTTAAAATCATGCAGTAAATGAGATTGATCCGTGTAACCATAAAGATGAACAGCATCCGCCACATTAAAATGGTTATGATACAAAATATCATTCCATAAATATTGATAACGAATTAAGGAAGTCAGTTGTTTTGGAGAAACTCCTATATATTCATTGAATATGCGCTCTAATTGCCTGCTGCTAATATAAACCTCATCTGAAAGTATCCGCGTTTTCATATTACCTTTCTGATTAAGCATGCAAAATACTGCGTTTTCCAAACTAGGATTCACTCGTTTTATATTTAATGCAGAAAGAAGAATTTTTTCAGCTATTTTAATCCGTTCATTTAAAGTAGCTATATCAAATAACAACGGTTTTATTGCTGATATTATTTTTGAATAATGTTGTTGTGCATCGAAAACGTTGTTCCTCACACCAGCCATAGATTCATCTGAAAATAATACGGCCGTCCACGCATAAAAGCGGATCGCAAAAGTCGAAGTTATCTCTTCTTTGTCATTTGGAGCAACCGTCATAAAGGCTTCATTATTTATCCCAATAAAATTGCTATGTATTGTATTTTCAGTATAATTTATATCAAAAATAATATCCATGCAGGTGTCAGGAATAATCAATTCCTTCGTTATGATGTCTTTTTTTATGTTCGTAACAGCTTCCTCTGTTCCCCAAAAGCATTTGATATAAGGCTTTAAGCTCTGACACGGCATAATCTCAACATATTTATGATTATTTCGAAATGGTGCAGCAGTGATCGGGTTATATAAATCATGAAATTTATGCATCCTGAATACCCCTTAGTAATTGAAATCATGAGCTAAGTCCATTTTTATTTAGATTCATAAATTGATTCTACCACATATCATTTAAATGATAAATGAAAGATAACGAAAACGGATCTCGAATAAACGATGTGAAAACCCGCTTTCAGCTATTCTCTAAACTAGAAAAGTCTCAAAACCTTATTATTTTCAAGGTCTTGAGACTTCTTTTTGAGAGGCGACAACCAGATTTGAACTGGTGATGAGGGTGTTGCAGACCCGCGCCTTACCACTTGGCTATGTCGCCCTACGAGAAATATTATCAATATTTCTTAACGCTTACGCCTAATTCTAACAAAATGCTTCTCATCCGTCAACCCCTTAATTTACTTATTTCTTACTCCTTTCTACCGGTATGCTTACTCCATTTTATGACACACCTTTCATACGCAAGGCAACTTGTGATTTTTGCCCAGATCGCTTCAGGGCATACTTCCATACAGAAACAGTCGCGGCACCGGCTGCACCGCTGACTGTTCCCGTCATTGTGGAATCATCAAAACGATCAAATCATTTTCTATACCATATTTTTCAATTTCATCCTTCTTTTGTTGTACATTATATAGTATGTACGATTTTAGGATTGGTGCGCGAAATTTAAAATAGGCCCGTGAGCATTTCATCACCCACGGGCCTTCCAGCCAGCTTAATCTTTTTTACACACTGCCGAACAGGTTGCAGAAATTGCACCGAAAAACACACCCGCAATCGGCCATACAACCCAGCTATATTGCCAATCTCCTGTGATAAAACTCCATCCCAGATAGATGCATACAACAACCGGCCAGTAAATGCCGCTGATCATGTCAATTAATTTTTTTCCTTCCTTACTCTTATACGCATAATCATCTTCCTGAAGCAGAATTTTTGTTATTTCTTTCTTCATTCCTGCAGTCACGAACATAGTTGCTGATATCCCCACAACAAACAGCAAAAATGCAACAGCCATACAGGCTGCAAAATCCGTGTTGCTGTTATCGAAAGATCCTATTACTACGACTGGAATTACACTTAAAATACATAAAACGACTCCTGTAATCATTTTGAATGCAAACTTTTGCTGTATTTCATCCTGATAACTTTTCACATAAGAAACCAACTCAACATTGATAAAAAACGGTTCTTTTTTCAGATATTCATACTTCTCAAGTTTCATTCCATTGTAAATGAATATACCGACAGCAATTGCAATAATGCCTAATAAAACACCCACCCCAACACTTGCCATGAGAGCATCACTGATCGTACTATACTTCTCCTGCATTCCCGCAAGCACAATGAGTGGAATTGGAGAAAAGACACAGAGCATGACTCCAAGGGCGATTCGTTTTGATGCAATCTCATTGTCGGCAATATAGTTCCTGATCTCCTGTTCACTGACATGCTTTCCGGCGGATGCCTGACTTCCTTCTTTTAGTAACTCGCTGATTCCTAGTTCTTCAGCCAGTTCTCTGAGATTTCCAAATTCGGAAATTACAATTCCGACTGCTTCATTATCCGTTTTTCCCTCTGCTAAAAGTTCATTGTATTTATCCTCCATCATACTGGCAAGTTCCCGTTTTGCTTTCTCCACTTCACTCGTATTTGGAAGATTTAAAAACATATTCTCAAGATAGTTTAAAATTGTGTCCATCCTTTTCCCTTTCCCTTCTCCGCTCTGTTTGCGAATCATTTCTTTCTCTGCTTCTTTCAACTATAAATGAACTTTTCGATTACTTCCTTCGTCAGTTCCCATTCTTCACATTTTTCATGGTAGTAATCTCTCCCTCTTTCCGTGATCCGGTAGTAAGTTCTGCGCTTTCCATTTGTCTCATCTCCATAAAAAGATTCAATGTAATCGTTTTTCTCCAGTCTGGTAAAGGCGGAATAGAGTGTTGTTTCCTTTATTACATATTTTTCTTCAGATAATTCACGGATTTTTTTTGATATCTCATATCCATATGATTCATTTTTCAACAGTAAATACAGAATCATCGTATCATTATAACCGCGGATCACATCACTGCTAATCAAAAACATCCCTCCTGCCTGTTTTATTTCCTATGTCTGTCGTACTACGTTAGTCGTAGTATATCTGTCGTAGTAAATATAACATAATTACTACGACAGGTCAAGTATTTTAAAATAAATAAAAAAAGACTGTGAACCGCTGATTTCTATCAGCCGGCAGCACAGTCTTTACCAGAATCTCTTCTTTTATTAGAAATGAAACACCTCTGTATTATTTTTCAACTCTCCCGAAAGCTTAACCATCTCATCTGTTACCTTTGTACACTCATCCACAAGGCTTTCCAGTTGGGAAACCGTTGCCGATGTCTCTTCCGTGCTTGCTGCATTCTCTTCTGCAATTGCTGCCAGATTTTCCACTATGTTCAGAACATGGTTCTTAATCTCTTCGATTGATATCATCTGCTTCTCGATCACATTAATCGATGAAGCGACATCATGTACCTCTGTATTCAGAGAATCAAATACCGTCTGCGTATTTTGAATCATTTCCAGCTGATGCTGCATCTCTTCCGCCATCTGATCCATTGCACTAACACTGAGATTTGAATTCTTCAAAAGCAGATTTACAATTTTGATAATCTTATCTGCAGACTCTGCTGACTGTTCAGACAATACACGAATCTCATCAGCTACAACTGCAAATCCTTTTCCCATCTCTCCCGCTCTGGCGGCCTCGATACTTGCATTTAAAGATAATAAATTCGTCTGCTCTGCAATACTTGTGATCAGATCAGTCGCTTCCCGGATTTCATTGGCAGAAGTATTGGTAGCCGTTGTCTGATCGTGTACAACCTTGACAGAGGCTTTTGTGCGGTCACTGATCTGTTCTAATTTCTTTAAGGTTTCACTGACCGATATATTGTATTCCGTCATCTTATCAGAACTGATGTGCAGCGTTTCAATCCTGCCCGTTACCTCATCCATTGCATCGCCCATTTCCACAACTCTTGCATTTGCATCCTGTGTTTCAATTGCCTGGGAGGTAGCGCCATTTGCAATCTCTGTTACAGCAGTATCAATATTTCCGATATTATCATTGATATTTTTAAATGCATTCACAAAATTGTCGGAAAATTGCTCCAAGGTCTCACTGGTGTTTATGATATTCTTCACTATGACGGTCAGCTCATCCACTACCTGCTTTGTGGCTTTTGCAACATCGCCAATCTCATCTCTGCGTGATATTTTTTTCTTGTCTTCTTCAAAACGCAGTTCTCCGTTTGCTACTTTATTAATCTCTTTTGTCGAATATTTTAACGCATTCGTAATACGTCTTGTCGTGATTGCGACAGCGAGAATACAGATTGCCATCAATGCCAGCAGCGTTCCCAATACTTTCATTACAGCTTCCTGCATCATTTTATTTACAAGTGTCTTGGATTCACCTGCAAATGCCATTCCTATGATCTGATCGGAGCCGGTCTGATAAATGGGCACGTAATATGCACAATACGCTTCTCCATTTATTTCTATATTAGAATCAAAAACTTCTTCCCCATTTTTGAGAACTTTCTCAATAATCTGACTGCTTGCTTTTGTCCCTACGAAACGATTGCCGTCCGCATCCATTATCGTGGTAGCAACACGTGTATCTCCATAGAAGATCGTACAGTCAATATCCGTAAGTTTTTTTAACTCATCCATTACTTCGGTGTTATCTGAGAGAACTTCATCACCCTTTTTAAGACCATTTGTCTCATCATAGGTAAACTGTCCCTGATTAAGGGCTTCCAGTCTCTTCAGTGTACTTTGTGTGTATGTATACAGATTATTCCTGATACCGTTAATACCAACCTCTTCAAGTTCCGCTTTTACCTGAAAAGTAATAATCACACCAAGCAATAACAATGGAATAATAATCATTGCCAGTATTCTGGTCTGAAACCTTATTTTTGCATTATTCATCCGTGAATTTTTCATTTTATTTTCCTCATCTTTATTATTATACCATTTAAAAAGCCCTATTTTTCGTAACTCCGCTGCACTTTTCGGATACATCACTTCTTTCTATTTTTTAAAATAGGAAATGTAACTGGGTATTTGCTATTTATATCGGCACCTTCATCTTCTTTCGTTAATGGTTCCAATTGAAATATTTTCTCCTTTCCCTTGTATTTAAAGGAAATTTTGTAAATATATGGTAATCCTATCACAGTACTTATGCAACATAAAATCTGTGAAACTGCAAAAAAAAAGATTTAAACATTAAGTTTAAATCTCTGAAAAGGCGACAACCAGATTTGAACTGGTGATGAGGGTGTTGCAGACCCTTGCCTTACCACTTGGCTATGTCGCCCTATTATGAGCATTTCGTGAAATCAGAGATTATGCAATGATTATACACTCCATGCGTTACACACCGATGCTCTTAGCAAGATATTTCTAATCTGAGCAACCGTTATGAAATGACTCCAACGGGAATCGAACCCGTGTTACCGCCGTGAAAGGGCGATGTCTTAACCGCTTGACCATGGAGCCGTATTGTGTTCCGATTTTTAGACTGTCGAACGTGTTTTAGTATATCATACGGCCTATGAGAAGTAAAGTACTTTTTTAGTTTTTCTCTTTTTTATTGCTCTTATACTTCTTTCCATAAAATTCAAAATCGGCTAAAAAAGAACTCCCGACAAGTTCGGAAGTTCCAAACTCCCCGAGTAGGGCTCGAACCTACAACATCACGGTTAACAGCCGTGCGCTCTACCATTGAGCTATCGAGGATTATAATTCAAAATGACGTCTACAATGAATATATCTCAATGTAACGTCATCCTCAAGGTACTTGCTTATATACCTTCAAAACTTCATACAGAATGACTTCCGATTTCTTTTGGTCAAGCCCTCGACCGATTAGTAACAGTCAGCTCCATGCATTGCTGCACTTCCACCTCTGCCCTATCTACCTGATACTCTTTCAGGGG
>JAEWCQ010000042.1 GCA_023390555.1 Bacillota bacterium | reverse complement strand
CGCCGCCCTGTCACGGCGGAGGTCGCGGGTTCGAGTCCCGCTTGGGTCGTTTTGGGATCTTAGCTCAGCTGGGAGAGCATCTGCCTTACAAGCAGAGGGTCATAGGTTCGAGCCCTATAGGTCCCATTTTTCTTGTTTAAAATGATGGATATGCCGATGTGGCTCAATTGGCAGAGCAGCTGATTTGTAATCAGCAGGTTATCGGTTCGAGTCCGATCATCGGCTTTCTACAATTTCATATTGTATTATGGATGGATTCCCGAGTGGCCAAAGGGGACAGACTGTAAATCTGCTGCAAATTGCTTCGGTGGTTCGAATCCACCTCCATCCATTTCAAAATTATCGCGGGGTGGAGCAGTCTGGAAGCTCGTCGGGCTCATAACCCGAAGGTCATAGGTTCAAATCCTGTCCCCGCAACTCTTTTTGCCTAGTTAGCTCAGTTGGTAGAGCAGAGGACTGAAAATCCTCGTGTCTCTGGTTCGATTCCGGAACTAGGCATTTACAATTTTATATTGAATATGGGATATTAGCTCAGTTGGTAGAGCACTTGACTTTTAATCAAGTTGTCCGGGGTTCGAATCCCCGATGTCTCACGACAAAAAAATAGCGAACACATTGAATTTATCAATGTGTTCGCTATTTTTTTATATAGTAATCTTTTAATAAATCATCTGCTATGCAGAAATTGCCGTGACTGCTCAAGAAATACACAAAAATATTTAGCAGATAGATCAAAAAAGTGCGTACAATTAATAGCTTCGATCAAAAGCCAGGTACTATGCAAAGTTTACAAAAATTATTAAATTGACATCTTTTTAATAATTCATTGCATTTATTCTAATAAGTAGGTACAAAAATATGGGATTCAAAATGCGTTTTCATATCCCAAAAAGTATTCTTTTATCCAAGAAAAAACTATGTTATAACTTCCTATCATTCTTCAATTTCAGTAAATTATGCACGTTTCTAAACTGTATTTAATAGTCTAAATCTTCTGAAATTTCTAAACGCCAATAGCTAAGGCATATCAAAGTATCCTCCAGGAAGCCTTCCTGATTCTTTTTCAAACTTTTGCTGAGAATAATAAAGAGAATAAAACTACAAATTTATAGAATAGGTTCCATCTGTATGCAGTAGACGGTAGTACAATTTAAATTCCGATTTTAGGATGCAATCAAAAGATTTCAGATTTAATCACTGATAAAAATGAAAAGAATAACCGAAGCAGGTTTGTTAAAAAACTGCTTTCATTTTAAAAATTAATAAAATGATGTTTCATGAGGAGCATAAAAGCGTGTAAACTCTACGGATCAGATGCTGCAAACGTTTTCACATATTGGTAAAAACATTAAATTAATAATACTTTTTACATAACATATAGCTAGTGTCAATTTCTGTTTTATCGTTGAATATTGGGGGAAAAATTAACAATCAGGAATAAAAGCAGAGTAGAAGGACAATAAAACAAAACGAGCATTGGTGCAAACGTTTTCTTTGCTTTTCATTGAATTGGAAATTTGCTGAAGTATAATAGCCTTATAGCAGAGAGGAGGTCAAAAATGTCTTTATCAAGAGAAGAGGTAATTCAATTTGACCAAAAATACAATCAACACCCGTGGCTCACGGGAAATGTACAGCCCGTTCCGGTAGAACGCGGAGAAGGAATTTATTTTTGGGACTATAATGGGAAGCGTTATGCAGATATGTCAAGCCAGCTTGGAAATGTCAATCTGGGATATGGAAATCAGGATATGATTCAGGCAGCAAAAGAACAATTGGACCTTTTGCCCTATGTGGCACCGGCCAGAGCCAGTGGACCACGTTCCCAACTGGCAAAGAAGCTCGTGGAAAAAGCACCAGCTAACATGGCAAAAGTATTTTTTGCCTGTGGCGGTTCCGATTCAAACGAAGCGGCAATTAATATGGTAAGAAACTATACTGGAAAAGACAAGATTTTTTCTATGTATCGAAGCTATCATGGCTCTACGTTAGGGTCTGGTAATATATCCGGTGATGTGAGACGATTTTCCCTGGAGAAGCCGGCGGCAGGGGGGTTCATTAAATTTTTCAATCCATATACCTACCATTCCCCGCTTACTTTTAAAAATGATCTGGAAAAATCTGAGTACTATTTAGGACTTTTAGAAGAGCAGATATTGTACGAAGGAGCAGATGAAATTGCAGCGGTAATTGTGGAACCTGTGGTGGGCGCAAATGGTGTTTTGATACCGCCCGATGGTTATTTGCAGGGACTGAGAAAATTGACGAATAAATACAATATCCTCCTAATTTGTGATGAGGTAATGGCTGGTTTTTACCGTACTGGTAAGCTGTTTGCATTTATGCACTGGGATATTCAACCTGATATCATTACCTTTGCAAAAGGCATAACCTGTGGATATGTACAACTGGGAGGAGTCATAATCAGTCATGAAATTGCAGATTTTTATAACGACAAAGTATTCCAGTATGGTCTGACTTACAGCGGACATAGCCTTGCCTGTGCAGTAGGAGTGGCAGCGTTAGAAAGTTATGAAAAGCAGCATATTGAAGAAAACGTAAATAAAACGGGACTTATCCTTGGAGAATTTTTGGAGCGGATGAAAGAAAAACATCCATGTGTGGGAGATGTTCGGTATATTGGTTTATTTGGAGATCTGGAACTGGTTAAGAGTAAAGAAAGCAGAGAACCGCTTGTTCCATATGGGAACGACAAGCAGGGAATTATGGGAAAAATTCAGGCACTACTGTTAGAACGCGGTTTTGCTGCAATGGGTCGGGAAAATAATATTACACTTGCACCGCCACTGATCATTACAAAAGAGCAGCTTGAGGAAGAACTTCCAAAATTGGATGAAGTATTAGGAATTGTTGATCAGGAGTTTTTGACATAAGTAACTTATACAGGAAGGAGGCTGCCATGAGAAAATCAAATAAAAAGGTGGAAAGAGGGATTACCATAGTTACTGTGTTTTTCATTTTCTTTATCTGGTACGTGGCTACAAGATTTACAAGCATTTCCCCAATATTCCTGCCATCACCAAAAGAAGTATGGGACAGCTTTGTGGATACAGTACAAAATGGATACGGTGCAAATATGGATCCACTCTCGGTACATTTGATTAGCTCGCTGCAAAGGCTTCTGATTGCATATGTATTAGTGATAATAACAGCGATTCCGCTGGGGCTGCTTAGCGGTTATTTCCCCAAAATCTATGCTGCGCTGAATCCGATCATTGAATTTTATCGACCATTGCCGCCACTGGCCTATTATACTCTTTTGGTATTGTGGCTTGGAATAACAGAGACATCCAAAATAACGTTATTGTATCTGGCTGGATTTGCTCCCGTTTATATCGCATGTGTATCCGGAGTCAGGCGAATTAAGGAAGATTACATATATGGTGCAAGCATGCTGGGCGCAAATCAGCGGCAGATTTTTTTTAATGTGATACTGCCGGCTGCGCTGCCGGATGTATTTACCGGATTACGGACGGCAATCGGTGTGGAATATACCACTCTGGTGGCAGCAGAGATGGTGGCAGCAAAAACAGGTATCGGATGGATGGTATTAGATGCATCAAATTGGTTAAAGTCAGATGTCGTGTTTTTTGGAGTAATCATAATGGGCATCACAGGAATTTTACTGAATCAGTTTATTTTGGGCTTAGAAAAGCTTCTGATTCATTGGAAAGGTAAATAGAAAAAAAATAGGTAAAGGAAAATGGAGAAAAATATGAAAAAACATTTATTCAAAAAAATCATAGGGGTAGTATTAATTACAGGATTATTAGGAAGTCTGGCGGGCTGCGGTAATGCATCCACGAATAAAGATACATCCGATTCGGAGGTAGTGCAGAAAGATGTAGCCCAAAATGAAATATCTTCAGAAAGTGATGTGCCGGAAGTTGTAAATATCGGTGTTCAAACACTAATCACGCCAGAATTGATTACAAGATACGAGAAATCATATGAGGATTACCTGGGAACGAAGGTCAATCTGGTTCAGTTTGATTCCGGTGCGGATGTCAATAAAGCATTTTCAAGCGGAAGTATCGACATTGGAGCATTTGGCTCGGCGCCTGCATCCATTGGAATTGCAAATAATTTAGGATATGAAGTATTTTGGTATTATGACGTCATCGGTACGGCAGAATCATTGGTCGCTACAGAGAATTCTGGGATTAAGACTGTGGAAGATTTAAAAGGAAAAAAGGTCGCAACACCATTTGCTTCAACAGCTCATTACAGCCTGTTAAATGCAATGAAACTTGCAGGAATCAGTTCTGCCGATGTAGAACTTTTAGATATGCAGCCGGATGATATCTATGCGGCATGGAAAAGAGGAGATATTGATGCGGCATATGTATGGAATCCAGTGCTTGGTGAATTGAAAAAAGATGGTGGAATTGCCATTACAGATAGTGGAGAGCTGGCAAAAGAAGGAATTGTAACAGCGGATGTAGCAGCTGTCAATAAAGAATTTGCCGCAAAATATCCGAACGTTGTAACCAATTATGTGAAGGCGCAGCTTCATGCACTGGATGTTTATGTAAATGACAAAGATACGGCAATAAAATCCATTGCAGCTGTGGCAGGAATCGATGAGGATGAGGCTTCCAGTCAGGTTGAGGATTTTACCTATCCTTCCGGAGAGGAACAGATTACAGAAGATTATCTCGGTACAACGGATAAGAAAGGTGCACTGGCACAGACTTTGAAGAATACGGCAGATTTCCTGGTAGAACAGGGCAGTATCAAGAGTGCACCGGATTTATCGGTATTTGAAGATAACATTACAGGTGAATATATAGAAAAAGCGTTGAATGAAAGTAAGTAAAAGCTGTAAGAAGAGGAGGTGGCAGGATGAGTACAGAGGCAAAGAAAGTAGAAAAATATTCCGAATTTTATGAAGCGGATAATGCGCTATTAGAAGTCCGTGACGTCAGTCTTGAATACAAGACAAAATCAGGTGGGGTAAAGGCGTTGGAATCATTAAACCTGAATATACATAAAAATGAATTTGTCTGTGTGCTCGGCCCCTCTGGTTGTGGAAAAAGTACGTTGCTGAAAATTATAGCTGGCTTTGAGGAACCAACGCAGGGCAGTATTGTTCTGGATGGCAACCAAATCGATGGTATTGACTGGCATCGTGGAGTTGTTTTTCAGCAGCCCAATTTGTTTGAATGGTTTTCTGTACGTAATAACGTGAATTTCGGACTGCGTATGAGGAAACTTCCCAAGGATGAAATTCGGGAAAAAACAGATCAGATGCTTAAGAAAGTTGGATTAGAAGAATTTGGTAATAAAAAAGTGTATGAATTATCGGGAGGCATGAAGCAGAGGGTTGGCATAGCGAGAACACTGATTAACAATCCGGAAATACTCTTGATGGATGAACCATTCAGTGCGCTGGATGCACTTACCAGAGAACAAATGCAGGATTTTACAAGGAAGATCTGGTGGGAAACAGGTAAGACAATTTTCTTTATTACGCATGACGTGGATGAGGCAATGATGCTCGGATCTCGCGTAATCGTACTTTCAAAAAGACCGGGGAAGATTGTAAAAGATATTTCATTGGCTTTTACCAATGAATTTATGGAGTATGGAACGAATGAGGTTAAGTATACCGAAAAATATTACAAGATAAGGGAAAGCCTCTTGGATATCATTAGCCGGCAGTAAATAAAAAATGGAAAGAATGGTAAAAAAATGGACTGGGTATATCGACAACCGGTGGAGATTCATTTTGGCATCGGAAAGATACATGATCTGAAGCTCGTAATAGATAAAATATATGGTCACAGAGGGCTTCTGGTGATTGGGAATCATTTTTGGAAAAGTGGATTTGCACAGCAATTGATGGAGGAAAGTGGCGGCAGAATTGTAGCAATGTTTCATGAAATTGCTCCAAATCCGGACGTTGAAATGGTAGATGCCTGTGCGGCGGCAGCGCGAAGTGCTCATGCTGATTTTATTCTTGCAGTGGGAGGCGGCAGTGTTTTGGACTGCGCAAAAGCGGCGGCAGTCATAGCATTGACGGAGAATTCAATTTTAGATTACTATGGGACAGCGCTTGGACTGCCCAAAAAGCATCTGCCTTTGATCGCGGTGCCGACGACATCCGGAACGGGAAGTGAAGTGACGTCTGTCTCGGTGATTAGTGATTATAAAACTGGAAAAAAGCTTCCTGTGGCATCGGATGCATTATATCCGGATATTGCAGTGATAGATCCGGCATTGACGGTTTCTCTGTCGCCGCAAGTTACGGCGAGTACCGGAATTGATGTGTTGTCACATGCACTCGAAGGGTTTTGGAGCAAGGGGCATCAGCCTGTATGCGATTCTCTGGCTGTGCATGCCGGCAGACTGGTTTTTGAATATTTGGTGGCTGCATATGAAGATCCGAAGAATCTCACAGCAAGGGAAAAATTAAGCGAGGCAGCAGTTATTGCAGGAATGGCATTCAATCTGTCGAAGACAACCGCTTCTCACGCCTGTTCTTTCCCATTGACCAATCTTTATAAGATACCGCATGGTGAGGCATGCGGGATGACGCTGGACTATTTTGCCAGAATCAACGGAGAAAAGGATGAAAGCGGCCGCATTAATCAATATGCAAAGGAACTTGGTTTTGAACATACAAAAGATCTTGCAGACGGCATCTTTGAACTGAAAAAGAAAATAGGACTTCGAACCGATTTAAAAGAGTTTCATTTGAGTGATGAAGATAAATGGAATCTGGTTTATTTATCAAAGCATCGGAATCTGCAGAATAATCCAGTCGAAATAACGGATGAAACATTATACCGTATGTATGATGATTTATCCCATGAGAAATAGAAAGTGTTAACATGCAGTATTTCGTTAAAAAGGCAGTCAGGATAAGGAGGGAAACAAATTTATGTCAGAAATAAAAATATTATCCGTACAGGAACAGCGGATTGAAGAGGAGATACAAACAAAACGACCGGTTTATCAGACAAAAAGCAGGGCGGTTTCCTTACTTGAAAAAGTAAGAGGAAAGCAGCCTCAGATTGATATTGAAAGAGGACTTTATTTTACGGAATCTTTTCAGAAAACAGAAGGACAGCCGTTAAATTTACGGTGGGCAAAAGCACTGTATCATTATGCAAGCAATACGACCGTTTCGATAGAAGAAAATCAGCTTCTGGCAGGACGGAGCGGAAAACCGGGGCGATACGGTATTTTGTATCCGGAGTTGGACGGAGATATTCTGGGCGATGCAATTAAGCAATTGCCGGCAAGAAAAACTTCACCTTTCGGAATATCAAGCGCGGATGCGGAACTGGTAAAAGATAAGATACAGCCATATTGGAAAGGAAAGACATTTCATGAGGATTTGGTAAAAGCGTTTCCGCAAAACACGCAAAAGTTGACCTATAACGAGGATGGAACCTCCAGATATATTGTAAATGAAACGGCATCCTTCCGTTCGTCCATTCAATGGGTCCATGATTATGAAATTGTATTAGAAAAAGGAATTTACGGCATCCGGAAAGAAGCAGAAGAACAACTGGAGAGCCTGGATGAAAACAGCGTGATTGATACTTTGGAAAAAAGACCTTTTCTGGAGGCGACTGTTATTACCTGTGATGCGATTCGTCTATGGGCAAAACGCTATGCTGCATTAGCAGAAGAGCTGGCAGAAAAGGCTTCCGGAAAAAGAAAAAAAGAACTTCATGTTATTGCTGAAAACTGCAGAAGGGTACCGGAATATCCACCGGAGAACTTTTATCAGGCAGTACAATCCCAGTGGTTTATACAGATGTTTTCCAGAGTAGAACAAAAGACAGGAACCGTTATATCAAACGGAAGAATGGATCAGTATCTGTACCCATTTTATGAAAAGGATTTGCAGGCAGGCACTATTACACCTGAAAAAGCGCAGGAGTTGTTTGAATGCATGTGGGTGGAAATGTACGAATTCATAGATCTGTATTTATCGGAAGCCGGCGGTGCTTTCAACGAAGGATATGCACACTGGGAGGCAGTCACCATCGGGGGACTTGATAAAGAAGGCAATGATGCCGTAAATGATCTGACCTATCTGCTGCTGAAATCAAAGCGGGATTTTCCACTGAATTATCCGGATTTGGCGGCACGTATCCATACCTTAAGTCCGAAGCGGTATCTCTATGAAGTGGCCGAAACGATCAAAGAGGGAAGCGGATTTCCAAAGCTGATTAATGATGACGAAGTCATTCCTCTGCTGCTTGCCAAAGGAGCAAAAATCGAAGAGGCGAATGATTACAGTGTTTCCGGATGTTCCGAGTGCCGTATGCCGAACCGGGATACCTATACGAGTCCATGTGCGTATATCAATTTTGCCGCTGCACTGGAAATGACGCTGTATAATGGAAAAATGATAAAATACGGAAATGAAATAATAGGACTTGAGACGGGGGAAACGGACGATTTTGATACCTTTGACCAGTTCCTTGCGGCCTTTTTAAAACAGCAGCAGTACTTTATCCGCAATGCGTTTGTGCAGCAGTATCAGATTATAAAGCTGCGGGCAAACCATTTTGCAGCCCCGCTTGGCTCCATGCTTCATAAGTTGTGCCGTGACAGCTATACGGATCTGCATCAGCCGGTCATTCCGGGCGGAATAGATCTTGGATACTTTGAGTACATTGGATACGGAACCGTAATAGATTCTCTGGCAGCAATCAAAAAAGTCGTATACGAGGAGAAAAAAATCAGTTTTGAACAGTTAAAGAGTGCATTAAAGGTGGATTTTAACGGGTATGAAGACATTCAGAGAATTTTAAAGACGGCACCCGCCTACGGTAATAATGATCCCTACGCTGATCAGATTGGAAAACGTCTGGATAAAGAAGCACTGGATTTCACGGCAAGGTATGGAAAAGAGCTTGGGGTTCATCTGGATCTGCGGCTGGTACCGTTCACCTCTCATGTACCGTTTGGTAAAGTGGTAAGTGCTACACCAAACGGCAGAAGCGCTTACACACCGCTATCGGACGGATGCAGTGCCTCACAGGGTGCCGACAAACAGGGACCGACGGCAGTGCTTCTCTCTAACTACGCTACGAAAAATTATGGTTACAGAGAAAGAGCGTCCAGACTGTTAAATATAAAATTAAGTCCTTCGTGTGTAGCGGGAGAACAGGGAAGCGAGAAACTGGTGCAGTTTATTCAGGCATGGCATGATTTGCGGCTGTGGCATATACAGTTTAATGTTATCAACACGGAAACACTGCGAAAGGCGCAAAAAAGTCCGGAACATTATCAGAATCTTTTAGTGCGTATTGCCGGTTACAGTGCATACTTTACGGAATTATCCAAGGATTTACAGGATGACATTATTGCAAGAACTGAGCAGGAAGCGGTATGATTCATGAGAACAGACTCTGTGTATTCAATATACAACACTATTCACTGCAGGATGGACCTGGGATACGGACAACGGTATTTTTAAAGGGCTGTCCCTTAAGATGTAAATGGTGCTGTAATCCCGAGTCCCAGAGCAGGGAGCCGGAATGGATGGACGAAAAAATAACCGGACAGTGGATGACGGTGGAAGAAATACTTGGAGAAGTAGAAAAAGATGACGTTTTTTACCGGCACGGGAAAGGTGGAATGTCCCTAAGCGGCGGAGAGCCGTTCTTACAGGGCAAATCTGTGGTGGAACTTTTAAAAGAGGCGAAAAGACGCTATATAACAACAGCGGTTGAGACCTGTGGGTATGTCGAACAAGAGATTCTTCTGGAAGCAGCACCGTATATAGATACACTTTTTTTTGATATCAAGACCTTGAATAATGAGAAACATAAAGCATGGACAGGACAGGAAAATTGGAAAATTATAAATAATATAGAGGCGCTTTTTATGCACTATCCCAATTTGAATCTACACGTAAGGACACCGGTAATACCGGGCTTTAATGATCAGGAGGAAGACATCCGGGAAATTTTAGAATTTCTGCAGGGAAGAAAAAATGTATCTTACGAATTACTTCCGTATCATTATTTCGGAAAACAAAAATATAAGTCTTTAAAACGTCCCTATCCCATGGGGGAGGCAAGGTTAGACGAAGAAGTATTTAAAAAATTAAAAGAGATTGACGTAGCTGAAAAGAAGCACTGATTTTGCAGTGCTTCTTTTTTGGCATTAAAAAGAGAAACGTAGAGGTAAAATGTTATAAACGGGTTTTTATCTGAGAAAATGTATGTTGTTATTATGATTTCTCTTTTTCTGATAAAAGGAATATGATAAAATAAATCATTAGGAAAAGGGAAATGGCATGAAGAACAATTAGTTTAAAGTGAAAAGAAAGAGAGGGAATCAAATGAAAACAATAGTTTTGTATTACACATTTGGAGGCTCAACCAGAAAGGAGGCCGAAAAAATTGCCAAAGACGAGAAGGATTCAGTTCTCGTAGAAGTGAAAGAGCAGAAAAAGCGAAATATTTTCAGTGCATTTCTAAGTGGATGTCCAAAGGCGATGAAGCGAATAAAGTCAAAAATTCACACAATTCCATATAACCTGGATGAGTATGAACGCATTATTCTTGTATGTCCGATCTGGGCCGGTTTCCCCGTACCCGCATTTAATGCAGTGGTGGATCTGCTGCCGGCTGGTAAGGAAATAGAGCTTTTCCTGTGTTCAGGAAGCGGTGTAACTTCAAAGAGCAAGGAAGGGACCGAGCAGTTGATCAAGGACCGACACTGTAAATTAATCGGTTATCATGACATTGGTAAAGCGCAATAAAAAGATACAATAGCAAAGAATAAAAATAAAAGCACAATAAAAAAGATTAAGAAACAAGCACAATAAAAAAGAATAAGAAGCAAGCTTGATAAACAAGTGTCATAGACAATTACATAGGTTAGATGGTTTAAATAAGAGGAAGAAATCAACTGGCTCCAAAAATTTGTGAGGGGAAATGAGATGAGTATTTTTCAGATAGAGAATAAGGACAAGATAGCGCCTTTGTTTGACGGTTGGCAGGAAACACTGATATGGTCCTGCCTTCAGAACTGCATGGGATTGGCATTTGCAGATAGTCTGGAGAATCCGCAGGCAGCACAGATTTTAAATGCAGATTTTTGCTTTTTTGCCGGAAAGCCGAATGCAGAGCTTGTAAAAAATAAACCCTCTAAGCTGGAGCAGGATTTCATCATCATGATTCCGGAGAATGAGAACTGGGCAGAAATGATAGAGTCAGTCTATGGTAAAAAGGCAGTCAGAACAGAGCGTTATGCGATAAAAAAAGAAGCGGACGTATTTGACTTAAAATTTTTGAAAGGGCTGGCAGAATCGTTGAAAAAGCCTTACGAAATACGGATGATTGACAGCGGCATTTATGAACAAATCAAGACAATCGGCTGGGCAGGAGACCTTATCTCACAGTTTGCGGATTATGAGGATTACAGGCAAAGGGGAATTGGAGCAGTCGTTTTAAAGGATGGAATACCTGTGTCAGGTGCATCCTCTTATACAGTTTACCGGAATGGAATTGAAATCGAAATAGATACCAGAGAAGATGAACGGCGAAAGGGGCTTGCATCTGCCGCGGGTGCAAGATTGATTCTTGAATGTATCAGTCGTGAACTCTATCCCAGTTGGGATGCACAGAATACAGGGTCTGTGGCACTTGCAGAAAAGCTGGGATACCATTTCGACTATGCCTATCCGGCTTATGAAGTTATGGGATATTAGACCAATAGCAGGGTGGAGCGCGATAGTACTTAGAAATTTTTTATTATTTGAACGAGATACTTGAAAAAAAGATGCAAATGTGCTATTATCTGGATAGTTAGGTATAACTAACCATGTGTAAATCATTTTGGACTCCTTCTGTTTTGAACTGCTGAATCTGAACAGAAGGAAAGACCAAAGGAAGGACAAACTATGAATTATTTAGAAATTGAAAAAGTGATTGGACGAGAGATTATTGATTCCCGCGGGAATCCAACTGTAGAGGCAGAGGTGTATCTGGCAGACGGTACGATAGGTAGAGGAGCGGCGCCGAGTGGTGCATCGACGGGAGAATTTGAGGCTTTGGAATTAAGAGACGGGGATAAGCAACGCTTTGGTGGAAAAGGTGTTTTAAAGGCAGTTGAGAATATCAATACGATTATAAGTGATACCCTGCAGGGCTTGGATGCATCTGACATCTATGCCATAGATCAGGCTATGATAAAGGCAGACGGTACAAAGGATAAGTCAAAACTTGGAGCAAATGCGATTCTTGCTGTTTCGATTGCCAGTGCGAGAGCGGCTGCAATTTCATTGGATCTTCCACTGTACCGTTTTCTTGGCGGAATCAGCGGAAACAGACTTCCGGTACCAATGATGAATATTTTAAATGGTGGAGCGCATGCTGCCAACACCGTGGATGTTCAGGAGTTTATGATTATGCCGGCAGGAGCGGAGAGCTTCGGAGAGGGACTTCGCTGGTGTACAGAAGTATTTCACGAATTAGGAGCGCTGTTAAAGGCAAAGGGTCTGGCAACCGGTGTCGGTGACGAAGGTGGATTTGCACCGGATCTTGCAAGTGACGAAGAGGCAATTGAATTTATTCTGGAAGCAGTCAAAAAAGCAGGATATGAACCGGGAAAAGATTTTGTACTTGCTATGGATGCGGCATCCAGCGAATGGAAAACCGGAACGAAGGGTGAATATCTGCTTCCAAAGACCGGTAAGAAATTTACATCTGCAGAGTTGGTAGAGCATTGGAAAGGCCTCTGTGAGAAATATCCGATCTATTCAATTGAAGACGGATTGGACGAAGAGGACTGGGAAGGCTGGCAGATTATGACCAAAGAACTGGGTGATAAAGTCCAGTTGGTAGGAGATGATTTATTCGTAACCAATACGGAACGTCTGAAGAAAGGAATTCAATTGGGATGCGGAAATTCCATTTTGATTAAGCTGAATCAGATTGGATCTGTTTCCGAAACACTTGAAGCAATCAAGATGGCGCACAACGCCGGCTATACTGCAATTTCTTCACATCGGTCCGGTGAGACAGAGGATACTACGATAGCAGATTTGGCAGTTGCACTCAACACCTGTCAGATCAAGACGGGAGCTCCAAGCAGAAGCGAACGTGTTGCGAAATATAATCAGTTGCTGCGTATTGAAGAAGAACTTGGAACAAGTGCTGTTTACCCTGGTTTTGGTGCATTTCATATTAAGAAATAATTTTATGACGCTACATATGGAACTATAACAATAGCTGCCTGGTTTTACCGGGCAGCTATTTGATTGTAGATTGTAGTCCAAATATCCGATTTGCAAAGAAAATGCAACCCTTTTTTCAGTAGATTTGTGCTGCAAATCAAAAAATAATGTTTTTCATTGAAAGAAAGATCGGAGTCTCAGACCATCCTTAAATTCCCAATGTTTTTCAAAAAAATGTGTGTATCTGCTGATGATCCATCCATTCAGTAAAGCACAGATTATGGTACCGGCCTTGATGCCTTCAAAATGCCATAATCCGAAAAAAGCGAATGATAATAAAATGCTCACAATACAACTGGTACAATCATATGCCGTTTTAAATTTGTGAATATTGATCTTGTATTTGGAAGATGCCTCTTTCACAAACAGCTCATAGACTTCAGGGGAAAGGTAGGTATGGAAAAGAAGGGAAACGCCGGCCGTACAGAACATGATGCCGAAAAAATATAACGCAAACCGGTAAAAAAGAACCTGATAAGAAAACAATGCAACGACTGACATCGCTCCGTCAAGCAGGAAACCATAGATAACGGCCGTCACGAACGAGAATAAATAGGAGACTTTAAATCTACGTAGCACAAGGATGAGAAAAACCAGTAAAATAGCCTGCAGTGTATATTCGGCCATGCCAAAAGTAAAAAAGCTGTATACCTGAGATATTTTTAAATAAATCAGATATGCAGGAGCGACCACCATGGAAACGCCGAAATCAGCAGCTTCCATAAAAGCTGTTCCCCATGCCAGACCAATCAAACCGAAAACATAAGCAAATTCTGTATAAAAGACTCTCTTTTGCATAATACCTCCATAAATAGAAAACGGCCTCTTCCGTTTAATAACGAAACGGAAAAAGCTGTTAATGTGTACTCAGTATATCATAATCCGACTTATTTGCAAGACTTGTTTATGCAAAATATTACGGGCAGCCGGGGGATAGGAATAAAATGCAAAGGTAAAATTTTAGAAATAGACATTGACGTATGAAAGGAAACCCGTATAATAAAAGAGGAAAAGAAAATAAGGGGAGCTTGCGTAAGCAGGCTGAGAGTAAGCTGTATTGCTTAGACCCGTAACCTGATTTGGATAATGCCAACGTAGGGATATGTATGAAGGAATAGCAGCTGCATATATACTGATTTTGGTATGTATGCAGCTTTTTTCGTGGAAAATACGTGTGGTAAAAGTCCTGGAAAAGAAAGGATGACAAAAATGAGAGAGTATGCAACACAGATGGAAGCAGCAAGAAAGGGAATTGTAACAGAGGAATTAAAAAAAGTAGCTGAGAAGGAGAATATGACGGCAGAGGAGCTACTGCCGCTTGTAGCTTCCGGGAAAGTGGCAATCTGTGCAAATAAAAATCACAAATGTCTGGAGCCGCAGGGTGTAGGTTCCATGTTGAGAACAAAGATCAACGTAAATCTTGGCATTTCAAGAGACTGCAAAGATTATGAGGTTGAAATGGAAAAGGTTATGGCAGCCGTGAACATGGGAGCAGATGCGATTATGGATCTGTCATCACACGGAGATACCACGGAATTTCGCCGGAAACTGACATCGGAGTGTCCGGTCATGATTGGAACGGTTCCGGTATATGATTCGGTCATTCATTATCAGAGAGATCTTGACACGCTGACCGCAAGAGACTTTATTGAGGTAGTCAGACTGCATGCCAGAGACGGCGTCGATTTCGTAACATTGCACTGCGGACTTACCAGAAAGACCATTGAACAAATTAAAAAACATAAACGGAAAATGAATATCGTATCCCGCGGAGGCTCGCTGATTTTTGCATGGATGACGATGACCGGCCAGGAGAATCCATTTTACGAATATTTTGACGAAATACTGGATATCTGCCGGGAATATGATGTGACAATTTCTCTCGGGGATGCCTGCAGGCCGGGATGCCTTGCGGATGCGTCCGACGTATGCCAGATCGAGGAACTGGTCCGTCTTGGAGAACTGACCAAACGTGCATGGGACAAGGATGTTCAGGTTATGGTCGAGGGTCCGGGACATATGCCATTGGATCAGATTGCCGCTAATATGAAATTGCAGCAGACGATCTGCCAGGGTGCACCGTTTTATGTATTGGGACCGCTGGTGACAGATATCGCACCTGGCTACGATCATATCACGTCTGCAATCGGAGGAGCAATTGCGGCAGCGAGCGGAGCGGCATTTCTGTGTTATGTGACACCGGCAGAGCATCTGGCCCTTCCCAATATTGAGGATGTAAAGCAGGGAATCATTGCCTCCCGGATAGCAGCACATGCAGCCGATATCGCAAAGGGCGTCCGTAACGCCATGGACATTGATAATAAGATGGCAGATGCCAGAAGAGTTCTTGACTGGGAAGCACAATGGGATTGTGCCATTGATCCGCAGACAGCCAGAGCAATCCGTGAGGATCGGAAACCGGAGCATGAGGATACCTGCTCCATGTGTGGAAAATTCTGTGCTGTGCGAAGCATGAATAAGGCATTGAACGGAGAGCATATTGATATACTTTAAGCAATAAAATGACATTGTTCTTTTTCGGATATGTGCTATCATGGGTATAGGTACAAAAGCGGCAGCACCTGACGGTAGGAAAGCAGGTGCTGCAGTTTGCGTTTCGATAAGCCATATCTGGGGAGGACTGGAAATGAAACAGAGAAAAACCATGAACACGGAACGGACACAGCTATTCACACCGGGTGCTGTCATTCTTATGAAAGCAGATATCTGCGGAAAGGTGCAGGAATCCGAAACACTGTCCGAGAGAGTGAAGCAGGCGGTTTATCAGGCGGCATGTGCAAATGAAACATTGATGAGCAGGCTCATCATGGATGAGACAGGAGAAGTCCGTTATGAAAAAATGGAGAAGCCGCAATATCAGTTTACCGTTCTGCCGGAAGGAACAGATTGGAAGCGGATCATAAAAGAGCAGGAGCGGATTCCCTATGATTTAATACGGGGGGAACTCATTCGTTATTTTTTGATTCCGTCATCCAATGGAGTTCAGTTTTTTTTCATGGCGCATCATCTTGCAGGAGACGGAAAATCCATGTTGGTGCTTTTGGAAGATATCATGAAAGCAATGAATGGGGAAACTCTGGAATATAAAGAACTTTTCATTTTAGAGCGGGAGGATTTTCCACAAAGGAGCCGTCCATCCTGGAGGAAACGCAGACATCTTGCACATTTAAACCGCCAGTGGGAAAAGGTAAAGCAGATTTTTAAAGAGGCAGATTACCGGGAAATGTTTGAAACCTATTGGAAAAGCCGCGAAACAGAGATTGAAGATATCGTTTTTTCCAGAGAAGACACTGCGAAAATTGTGGCACAGTGTAAAGCATACGGCGTTACGGTCAACAGCTATCTGACGGCGGCTATTTTGAAAGCATACGAAGGGGACTGGACGGAGATCGGCTATGCGGTGGATGTAAGGAATGAGAACAACAAGGGAATGGGCAATTTTGCGTCCGGACAGGCGTTTGAGACCATGTATGTGAGTGAATGTGGATTTAAGGAAAATACATGGCAGATCGATGCAGCTTATCACAAACAACGAAGAGAGGAACGGGGGAAGTATTTTTCCCTTTATTTTCTGGACATGATAGAAAAAACATTTCTGGATAGTGCCTGTATGCAGATTTATACCGGTTATGATTCCGAACCGTCAAAAAAGCTGGCACATCTGATGGGATATGACGAAAGCCGGAAAGAACTGAGTATTTCCAATCTTACACGGATCAATCTGGGGAAAGAAAAGGATCTCTATCGCATGGAGAATCTGCTGTTTGTTGCGCCGGTAGTACCCTACGGAATCCGTTTGTTTGGCATCGTCACATTGGATGGAAAGCTTGGTATGACACTGCACTATAACAAAGGCGATTTTAACGGAGAAGAATATTTTAAACAGATCGTAGCTGCGGTCAGAGAAGATATTGAAGATGAAAATTTCACACAATCTTCAAATAAATAACAAAAAGCAGACACATTTAATTTCTATACTGTATATATCACTTGAAAACAGTGATTACAAAATTTTTTCATAATCTCCCCTGAGAGTCCGTTACATAGCCGGTAACGGGCTCCCTTTAGTTTTGTATAAAAATAAATGATTTCCATATACTACCCAGAAAGAAATTGCTTTCAAAAAGCAAGCAGAAAGAGGGGAAAAGAATGGGAATTATAAATGCAAAGCCGGAAAACCCGGAAGACCTGGATCGGGCACAGGAAAACCGTACAAGCCGTCACGGTGTACTGCACACGAATAAAGTAGAGGATTATGACTATCTTGCAAATTCTGCAGCCGGTATGGACTGTACCGGACTGATGAACCGGACGGCAATGAATGAATCAGAAATGGAAGCTTATCAGGATGTATACCAGTATCTTCCGCCGAATGTAAAGGTGGACGGCGTGTCATCACCGGAAAAAACAAAATAAGGAATCCATAAATCATGGATTCCGAAAAAAGTGAATCATACGACGTATCGCCTGAAAATAAAAGGAATACAAACCGAGTCCACCAGCAAAACCGGTAATCAGCCGGCGTAGATTGGTGGACTCTTTGATTCCGGTTTCCTGGATTCCCCAGTCAATGCCAAGCAGCCCCAGAAGCGGAGCAGCAACTTTGATTGGAAGAATTTTCCGAAACAAAAGCAAAATGACAGCGGTCAACTGACCGAAAAAGACTCCGGTGCATCTGGCACAGACGGGAAACTGTTTTCCCCTATAAAAAAAACTGCGTTCCGGTATCTGGTGGCATCCACTGTAATTGCCAATTGTCCGGATTATTTCTAGAAACGTTTGCCGCAATCCTGACATATATGAACCACCCTTGTATATGTTTTCGTCCGGTTTTTCCCTTTTCCCATTCCGCACAGTCCACATAAAATCCCCGGAATATTGAACAGCAAAAAACCGAGACATGCTTTAATCCAGCCAAATCCTTTGACTTTGCTGATCGTTTCGGTATCGGTAAAGGTATCCGTTGCAATATGATTACTTCCGCATTTTGGACAAATCATCGAAAGTACCTCCTTTGTATGTCGTAATTCTATTGTAACGGATTTTAATATCAAGTCAATATGAAATCGCAGGCAGAAAACTTTGAAAGAAGGCCCTTATTTTAAAAAAGGTTTTCCCAGATATTATTTTGTTATACAATAAGAAAAAGCATTAGGAAAAGGAACAGGAGTGTTTGTTGATGTATCGGATATTTATAGTAGAAGATGATGAAATTATTGCCAGAAGTATAAAGAACCACTTGCTGTCGTGGGATTATGAAGTGCAATGTGTAAAAGATTTCTCGAAGGTCCTGCAGGAATTCATATCTTTTGACCCACAGCTCGTCCTAATGGACATTACGCTTCCATTTTTTAATGGTTATCACTGGTGCGGTGAGATACGGAAGATATCAAAGATCCCTGTTGTATTCCTCTCTTCCGCATCGGATAACATGAATATCGTCATGGCGGTCAATATGGGGGCAGATGATTTTATTGCAAAGCCGTTTGATCTGGATGTACTGACGGTAAAGATTCAGGCCATGCTTCGCAGAAGCTATGATTTTACCGGGACAAGCTCTGTATTGGAGCACAAAGGAGCCATGTTGAGCCTCACCGAGGCAACATTGACCTACCAGGAAGAGAAAATTGAACTGACGAAGAATGACTTGAAGATCTTACAGGTTTTGATGGAAAATAAAGAAAAGGTGGTTTCCAGAGATACGCTTATGACGAAGCTCTGGGAGAGTGACAGCTATGTTGATGAAAATACCTTATCTGTCAACATGAACCGCCTCCGTAAGAAACTGGAAGCAATCGGACTGTGCAATTTTATTATGACTAAGAAAGGAATCGGGTACCGGCTGGAATGAGATTATTGGGCTATTGGTTAAAAAAAAATGTAAGATGGATCGCTGCAGATGTGTTATGCCTTGCGATCATGATTGTTATTATTTCTCTAAATGATGTGCCGTTTGGCGAATGGTTATATGGTGCAATGCTTTGTATTTTTTTCCTGCTGGCAATCGGCGGAGTCGATTTTATCCGTTACGTCCAAAAGCACAGAAGTCTCGTCAAGTTACAGTCAGTCATCCGGATATCACTGGATACTTTGGAAGTTCCGCAGGATCAGCTGGAGGCAGACTATCAGGAATTGATTCACCTGGTGCATGAGGATAAGGTTAGGGAGATCAATGTATCTGAGAGCAAGAAGACCGACATGACGGAGTATTACACAATGTGGGTACATCAGATTAAGACGCCGATTGCTGCCATGCGTCTGCTGTTACAGGCGGAAGATACGCCACACAACAGAGAGTTGTCGGATGAACTGTTCCGGATTGAACAGTATGTGGAAATGGCACTGCAATATCTGCGTCTGGATTCGGATACGACTGATTTCCTGATTAAGCACTACGAACTCGACGAGATTGTAAAAGAGGCAGTTCGAAAGTATGCAAAGCTCTTCGTCCGTAGGAAAATCAGCCTGAATTTTGAACCCTTGCATGCAACAGTTCTGACGGATGAAAAGTGGCTCGAATTTGTTGTGGAACAGATCTTATCCAATGCTGTCAAATACACCTCAGGCGGAAGTGTGTCTATCTACATGAAACCGGATGAAGACAGTGTTCTTGTGATTGAAGATACCGGAATCGGCATTCGTGCCGAAGATCTGCCGCGTGTCTGCGAAAGAGGCTATACGGGCTATAATGGTCACACAGACAAGCGTTCCACCGGAATCGGACTGTATCTGTGCAGCAGGATCTTAAAGAAGCTTTCCCATAATATTATGATTGAATCGGAAGTTGGGAAGGGAACCCGTGTATACATATATCTGGCTATGGAAGAACGGCAGCAGGAATAGGAGCGGAACAGACAGGTATCATGAGTTTGCGCACTGCTCAAATTTTAGGCATTTTATTCCAAGAAAAACCATGTTGTGTAGGAGTTAAGTTGTTCGTCACCTTCATTTGAAATAAAATCAGGTTGATTTATGGTATCATGACTTTCATAAACATTATAATTTAGCGTTAAGTATTTCGCTGATTGTCGTTCGATATAAACGTTGCTGTTTCCACCTGGGTAGAGAGCATCATACATTTTTGTGCTTAAACTGGTATAAATGCAGCTTTCAGGGGTGACTATCTGCTGATAATTGTCGGAAACAGGGACGAAATAAGAACCGTTATAGATAGATTGCCCAATTGATAATGGCACGCTTCCAGTACAGGAATCATAATTGACATTAACAATGATGTAATCGTCAGAGACACTGTCAATTTTTATTGTTGCAGTACCATAGAAAAGGTTATCAATGTCTGCTGTGGACGGAATTCCAAAAGTATATGTATAGCTTTCGCCGAAAGGGATAGGACTATTTTGAGATCCTATTCGCTCTTGTATTTCCGTATTTTCAGATTCAGTTTCAGACAATAAAATTGTTTCACTTTCTGTCGCCGATTGCTCAGTTTCTATAGTTTCTGAATTTGAGGAAACCGTATTGGCTTTTGAGGAATTGCCGCATCCGCTAAAAAACACTGTTAATACAAGAAATAAAATTACACACTTTTTTTTCATAAATTAATAACCCCTGTCTCTTTTTTTAAATTGTACCATTCCTTAAGAACGGAAAGCAATGGTCAAAATTAAAAAGGTGTTACAGGGATCCAAAGGGTGTATGCGAAAAAAAGCAGATGCACAATTATGGCATCCGCTTTTTTCTATACAGTTTCATCGATTGTCTGGTCCGACTGGCTGCTGTCCGGATCAGTTACATTCAATGACTGGGAATCACCGGAACTCTGAGCAGAAGCTTCTTCGGCCTGCCTTCTGGCTAATTCTGCATTATAGTCTGCCTGTGAGATGTCGCCATCATTCAGCATTTGTTCCAGCTGCGATTCTGAATAGGAAGAGAGCGTACTGGTACTGCTGGACGTTCCGGATGAACTTCCGGAGGAAGCGGATGTACCGGAAGAAGCGGAAACGGCAGTGGCAGATGCCTGCTGCGCATTCTTTTCTGTGGTGTAATCTGTGATTCCTATCCCGTTTGCAGCACTGGCTAAAGCAGCAGCGGTGGTGTCTGTAGCGGTTTCTTCTGAGACGCCGGTCCCGCCGTTAGTCACGGAATTTGATGAAAAAGCAGCATAGGTCTTCAGGGCCTTTTGTGAAATGCTCACAGTGTCACCCTGAATCGACGTGCTGACATTTTCATTGGAATCTGTGGTGGTCTTTGTAGAAGTTGCGGTGGTGGAATCGCTTGTAGCGTCCGCAGTCGTATTTGTGGCAACTTTTATCTGGGAAGTATTTGTGAATTGCAGTGAAGACGCGTTTATTCCCTCAATCATGAATGTTCCTCCTTTGTCTGTTTTTTAATGATTTGGTTTGTAAGTTCATTTCTTTCAATCTAACATGTGAATCTGTTGTTTAAGTGATGATTCTGTGTATTTTTTCCTGTTTATGGAAAATGATATCTTACAGGAATGTCTGGAACCAAATTTATGGAAAAATCTGCATTTGGTGAAAAAGAATAGAACATTTTAGGAAGGTAAATAATATTCATGCTATTATGAAAGAATGAGATAGCAGATAAAATGATAAAATTATGCGGATTGCACAAAAACAATGATTGCATTTTGTTAATTTTGGCCTTTGCATTTTATGGATTTGGATGCTATTATATTCACATAATCCAATTTAAGGGCTTGTAACTGTTAAATCAGGCAATACCAAATATAAGATAATGCGTATTAGGCATATTTTATATTTGGTTTTTTTTATGCTTTTTTACGAGTTTTAAAGAAAGGTGGTTATCAAATGGTTATTTCAAAATTAATAAACAATAACTATGTCGTCGCAGCAAATGAAGATGCGGAAGATGATGAAGAGGTTATTGTGAAAGGTGTAGGTGTTGGCTATAAAAAGAATATTGGAGATATGATTCCAACTGGTCAGATCGAAAAGATTTATCGCCTTAAAAATGGAAAAACGCTTGATGAACTCTCTGGATTATTAAAGAATATACCGGATAATCAGTTTCAGGTATGCGATAAGATTATTGATTTTGCCAGGAAAAAATTAAAAACAGAACTGAATCCCAATCTGTATGTTACGTTAACAGACCATGTGAATTATGCAATTTTCAGATGGTCGAAGGGAATTCAAGTAGCAAATCCCATGCTGAATGAGATCAAAAGCTTTTACCCAAAAGAGTTCGAGATCGGCAAATATGCGATTATGCAAATTCGCAAAAAGCTTGATGTTGATCTTGGCGAGGATGAAGCCGGATTCATAGCATTCCATATGGTGAATGCAGAGGCAAACACAGAGATGAACACTACAATGGAAATTACAAATTTAGTAAAAGAAACAATTCATATCATTGAAGAATACTTTGCAATTCAATTTAATGATAAAGATATTAATTACCGTAGATTAGTGTCACATCTTCAGTTTATTGCAAATAATGTAGTGAACAATAAGCACGCTCATACAAGTTCAGATGTATTCAATCAGTTTATTTTTGAGTCCTATCCGGAAGAAGCGGCATGCAGTAAAAAGGTTGCTGACCATATCAAAGATCATTTTCAATATGAGTTGGATGAGGATGAACTCTCCTACATGATCGTCAACATTTCGCGCGTACGGAAGCGAAAAAAAATTGAAAGGAAGAAAAAAAATGTTTGAGTTTTTAAAGAAATCGAAAGAATTTGAGATAGAACCGGAAAAAAATTGCATTTATGCACCGGTTAAAGGAACAGTAATTCCTTTGTCTGAGGTCAATGATGATATGTTCTCCCAGGAAATGTTAGGAAAAGGAGTGGCAATTAAACCGGAAGATAATACGTTTTATGCTCCTGTTTCAGGGACGGTTACTGTGGCGGCAAAGTCATCCCATGCAATTGCAATTACAACAGAGGAAGGTCTTGAGGTACTTGTACACATTGGCATTGATACGGTTGAATTAAACGGAGAATATTTTAAGAAATTTGTGAATCCAGGAGAGAAAATCAGAGCCGGACAGAGGATGGTCACATTTGATGGAGAAAAAATAAGGCAAAGTGGTTATGATACCGTAACCATGATTATTGTAACGAACTCCAGTGACTACAATAGGATAGAGCCGAAGGTTGGTATTTCGGTGAATGAAATGGATAAAGTGATTGAAATTGGTTAATGCGTGAAATGTGAAATTACCATCAAATTGATGTGGTAATAAATTATGTATGGAGGAAGTTTCTTATGAAAGACTACAAGACTATGGTAAGTGGGATTGTCGAGGCTCTTGGAGGAAAAGAAAACATTAATAGTGTCACTCATTGTGCAACGAGATTAAGGTTTTCGCTGTCAGCAAACAGCAAGGTTGACAAATCGGCATTGGAGAAAATTGAGGGAGTTTTGGGGACAAGGGTTGCAGCAGGGACCTATCAGGTTCTGATAGGCACGGAAGTAGCGCAGGTGTATGCTGAACTGATTGAAATGACGGGCGTTGATGGCTCCGGCGAGGTTCCGGACGATGATGCGGAAGAAAAAACAGATGAAAAAATAAGCGTAATGGATCGTTTTACCAGAATGATGTCATCGGTGTTTTCTCCTTATATACCGATATTTGCAACAGCAGGTATTGTGGGCGGTATTATTGCTCTTCTTGCAAAATTCGGAATCATGAGTACGGATAGTGTAACCTATCAGGCATTTTATGCCATATCCTATTCGCTGATTTATTTTTTCCCGATTCTATTATCGTTTACGGCCGCAAAGCATTTCAAATGTAATCAGTATGTTGCAGCGGTTTTGGGTGCTTCGTTAATGTATCCGAATCTTGCAAACCTGCTGGTCACCGGTGAAAAAATTAAAATGTTTCACATTGAAATTACTGCATTTAACTTTGCATCTTCATTTATTCCAATTTTACTGGCTGTATTCTGTATGAGTCATGTAGAAAGATGGCTTAAGAAAAAATTACCGCAGGTAACACAATTTATCCTGGTACCGTTGATTTGTCTGAGTTTATTTGTGCCGCTGACAATTATGGTATTTGGCCCTATTGGAGGCTTGATGGCCAATGGTATCACAGTTGCATATAATGCACTGTTTCAATTTAGAATATTGGCTGATGTTGTTTTTGGAGCGTTCTTTATTATTGTTATTATGCTGGGTCTGCACTGGGCAGTTACCCCTATTATGTTGTCAATCCTTGCGACACAGGGCTATGAATACGGTTTAGCTGTTGGTGGTATGGGTAATTACGCATTATTCGGTGTATGTCTGGCGGTTTTGATTTGCTCAAAAGACAAGGAATTAAAAGCAACTGCAGGTTCTGCTGCCTTTGTTAATATTCTATCGGGAATTACGGAACCGGGACTTTACGGTGTCGTTTTGAAAAACAAAAAATACATTTTGTCACTTATTATTGGTGGAGCAGCAGGTGGTTTGGTTTGTGGTATCTTTGATGTTGCTGCAACACAGTTTGCTTTCTCTGGAATTCTTGCATTTGGAGCATGGCTTTCAATACCGCAGATACTCTGGTACTGTATTGCAATCCTGGTTTCCATTGCGGTAGGGTTTATTGTAACCGTAATTTTGGACAAACGAAAAGTGAGAAGCAATTAGATATGAGGATGGGGGAGTGATAAATCTCCCCCTTATTTTACAGTAATTCGAAAAAATAGTTTTATAAGGTGAAAATACTAAGAACTATGAATCATTGGATGAAAGCTATGAAGCGAGAGGAGCAGATGATGGGAGCATTTAAGGACTCATTTTTATGGGGCGGTGCAGTAGCGGCAAATCAATGTGAAGGTGGATACAATGTGGATGGAAAAGGATTGAGTATTGCAGACTGCATGACCAGCGGCACGCGTGATAAAAAGAGAGAATTAACAGATGGGATTGTGTCAGACAAGTATTATCCAAGTCATACGGGGATTGAATTTTATAAACGCTACAAAGAAGATGTCAAGCTGTTTGCAGAGCTTGGGTTTCAATGTTTTCGTACGAGTATCAATTGGACAAGAATCTTTCCGAAGGGAGATGAAGCAGAGCCAAATGAAGCCGGATTGCAATTCTATGATGCCCTGTTTGATGAATGCAGAAAATATGGAATAGAGCCCGTTGTTACGATATCGCACTATGAAGTTCCCTATCATCTGGTTAAAGAATATGGAAGCTTTACGAATCGAAAAGTGATAGATTTTTATTTGAATTATTGCGAAGTTATTTTTAATCGATACAAAGATAAAGTGAAATATTGGATGACGTTTAACGAGATTAATGTTGTACTTCTAAGTGCCAAAATGTCCATTGGGGTAGACTTAGAAGAAGATGCGATACGGGATATGTATGTTGCGGCGCAAAATTTGCTCCTGGCAAGTGCCAGAGCGGTTGAATTGGGACATAGCATCCATCCGGAAATGCAGATCGGAATGATGATGCTGTATCCAACAATTTATGCAGAAACATGCAGACCACAGGATCAATTGGAAGCACTTGAGGCGATGGATAAGCATCTGATGTTCCCGGATGTTCAGGTGAAAGGGCACTTCTCTGACAAAATAAAGGGCTATTTTGAACGAAAACAGATTCCGTATGTAATGACAAAAGAAGATGAAGCCACTCTGAAACGGGGTACCGTGGATTTTATCGGATTTAGTTACTATAATTCGAATGTGGTTTCTGCATTGATGGGAAAAGATGTGACACCGGGTAACATGATGAATGCCATCAAAAATCCCTATCTTGAGACCTCTGACTGGGGCTGGACAATTGATCCGGTTGGATTAAGGATTGCATTGAATCAGCTTTACAGTCGATATGAGATCCCGTTATTTGTTGTAGAAAATGGGTTGGGTGCTGTGGATGAAATTTCACTGGATGGCAACATTCATGATGCGTATCGGATTGCATATATCAGAAAGCATATCGAGCAGATGAAGCTTGCAGTGGAAGAGGATCGTGTAGATTTGATGGGCTATACCGTTTGGGGATGTATTGATCTTGTGTCAGCAGGAACCGGAGAGATGAAAAAACGGTATGGGCTGATTTATGTGGATAGAGATGACGATGGAAATGGAACATTGGAAAGACGAAAAAAAGATTCCTTTCGTTGGTATCAAAAGGTGATTGCGACGAATGGGGAAGATTTGAGATAAAGCATACAGATTTTGTGGAAGTATCAATACCTCCATAAATATGAAGGATAGAAAAAGAAACAGATAAGTTACTGGACAGGAGGAAAGATGAAGTACCCACATTTATTTTCACCAATAAAAATTAATTCATTAATCATAAAAAACCGCATCGTAGCTGCACCAACGGAAAATATTGCAGACAGTTTTTACGAAAAATCCTGCGGGGGCGCCGGTATCGTAGTCGCAAGCTCCACTTTTGTTGAGCCGGAGCGTTCTTCCTGGATGAGCGCAGATGACAGGTATGCCTTTACAAAATACGAAATCGAGAAAATGAAAGATCGGGTTCGAATGGTTCAGGCTGGTGGAGCGAGAGCCTCGATCGAGCTGGGACATGCAGGTCAGTATGCAAGAGTACATGATTATGCTATGGGACCAAGCGGGTTCGTCAGAGAAGATGGAATTGAAGTAAAGGAAATGACACCGGCGATGATGGCGCATACGGCAGAGTGCTATGCCAAAGCGGCTGCAGATGCAAAAGACTGCGGATTTGATCTGATTTTCCTACATTTTGGACATGGATGGCTTCCGGATGAATTTCTCTCTCCGCTGTTTAATAAAAGAGAGGATGAATATGGAGGAAGCATTGAAAACCGGATGAAATTCCCGAAGATGATATTAGAGCATGTGAGAGCAGCGGTTGGTCCGGGCTTTCCGGTGGATATGCGGGTGTCAGCCCATGAGTGGGTGGAAGGCGGTCTGGAATTCAAAGATACGCTGGAGTTTTTAAAAGCAGTGGAGCATTTAATTGATACGGTTCATATTTCCTGTGGACTTGATATCAATCATGAAGGAAATGTGCATACCATTACCACAACCTTTGAAGAGCATATGCCAAATGCAATTTATGCCAGGAAGGTAAAAGAACAGGTTCATATACCGGTGACAGTGGTTGGCGCAATTATGAAGCCGGAAGAAGCGGAGAAGCTGATAGAGGAAGGATATGCAGATATGGTTGCACTTGGAAGACCTCTTGTTGCAGACCCGCAATGGCCGCGTAAAGCGCTGGAAGGAAGAGCCGAAGATATCGTTCCATGTATCCGATGTGTGCAATGCTATCATATTGCCACCAATCGAAAAGACGTAGCATGTTCTGTAAATCCAAGGTACTATAATGAAGCCTGGTACCCAAAGACAATTGCAAAAGCAGAGAAGAAGAAACACGTGATCGTGATTGGAGCAGGACCGGCAGGAATTCGTGCGGCATTGACCCTATACCAGAGGGGCCATCAGGTAACGCTTCTGGAAAAGAACAACTATGTTGGAGGAGCCATTCATTATGTGGCGAAGGAAGAATTTAAACAGGACATTAAGTCTTATCTGGAGTATTTGGAATGTCAGCTGGCAAAGACAGAGATCGAGTTGAAGCTTGGGGTTACGGCAACTCCGCAAATGGTAAAGGATATGAAACCGGATGCACTGATCGTTGCAATCGGAGGTAGTCCGTTTGTCCCTCCGATAAAAGGAATTGACAGTAAAAATGTTATGGGATTCTATGACGCGATTGAAAACAGAGATAAGATCGGCAAGGAGGTAGTTGTACTGGGGGGAGGAACCATCGGTGCAGAGCTGGGACTGGAACTTGCAGAATTTGAAAAAAAGACAGTAAGTATCGTAGAGATGAATGATACAATTGCGGCGCAGGGAAACATGCTTTATAAAATCGCATTACGTCAGCACATGGATAAGGCGAAGACGCTGACAACGTATCTGAACACTGCCTGTCAGGAGATCACAGCGGATTCTGTTCTGGTAAAAATTCCAGATGGAACAGAAAAAGTAATTCCGGCAGAAACCGTAATCGTTGCTACCGGTGTACGGCCGAACAAAGAAGAAGCGGAAGCGTTTTATCATATTACGCCGGAAACCTATGCGATTGGTGATTGTAATAAGGTAAGGATCATAAAGGATGCCACCTTTGAAGGCTGCAGTATTGCACTGACAATCTAGGCGTTCGAGGTGGAAGCAAGCAGCAAAATGAAGTCTTATTATATACTGTATCTGGAACCTGTTATGCATTAGCACATTCTGTAAATGAATTTTCAGATACAAGAGTTCTTGGAAAATAGGGAACAAATAAATATTATAACGCAGTACACATAGAGAAAATCTATGTGTACTGCGTTTTTTATTAGGCATATGTTTTACTTATGAAAAACACCAGCAATCAAGTCTGTTGTTTTCAAAACAGCTTATACTGTAAATTTAAGAAGATACACTTTATTATCGAAAATTACCGTTTTGCAAAAGGTAATTAGGTGCTTTGCTTTCTAAAAAAGAACAGGCTAAAATAATTTCATAGAAAATGAAGTAAGCGGAACTGAATGAATAGAAAAGAATTTGAATATGTGGTTAAAGATAAATTAGGAATTCATGCAAGACCAGCCAGTTTATTAGTAAAGGAAGCCATTATTTTGAAGTTAAGACCTTGTAGAAAACTAGAAAATAATTATGTGGGGAAACGTGTATTTAACGGAATTATAATAGGAAGAATATGGGTATGTGGTAATAAAAAATGTAATCAAAAGAAGCTTTTAATATGGGATTTGAAGAACGTTCTGTAAGTCCCTCCATGATTTTAAACTTACGTGAAAAAATTCGAGGCACAAAATTAAATTCGAATAACAGTTAATGGAAACTTGACTCGAAATGAGGGAGGGACGGATGGAACGAAGATTATGGGATTTATGGGAGCAAATTCCAGAGGATGAGTATATAACATCAAATATTTTATCAGGTAAGCTGTTCTTAAGTGAGAAAACAATCAGGCAGGACGTTAAGAGACTGAATGATTGCCTTGTCGAATATGGTGCGGCAGTAGAATCCAAGCATGGCTATGGATTCCATTTAGTTGTGCATAATCGGGAAAAATACAAAGAATTTCTAAATCAGCAGAAAAATCAGAAGGGAACAGCAACACCCGTCAATGTGGAAGAGCGAATAGAATTTATATTGGCGTATCTTCTGTTCCATGAGGATTATGTGCAGATTGAAGAACTATGTGAGCTGCTGTATATCAGTGATTCTACATTACAGAAGGATCTGCGCAATGTGAAACAGCGTCTGGCAGTCTATGATGTACAGTTGGTATCAAGGGCAAAGCATGGCATGCGTGTAGAGGGAACGGAGTTTAATTTGAGGTCCTGTATTACTAACTATGTGATGAAAAGGGGGATTCTTGCAGAGGACAGCCTGCAGATTGCAGAGCAGGAAAAATATAGAATATCAGAAATACTGCGAAGAGTCTTTCAACGTCAGGAGATGTCCATCCCGGAATTGTCTTTTCAGAATTTGATTTTGCATATGTATACAACGATGAAACGTTTGAAAAAGGGTTATGGAATTAGCTTTCCGGAGGAAGTGAAAGATTCACAGGTATTAGATAGCAAGAATTATCAAGTAGCAAAAGCTATTTGTGAGGAAATAGAGAAGGAATTCCAGGTAGCATTTAATGAAGATGAAATTATTTTTATTACAATTCATATCAGTGGCAAACGTATCACTTCGATTTATGAAGGAGGTAAGCCGAATCTGGTTATATCTGAGGAAATATTTGGTATGGTAGAAACCATGCTGAAGAGCGTTTATGAAATGCTGAAAGTGGATCTGAGAAATGACTTTGCGGTTAAGATGGCACTGGCAAAGCATATGGTATCCCTGGAAATTCGTCTGAAATACCATATGGCCCTTAAAAATCCGCTGATTGAAGATATACGAAAGAACTATTCCTATGCATATACGATTGCGGTACAGGCTGTGGTTCCAATTGAACAGAAGCATAACAAGAGACTGTCGGAAGACGAAATAGGGTATATTGCGCTTATTTTTGAATTGGCAATTCAGGAGAGCAAGCTGATTAAGGACCAGGTGAGACGAAAAAAGAATATTCTTGTGGTATGCGCGACCGGTAAAACAAGCGCCGAGCTTCTGGCGTGGCAGTACAGAAATGCATTTGGCCAATATCTGGATCGGGTGGAGGTCTGCAATATAGGAGATCTTCCGGATTATCCAATGAAAGAGATTGACTATATATTTACGACAATGCCGATTGGAATATCCGTTTCCAGACCGATTATGGAAGTAAAGATGTTTTTGGATGACAATGAAATAAGCCAGCTGCGGAAGAAATTACAGAATACATCGGATGAAGCGTTGAGACAGTTCTACAGGCCGGAATTCTTTTTTACGGGTGTAACATTTAAGAGTAAGGAAGATGTCATAGAGTATATGTGTGCCGAGATTTGCAAATACGAGCAGCTTCCGGAAGGATTTGCCGCAAGCGTGCTGCAAAGAGAAAGTATGGGAGCAACAGATTTTGGAGAAAAGACAGCGTTTCCACATTCTTTCGGAATAGTATCGGAACATAATTTTGCAGCAGTTTGTGTTCTGGATAAGCCTGTATTTTGGAGCAGGCAGAAAGTTTCCATAGTTATTCTTATGGCGATCTCATCGAAGCATGAGGGCAACCTGCAAGACTTCTATGAAAAAACATCAGAATTTATGATGGATAAGGAAAAGATTAAGTATGTGATACAGGATCGGACCTTTGAAGGATTTGTAAAGACTGTAAGCGAGAGAGCAAACGGAACAAATGTATAAGTATAATTAGGAATAAAAGCCATTGTCATCGCATGCTGACAATGGCTTTTTAGAATGGAAACATTTATTTTCATGTATGAAATTTTATCGAAATTTACCGTTATGTTAAAGGTAATTAGATGCTTTGATTTCTAAAAGTGAACAGACTACAATAACGTCATAAGGTTCAAGGAGGTGATAAATGTGTCAGATGAAGAATATCAGGACGCATTCCAATTAATTGCAATGGCAGGGGATTCAAAGTCCGATTCCATGCGTGCAATAAATGAAGCAAAACAGGGACATTTTGAAGAAGCAGAGGAGCTTCTCAAAATTGCAGAAGAGAAACTGAATCAATCACATATAGCTCAGTATCATTTGATTCAAAAAGAGGCAAATGGAGATAAGGTACCCGTTAATATAATCCTTATTCATGCGCAGGATCACGTAACAATGGCAATTATTATGAAGGATATGGCCGCAGAGATCGTAGCTTTATACAAGCAATTGCTTGGTTAATTCATCATTAAAAGAAAGGAGAAGGAATATGAATACACTTAAAATTACATTAGCATGCGCAGGGGGTATGTCAACCAGCCTTTTATGCAAGAAAATCATAACAGCTTCCGAAAAAAAAGGATTTGAAAAGACAGAATGTAATGCATATCCGGTTGCTGAATTAAAGAATGCTGCACCGGGAAGTAATGTAATTCTATTGGGGCCACAGATCGCATATGAGGAGAAAAAGGTAAAAGCACAGTTCCCAGACATTCCAGTAATTGTGATACCCATGACAGATTACGGAATGATGAACGGGGAGAAAATTTTTAATGACCTGGCCGATCAGTTTGGCTGGTAAAAGGAGGAGAGAAGATGGCAAAATCTAACGTGTTACAGGAAAAAATATTACCGTTAGCTGGTAAGATGCAGAACAATATGTATATCAGCTCGATTACACAGGGTATGATGGGGACCATGCCTGTCTTAATGGGAGGGGCGATTCTGCAGCTGATTTATAGTTTGCCAATTACACCATGGACAAATCTGTTGAAGAGCTGTGGGTTATACGAACTGCTTTCAACAGCAGTAAATATCTGTAATTTATTCGCATTTTTTATGGTTTTTGCAATTGGAAAGACGTTAGGTGAGAAAAAGGGCGTAGATCCATTCCATACGGGACTGATCAGTTTGCTTTCCTTTTTGTTGATTACACCGCTCACGACGACAGAAGCGGGCGCGACGGTAATTAATACAAGCTATTTCGGTGCTCAGGGTGTTATCACAGCTATGCTCGTAGCATTAGTTGCACCTTCGATTTTTGCATTTATAGTTAAGAAACATCTGATTATTAAGCTTCCAGAAGCTGTTCCGGAGTTTGTATCAAATAGTTTTGCGAATATACCACCAGCACTCATTACCATTGTTCCATTCATTGCGTTAAGAGGCATTTTTGCGATGACAAGTTTTGGCAGCTTTACGGATTTCATTTATGCAATGATTCAGACACCACTTACATCAGTGGGAAATACCTTTGCAGGACATCTGATTCTTCTTTTTGTATGCTGCCTCTTATGGTGGTTTGGAATCCATGGTACTTTAGTGGTATATCCGATTATGATGACAATAATGACTGCTCCTTTATTAGCAAATATTGAAGCTGCAAATCAAGGACAGGCAGCACCATATCTATTAAGCATGATGACATTCTTTATGGTTCTTCAGTTTATCGGCGGACCTGGGTGCATGTTTGGATTATATGTGGATATGGCATTTTTCTCTAAGAGCGAGCGATACAAGGCACAGGGTAAGGTGTCTCTGATACCTGGTCTGTTCAACATTATTGAACCTACCGTATATGGTATGCCTGTTGTGTTGAATCCGATTTTGCTGATTCCATTTCTTGGACTGCCATTAATTGTATATACATTAATGTATTTATGTTTGAATATTGGGCTCTTTACGACACCGGTTGTTAACTTTGGAGTTATGGTTATGCCGGGACCAATCGTTGGATTCTTATTAGGCGGCGGTATTGGACTTGGAATATTCCTGATTCTTATGTGTGCATTAAGCGTAATAGTTTATCTGCCATTTTTTAGAGTGTTAGATAGTCAGGCACTGAAAGAAGAGAAGAAAATCACAGCAGCTTAAGACACCGATTATGTACTTATACAGAAAGAGTAGAGGTAAAATATGGGTTTAAGAAAAGATTTCCTGTGGGGTGGCGATATCTCAGCGGCACAGTGTGAGGGTGCCTGGGATGAAGATGGAAGAGCACCTACAGAGACAGATTATATGACAATTGGTGGAGCCGCAAGACCAAGAGAGATTACTTATAGAAATGAAGATGGCAGCTATGGGAAAATGCCAATCATGATTACCGGAAATCTTCCGAAGGGAGCAAGGTATGCTCTGATAGAGGGAGAACATTATCCGAATCATCAGGCAATCGATTTCTATCATCATTATAAAGAAGACATCGGATATTTTGCTGAGATGGGATTTAAAGCACTGAATCTGTCTATCTCGTGGGCAAGAATCTATCCACATGGGTTTCAGAATGGTGTGAACCAGAAGGGTGTTGAATTCTATCGTGATGTGCTCAGTGAATGTAAGAAGTATAACATTGAGCCGGTAGTAACGTTATACAAATACGATATGCCAGTCTATTACATTGAAGAACAGTGCGGGTGGTCTAGTAGACAGCTTGTTGAAGAGTTCGTGGAATTTGCCAGAGTATGCTTTACAGAATATAAGAATCTGGTTAAATATTGGATCACCTTCAATGAGATTAATGTAGAAATTATGGTCGGCAATATGAAACCAGACATTTCCAGCGAAGAAAAGCAAGAGCTTTATTTAAAGCTGCATCATCAGCTGCTGGCAAGTGCAAAAGCAGTTAAACTGGCACATGAAATTAACCCGGATTATATGGTGGGTTCCATGAACTGTGGGATGTTCTCCTATCCAATGACACCGGATCCAAAAGACGTATATGAGAATCAGAAGAAAATACAGGATATCTTTTATTACTCCGCAGACGTACAGGCAAGAGGATATTATCCGGATTTCGCCAAAAGAGTATGGGAAGAGAGTCAGGTGGACTTGCAGATATCAGATGAGGATAAAGCGACGCTTATGGCTGGAAAAGTAGACTATTTCGCATTTTCCTACTATTCCACTAATCTGGTTACAACTCACAATGAGGGGAATGATTCTGTATTAGGGAATATGAGCAATGGCAAGAAAAATCCATACCTCAAGGCTTCAGACTGGGGCTGGCAGATAGATGCCTTAGGTCTTAGAATAGCGTTGCATGATTTAAACGACCGTTATCAGCTGCCGCTTATGATTGTAGAAAACGGTCTGGGTGCCCATGATACCTTAGAGAGTGATGGTACGATTCATGATTCGTATCATGTGGAGTATATGTCTGCTCACATTGAGGAAATGGTGAAAGCGGTAAATGAAGGTGTGAATCTGATTGGATATACCATGTGGAGCTGTATTGATCTTTGTGCAGCATCTACCGGTGAGGTATCGAAGAGATATGGTTTCATCTATGTAGATGTGGATGATGAAGGAAATGGAACCTTCAAACGCTACAAAAAAGACAGCTTTGACTGGTACAAAAAGGTCATTGCCAGCAATGGAGAAGATTTATCGTAAGCATTCAGAGAAATGGGGCTGGCAGTGGTGCCAGCCTCTTTATAACAATAGCGAGGAAAGAAAGGATAAGTACATGGAAAAATTATTATGCCCCTCCATGATGTGCGCAGATTTTGGAAATCTGAAGGAAGAAGTGGAACAGCTTGAAGAAGCTGGAATCGACATCTTTCATTTAGATGTGATGGACGGGGGCTTTGTTCCAAATTTTGGGATGGGCCTGCAGGATATTGAATATATCTGCAACAAGGCAGCAAAGCCTTGTGATGTACATCTGATGGTTAAAAATCCGTCTGACTATGTAGAAAAATTTGCAAAAATTGGCTGTCAGATCATCTATATACATCCGGAAACGGATATGCATGTGTGCAGAACGCTGCAGAAAATTAAAGACGCAGGAGCCCAGGCAGGAATTGCTATTAATCCGGGGACATCATTTGAGACAGTGGAAAATCTGTTGTACCTGTGTGACTATGTCATGATTATGAGTGTTAATCCGGGATTTGCCGGACAGAAATATTTGGATTTCGTAACAGCGAAATTTATTCGTTTTGCGGACGAAGCTGAGAAGTATGGTGGATATAAGGTCATGATAGATGGTGCATGTTCTCCAGAGAGGATAGCCGCTTTATCCAAAATTGGAGTATCCGGTTTTATATTGGGAACCAGTGCATTATTTGGAAAAGGGAGAGCATACAGTGAAATAATCCCGGAGCTACGGGCATTATAGGAGGCAGAAGATGCGTGAGGTGAAACGATTCATTAGTGCAACAGGTAGTGATTTTGAAAAGATGAATGCAATGGAGTTGAAGGAATCCGTTTATAAGAGTGAAGGTCGGGTAATCATGGGACAGCACCTTCTTTTTGATGGGAAGGGTTTGGTCCGGGGAGTAACGAACACAGAGGTAATGTCTGCCTTTGGTGCAGATATGGTGCTTCTCAATACCATGAATTTGGATGATATGGATAAAAATCCGGGGTTATGCGGACTCAGTATTTCTGAATTAAAGAATCGTGTAAAACGCCCAATTGGTATTTACCTTGGCTGTCCGACTGCGGATTATAAAGCAAAACCGGATGAATTATATGCGGCATCGGGTATGCTGTGTACCCCGGAGCATGTGGCAAAATGTGTAGAACTGGGGGTAGACTTTATTATTCTTGGAGGAAATCCAGGAAGCGGAACTTCCATTACGGATGTTGTTGCAGCGGCAGCCTGGGTAAAGAAAAAGTATGGGGATAAGCTGTTTGTATTTGCCGGCAAGTGGGAGGATGGTATTACGGAGAAGGTATTAGGAGATCCATTGGCAGACTATGATGCAAAGGATATTATTCGTCAGCTGATAGATGCCGGTGTGGATTGTATTGATTTCCCGGCACCTGGATCAAGAGCAGGAATCAGTGTTTCTATGATTCAGGAGCTCGTGCAGTATGTGCATACTTACAAACCGGGAACATTGGCGATGACATTTTTAAACAGTTCTCTGGAGGGCTCAGATATCGAAACTGTTCGGCTGATTGCACTGAAAATGAAAGAAACAGGAGCGGATATTCATGCGATAGGGGATGGTGGATTTGCGGGTTGTACAACACCGGAGAATATTTTGCAATTAAGTATTTCTATAAAAGGGAAGCCATACACCTATTTTAGAATGGCTTCTGTAAACATGTAAAGGGAATAGATTTGCGGAATCAGAATTTACTGGAAAATAGAGAGGATGAAACAGGAAATGAAGATAGGAATAGGAAATGACCATGTAGCGGTAGAGTATAAGAACCAGATCATAGAGCATATCAAGGAAAAATACGGTTACGAAGTAGTAAACTATGGTACAGATTCCACAGAGAGATTTAATTATCCGGCCGCAGGCGAGGCAGTTGCCAATGCTGTTGTAGCTGGAGAAGTAGAGAAGGGAATTGTAATCTGTGGTACAGGTGTGGGAATTTCTCTTGCGGCCAATAAGGTGAATGGGATTCGATGTGTAACCTGTTCGGAGCCATATTCAGCGTTATTATCCAGACAACATAACAATACAAATATGCTTGCTTTTGGTGCAAGAGTAGTGGGTATTGAGCTTGCAAAAATGATTGTGGATGCATGGCTTACCGGAGAGTATGAAGGTGGAAGACACCAGGTTCGAATTGACATGATTAAGGATATAGAGGAACGTCAGAAAACGAAATAAGCCCTCCATCAGGCAGCATATGGTTCTATATTGACCGTAGCTGCCTTTTTAAATAATTTATTTGTAGAAGAGAAGATGAGGTAAATAAAAAATGAATCAGAAAGAATTACAGCAAAAAAATCCAGATAAAAAGATACATAGTATAAAAGATACTGCATTTACGGTATATGGGAAGATAATCGTAAATGATCAGCTGCCACAGGTACTGGACATGGCTTCCGGGGAAATTACATTCCCAATTGAAGAAAGCGAATACCGGGCTTCCGAGCTAATCTTTGAAGAGCAGTCAATTATGGCCTGGATACAGAATTATATTTATGGAGGAATGGACATTCAGGCTGGTCGTTGTCTGGGTCACAATCAGGAATTAAATGGAGTAGAGTACCATCAGGGCAGTGAAACGATAATTGCGTTGAGTGATCTGGTATTGATTTTAGGGCAGCGCTGTGATATGAAGGATGAACATTACGATCTTGGCAAGGCGGAAATTTTCTATGTGGAGAAGGGCAGTTGTGTAGAATTATATGGGACAACACTTCACTATACACCTTGTCAGGTAGAGGAAAGCGGTTTTGCAACAATCTGTATTTTGCCCAAAGGAACCAATATACCAATAGAAGAGACCGATTGTAAGATTCTGACTAAAAAGAATAAATTTTTTATTACCCATCCACAAATGACAGCAAAGATAGAGCAGGGCGCAAAGCCGTATCTAATGGGAGAGATTATTTCTATCAATATATAAAAAGCTATAAATCTGCATACAATAGAACGGAAAAAAGTACAACAATTTTATACCAACGATGTATAAGAATATAGAATAATATGTGAATGGATGGAAATAGAAAAACCTTAAAAAGCGGATAAAGTAAGGAAATGTAAGAATGTATAACGAGATAAAATGACCTGGTTTCTTACAGGATTGTAAGATTTCTCCTGAAAATGTAAGTCAAATCGATGGCTTGCATTTTCTTTTTTTGTTAAGATAATTACAGTTCCATAGGAAAAGCAATCAGGAGGTAATTATGGCAATCTTAGAAGTAAATAATTTAAAGAAAATCTATACAACGCGTTTCGGAGGTAATCAGGTACAGGCATTGAGCAATTTGAGCTTTTCGGTAGAAGAGGGAGAATATGTCGCAATCATGGGCGAGTCCGGTTCCGGAAAGACCACGTTGTTGAATATTTTAGCGGCACTTGATAAACCGACGAGCGGGGAAGTACGGCTGAATGGCAAAAATATTGTCGGGATTAAGGAAAAAGAAATTTCTGCTTTCCGGCGTGAAAATCTGGGCTTCGTATTTCAGGACTTTAATCTGTTGGATAATTTTTCGCTAAAAGATAACATTTTGCTGCCGTTGGTTCTGTCTGGATTTGCATATCCGGAGATGGAAAAACGGATCAGACCGATTGCGGCACAGCTTGGAATAGAAGAACTGCTTGAGAAATATCCGTACGAAGTGTCCGGGGGACAGAAGCAGCGTGCTGCGGTTGCAAGGGCACTGATCATCAGACCGCAGCTGATTCTTGCAGATGAACCGACCGGAGCACTTGATTCCAAGGCAACGGACAGTCTGCTTCGCCTTTTTAATGAGATCAATGACGGCGGACAGACCATTCTGATGGTGACCCATTCCACGAAAGCGGCAAGTCATGCAAAGCGCGTGCTTTTTATCAAAGATGGAGAGGTATTCCATCAACTTTACCGGGGCAACATGAGCAACGAGGAACTGTTTGCCAGAATATCGGATACACTTACAATGCTGACGACAGGTGGTGAAAAAAATGAATAAGGGGCTTTATGTAAAACTTGCGTTTACAAATATGAAAAAGAACGGTCAGTTTTACCTGCCTTATTTGATCACCGGAATCATCACGGTGGCAATGTTCTACATCATGTGCGCATTGAATGGAAATGCAGGCTGGGATGATAGCTCCGGTTCTGCAGAGATTAAAACAATCCTTGCATTGGGAAGTATCGTGATTGCCATTTTTTCCGTTATCTTTATTTTCTATACCAACAGCTTTATCATCAAGCGGAGAAAAAAGGAGCTTGGCGTATACAACATTCTGGGAATGGAAAAAAAGCATTTGGCCAAGGTATTATTTTTAGAGACCGTGTTTACTGCCATTGCAGCAGTGGGCGGAGGTCTTCTGACAGGAATTGTATTTAATAAGCTGATGTGCATGCTGTTGTTTCATCTGATGGGATTTGATGCGGGAATTGGTTTCTATATATCGGCAAGCGGGGTAAGTACTACAGTGGTATTGTTCTGTGGCATCTATCTGTTGACGCTGCTCTATGATATGCTGCAGATCAAGCTGGCGAATCCGATTGAACTGCTTCATGGAAGCAGTGTGGGCGAGCGGGAACCAAAGACAAAGATCCTTTTGACCTTGATTGGGATAGCCTGTATCGGAGCCGGCTATTACATTGCGATTACGACAGAAAGCCCTCTGAAGGCGCTGATGCTGTTTTTTGTTGCGGTACTTCTGGTCATTATCGGAACCTACTGCCTGTTTACGGCGGGAAGCATTGCGTTACTAAAGATGCTTCGAAGAAATAAAAATTATTATTATAAGATGAAACATTTTACTGCCGTTTCCGGCATGATTTACCGTATGAAGCAGAATGCTGTAGGTCTTGCAAACATCTGTATATTATCAACGATGGTACTGATTATGGTATCCACTACGGTAAGCATGTATATTGGGATAGAAGATGAAGTGAACACAAGATATCCGACAGATCTATCCGTATATGCCCGTTATGAGGATAAGGTCACCGGGGAAGCTGAAATCGCGGAAAAGGTGGAACAGACAATTCGTGATAGTGGAAGAAGCATCGGAAATGAATTAAGCTTTGTGGAGCTATCCATTAGCTGTATTCAGGAGGGGAATGAGTTCATATTTTCATCGGATCAAAGTGTGATGGATTACGATAAGCTGACCTACCTGACTGTTATGACAAGAGATTCCTATAAAGAAATGACAGGAGAGACGTTACCAGAACTCGGCGAGCGCGAAGTGACGCTGGTGTCAGCGGATCAATCGGAGCTGAAGGATCTGGTTCTGGGCGGGCAGAACTATACGGTAAAATCGGCAAATAAGTTTGAATCTGATGAGAATGAGTATATGGCAGATATGGTAGCTGGATTTTACTATGTCATTGTAAATGACGAAACAGATCTGGAAGAAATCTATCAGATACAAAAGGAGGCATATGGTGAGAATGCCAGCAGCTATCAGTATAATCTCCTGATTGACACAGATGGAACCAAAAAAGAGAAGATTGCGTGCGCGGATGAAGTACAAAAGGCACTTGCCGGATTGGATGGGACGTATCAGTCCCTGTACAGTGAAAGTAAAGATGCATCTGCGGATGAGTTTCAACATTTATATGGTGGATTTTTCTTCTTGGGACTGTTCCTTGGAACGATGTTTCTTATGATTACCGTGCTGATCATCTTTTACAAGCAGATATCCGAAGGATATGATGACAAGGAACGTTTTGCCATCATGGAGAAAGTGGGAATGAGCAGTACGGAGGTAAAATCTGCCATCCGGTCACAGATCAGGATTGTGTTTTTCCTTCCAATTGTCACAGCGGCAATTCATGTGGCAGCCGCATTTCCAATGGTAAGAAGACTTCTTTCCGTCCTGAACCTCAATAACACGGCACTGTTTGCCGCGTGTCTGGCCGGAACAATCGTAGTATTCGGAATGATATATCTGGTCGTATTTCTGCTCACTTCAAAGACTTACTATAAAATCGTAGGAGAGCAGGTATAGGCAGATTTACCGCCTGAGAGAACGGGTTGTGCCAGAGAGACTTCAACTGAATTGCCTTTGAATATAAAAGAATGGAAGCACCTGAACGCAGTGTGAGAAACTGGCGTTCAGGTGCTTTTTCATGTCCGGCGAAGTTCTTCATCTTGTAGTTGCTTTTATTTTCCAATAGATTATAATAAAGAAGGAGTTAGCAACAACTAACCGGAAAGGTGGATGAAAATGTTTCTTGAAATCAAAGATATAAAAAAACACTTCGGTGAAGGCGAAAGTCGTGTAGAGGTACTCAATGGCATCAATATGGATATTCAAAAAGGAGAGATCTGTGTCCTGTTAGGGCCTTCCGGATCCGGTAAATCAACTCTGCTTAACGTGATCGGCGGAATCGATGATGCGGACAGCGGATACATTTCGATTCAGGGAGAAAAAATTGCGGATATGAATGAGAAGAAATTGACGCTCTACCGCAGAAAACATCTTGGATATGTGTTTCAGATGTATAATCTGATTCCCAATCTCAATATTAAGGAAAATATTGAGGTGGGCGCTTACCTGAGTGAAAAGCCTTTTGATACGGATGAGATTTTAAATACGCTGGGGCTGTATCAGCACAGACACAAACTCCCGAATCAGCTATCCGGAGGCCAGCAGCAGAGAACAGCAATTGGCAGGGCAATTATTAAGAACCCGGATATTCTTCTTTGCGATGAACCGACGGGAGCCCTTGATTATAATACGTCCAAGGAGATTCTGAAATTAATTGAAGATATTAACAAGGCGTATGGCAATACGGTGATCCTGGTGACGCACAATGATGCAATCAAATATATGGCAGACAGAGTCGTAAAGCTTCGAGACGGCCAGATTCGAAAAAACTATAAGAATGAACAGAAAATCCCGGCTGCAGAGCTTGAATGGTAAGAAGGGAGAATACGATGAAAAATCCTTTGAGAAAACGGCTGATCGGTGAATTGAAAGAGGAAATTGGAAAATATATTGTGATATTTCTTTTCATTGCGGCCATGATTGCACTGGTATCCGGTTTTCTGGTTGCAAATGACAGCATGAATGCGGCATATGAGGAGAGTTTTTCCGCCTATCACATTGAAGACGGTAATTTTGAGCTCAGTGCAAAAGCGGATAGTGCCACAATTGATAAACTGGAAGCAGAAGATCTGACGATTTACAATCATTTTTACATAGAAGAACAGACAAAAGAAGTTGACAGCACGCTTCGGGTCTTTGAAGAACCAAAGTCGATTGATCAGGTCTGCCTGATGGAAGGAACGCTGCCGCAGACTGATTCTGAAATCGCAATCGACAGGATGTATGCAGATAACAATGGCTTTTCGGTGGGGGATACCATTACGGCAGGCGGCAGAGAACTGAAAATAACAGGACTTGTGGCACTGTCGGATTACAGTGCTTTATTTTCCAACAATTCAGATTTGATGTTTGATGCAATCAAATTTGGCGTTGCCGTTGTAACACCGGAGAGTTTTAAAGCATTTGGGGATACCCATCTGCATTTTAGCTATGCATGGACGTATGATAATGCACCGAAAGATGATACGCAGGCAGAAAAAATGTCCGAAGATTTTCTGAAAACGTTGAGCCAGAATGGTATCATTGTGAATTATATTCCGCAATATCTGAATCAGGCAATTCATTTCACCGGGGATGATATGTCAGGAGACAACACCATGATGACCGTATTCTTGTATATTGTTATTGTTATTATTGCGTTTATCATTGCAATTACGACCTGGAATACAATTGCAAAAGAGTCCAATGTAATCGGCACCCTGCGCGCATCCGGTTATACGAAGGGAGAACTGATCCGGCATTATCTTACCATGCCGATTCTTGTAATGCTTTTAGCGGCAATTGTCGGAAATATACTTGGATATACCGTATTAAAAGATTATATGGCAGATATGTATTACAACAGCTACAGCCTTCCGACCTATGTGACGAGATGGAACCCCGATGCCTTTTTAAAGACCACCGTTGTTCCGCTGCTGCTCCTGTTCCTGATTAATTATTCGGTTCTTGCAAAAAAGATGAATCTGTCACCGCTGAAATTTATCCGGCGTGATTTAAGCGCAAGGAGCCGGAAAAAAGCCTTCCGGCTGAATACAAAAATAAAATTTCTGACCCGCTTCCGTATCCGGATCATTTTTCAGAACATGCCCAATTATATTATGATTTTCATCGGCGTATTTTTCGCGAATTTCATTCTTTTATTCGGACTAATGTTCACGCCGCTTCTGAATCATTTTGAAACGGAAATTACCACCAATACCTTATGCAGCTATCAGTATGTATTAAAAACACCGGCAGAGACGAAGACAGGCGGTGCTGAGAAATTCTGTATCAGCACGCTGAAAACCACAGAAGATAAGAAAAAAAGCGAAGATGTTGCAATCTACGGAGTAAATGCGGACAGCAGTTATCTGAGTCTTGATTTTCAGTCGGATGAAGTGTATGTCTCCAGTGCTTATGCACAAAAATACGATGTGAAGACCGGAGATACCATTACGTTGAAAGAAGAGTACGGGGACGATGAATATCAATTCAAAGTGCAGGGAACTTACAACTATCCGGCCACGATTGCTGTGTTCATGAGTATCGAGAACTTTCAGCAGACCTTCGATCAGGAGTCTGACTATTTTAACGGATATTTCTCCAATCAGAAAATATCGGATATCAACGAAAAGCTGATAGCGACGACTATTACAAGGGATGATTTGACAAAGACCTCCCGTCAGTTGAAAGTATCAATGGGGAATATGATGAATATGTATCTGGTGTTTGGAATTGCAATGTTCCTGTTGATTATTTATCTTTTGTCAAAGATCATTATTGAAAAGAATGCCGTATCCATTTCAATGGCAAAAATTTTGGGTTACAGTAATGCGGAAATAAATAAACTTTATATCACGACAACAACGTTTGTCGTGCTGGCATCCATGCTGGTTACAATGCCCATCTGCAATTTCCTGATGAAAAGTATCTGTGTCATGATTTTCTCCGATTATTCCGGATGGCTGCCATATTATGTTCCGGGTGTTACCTTTGTAAAAATGTTTGTTATGGGAGCTTTGGCCTACTCCATAATTGCGTTTCTGCAGGTAAAAAAAATCAGGAAAATTCCGATGGGTGATGCTTTGAAAAATGTGGAATAGTTTCTGAAGCAGAAAAATGAGAAGATAAAAATACTCAAAAACTGCTCATTCATCCCGTTTCCCATGCTGTCTGTCGGAAAAACCGAAAAAGCATATTTTTTGTGCTATACTGTCGAAAACCGAGAGCAGAATTTCAGACAGAGGGGAGGCGGTTGCTTTTGGGAGAGTTTTACATCCAACCGGATGAATGCAGCAGACAGGCAGAAAGTTTAAAACAGATAAAAGTAAAACTGGAGAGTGCGCGCCAGCAGATTGCAGAGCTGCGGAAAGAAATCAGTCACACACAGACGTATGAAACCCTAAGCAGGGCTTTGCAGTCTGTGGAGGATGAGTTGAAAGTACAGGAAACTGCGTCGGAGGCAATGGGAAATGCATTAAATACCATTGTGGGACTTTACAAAAAGACAGATGGCGGGTTAGAATTTAAAGAGCTGTATCTGGGCGTGAAGAAAAAAAATAAAACAGCAGATTCGGACTGTCTGGATCAATGGCTGAATCCGGATTATAAGCTGAGTGCAGAAGAGAAGAAAAAAGCCAGGGACATGCTCGATGACTATTTTGCTAAGGGAACCACGGCAAGGGAACTGCGGGATTTGAACAATTCGAACTATGCGGCCGTTTTGCGCAACAGTATGTCGGATGAAGAACTGAAACAGTATCAGAAGATGATTGCCCTGAGTAACAAGATGGGGAGCTTATCAAGTATTGCAGCCGGAATTCTGGGCGGAACATTTCTGGGAAGCCTTCAGGATCTGCTGAATGAATATCTATTCAAGGCGGAGGGATATACGTTCCTGGATACATCAAGGACCAGCAGTTTCTATGCCAATAGTCTAAAGCAGAACAAGCTTGGTACACTCGCAGGTGCTTTTGCCGCAAATGTGGCGCTGTGGGAATTGGGATCGGAAGCGTTGGGCGGAATTTGGAAAACGCTGAAAGGCGGAGGAAAAGTAGCCGGAGATATGATAGAGAGTGGATCAAAGGCTGCGGAGAATGTAGTTGAGAGTTCGGCGAATCGAAATATTGTTGATGATATGGAAGTAATAGCCGATGACATTGCAAATTTTAATAAGAAATACGCAGATGGTTATCAAATGAATAATAGTGTTGAAAATATATTAAATTCCGCATCTTATTATGATGATCCTTATGATCAAGTAGCTGCAGTAACGCGAAGTATTGTAGATCACGTATTTGCAAATGGAAATAAGAGAACAGCAATGGATACTTTAAATATGCTGTTAAATGATTTTGGCTTAAGTAATTCATTGACGGATGTTAGAAAGTGGGATTTAATATATGATATCGCAGAGGGGAGGCTAAATGATGTTAAAAAAATTGCTAATATTCTTAAAGGAAAATGATTGCAAAATATTAATAAAATATGATGGTGAACGAAATAGTAATAAATATACCATTAAGTTACTATATAATGATTTGAAAAGAGGAGGCTTAGGAAAAGATACTGATGTTCCTCGTGATGTTTTGAAAGATATATTTCAGAACCAAGAACTATTTTCGGTCCCTGATGCGCTAGAATTGTTTTCGATGATATCCGATGATCTTATTAAAGTTATAGAGTCAGAGTTTGGAATGGAATCCATTATTTCTATAATGTTAGAAGAGAAAAACAGTAGTGTAATATATAACTTTTACCTGCAGATAAAAGATGTTACGAAACATGCTTCAGCATTGAGTATTAAGGAGCTAATTCATATTATATTTGACCAATAAATATAGAGGATAAATTATGCCAGTTTATAATATAACTTATCAAGATATCGTGGAAATTAATTTATGGTGCCAGCAAATTGTTGCTGAGGATGTAAAACCCACATATGGTATTAGAGATTACAATTTATTAAGATCCATTCCAGAGTCGGTAGATCAAAGTTTTGCAGGGGAGGCGTTATATCCAACAGTTTATGACAAATGTACTTATCTATGGTTTTCTTTATCTCAATTTCATTGTTTTGCGGATGGGAATAAAAGAACAGCTTTAGTTGTAGCGGTTGTTTATTTAATTCTTAATGATTTTAGCTTAAAGGAGAAGTTGGATAATCTATATGATACATGTATTAAGCTTGCCAGTAGTAAGATGGAACGAGAGGAAGTTTGTAAATACTTAATGGATAATACAATGAAGAATATTGAACATAAAATAGCTTCTCGTAAATGCATTTCTGATATATTGAATTTATTAAGTGAAAATCATGCGTTTATTACTGTTTTAGAAAAATTAGGACAATAAGATGATGCACAAGCTAAGAAGCATCGGTCTGCATATGAGAGATGAAAGTTTTTAAAATCGAAAATTTTGTACCGGCGCTTTCGTGGAAATGGATGAACGTGAGAGTATTGGACAACAATTGAAGCTTTTCAATTTTAGATTACCCGTGAAGAACCCGGCAGATGTAAAAATCTGCCGGGTTTTCTATATTCTGTAAGCACCGGATACCCCTGAAGTAAGGCTTTTTTACAGGGAAAATAAAAAATTTTAAGCTTCTGTTTTCTGGTTAAAAACCTGCAAAAAACGGCTGGGAATGCTGATAATACATGGATAGCAGAAAAATGTGGGACAACTTAAAAATAATTTTTTAAGTAAAAATAAGTAGTGTAATATGCACATTTTTGTATAGTTTAACGGTGGTTTAATTGTGCAATATTACTTGACTATGAGGCGGAATTGTTTTAGGATGAAGTTACAAATCAAAGAAAAGGGTGAACATATGAAGAAGAGATGGTTAGCAGGAATCAGTTCTGCAATACTTTGGGGGAGCGGACAATTCTTTTTCTGTAAACAGTATCTGAAGGGTCTGATTCTGTTTTTCATACAGATGCTGGTGGTCGGAATCGAATTGAGCAGCAGTTATATCATAGAATATCTGTCCGGGGATATCGGTGATTTTTCCATTCGGCTGCATGGTGGATTTTTTGCCAGAGGCATTTGGGGATTTCTGACACTCGGTACAGAAGAAGGCGGAAAATACGGAGATCACTCCACGATGCTCCTGATCACCGGAATTATCACGATTCTGTTATGTCTGGTACTCGCCGGCATCTATCTGTTTCAGATACGTGATGCGTATCGTATGGGAAAACAGATTGATGAAACGGGAAGCTGTCCGTCGAGTAAAGAATATTTCAAAGAGCTGTATGGGAAGTCTTTTGTCTACGTGATATTAATTCCGATTCTGGTCTTTGTCATATTTATCGTGGTAATGCCGATTATCTTTGCAATATTGACGGCATTCACCAATTATAATACCAATCACATGCCGCCGGGAAAACTGGTGAGCTGGGTAGGGTTATCCAATTTCAAAAAATTATTCCAGATTCCCATCTGGTCCACCACCTTTTTATCGGTGCTGCGCTGGACGCTGATCTGGACGGTTGCAGCGACATTTTCCACTTATTTTCTGGGAATGTTTCAAGCAATCCTGCTAAACAGTAAATATACAAAGTGCAAGTCCCTGTTCCGCAGTATCATGATACTGCCTTGGGCAATACCACAGTTGATCTCTCTTCTGGTATTCCGGAATTTCCTGAACGGACAATTCGGGCCGGTCAGCAAATTTCTCGTAGATATCGGGCTGACAGACCATCGAATCCAGTTTTTGTCAGATCCGGTGCTCGCAAAGCTGACGATTCTTGCGGTAAACCTCTGGCTGGGTTTCCCGATGTTTATGATTATGATACAGGGAATCCTCTCCAACATAGACCGAAGTCTTTATGAAGCGGCGGAAATAGACGGAGGAGGCAGCTTCGCTATCTTCCGAAAGATAACAATGCCGCTTGTGACAAAAGCAACGGCACCGCTGATCGTTATGAATCTTGCCGGTAACTTCAATGGATTCAGTCTGATCTACTTCCTGACAAACGGTGGGCCGGTCAATACGGATTACCAGTTTGCAGGGGATACGGACATTCTGATTTCCTGGGTTTACAAGCTGACACTGGATCAAAAGATGTACGATATTGCGGCAGTTATGAACATTTTGATATTCCTTCTGATCAGCGTCGTATCGATCTGGAATTTCCGCAGAACACAGGCATTTCGGGAGGTGTAGGTCATGAATAAAAAGAAAATAAAAACAATATTAGTTCATGCAGAGCTGATTCTCGTGTCTGTGATCGTCCTGATACCGGTATTCTGGATTGTGATGTCCTCTTTTAATGCGAGTCAAAGCCTTTCAACAGCGGGATTTTTACCGAAGCAGCTGACCCTGGATAATTACAGAGACCTGTTTTTACATACAAAGTTCACGTATTGGTTTCTGAACAGTCTGGAAGTGGCATCACTGAATGCATTCTGCTCCGTGATTCTGATTGTGCTGACCTCGTGGATTATGTCCAGATTCTCATTTAAGGGGAAAAAGACAGGGCTGCTGACACTTTTGGTACTCTCCATGTTTCCGTGTTTTTTGTCCATGACGGCAATTTATACCCTGTTCGTGGTTTTAAATCTGCTGAATAAGCCGATTGCACTTGTATTGATCTATGCGGCCGGAGCAATTCCCTATAATGTATGGCTGGTAAAAGGCTATATTGACGGAATACCAAAATCTTTGGATGAAGCGGCCTATATTGACGGAAGCAGTAAAATGAATACCTTTCTGAAAATTATACTGCCGATGTCCAAACCAATCATCGTGTACTGCGCGGTTTCTCAGTTTATGCTTCCGTGGATGGACTATATTATTCCGAATCTTCTGCTTACCGGAGATAAGAACAAGACGGTTGCAGTGGGACTGTATTCTATGATTTCATTGGATCAGAATGCAAATTTTACGGCATTTGCTGCCGGAGCTGTACTGATTGCAGTTCCGATTACAATATTATATCTGATTTTTCAGAAGTTTTTAGTTGAGGGAATTTCGGCGGGGGCCAGCAAAGAATAGGAGGAGAAAAGATGAAAAGAAAAATGATTTCCGTTTTACTGATGATGGCGGTTACAGTCGTATTTGCCGGCTGTAAAAAAGATCTGCCGCAGCAGGATGCGGCTGAAATCACAGCAAAGACGGTAGATGAACTGAAGCCGGAGGATGGTGCTTCTCTGACACTTTGGACCGGTGACAAAGATTATGGTGACGCGGTTGCAGCAGCCTTTGAGAAGAAATACGGGGTTCCGGTGACGGTGGAAGAAGAGGGTATGGGAACCGTGGATAAGATGTCATTGAGCGGCCCGGCGGGAGAAGGAGCGGATGTCTATATCACAGCCAGCGACAATTTTCAGAAAGGACTCTCCTCCGGCGTATTTATGAAGCTCTGTGATGCCGTGACAGATGATGTGAAGGACAGAGTGTCAGACACAGGTGTAAATGCGGTTTCGAGTGAAGGTGTCATGTATGGAGTGCCGATATCGGTAGAGGTAAACTGCCTGTACTATAACAAGGATATCATAGACACCCCCGCGGCAACGTTAGAAGAAATTATAGATAAGGCACCGCAATATAATGATCCGTCCAACAACAAATTCTATTTCCTGTGTACGATTGGTGACGGATATTATGAATTCCCATTTGTATCCTCGGGCGGATTTCAGTTGTTTGGTGAGAATGGAGACGACGGTGATAATCCGGGCTTTGATACCGATGCGTATAAAAATGGCCTGGAGTTAATCTCAAAACTGCATGATATCATGCCGATCACGTCCACGGACCTGAACAATAAAAGTTCCGTTAAGTCAGCATTCATGGATGGAAATGTCGCTTACTATATCAGCGGTCCCTGGGATGTGACACAGGTAAAAGAGAGCGGAGTAAATTTTGGAATTACCACACTGCCGACTTATAACGGCAATGCACTGACACCGTTTGCGGGAATGAACTGTGCATTTGTATCGCCTTATACCGATTATCCACAGGCAGCACAGCTCTTTGCCGACTTCCTGATCAGTGATGAAGGCGCATCGATTCTGTATCAGTATGATGGAATTACAGCAGTGAGTGATATCAGTAATGTAACGGGACTGGCAGCAGATGAATATCTGACACCGTTCGTAGAGCAGTTTGAAGATTCTGTACCGATGCCGTCTGTTACGGAAGTATCTTACTACTGGTCCATTGCATCTGATGTAGACCGTGCGGTATTTGACGGGGATCTGACACCGGAAGAAGGACAGAAAAAATCAATTGAAGAGTGGGAAGCACTGCTTGCGACTAACTAGGAATTGTAAGGAGAAAACATGATAAGAGAAGCATTGTATCATTGCTCAAAGAGTAGTTATGCTTATGCGGAAAGCGAAACGGAAATACAGATCCGTTTTCGCACCGCAAAGGATGATATTGATAAAGTACGCCTTTTTTGGGCGGTAAAATTTGACTGGGCAAACAAAAAAAGTATGGAAATGGAAAAATTATACTCGGATCATTATTTTGATTACTATCAATATAATATCCGACAGCAGGATATGCGGATCGGATACTATTTTGAAGTGACAAAAGGATCGGAGACGCTCTTTTATACGGAGGCAGGTATCTTAAAAGAATTTGATGATGTGCGTGCACATACCTTGTTCTTTCAGTACCCGAGTATCTATAAAGAAGATCTGCTGCAAGAACCGGAGTGGTATAAAACGGCAGTGTTCTATCAGATTTTTGTGGAGCGGTTTGAAAATGGAGACCCGGATATTTCACCGGAAAATCTTACCGAATGGAGTCAGGCACCGACACCGCACTCCTTCTACGGAGGAGATCTGGAGGGAATCATACAGCATCTGGATTATTTGGAGGAACTGGGAATCACAGCCATTTATCTGACACCGATCTTCAAATCGGATTCGAATCATAAGTATGACACGATTGATTATATGGAGATTGACGAGCACTTTGGAAAGAAAGAAACCATGCACCGCCTGGTAGATGGTGCTCATAAAAAGGGAATCCGCATTATATTAGATGCGGTGTTCAACCATTGCAGTTATCTGTTTCCACCGTTTCAGGATGTCATAAAGCATGGAGCATTGTCTACCTACAAAGACTGGTTTTTCATCCACGACTATCCGGTGGAATTAGAAAAGATGAATTATGATGTATTTGCCATGGTGCCGTACATGCCGAGATTCAATACGGCAAACCCAAAAGTTCAGGAGTATCTGTATTCGGTTGTCCGATACTGGAGCTCGGAATTCCACATCGACGGCTGGCGCCTGGATGTGGCGGATGAGCCGTCACACCTGTTCTGGCGGGGATTTCGTGAGGTAATCAAAGAGATCAATCCGGAGATGGTTCTGATCGGCGAGGTATGGCATGATGCAATGCCATGGCTGATGGGAGATCAGTTTGATACGGTCATGAATTATGCGGTTACAAATCAGGCGGTGAACTTTTTTGCCAGGGAACAGATTGATGCGCAGGAATTCAGTGAAAATCTATGTATGCAGCTGGTAAAATACCCGGATATTGTAAATCGTATGATGTTTAATCTGCTGGACAGTCATGATACCGAACGTTTCCTGTTCCTTGCGGATGAAAAGGTGGAAAGTCTGATGAACGCAGCAGCTTTCCAGTTCGGTTACACGGGCGTGCCATGTCTGTATTACGGAACAGAGATTGGTATCACAGGCGGATATGACCCGGGCTGTCGGAGAGGATTTGACTGGGAATCGTCGCATTGGAATAAAAAACTGCGGAATAGATATCAGCGTCTGATTGAACTGAGAAAGACAGAGGCGGCATTATCCGGCGGGGAAATTGCTTTTTACAGTACAAAAGATCTGCTTGTCATGAAACGGGGAAAGGGCAAGGATGCGATCTACATCGTCATTAATCAGAGCAGTCAGGAGCAGGTGCTACCAGAATTTTTAAAGAGTTCGGATTATCGGGATCTATTGGAGGAACATGCGGCCGTTGGTCAGAAAGTACCGCCGAAAACGGCGTTTTACTTAAAAAAAGGAGGATTTTAAGATGAAAAAAGCTATGGGAAAACTAGGTAAGCTCACAGGAAGTATTCTGTGTATTCTGGCGCTGACCGTTGTCGGAATATTAGGAGTACACAACGTGGCAAAAGCAGACGAAACAGGGGTGACGGTGTATTTATACAATACCCTGCAGTGGGATAATGTTTACATCTATTCCTGGTCAGACGGTTCCAATGCACCGGAGCTGACACCGATGGAAAAGACAGATACCGAGAACTGGTATCAGTTCACCTTCAGCCCGGATCTGGGCAGTTCTTTTGAATTTGTAATGTATAATGGCGAGTGGGGCGATTATAATCAGACCGTAAATGTAACGGTGACATCAACAGATGACCTGTACTGTGTTGCGCAGCCGGAACTTGAAGCGGGCGGCATGTCATCTGCAGCAAAATTAATTACCTATACAAGTATGGATGAGGCAAGTGCAGCAGGCTATCCGGAATATAGCAAAGATGCACAGGCATCCACAGAGGCGGCTCCGCAGGAAACCGAAGCTGTGTTACAGACTGCTGACACGGAGACTGCAGGTCAGGCAACAAAGATCTACTATCGGAATGATCTGGATTGGGATCCGGTCTATGTCTGGGCATGGACGATGTCCTACAGTGATCAGCTGACACAGGATATCTGGCCGGGAGATAAATTAGAGGCCTATGACGGAACCTGCGAAGGAAACTGGATGGTATATGAGTTTGAACCGGGAGAAAGTTTTGGTATCTTGTTTGACAACGGAGATTCCGGTGACGGAAATCAGACCGGAGATGCATCGGATCTGGAACCTGGCCATACTTACTGGATCGTAGCAGGAGACAGTTCTTCTACCAATAAGACCGGTATCGGCGGTGGCTATGAACTGGAGGTCAGCACAGAGGCTCTTGCAGGCTATCCGGAGGGACCGGCGGCAGATACGGAAAGCGACGCATCGGAAGAAACAGATTCATCGAATACAGTTGTATGGGTGATCGTTGGTGTTGTTGCCGTGGCCGTGGTGGCAGCAGGTGCTGCAGTTATCGTTCTGAAAAAGAAAAAAAAATAAGATAAGAACTTCCTGTCGTTAGGAGAAAGCGCCTTTCGACAGGAAGTTTTTTGTACTATACAAAACACTTTGTTTCATATAAAACACGTTGTTCCCTGTTTCTCAGGAATCCGGATTGAGAATCAGTTTGTTATCCGGGCAGATATTATATTCTGATTCGAACAACCGATCCAAAAGATTGACGGCAGAGTTTGCAATCGTATGATTGCTGATGCAGATGGTCTTCGTTTCGGGAAGCAGCAGTCGGTTCCCTTTAAAATAGGAAATCACAACAAAATCTTCGTTGGAAAGGTAACGTTCGGCGGAGAGTCCCAGAATATCACCGATAATAACGCCCTTTTTATGCCGCATTTTTGATAGAAAAGCAGGGAGATTTCGCGTATCATCGTTGAAAAAGACGGATTCCGGATCAAAGTTCTTACAGATCAGATTGGTAAGTTCCTCATTCTGAATATGATCCATGACCAGATATTGAGGTTCTTCTCCGAGCATGCGTCTGGCCTGCGAAAGTATGACGGAGTAATTCGGATAAATGCGGTAAAACAGCGGATCGTTGATTTCACAGTTCAGAAAAATCAACGGGACATAGTATTTCTGCGTGAGCTTATGAACCGCACGAGAATCCGTATCGACAATAAATGCCGCATCTATGGAAGCTTTGGGAAGGTAGGCCCGTTCTCCCAATTCTTTCGTCAGAGTTGAAATTGTGGCATGGTAACCGGAAAGCAGCAGATATTTCTGAAGCTCCATTGCAAGATCGTGACAGATACATTTTTTGCTGTAGGAGTCGTTCGAATCCAGATGAAGCATGATTCCAATATTATTGGTACGGATATGAGTAGAAGCGCGTGATTTGCAGGGAATATAATTTAGTTTCCTGGCAGTTTCCATAATGCGTACACGGGTTTCATGACTGATATGTTCGTTTCTTACATCATTTAAAACATAAGAAACCGTTGCTATAGAAACACCGCAGATTTCAGCCAGGTCCTTTAAGGTAACTTTATTTTTTGCCATGATAGCTGCTCCTCTCAAATAATGTGGTACTAATACTACTCTAACCTGTTTTGTTGTGTATTTCAACTGCAAAATCCTGCATAAGAATAGAATAATACCAGTAAGTGCGGCTGTAATGTTAGATTGTGCGTATCCATTTCGGTATAATGAAAAAAAGCCGTAGAGCTGCAGGAGAAGGAGTGTGGATATTATGGAAACAATGGATGTGAATGGGAAAGAGTATTTGATTGAAAAATTGCTGGGAAAGGGGAAAGGAGGTTATTCCTATCTCGCAGAGGATGGGAATAGCCGTTATGTGTTAAAGCAGATTCACCATGAACCCTGTTCTTATTATCAGTTTGGAAATAAGATAGAGGCAGAACTCACCGATTACCGGCGTTTGAAGGCAATTGGAATCCGGATGCCTGCGCTGCTGGACATCGATCTGGAAAAAGAGCGCATTTTGAAGGAGTATATTGAGGGAGACACGATATTTGATCTGGTACTGGGAGATCGCATGGAGGAATCATTTTTCAATCAGATAAAAGCGATGTGCGGGCTTCTGTATCCGGCTCGTACGAATATCGATTATTTCCCGACCAACTTTGTCGTGAGGAATGGCGACATCTACTACATTGATTATGAATGCAATGATTATAGTAAGGAATGGGACTTTGAAAACTGGGGAATAAAGTACTGGTCAAAGACACCGGAGTTCATGGATTATGTAAAAAACAAAGGAATCTCTTGAAGATTTGGTGAAAAAACGTTACAATAGGCGATATAAAAGGCTAAGAAACAGATGAAGTAACAAAGAGGGGAATCATTATGAGAGAAAGCATTCCGGGGAGATTGGAAGAGAATATTCATGAGAATATTCAGGAAAATATAAAGGAAATGAGAGAGAAAAAGACAAGTCTGCGGTATGCAAGACTGATGGCAGGCGGAATGTGTTCCCTGATCGGAACACTGCTGGCAATCTATGTGGGGGGCTGGCTGATGATTCTGGCACCTCTGAAAGATGCATTCGGCGCCTTTCTGCTGGGAGCGCTTACGAAGAAATTGGTTTTTATTACCACGGTCAAATGTGCACTGTCCCTGACAACGGGAGGCGCAATCTGGTGTGGAGGTTATATCTTAAACCGTAAGATCAGCGGATACGAGGATTACTGATGGCCAGGAAGCTATGTTCCGAGTGCCGGCGATAACGGAAAAGCTGCGGGATGAAACAGACGTTTCGTCCCGCAGCTTTTTTGAATCCTCCTGAAATCAGCCCTCTGCAAAATTTCCGGTGTAAAGCTGGTAGTATTTTCCTTTTTGGGAAATCAGCTGTTCGTGATTTCCGCGTTCAATGACGCGTCCCTGTTCAAGAACGATAATACAGTCGCTGTTCCTTACCGTGGAGAGGCGGTGTGCGATAACAAAAGTGGTACGCCCCTTCATCAGCTTATCCATACCATCCTGTACAATCCGCTCCGTTCTTGTATCGATGGAACTGGTCGCTTCATCGAGAATTAATACCGGCGGGTCTGCAATGGCCGCTCTTGCAATCGCGAGAAGCTGCCGTTGTCCCTGACTTAAACTTGCACCATCACCGGTCAGAACTGTCTGATAACCTTCCGGCAGATGGCGGATGAAAGAGTCTGCGTTGGCAAGACGTGCTGCGGCGTATACTTCTTCATCGGTGGCGTCGAGTCTTCCGTAGCGGATATTTTCCATGACGGTATTGGTAAACAGATGCGTATCCTGAAGAACGATTCCAAGGGAATGCCGCAGATCTGACTTTTTGATCTTATTAATATTAATCCCGTCATAACGGATCTTTCCGTCGGAAATATCATAAAAGCGGTTAATCAGATTCGTAATGGTAGTCTTTCCGGCACCGGTTGAACCGACAAAAGCGATTTTCTGTCCCGGTGTGGCGTAGAGATCCACATTGTGAAGCACGGTCTTTTCCTCGGTGTAGCCGAAATCAACATCGTCAAATACCACATCACCGGTCAATTCCTTATATTCTACAGAACCGTCTGCCTGATGGATGTGTTTCCAGGCCCATAGACCGGTGTGCTCTTTTGTTTCTGTAATCGTTCCGTTTTCCGATTTGGCATTTACCAGAGTTACATAGCCGTCATCTGTTTCCACTTTCTCGTCAAGCAGCCGGAAAATTCGATCAGAGCCTGCCAGGGCCATGACAATACTGTTTAACTGCTGGCTGACCTGATTAATCGGCATATTGAAGCTTTTGTTAAATGTCAGGAAACCGGCAAGACCGCCAAGGGTAAAACCGCCGACACTGCCAAGTGCAAGAATACCGCCGACAATGGCGCAGAGCACATAGCTGATATTTCCAATCTGGGCAATAAACGGCATCAGAATGTTGGCAAATTTATTTGCGTTGTAAGCGCTGTCAAACAGCTGATCATTTAAATGATTAAACTGATCGATGCTTTCTTCTTCGTGGCAGAAGACCTTGATTACCTTCTGACCGTTCATCATCTCTTCAATGTAACCGTTTACCGTACCGATATCACGCTGTTGAGCGATGAAGTAGGAAGCGCTTTTTCCGGCAAGATGTTTGGTCGTGTAGAGCATGATGGCAACCATGAAAAGTGTCAGAAAAGTAAGCGGAATATTGAGGATCAGCATGCTGACAAATACACTTACAATCGTAATTACGCTGTTGAGCAGCTGAGGAATACTCTGACTGATCATCTGGCGGAGGGTGTCGATGTCATTCGTATAGGTAGACATAACGTCACCGTGCGCGTGCGTATCAAAAAATCGGATTGGAAGCTTTTCCATGTGTGTGTACATATCTACACGCAGTGCGCGTAATGTTCCCTGTGTCACGTTTACCATAATCCGGTTGTAAAGATAGGTTGCCAGTGCACCGCAGGCATAAAAGAAGGCAACACGCTGAATGGCAGAGGCAAGCCCGGAAAAATCCGGATTCTTGGAACCGAGCAGCGGAAGAATATAATCGTCAATCAGAGTCTGTAAAAACATGGTTCCCTGAACGCTCGAAAGTACGCTGATAAAAATAAATATTACAACAAAAATACAATGTATCAGGTATCGTTTTATAATATAGGCCATCAGACGCTGAAACAGGCGTCCCGGATTGGCTACTTTGGGCTTTTGGCCTTGGGTATTTTTGGTACTGTTCCTTGGTCCTGGCATTACTTGTCACCTCCATTCTCATCAAAGTCACCGCCGCCGTTTGTCTGGGACTCATAGATATCGCGGTAAATCTCATTGGAAGTAAGAAGCTCTTCGTGGGATCCGAATCCGTTTACCTTTCCGTCATCAAGGACAAGGATTTTATCTGCATTCTGAATGCTTGAAATACGCTGCGCAATGATAAGCTTTGTCGTGTTCGGAATCTCTGTGCCAAGTGCAGTCCGGATTTTTGCATCGGTTGCTGTATCTACGGCACTGGTAGAATCATCCAGTATCAGAATCTTAGGCTTTTTTAAAAGCGCACGGGCAATGCAAAGACGCTGCTTCTGTCCGCCGGAAACATTGGTACCGCCCTGCTCAATATGGGTATTGTACTGCTCCGGGAATGTCCGGATAAATTCATCCGCACAGGCCTGCTCGCAGGCACGGATACATTCTTCTTCTGTGGCATCCTTATTTCCCCAGCGCAGATTATCGAATATCGTGCCGGAAAAGAGGATATTATTCTGTAAAACGACTGCGACCTGATTCCGGAGCGTCTGCAGGTCGTAGGAACGAATGTCCTTTCCGCCGACACGGATCGAACCGTCCGTTACGTCATAGAGACGGCTGATCAGGTTTACAAGGCTCGATTTGGAACTTCCCGTACCGCCAAGGATACCAATTGTCTCTCCTGATTGAATCGCAAGGTCGATATCCGAAAGAACCGGAGAATCGTTATCCTTATGATAGCTGAAAAATACATGATCAAATATGATGCTTCCGTCCGGGATTTCATAATCCGGATTTTCCGGATTGGCAAGATCACTCTTTTCATTTAAGACCTCGGTAATACGTTCTGCACTTGCAATACTCATGGATATCATAACAAAGATCATGGAAAGCATCATAAGACTCATCAGGATATTCATACAATAGGATAAGAGGCTCATCAGCTGTCCGGTCGTAAGTGCAGAGCCGACGACCATCTTTGCACCAAACCAGCTGATTCCAAGAATGCAGGCATATACGGTAATCTGCATAAACGGGGCATTCAGTGCAACAATGCTTTCGGCTTTGACAAACATACGATAGATGTTGTCGCTCGCATGACGAAAGCGGCCTGTCTCATAATCTTCACGTACGTAAGCTTTCACAACCCGGATGCCGGAAACATTTTCCTGCACACTGCTGTTGAGATCATCGTATTTGCGAAAGACCTGCGTAAAGTATTTCATGGCACGCGATATAATGAGCACAAGTACGGCTCCAAGAACGAGAACGGCGATCAGATAGATGCTCGCAAGGCGCGGACTGATGACAAATGCCATAATCATGGCACAGATCAGACTGGCCGGGGCCCTGGTACACATACGAAGAATCATCTGATAGGAGTTCTGCAGATTGGTGACATCCGTGGTCATACGGGTAACAAGACCTGCGGTACTGTACTTATCAATGTTGGAGAAGGAGAATGCCTGAATATTTTGAAACATGGCTTTCCTTAAGTTACGGGCAAAACCGGCAGATGCTCTTGCACCATATTTTCCACCCATGATGCCGGAAAAGAGGGAAAAAGATGCAGCTACTACCATCCAGGCACCGATGAAATAAATATGATGGATGTCGCCGGTCTCCACACCATCATCTATGATTGAAGCCATCAATAGGGGAATAATAGTCTCCATCAGAACTTCCAAGATCATAAATAACGGAGTTAGAAGGGAATCGCGCTTGAATTCTTTGATTTGCGCACCCAGTGTTTTTAGCATAGATATCACTTCCTTTTGCAAAATATGTTAGCGTACTAACAAATATAATATGATTTATTTTTATTGTCAACAGAAATCTTGACAGAGTGAAAAAAATATGACAATAATAGCCATGATACAAAGTATGGAGAAATCAGGAGAGCCCATATGGAAGAAAAAGATTGGAAAGAAGAAAATGAAATCAGAGTCGGATATGAAATCCGAACCATCCACAATCTGATCGGTATGCATGCGGATCGGCATATGAAAAAGCAGAATAAAAATCTGACTCCGATGCAGGCATGGGTGATTGGTTTTCTTTATCACAGGCAGGAGAAAGATATTTATCAGAAGGACATTGAGGAGAGATTTGATATCTCAAGAGCGACTGCAACAAACATGTTAAAGCTTATGGAAAAACGGGAACTGATTGTCCGCAAACCGGTGGATCATGATGGCAGGCTGAAAAAGATATTTCTGACGCAGAAGGCAACGAATATTCAGCAGAGCGTTATCGTTCACATTGAAGATATGGAAAGAATGCTGGTGCAGGGAATGACGCCAGAGGAGGTCGCACAGTTAAAGCATCTGTTGAAAATTGTGCATGAAAATGTCGCAAGGAATACGGGGAAAAAAGAGTAAATACCTGTTTTTATTATAGCAATATTCTGTTATAATATAGATACATCAGAACATAGAAGAAAGTAATGCTTTCATGCTTGCATGAATGGGCGGGGTTATGCCATGGAGAGTGTCAGAAAAATCGTGATAAGGGCCACGATAAAAGTTGTATGTCTGGTTCTGGTCGTTACGGGGATAACTGCAATCCTTTATCCGCTTTTTGGAACGAAAAAGGAGTGTCAGATCCCAATCCGGAATGATTGGACTGTCCAGATCAACAGCCAGACCTACGATACGAAGTATTTATCGTCCCTTACTTTTCCACTGACAGAGAAAGGCGACCGCATAACGCTTACGACGATTCTGCCGAAGACAGATTTCAAGCAGGTATCTTTGCGGTTTCATGCAAAACATTCGACCGTACATGTCTATATGGACGGCGAGGAGATATATGCATATGGAGAAGAATATGCACAAAAAAATCAGATGGTGGGAAGCGGTGATATCTGGATAGAATTGCCGTACCAATATGAGGGAAAGCAAATACAGATTGTTCAGAATGTACAGGAAAATGGCGCTTTTTCACGACTGTCAGAGGTATATCTGCAGGAGACGGGCAGTATCTATTCCGATATGATTTCCGGCAATCTGCTGACGGGACTGGTTTCCGGATTTCTCCTGTGTTTCGGATGGGTTACGCTAATCATCACCGCATGTATGCATGGCAGGGGAAGGCGGCTTCATGTGCTGTTTTGGATCGCCGGCTTTGCGATACTGGTGGCACAATGGCTGGTTTGTTACAGTCAACTCATTGAATTGATGACGACAGATTTTCATCTGATCTGTAACATAGAGTATATCAGCCTGTATCTTGCACCAATCTGCATGCTGTTCTTCCTATATGATATGCTGGTCGGTGCGCGGTATCGAAAGACCATCCGCTGGCTCGGCATTGCATTTGCAGGTTGCGATGCGGTTCTGCTTTTTTTGAATTTCACGAATATTGCGCATTTCTCAAGAACCCTGATCCTGTATCATATCATGGCTCTTGTTTGCGGTATTTCCATTGTTGTCATAGCGTTAAAATGGGCAAATCAGACGAAGAAAACGGCTGTTCGTATTTTTGCCGCCGGAATTCTGGTGTTTATCTGTTTTGTGGCGGCGGACATTCTACGCTACACAATTGATCAATATGGATGGACGAAGCTGGATCTTTCGGTAACGCTGATGCAGGTCGGACTGCTGGCTTTTGTCATAGCCATGATACTGAGTTTTGTATTTATGCTAATGGAGCGTGTGGCGGAGAACATGGAGCGAAAGACACTGATTCAGATGGCGTATACCGATGCTCTGACGAATATCAAAAACCGCGCGAGCTGTGAAGAAGTGTTCCGGCAGTATGATCAGACAGCCACGCCGCTTACGATTATCAATATGGATCTGAATTGTTTTAAGGAGATCAATGACATCTACGGTCATGCAGTTGGAGATGAGCTGCTGATGCGTTTTGCAAGTATATTAGAGAATACATTCGCCGAAAGAGGATTTGTGGGAAGAATGGGCGGCGATGAGTTCATTGTGATCCTGGACTACTGTCCGCGGGATGTAGTGGAAGAATATATGTCTGAAATGGGCGCGTGTGTTGAAAGCGCGAATGCCAGCGGAAACAGACCATATAGCATTTCGGTATCCTATGGATATGCGGACAATTATGAGAAACCGCATATGAGCGCCTGGAAAGTCTATGAGCAGGCAGATCATCATATGTATGATTATAAAAGACATTACAAAGAAAAAGGAGGAGTATAGATGTTTATTTTCTGGATAGGATTAATCATTGCATTCCTGATAATTGAGATTATTACGGTAGGGCTTACAACCATCTGGTTTGCAGGAGGTGGCCTGGCTGCACTGATTGTATATGGGTTGGGACTAAATACCTTCTGGCAGGTTATCGTCTTCTTTGCAGTATCGTTTTTATTGCTGTACTTTACAAGACCTTGGGCGATAAAATTCATCAATCCGCATCGGATTAAAACGAATTATGAGGAGGCTGCGGGACAGACCGTGAAAGTTACCGAGACAGTAGATAACCGTGCAGGAACCGGAACCGCCGTATTAAACGGTCAGGAGTGGACGGCACGGAGTGCCGATGATGCCGTTTGTTTTCCGGCAGATACGATTGCAAGAGTCGTTGAGGTTACCGGCGTCAAGCTCATACTGGAAAAAATAGAAGAATAAATCATGCGATATCAGGAAAGTACCTGAAGCAGTAATCAGGTACTTTTTTACGCAAAGGAGGGTTTTCCGGCACATTTTTGGGAGGCCCTCCTTTTGAATATCCGTTGCTGAAGTTATGCGGAGCGATCAAACAATTTTTTCCCGCGCGGGAACTGTTTCACCGGTGACCGGGTGAGCACTACAGCGTATCCGTTTTCTTGTCGTCAGAAGAGGATTCTTCCAGCAGGGAAGAAAGCAGATCATCCGTCGATTCCGACTGATCAGCACCGAGTACGGTACGTGTGACGGTCTCCACACCATTTTCGGTGGTCGTTGTCTGCAAATAGGTGATGCCGTTTATGGTAACGATCTCCGTCTCTGTTTCGCTGCTTTCGGATGAATCACTTCCGGAGCCTCCGGCAGAGCCTGCGACTGCTTCCGTAGAGGAGGAAGAATCGTCTGTGTTGGAGGACTCCTCTGAGTTGCTGGAAGAGGAAGAAGCGAGTGCCTGTGCGATCTTCTTTAGAATATCGTTGTAGGTGTCGCATACCTGCGCTTCGGAAGAACTGGAAACGCTGGAGACGTAGCTGTCACTGTCCGAATCTGAAGATGTGCCTGCTGTCGAAGTGCTTGCAGCAGTTGCAGACTGTACCACGGACGTGGACAATGTACTGATGGAATTTAGGTAATCACTGAGGTTTTCAATTGACATAGCAATACCGCCCTTTCTGAAATGAAATATAATTTTATTGTGTGTACATCCTGTGTAACATGCCGAAAAATACCGGCAGGGCTTCCTTGCCTGAACAAAATGGATTTCGGATACAGAAATGGAAAACTTAACCTACTTCACGTAACATTCACATAACATTCACACAGATTCGAGTTTTCGTGATAAAAACGAAGCAGAATGGAAATATTATACATAATTTATAAAATTATAATGCAAAGAAATTGAAAAAGTATGTTATACTAACTTCGAAAAAAGGACAGGTATCCGGCCTCAGGTACCCGTCGAAAAGAAGTTGGAGGTGATAATCGTATGAAACTTGGAATGACATTTGAAGGCGGAGCCAGCAGAACATTATTTTCCTGCGGAGTGTCTGACGCTTTTTTGGAGGAAGGTCTGATGCCCGATTATTTTATCGGGGTCTCTGCGGGAATTGCATTTGGAATATCCTATCTGTCGAAGCAGAAGGGCAGAAATCTGCGTCTTGCAAAGGATTATATGCATGAAAGGCAATATCAGGGTTTCCGTCATCTGTTTAATCGGGAAAAGAGAACTTTTTATAATGTAGAATATGCATTTGGAGAAGTTCCCAATAAACTTCTTCCATTTGATTATGAGACGTTTGCCGCTTATCCGGGTAAAGTGGTGGCCACGGTCACAAATATACATACGGGTAAAGCAGAATACATTGAGGTACCAAGAGATAAGAGTCATTTTGACCTGATCGTGGCAAGCTGTTCCCTGCCGGTTCTTTTTCAGCCGGTCAAGGTTGGAAAGCATTACTATCTGGATGGCGGAATCGCAGATTCAATTCCATATCAGCAGGCAATTCAGGAAGGCTGTGACAAAAACATTGTGGTTCTTACGAGAGAACGGGACTACGTAAAGACAACGGAGCGCGGAATCAAGGTATCAGCCCTGATTTATAAAAAATATCCGAAAATCGTACAGGGGCTCTATGCGCGTGCAGACCATTACAATGCCTGTATGAAGGAACTGCTCCAACTGGAGAAAGAAGGAAAGGTATTTGTCATTGCACCGGATACCACATTTGGAATCGGCAGGACGGAATCCGATCCAAAAAAACTGGAAATGCTGTATGAAGAGGGTTATCTGAAGGCAAAGGAACAGATGGTAGCACTGAAAAATTATCTGAAGGCTTAGCGGAATGTCACAGGTGTTAATATGATCAAACTTCAGAAAGAAACGGACAATTTAAAATATAATAATGCAAAGATCTATCAGATCGGCCTGTTTTCGCTCAACAATGCGGCTACAAATCTGTACCTTGCATTGATGGGATATATCTCTTATTATGGAAATTCGATTGCCGGATTTTCCGTGATGCTTATATCCTGCCTGCTGACAGGACTCAACATTTTTAACGGAGTAACGGATCCGATCATCGGCTTTTTTCTGGATAAGACCAGGGGCCGGTTTGGAAAGTTCCGGCCTTTTATGCTGCTGGGCAATCTGATCATGGCACTCAGCGTCGTTTTCTTGTTTCTGACCACCCATGAACTGCCGGGTGCGGCGAGAATCCCCTATTTTATAGTTGTGTACGCATTTTTTATCATCGGTTATACGATACAGACCGTGGCAGGAAAATCGGGTCAGACCGTTCTTACGAATAATCCGAACCAGCGTCCGTTGTCTACGTATTTTGATTCTGTTTTTCTGATGGCAGTTTATGGCGGCAGTGCGTTGTTCGTCGCAAATTATCTGGTACCGAAGTATGGCGGTTTTACAAATGAGGCACTTTACAAAGAATATATTTTCTGGGTGATACTGTTATCCGGGCTCTGTACGCTGCTTGCCATGGCCGGTATCCGGAACAAGGACAGAGAATCTGTCTATATAGCAAAAAAGATTCAAAGACTGCGCGTCCGGGATTATCTGGATGTCCTGCGGCACAATCATCCGATACGTTTGCTGATTCTGGCGGCCTGCACGAACAAGTTTACAGCTGCTGTATACAGTAATACGACAGTCGGTGTCATGCTTTTTGGAATTCTGATGGGAGATTATGGAATTTCGGGATTGATCGGCGTAGTGGTGGCCATTCCGACTCTCGTTGTAGTGGATCTTGGAATCCGCGCCGCACAGCGGATGGGGCAGAAGCGGTCACTGGTGCTGTTTACTGCGCTTGGAATTTTGTTCCAGATTGTGATGGCCGTAGTACTGATGCAGAAAAGCATCAATACGGTTAATTTTCAGCTGCAGAACATAAATCTGATTACCATTGCATTTGTCGTAGTCTATATACTGCTAAATGGTTGCAAATCGATCACGAATAATATGGTAGTGCCGATGATTGCGGACTGTTCTGATTATGAAGAATACCGCAGCGGCAAGTTTGTTCCGGGTCTGATGGGGGCACTGTTTTCGTTTGCAGATAAGGTATTTACTGCATTTGGAACGGCCTTTGTAGGACTGATTATGATGCTGATCGGCTATAACAGCAGGTTCCCGCAGATCGGGGACACATTGACACCGGTACTTGCCTGGACAACAATCTTTTTGTATTGCGGAATACCAATCCTTGGATGGATTACATCACTGCTCATTCTGCGGTATTATTCACTGGATAACAGTAAAATGAAAGAAATTGCAATTGCATTACAGGAGGAATAAAGAATGAAAATTGTCTTTTTAGACGCGAAAACAATCGGGGATGATATCGATCTGTCTGCATTCGATGCCTTGGGAGAAGTCGTTCAATATGATTTTTCCACAGCGGAAGAAGTGTCGGAGCGTGTGGCGGATGCAGATGTACTTGTTTTGAATAAAGTAGAAATCAATGAACGTTCCATCGGAACGGCAAAGAAATTGAAGCTGGTCTGCGTTACAGCGACCGGTACCAATAATCTGGATAAGAATTATCTGGAACAGCACGGAATTGCCTGGCGAAACGTGGCTGGGTATTCTACCGAAACCGTTGCGCAGCATACATTTGCACTGTTGTTTTATCTCTATGAGAAACTTCGCTATTACGATGATTATGTAAAGGAAGAACGTTACATACAAGACCGGCTGTTCACTCATTTTAATCAGGTGTTTCATGAACTCTCCGGTAAGACATGGGGGATCATCGGACTTGGCAACATCGGAAAGCGTGTGGCGGATATCGCGGGGATGTTCGGCTGCCGTGTCATCTATTATTCAACTTCGGGGAAAAACAGCCAGCCGGGGTATGAACGGGTGGAATTCGACACGCTGCTGAGCCAGTCGGATATTGTGTCTGTGCATGCACCACTGACGGATGCAACCCAGAATCTGATGGATAGAGAGGCCTTTGCCAAAATGAAGCCGTCTGCCGTGTTTTTAAATCTTGGGCGAGGCCAGATTGTAGTGGAAGCAGACCTTGCCAACGCTCTGGAACAGGGAGAAATTGCAGCAGCAGGGCTGGATGTCTTATGTGTTGAGCCGATGAGTGCCGAGAATCCGCTATGCCGGATTAAGGACAGCAGCAGACTTCTCATCACTCCGCATATTGCATGGGCAAGTATCGAGGCAAGAACCCGTTTGATGGAGACCATTGCGGGACAGGTAAAAGAATTTTTCTTATAATTCCAGACCACTGCTGTAGGAACGGTTGCCAAGTTCCTTTTTCAGGTCGGCGCGGTGTGCCCGGCAGGACTGGCGATCCGGGAAGGGTTGACCGTTGCAGGTATCGTAGTTGAACAGCTTTTCACAGAGAGCCAGTCTTTTCTGATAAATCATTTTTGCCTGATGCATCAGATCAAAAAAGGAATCTCGTGATGCATCAGATTTTTTCCAGGGATTACGCCACATCTTATGCTGTAAATTCATCGGATCGGTTGTAAAGCGCAGGTCATCACTTGCGATCAGAGGGGATGCATAGGCAAAACCGATAATCTTTTTTTCTGCCAGGCGTGTCAGGGCTTTCTTTTTTCCCTGTGGATCGTAAAGTACCCATACGGCAAAAGCCATGAAACGAATTGCAGCATACATCGAATGATACGAAAGCTGCAGTTCGGGAAATACCTTGGCGTAGGCATATTGAAGAAGTGCGGCAACAACGCGGCACTCGTTCCGATACAGCTGAATGGTGCGTTCCTGATGAAACGCAGAAGGCAGCTGTTTTTTGTATTGTGCCAGAAGAAACGCATCAATATCTGTTTCCAGATAGACGTGGCGTCCGAAATAAGAAGAATCATCCGGATCATAGTGTGTTCTACCGTAAACATAAGGATGGCAGGTCGTGTCCAGCGTGTAATGTCCAAGGAAGCCGGCAATATAGGCGGAGGCGATCGCCAGGTCTTCCTTGTCGGTAAAGATCTTTCTGCCTTCCATTAAGTGGTACAGAAAGCGTCCTGTTTTTTCTCCATGCGCCGCAACACCGGGATTTTCCCGGCGGCTGAAGTAGGAGGGAAGGTAGTAAAAGAAAATATCCGGCCCCTGAAGTCCAAGTCCATAGACGGTCGGATGACGTCTGATCTGTGCGTAGAGCGGTGTGTGTTTCTGTTTCTGCATGGTCGATATTCCGAAGAGATAATGTGTTGCAAATCCTGGCATGGCTGTATTCCTTTCTTTTTTCCTATTACGTGTAGTATTGCCGTTCTGCTTCGTTTTTATATAGAAGGTTTTGAAATGGCATTTCCTGCTTTGGGTATAAATGAAAATAAACTGCATAGAATAGATAGGGACAGTATATCATATATATGGAAGACTGGGCGAATGGGACAGGTTGATTGACAAAAAATTCAAATTGGTTATAATTCCTTATTAAGAGAAATAAAATTGTTCCGATACAAAAACGAAAAATTGTATCGGGAAATAGACAAAAAGACGAAAATGTATATCGCACGAATACATAAAAAAAGGATTGCATATGTTCACGGGGAGCATTATTCCTTATACTTTCACCAAAGAACTTCAATAAAATGTTTTAAGATAAATGGGAAGATAATGGAGGAATTAAAATGGGTAATTTAGCAGCAGCAGTGCAGAGAAAAGCGTTCAGTGTTGCAATTGATGCAGCACTCAAACATATGAACAGGGACAGAGAAAAGGCACTGCTTCAGATTGTAGACTTGACACAGAAATTCATGGGCGACAATTTTAAAGCGGAAGCCTATGAAGGTGCAAAAGCCATGATTCAAAACCCGGATCACAAATGGATGCGCTATGTGAACCGCCTGCTAGATGAGACAGATCCGCATGTCGCTAAAATGACAGCATTGAATCTAGGATATCAGGCAGCTTTTTATGGAACTAAGACCATCCGCAAAATGCGGGAGATACATAATTGTAATATCCCATGGCTCATTTTGATGGATCCGACCAGTGCATGTAACCTGCATTGTACCGGTTGCTGGGCGTCTGAATATGGAAATAAATTAAACCTTACGTTTGAAGAGCTGGACAGCATCGTAACGCAGGGAAAAGAAATCGGTGTATATTTCTACATGATGACAGGCGGAGAACCGCTTGTACGAAAAGCGGACGTAATCCGTCTCTGTGAAAAGCACAATGACTGTGCCTTCCACTGTTATACGAACGGAACACTGGTCGATCAGGCATTCTGCGATGATATGAAGCGTGTGGGCAATCTCTCACTTTCCATCAGTCTTGAGGGTTTTGAGGATACGAATGATTTCCGGAGGGGAGACGGCGTATTCGGAAAAGTGATCCATGCAATGGATTTATTACATGAAAACGGATTAATTTTCGGAAACTCCGTATGCTATACACGTATGAATATGGATGCGGTAACCTCAGACGAATTTTTTGATCTTCTGATTGAACATGGAAGTCGTTTTGCATGGTATTTTCATCTGATGCCGGTAGGTATGGATGCCGCACCGGATCTGATGCCAACGAGCGAGCAGCGAGAGTATATCTATCACAGAATCCGGGAAGTACGTGCAAAAGAAGGCGGAAAAGAGATTTTCGTTATGGACTTCCAGAATGACGGAGAATTCGTAGGAGGCTGTATTGCAGGCGGAAGAAACTATTGTCATATCAATCCAAAGGGAGATGTGGAACCTTGTGTATTTATACATTATTCCGGTGCCAACATTCGTGAAAAATCTCTGCTTGAATGTTTAAAACAGCCGTTGTTCCTGGCTTACCGGGACAATCAGCCGTTCAATGACAATATGTTGCGGCCATGTCCGATGCTGGAGAACCCGGAGATTTTACACAAAATGGTAAAAGAGACAGGTGCGCATTCTACCGATATGCAGCAGCCAGAGTCGGTGGAACACCTTTGTGACAAATGTGAAAACTATGCAAAAGAGTGGAAAGAATCCGCTGATAAATTGTGGACGGAACATCCGTTTATCGCAAGAGGTTACTGTAATTATAAGAAAAAAGAACAGTAAGATAAGGAGTGATTCCGATTAATAAAAAGACAAAAACAATCTTAAAATTTGCTTTTGTTATCGTCATTGTAGCCATTATTGTCTATACATTCCGCGATTCGGCAGGGCCAATCGTGGAGCAGCTGAGAAAGACATCTTTTCAGGTCATTGCTGTCATCAGTGTACTGGCCATACTCTATGAACTTGTAGAGGGTTGGATCACGTACTCTTTTGCCAGAAAATACAATCCGGCTTTTACGTACCGAATGGGTGTGGAGAGTGCATTTTACTGTTGCTTTTATCGTGTTGCCACCCTCGGAAGCGGTGCTGGCGTAGCAGCAATCTTTTATTTCAATGAAAAGGGGATTGAAATATCCAAAGGGACCGGAATGTACATGCTGGAATATGTACTGCACAAGGTGACAATTGCAATTTTTTCATTGCTCTTTTTTCTCCTCAGCTGGGGCTTCATGCGGGAAAATTATTCGGAATACACATGGATGCTGCTGGGCGGTTACGGAATCACAATTCTGGTCGCGATCGCATTGCTGCTGTTCTGTTGTTCGAAGCGTTTTCACGGATTGATCCTGTGGCTGTTGGATCGAATTAACAGCAAAGGCAGATTTGATGCACAGGTAGCGGAGCTTCAGAATCAGTGTAAAGTTATGGAGGAAGCAACCGGAGAACTTCTGGGCAGTGTAAGTTTTGTTCTGTCCATTATTCTTAAAAATCTGCTGAAATTTTCATTTTGGTACAGTATCCCGTATTTTGTGCTGCGTGGGATGGGGCAGATGACACTGCCGGAGGCGATGGCAATCACTTCTTTATCTGTTTTGCTTGCCGCAGTCCTTCCTGCACCGGCGGGAATCGGATCGACAGAGTTTGTATTTGCGATGCTGTTCTCCGTGATTGTAGGAACAGGGACAGCCGGTTCCGCGTCTTTGCTCTATCGATTTGCAACCTTTGTACTTCCGTTTTTAATTGGAGCATTTGTGGTGCTTTCCAGAAGGCGGATAGAGAACCGGATTAAAAAACACAGACAGGGATAAGTAGAAATTAGGGAGTGTCCGAAGGGACAGTCCCTTTTGTGTTTACGCGTGTGATGAGGATATTAAGATTTTGTGAACGCACTTGTAAAATCAGAATGACTGCGTTATAGTAGCAAATGGATGTTTCTCATTAAAATTATAGGGAAACCGTGAGTGAAAGAGATAGACAAGGATGAAAAGAAAATGAGGATAAGATTTGAAATAAAAAAGAGGAGCTGTATTCTGGCTGCACTTGTGGTTGTTATTATGATTCTGCTGAGCATAAAGTCAAACGTGACTGTGTGGCCGGCAGTGCTTGCCGGCATCCTGTATTTTTTGATCAAGGCTGTAAAAATAGAGAAGAAGGAAGTATTGCAGGCACAGGAGCAGCGGCAGGGATGGTTCACAGCCCTCAATCCCGTATGGACCACGCTTTTGCTTTTTTTCAGCGCACTACTGACGGAACGTATGATACAGTATCTGCTGCTGAACGCAGAGGACAGAATTAAAATAAGTTCTACGATCGAATGGCTGAATGTTTACTGCTGCCTTGCATGGATGCTGCTTTGGCTTGTAATTACGGCAAAACCGAGGCTGGCATGTATGATCGGGCATATTTCGCTGTTGGTGTTAGCCGGTGTCAATTACTTTGTATATCAGTTCCGGGGAAATGAATTTTCGTTCGGAGACTTAAAAGCTGCGTCTACGGGCCTGAGCGTGGCATCAAATTATGATTTCGTGCTGGAAGACCGTGCGGTATATGTTATCCTCATTTCCATCGTGTATGTAGCACTGATTCTCAAGATACGTATTGAGTTTCGCAGAAAATGGATGGTGCGTCTGGCTGCACTTGCCGGTATGCTCGTACTTTCCAGTTACGTGTCGGTTAAGAGTGAAAATACGGTTATGGAATCCTGGGAACAGAAGGGAACATACCGGAATGGATACATACTCAATTTTGTCTTAAGCATCCGCGATTCTTTTGTATCCGCCCCGGAGGGCTATTCGGAGGACGCAATCAAGGCGCTGGAGGAGAAATACGGCACATCGGACAATACCGGTTCTGACGATGATCCAACCATCATCGTTATCATGAATGAATCGTTTGCGGACCTGAATCTTCTCGGAGATATTACCACAAACGAAGATGTGACACCGTTTCTGGATTCGCTGAGTGATAATACGATCAAGGGCTATACTCTTTCTTCCGTATTTGGAGCAAAGACACCGGATTCGGAATGGGAATTTTTGACCGGGAATTCCATGGCATTTCTGCCGAGCGGCTCCGTGCCGTACCAGCAGTATGTATCAGGTGATACATATTCTCTTGTAAGTACGTTAAAAGAGCGGGGATACACCTGCCTGTCCATGCATCCTTATTATGCAACCGGATGGAGCAGAGATAAGGTATATCCGCTGATGGGATTTGAAAAGAGTTATTTCATTGATGATTTTGACCAGACAAATATCATCCGGCAGTATATTACCGATGAAGAACTGTATAACAAGATTATCAGCCGGTATAAAGAAAAACAAAGTGGTGAGAAGCTGTTCGTGATGGGCGTTACCATGCAGAATCACGGCGGATATACCGATTATTATTCAAACTTTTCAGACAGCATTACGATGACAAACGGCTATTACAGCGATGTGAATCAGTATCTGTCTCTGATTCATGAAAGTGATACGGCACTGCAAAAGCTCATTACGTATTTCCAGGGCGTGGATGACAAGGTGGAAATTGTCTTCTTCGGAGATCACCAGCCATCGCTGAATTCAAATTTCTACCGCCAGATGAACGGAAAGGGTTTGTCGGGGCTGACGCTGCAGGAATTAGAGGATCTGTTTACCGTACCGTTCTTTATCTGGACGAATTATGACAGTCAGGAGCAGGAGGTTCCGCTGACGAGTCTGAATTATCTGTCGACAATGACACTGGAACAGGCGGGGATTGAACTTCCGACTTATAACCGTTTCCTGAAGGATATGATGGAGACGATTCCGGCGATGAATGCGCGTGCATATTATTCTTCTTCCTATGCGAATTTTAAGCACTATACGGAAGCTAGCGGCACGGAAGAAGAATTGCTGAATGAATATGAGATGTTACAGTACAATAATATGTTTGATGATGACAACAAGAGTGAAGTGTTCTTCCCATTCTATTCCGGGAATGAGTAGCTTTAGGCGAAGTATAGAAACTGAGATATTTTTTTCGTAAAATTTCGGGAAATTATTGACAAATTTTGAAACAAGTGACATAATTGATTTCAGAAAAAAAGAAAGGAGTAATGACGATGTTGCAAATAAAAAATCTTACCGTTTATCTGAATAACACTACTCCTGGAGAAGTATCATAAAAGCTGTTGGCAGAACCTCAGAGCGTTTATGATTTCTTAAAGATAGTTACCGGGAGCACACTTGTGCTCCCGTTTTTTTGTCCTATGAAGGCACTAAAATGCCCTATCAGGCAAAAAACAGATGCTTACGATGACATCATTTAGAGGAGAGACACTGGTTATGATTGAAGTCAGAAATGTTACGAAAGAATTTGTTTCACCAAAGAAGTACCCTGGATTAAAGGGAGCAGTCCGGGGACTGTTTTCCAATGAAAAAGTAAGAAAAGTTGCCGTGGATGATATTTCGTTTTCCATCGATACAGGGGAAATCGTGGGATATATCGGCAGCAATGGAGCGGGGAAATCCACGACCATCAAGATGATGACGGGAATCCTGACGCCGACTGGCGGAGAATGCCTGATTGACGGGGTTGACCCCAACAAAGAGCGCAGGAAAAATGCGCAGAATATCGGGGTCGTATTCGGACAGAGAACACAGCTGTGGTGGGATCTGCCATTGAGTGAGTCCTTTACGATTTTAAAGGAAATCTATAATGTCAGCGATGAGGACTATCAGGAGCGGATGAACTTCTTAAACCGCGTACTGGAACTGGAGGAGTTCTGGACGAGACCGGTCCGCAATCTTTCGCTTGGACAGCGGATGCGTGCGGATCTTGGAGCCGCGCTTCTACATAATCCAAAGGTTTTGTATCTGGATGAGCCGACAATCGGACTCGATCTGGTGGTGAAGGATAACATCCGTGAGGCGATTAAGGAAATCAATGAAAAATATCAGACAACGGTTGTGCTGACAACACATGATATCGGAGATATTGAAGAACTCTGCAGCCGGATTATTATCATCGACGACGGTAAGAAAATCTATGATGGTTCGCTCACTGCATTAAAAGATCAATATGGAACCACCCGCAAGGTGGTAATGGAAGTGAAAAATCCGGCCGAGGCAGCAGAACTGAATCTGGCGGAGGAACTGTCAGTGTCACCGGAATCCTATCACATCGAAAAGGATGAGGAAAATAGCAGTATTACGGTGTCTTTCGATAAAAACCGGATTCATGTATCGGATGTAATCGAACGGTTCATGAAGTTTACAGAGGTCAGGGATATCAAGATACAGGAAACAGAATTGTCGGAGATTGTAAAGGCAATCTACAATCACGGGATATAGGAGGGCTTTATGAAGAATAAATGGAAAGTTTATCTGCCCTTTCTGGAGAATGAACTGAAGCGAAACCTTGCCTATAAGGGAAGTTTCTACCTGTTCATCCTGACCAGCTGCTTTAGTTCCTTTATTTCCTATTATCTTTGGATGGCTATTTATGGAAGTTCCGGAAGCGGGGTGCTTGGCGGGCTGACTAGAAATGAAATGGTCATCTATATCTTTATGACGTATGTCACAAGTAATATGGTATCAATTGGAATTGCAGGAGAGATCAGTGACAATGTTATGGAAGGTTCGGTCGCAATGACACTGATCAAACCGATCGATTACCGCATGAGTCTTATTTTTAAAGCCTTCGGCAGCGTGATTTACCGTTTTCTGGCACCGTCTGTGTTTGTCTGGATCGGGCTGGAAATCTATCGGGTAAATGTACTCGGATTGCCGGTGGTATCCTTGCAGAATGTCATACTGTATCTGATCAGCTGCTTTATGAGTTTTCTCATCTACGTGCTGTTTGATTTCTGCTTCGGCATGGTTGCATTTGTTACGACTTATATGTTTGGGATGTCTATGGCAAAAAATGCGCTTTTGGGATTTTTGACCGGACAGTTGATTCCAATCAGCTTTTTCCCGCACGCGATGCAGCGGGCATTTGATTTTCTGCCTTTTTCATCGATGATTTATTCCCCGGTTATGATATATCTTGGGAAGTATGAAGGAACCGGTCTGCTGTTTGTACTGGTGCGCCAGCTGGCCTGGGTGGTGATACTGTATGTGCTCGGAACTCTCCTCTGGCAGAGGATCACGAGGCGACTGGTTGTTCTGGGAGGTTGATGCAATGAAAAAGGTAAAAAGATATGCAAGATTATATAAAGTATTTGTGGCACAGTTTTTTAAATATCTGGTTCAGTCGAAGGCAGATTTTCTGATCGGTCTGATCGGGTTTTTCCTGACCCAGGCGACCGGAATTGCGTTTCTCTATCTCGTATTCCAACAGATACCGGCATTGGCAGACTGGAGTCTGGCACAGCTGATCTTCATCTATGGGTTTGCGCAGATTCCGCGTGGCCTTGACCATTTATTTACGGATAACATCTGGCTTGTGGCATGGCGCCTTGTTGTGAATGGTCAGTTCGACCGTTATATGCTGCGTCCGATGAACTTGTTTTTCCAAGTGATCTGTGAGAAAATTCAGCCGGATGCACTTGGAGAACTGCTGGTGGGAATTATTCTGATCGTCACATCTTTGTCAAAGGGAATTGTAATTGTGGATGCCCCACATATTTTCTTTTTCATTGTTTCGTCAGTGGCAGGAGCCGTGATCTATACGGCGATCAAGCTGCTGTTTGCGTCCCTTGCTTTCTGGATGAAAATCAGCGGGCCGGTGTTGTACACGGCTTATCAGCTGGCGGATTTTGCAAAGTATCCGACGGAGATTTATGAGAGTACCGTCCGGTTTATTATTACATGGATTATTCCGTTCGCATTTGTCGCATATCTGCCGGCAAGCTATTTCTTAAGGGCAGATGTCAGTCCGTGGAACACGATTGGTGTGGAATGCATCCTTGCAGTCGTATTTTTTGCAATTGCTTATTTTGTATTTCAGCGCGGTACACGCGCGTATGAGAGTGCAGGCAATTAAACTGCCGGCAGGTTCTGATACGATTCTTTTTCAGAAAATTTCCACAACCTAGAAAAATAGTGTATAATGAAAGCGTTAATGTAGAAAAATCAGTATAAGCAAAAGCGTGTTTGTTTTCAGGAAAGGTTTGTGCTATATGAATTTGGAGAAGCAGAAGGCATTTATTATCCACTGTATTTTTATCTTTATTTTAATGGTGTTGGTTTATGCCGGTATTAAATACGTACTTCCACTGCTAATGCCGTTTATCATTGGTATTATCATTGCCATGGCATTTCGGGGACTGATTGACATGATCGGGAAAAAGATTCACATTAAGCGTGCATTTATTGCGGTTATTGTGCTTCTTGCATTTTACTTCCTGCTGGGACTCATTATCAGTCTGATCGGTGCAAAGGTCGTTGGTTTTATCAGTACGTTATTCAACAACCTGCCTGGGCTTTATAAAGGGAGCTTTCTGCCTGCAATGCAGACTGTGACCGACAATCTGGCAGATCGTTTTCCGAATATCAAGACCTATTTGGACAATTTTATGAGCAACATTGACCAGTCGGCATTCAGCTTTATTTCCGAGACCTCTACCAAAGTGGTCAGTATGGCGACCAGGCTGGCAGGACAGGTTCCAACTATTTTAATCAAACTCGTGTTTACGATTGTGTCCTCTTTCTTTTTTACCATTGATTATTATAAGATTACGCAGTTTGTCATGAGTCAGGTTGGAGGAAACAAGCAGGGAACGATTGCCCGTTTAAAGGATAATGTCATTGGCTCACTGGGGAAATTTATCAAGGCATATTCGGTGATTATTTTTATTACATTTATGGAATTGTCATTTGGTTTTCTGATCCTTGGAATTCCGACGCCGTTTTTGTTTGGTCTTGTGGTCGCAATTATTGATATCATGCCGATTCTCGGTACGGGAGCCGTTCTTCTGCCGTGGTCTGTCATTTCACTGATTATGGGGAACACAAAGATCGGTATTGGAATGCTGGTTCTTTATATCATCATAACGGTCGTCAGACAGATTATTGAACCGAAAATTGTCGGGCAGCAGATTGGGCTGCATCCGATCGTGACGTTGATTCTGATGTATATCGGTGCACAGCTGATGGGAATTCTCGGACTGCTGATTCTGCCGATTATGGCGACGATTCTCGTGAAGCTGAATAAAGAGGGAAGCATTCATATTTTAAAAAATAAAACAGATTAGACACCATTTCCATGTTTTGGAATATTTTAATGCAGGGAAAGGAATTTTTGCTTGACGATTTTCTTACAGCTGTGTTAATATATTTCATATCGAAAAGGGAGTAGCTGGCATCTTATAGGGATGTATACGCATTCGTCAGTACGAGAATCCTGGCAGGATAGTCAGGTGAATCTGGAGCGTAAATAATTAGCGAGACTTTTGTTGCAGTTTTAACTGCAGTAAAAGTCTCGTTTTTTTGTATATTTATACAATAAAAATCCCTATAAAGGCTACACTAAAAAGATGATGATTTAATTTAGAAAGGTCTGTTTATTTCACTGAACGGAAAAGGAGATAGCTATATGGAGCAAGAGACAGGTAAGAAACAATTTTATCAGATGGAAAAGGAAGAGATGTTCCGGGAACTGCATGCGGATGAGAAAGGTGTTACTTCCGGGCAGGCAAGAGAACGACAGGAAAAGGATGGTTACAATGAACTTGTCGAAGGAAACAAAAAACCGCTCATTATGGTGTTTTTAGAGCAGTTTGCAGATTTTCTCGTAATCATTTTGATCGTGGCGGGTCTGGTTTCCATATTCCTTGGAGATGTGGAAAGTTCACTGGTTATTTTCGTGGTAATCACCATGAATGCCATTCTCGGGACAGTTCAGCATGTCAAGGCGGAAAATTCTCTGGAGAGTCTGAAAAAGATTTCCATGCCGGAAGCAAAGGTATTAAGAGACGGTGAAGTCATCCTGATTCCATCGAGAGAAATTGTCGTTGGTGATGTCGTTGTTCTGGAAGCCGGTGATTTCGTCTGTGCAGATGGCCGCATCATAGAAAATGCGAGCCTGAAAGTAAGTGAAAGTGCCATTACCGGTGAAAGTGTCAGCGTCGATAAGGAAGACAGCGTAATAGAAGACAAGGTTCCGTTGGGAGACCGGAAAAACATGGTCTACTCCGGCAGCTTTATCACATATGGACGCGGCAAATTCCTTGTGACCAAAATCGGAATGGACACGGAAGTAGGTAAAATTGCTAGTCTTTTAAAGAGCACTTCGCAGAAAAAGACACCGCTTCAGGAAAGTCTGGATGATTTTGGAAAGAAACTGGCAATTCTGATTATGATCATCTGTGCCATTGTCTTTGGAATGACCGTTTATCGCGGCGGCAATCCGATGGATGCCTTTATGTTTGCCGTTGCCCTAGCCGTTGCGGCGATTCCGGAAGCACTCAGTTCTATTGTAACCATCGTACTTGCCTTCAGCACACAGAAGATGGTAAAGAAAAATGCAATTGTAAGAAAACTTCAGGCAGTGGAAGGGCTTGGAAGCATATCTGTCATCTGTTCCGACAAGACAGGAACCCTGACACAGAATAAGATGACGGTACAGAAGTATTATATTGATGATACCATTGTCGATGACAACTGTGCGGATTTTGAACAGAAGCTGGCAAGAAAGCTGCTTTATTCCGGTGTACTCTGCAGTGATGCCTCAATCAAGGATGGCACGGAGATCGGAGATCCGACTGAAGTGGCGCTCGTACAGTTTGCCCGCAAGCACGGTGTGGAGTGGTGCGCACTCCGGGAACAATATAACCGTGTGGCAGAAATCCCATTTGATTCGGATCGAAAACTGATGTCCACCGCCATACAGGTACCGGATTATATCAACCTGATTACCAAAGGTGCAGTTGATGTTCTGATTAACCGATTGACATCGATTGAGACGGCAGATGGTGTCCGTCCGATTACAAAGGAAGACATCGCATCCATAGAAGCTGCTAATGAGGAGTTCTCCAAAGAGGGACTTCGTGTACTCGCATTTGCCGTGAAAGAAGTGGAAGGGCATGAAGTAGAAGCTCTGAATCTGGAGCATGAGCAAGGGCTGACCTTTATCGGTCTGATTGCCATGATGGACCCGCCGCGGGAAGAATCCAGGGATGCGGTAGAAGCCTGTATCAAGGCCGGAATCAGACCGGTCATGATTACGGGAGACCATCAGATTACGGCAGTTGCCATTGCAAAAAAAATTGGCATTATGACAGAAGGAGCCATTGCGATCGATGGCGAAAAGCTGGATGACATGTCGGA
>JAEWCQ010000043.1 GCA_023390555.1 Bacillota bacterium | reverse complement strand
CTGCAACGCCCTGCTCAGGGTTTCATCCGTCTGAGTGCGACTGATTTCTTTGCGCAGTTCTGCTATCTGCTGCCGCGCGCGCTCTAGTTTCGTACGTACCTGTTTTAAATTTTCAGCCTGTTAATTGCATTCATCCGGCTGGATAAAAAAATCCCCCAAAACAACTACCTCCCCTCTGTATGAACCTTTGTTTTCGGTTTTCGACAGTATAGCATAAAATATCTGCTTTTTTGAATTTTCCGACAGACAGCACCGGAAACCGGATGAATAACCATTTTTCATGATTTTTATATAACAAAATACAGTAAATGTGTTCAAGAATTTCCCTATTAGAATATTCCAATACAGCAACAGGAACAATGTACCGGTCGGAACAGGATCGTTTACAGGTCCCGTCTTATGCTGGGAACTTATAAAAGATATAAACTGCTGTTTATAGGGATTGATACTATTCGCGTTTAAGAATATACTGGAAGAAACATTTGATAAGGGAATTGAAGCAGACCTGAGCAGATATAGAATGAGGTAGAACCATGTAAAGTCTATAGATGACATAACAGGGTGGGAGATTCATATGAAAAAAGAGCTTGCGAAACCGGTAATTTATTATATTGATGATAATGACGCTGCATTGAAACAATTTGAAAAAAAACTTTTATCTGCTGGTTCAGATAAAAAACAAAAGATTATTTTGGAGTATCCGACCGTATATATACACAATTGGCAGGACGCAGATGATTATGAAGTGTATATTGGTGAATCGAACAATATCATTCAAAGAACGAAGCAGCACTATGAGAAGGCAAAGGATCCGACGATCTGGCAGCATAAGCTTCTTGACCATAAGGGAAGATTATACATGATTGGGCATGAGCATTTCAATAAATCTCTGACATTGGATATTGAGAATCGGTTAATGCTCTACCTGATGAGCGCGGACCGCATAAAGCTGATCCACAATCGAAAAAGAAATCCACAGAATAAATATTATCCAGTGCATGAATTGGATACGATTTTCAGAGATATCTGGACTAAGCTCAGAAGAACAAATAAGGATCTTTTTCCTTCCGAAAGTACAATTAAAGATTCCGCTGTATTCAAGGCTTCTCCATTACATAAATTGACAAAAGATCAGGAGGAGGCCAAAGAGCGGATAATTGAAACGGTTATGGAATCTCTTTGGGGTACAAAACGGGGACAGCTGATTTTTGTAGAAGGAGAAGCGGGGACCGGGAAAACAGTTCTGAACAGCAGCACCTTTTATGAACTATACAGCAGATCTGAAGAATTAGGGGTTCAAAATCTTCAATGCTACATGATGGTTAATCATAGTGAGCAGATTACGGTATACGAGCAGATCGCAAAGAAGCTCGGAATTACAGCTAAATATGGAGAAGTTGTATGTAAACCGACGTCATTTATTAATCGTCATAAGCCGGAAGAACCTGTTGATGTTGCATTTATAGATGAGGCACATTTACTTTTGACGCAGGGCAGGCAATCCTATACCGGTAAAAATCAGCTGCAGGATATCATAGACCGGGCAAAGGTGACCGTTATGATGTTTGATGAGAATCAAATATTAACAACGGAACAATTCTGGGAAGCACAAATTTTGGATGACTTTAAGAATTTCGCAAAAAGAGCTGGAAATTACCTGGAACTCAGAGATCAGATGCGTATGACGGCAGACCAGAGGACAATTGATTGGATTGATGCATTTACCAAGCAAAGAAGGCTGGAAAAGATTCCTGTGGATCCGACGGGATATGAGATTCGTATTTTTGATCAGCCGGGGGAACTGGAATTGGAAATAAAGAAAAAAGCTAAATTGGAGGAATCTTCGCTTTCTCGATTGGTTGCCACCTATGATTGGAAATATAATCGTAAAGAATCTCCGCAAGATCGATTGTTGAAATATTGGGAAGTGTTGATTGATCATTGGCATAAGCCATGGAATAATCAGCTGCAAAAGGAGCTGAGCCAAAGAGAGAAAAGAAGCATTAAGTCGTTAGCCTGGGCAGAGCAGCCGCAGACAATTGATGAGGTTGGTTCTACTTTTACAATTCAGGGATTTGATCTTAATTATGTGGGTGTTATTCTTGGACCTTCGGTAAAATATAGAGATGGAAAAATTATATTTGACCCAGCGACAAACTGTAACGAGAAAGTAACAAGAAATCGAACTTTATCCGATGGTTCGAAACAGAAGTTTGGAGAGACACTCGTGCAGCATGAAGTGAGGGTACTGATGACAAGGGGCGTGAATGGATTATATATTTATGCTTATGATCCAGAACTTAGAAAGGCCTTAAAAGAGGCCGCGAAATAGCGAGGAGAGAGGAATGAATTCAGTTACAGTAAGGGAATTAATGGATAAAGTTCAGGCATTTTGTGAGGAGAGAGACTGGGATCAGTTTCACAATCCCAAGGATCTTGCAATTGGTATTTCTACGGAGGCAAATGAGTTGCTGGATATTTTCCGATTCAAATCCAATGAGCAGATGAAAGATTCGTTTGAGGATGCGGGTAAGTCAGAGCATATCAATGAGGAGATAGCAGATACTTTGTTTTTTATTTTGAGATTTGCACAAATGAACGATATAGATCTCGAAAGAGCACTGGATGATAAACTTAAGAAGAATGAGAGGAAGTATCCGGTAGACAGGGTGAAGGGAAAAAATCTGAAATATACGGAAATATAACGAGGAGATAGTGGTATGAATTATACGGTATTTGATGTAGAGACGGCAAATAGTCAAAGAGATTCCATTTGTTCCATTGGGATTCTAAGATACGAAGATAACCAGGTTGTATTTGAAAAAGAAATATGGATCAATCCGGAAGTGGAATTTAATTATTTTAATACAAGAATACATGGAATTACAGCACATGATGTTGCAGATGCACCTGTATTTTCGGATGTATGGCCTGAAATCAGGGAATATTTTACGGACACTATATTAGTAGCGCATAATGCAAAATCAATGGATTTGTGTGCGCTATACAGAACCTTGGAAAGATATGGTTTGCCATTGGTAAATAATGATTATATTTGTACGATGGAACTGGCAAAAGAAATATTTCGAAATGATGATTCCGTTCGGTCATATCGCCTGGACGTCTTGTCAAAATTATACAACATAGACTTGTTGCATCATCATGATGCTTTAGATGATACAAGAGCATGTTTTCAAATTCTTAAAAAATTTGAAGTGCTATATCCGGATGCAGTGAAGGAGCGACACTATCATTATGGAAATTGTGGATCTAAATATCAAAAAGCGTGCCAACGGGATGAAAAGGGTAATTCTATCGTTATTGTGAAGGAAAATGATGTGATTTCGAAGATTTTTAAATGAAGATAATTCAACTGGGTGACATCCGAAAAATAGATTCGGAAGAATGCAACAAAGGTTCTGATCGATAAGATCAGGGAAAAGAATTTAGAATATACGGAGAGATAGATGATGGAACTGCCATATTCGGAAGAACTTAATATTGGATATCTGAGCCGGCTTTTCAGCAATACATCGAATTGCTATAAGTTTTTCTGGTTTCAGGCAATTTTAAATAAACTGGATACGAAAAAGAATTCCTTTACCTTTGATGAACTGATACACGAAATGATAGCGGATGCCTGGTATATGGTGACAGAATATCATTTGCGTTTAGGGCCAAATAATACGACAGATAATCTTGAGGAAATTGTGAAATATATCTGCACCACAGAACATTTTATGCCATCGGAAAAAAGAGAAAAGATTTTATCTTATCTTGAGAATTGTACGGATAAAATTCTCATGAAGTACAAGCGGGATCTTACCGCAAATGTGCCATACCGGTTACAGGCACCATTCTATGATGAAATTTATGTGGATGATAAGTGGTATGGTTCAAAAGAGGCTTTGACCGCTGAAATCAATCAGCAGAAACGATTGATTTATTATTTTCGCCTGGCGAATGGCTTGGAATCTATCATCGAAATATCGCCTTCGTGGACAGAATATTTGTTGAAGAACAGGGAAATTCTGCGTGGCTGGCTGCAATTGAATTTAATCCATTACCTGCAGAATAAAAACCCGAGTGTACCGGGCATTGCAGATAAACTATATCCCAGCGAAGCGCGTGATCTGGACAGGGTTCGAAAATACTGGAAGCTGATTATCAAGATGGATCCTCTTATTACAGATATCTATGGAGATGTGGAACTGTCACGGGAAATGATATCCATTGATCACTTTGTGCCGTGGCAGTATGTGGCTCATGATGAGTTATGGAACTTACATCCAACAACGAGGAGCATAAATAGCAGCAAGAGCAATTCATTGCCGGAGTGGGAAAAATACTTTGGCAAGCTTGGAAGTTTGGAATACAGTGCTTATCAAATGAGAGCACAATATGAACAGGTTCGGAAAGAATTTGACAGCTGTGCGCTGTATCATTTGAATAATCAGGAAATTAGAAACCAGCTTTATCAAGATAATCTTGGAGAGACAGAGTTTAAGGAGCGGTTATTTCATGTATTGCACCCGGTCTATACATCAGCAAAAAACAGTGGATTTCAAGAGTGGTTCTATGAAAGATAAAACGATGGAATCTTATAATCAGTATGCGCAGGAATTTTAGGATGAAACGGCCAATGCCGACATACGGCATTAAACGAAGGAGGAGTTGTGCATGCATCTTTCACTCCGGACACTGTTTCGTGAATCGTACTCCCAGATCAAATGCATTTTGAGAATCAATCGGAAATTGCTTTTCTCGCACTTCCCTCTTTTTCTTTTCATCAAACAGTGGTGCGACATATCGTGAGTAATCATCAAATTGATAGGTATCATTGACAATTAAGGATTCAAAGGAACCAAATATTTTTGTTAAATAGGCTTGATAAGATTTCAGTTCGGTTTCATATTCGGCCTGAAACTGATCCTTGGTTACATTCATGGTATAGATGAACCCAAACGGTATTTTGCGGGGAAAAAGACTGGAATGATCTTTGTCATAAACCAGATATTGAAACACAAGTCTTTCCAGAAAAGATCTCATAGCTCCGGTAACGGAGTGTAAATAGATGGGAGAACCGAGGACAATTGCGTCGGCTTTGGATATCTTCTCAAGAACAGGTGTCAGATCATCTTTTAAAGCACATTTCCCATAACTTTTTCCGCCCTTTAATTTACAGGAAAAACAACTTACACAGCCCTTATAATTTAAATCATAAAGGTGGATGAGCTCTGTCTGGGCACCACAGGAAGAAGCTCCTTCCAGCACATGATTCAAAATAGTGGCTGTATTTTTGGTTTTTCTGGGACCGCCATTGATTGCAATTACATTCATAGATATACCTCCGTTTGCATGTCTCATGATTTTATGGTATGAATTATACATGATTGTAAGAAACAAAGTAAGTATGCACTTATTTGTTAGATACGAACCTGAAGGTGAGTAAAGGAGACTGCGATGAATAATTTTGAAGACAAATACGGCTCTTGCGGTATGCGATATACAATATCTGTGGTTGAGGGAAAGTGGAAATGGATCATACTCTGGAAGATATATAAAGCGAAGGTAATCAGATACAATAAATTAAGAGAGAGCCTAGAGCCTATTGCACATAAGACTTTAAGTTCACAGTTAAAAGAATTAGAACTTGGTAATCTGGTTCACAGGGAACAATTTAATGAGATTCCACCCAAGGTCGAATATTCTTTGACGGAGGAAGGAATGACATTGATTCCGATTCTGGAACTTATGAGTAAATGGGGAAATGAGCATATGAAATAAGTCTGGTTTTACAAGATCACTTACAATGGATGGTTTTGCTCCCGGCACTGAGTGCAATTCGATTGGGGACAAAGCGTGAGCAGGACCTGCACCTGTTCCATCGTGCATCATAAACAGAATATCGCATTTTATTTATTTATGATATACGATGTATATTTCACACGAATTATGTATTATTATGTATGATGTAACCAGTAGAAGTTTTTTCGACTGAGAACTTGGGAGCGATGCTCACATCATAAAAATACAAGGAGTAAAACGGATATGAAAAACGAAGGGTTAAATGTAAGGAAATTCAATGAAAAGGCACAAAGAGACAGACTCATAAACTGGTTCATGCTGCTTGGCACAACAATACTCTATGCTGTATATGCCGGAGTCATCGTAGACAGTTATCTCAATCATTTGATGAGACTGCCAATTGCCATTATCGTAATCTTATTCAGCTGCATTGCATTGATCATCAATTGGACTGTATTCAGGAAAAAACCAACCAGTGGAAATTTAGGATGGGGAAGTCTGACCAGCTATTTGATCATTTATGCTTTTTATCTGATTTTTGCCGGAAATACCTTTGTCAGAGTCAGTGCGATTCCCGTTTTATGTGCTGCGATCCTGTTTTATGATCTTAAGCTTTCGAAAATATTCTGCCTGTGGACTGCAATTGTAAATATGATCTATACCGCTGTGTCTGCATTTTCCAAGGCAGATAATATGACATCGAATTATCTTGAGCTGCTGATTATCCTGTTAACACTCCATACGATTTATAAATGTACGGATATTGGGCATCGTTTTTCCTATGATTCCTTACATGCGGTAAAGGATCAGCAGGATATCCAAGATGCTATGCTTGAGGATATTTTGGAAATCGCAGAGATTGTACAGAATGGAGCCGAACAGAGCAATCAATTGGTACAGGACCTGGGCGAATCTGCTGAAATTGTCAATACTGCAATCGGCGAAATAGCCACGACAACGCAGTCGAATGCAAATAATATCCAGGAGCAGAATGTTATGACGCAATCCATTCAGCAGTCGATCGACAGGACGGTCGAGAGATCGGAGCATATGGTTACGATTGCAGATAATTCCACAGAATCCATAGCAGAGGGCCTGCAGATTATGACGGATTTAAAAGAGCAATCTGCGCACATCGCGTCTGAAAATGAACTTGTGGTAAGCTCCATGCAAAAACTTCAGGAAAAAACGAAGGAAGTCCATGATATTGCCAATATCATATTCGGTATTTCCAGCCAGACGAACCTTCTGGCACTTAATGCATCGATTGAAAGCGCCAGAGCCGGGGAAGCGGGAAAAGGATTTGCAGTTGTTGCGGATGAAATAAGAAAATTGGCAGAGCAGACCAGAAAATCAACCGAGAATATAACGGAGATCATAGAAGAACTGAATCAGAATGCAATTGAAGCATCCGATAATGTCAAAGAATCCATTCAATCCATGGACAATCAGGGGGGCCTCATTTCAACCGCATCGCAAAGCTTTGAGAAGATCAACGGTAACTTTGGTATGTTAACCGAAAATATCGCAGAAATCGATCATATGCTGACGGAGCTTGCAAAAGCCAATCATCATATTGTTGACAATATCGGTCAGTTATCCGCTACTACGGAAGAGATTATGGCAGGCTCACAGGAGGTGGCAGCGATCAGCGAGAAAAACCTGCAGAGTGCGGAAAGTACGAAGGATTATCTGAGCGAAGTCATGCAATCGACAAAACGTTTTGATAAATATTTGGAAAATAGACAGTAACAGGCAGGAAACTAGTTCCATTCGGTATTTGTATTCAACTCATTGTATCGGTCGATGAGGAAAGAAAGGCGAAGAAGAAATACCGTATTCACATCTGTAAAATCAATCTGACACAATTCAACGATCCGGTTCAAGCGATAGACGAGCGAATTTCTATGGATAAACAGGCTTTCGGAAGTATATTTAATATTACAGCCCTTATCGATATAAACGCATAAAGTCTTATAAAGCTCGGACCGGTTTTTGTGATCGTACAATCGAAGGACTGTTAAGGCCGGATGACAATAGCGGCCTAATTTGTCCGGATTCTTTACTTCTGAAAGCAAGTCAAATATCTGATAATCCTGATAGAGATATACCAGTTCTTCTGTTCTGATCCGCTGCCCGAATTCAAATGCCGTATAGGCTTGATCATAGTAAGATATGAAATTTTCAATATTGTTAAAACAATTGCTGATTCCGATTCGAATGTGATCCTCCTGGCATAAATTTTTTAAAAACTCCAGCAGCTCAGAATCCGAATCCGCTTCCTCCTTTGCAGGAATTATCGCTACAATCCCTTTTTTGTGGTAAGTGGTATGGGTACCTGGAATTTTGATTTTGAGGTTTTTATTTGTAAAGTTATTCAGGTATTGCGCGCCCATGTATCTGGTAGGGTGTATAAACAATACCTGCATTTTGGAAGGGAAAGGAAGTTCGGACAGCCTGGGCATAATTTCTTTGGCGGGGGCGCCGATCAGCATGTCATACAGCAATTCATTGTATAAACTATTCTCTTCCAGCAGATCCGGGGTATAATATGCAATTGTATAACTGATGATATGACTGATCGTGCTTAACATATCAAAATGAGAAGGAAGAACGGAGTTTTCCTCTTCAATCATCAATAAAAATCCAATCTGTGTCTGATTATGAAAGACCTTGCTGGTTAGTTTGCGGTAAGGTGACTGCGGGCAGCTGACCTCGATGGCAGCTGTCGTTGTTGAATTATTCTGCACGGATTTCAGTTCCCGAACACTGCTTATAAATTCATAGGAGCAATATCCCTGAAGTGCATTTTCTGTCCAAAGCGGATCGCGAACGGGTATTGTTACGGAACTGGCAATAATTTTGAAATTCATATCGCAGAACAGCAATGGGTTACCAAGCCGCAGAGATGCCGCATCAATCACAGTTTCGATGCTGTGCGTTTTATCCGCAAGATCCGTGAGCTCTTCAAAAATACCTTTGCCGCCTGCCGTATCTATGAAAGTCTTTATGTCATTAAAGATCGGAAACAGATACTCTTCCCCGACCAAAACCATATTGCATCCGCCGCACGAGCCTGCAAAGTCAGGTCCTGATCCGGCAATAATACAGTGAAGAGGATAACTGTCCGGATTTTGCAATTGTTTATCATAACCAAAGTAAAGCGTGTTTTTTAAGGTATGCGCGTGCTTGTTGTCAAGAAAAGCAATATTTTGAATCTCGGAGTCTTCTCCCTGGAAGAGAATGGTAAGCTGATATTCTTCCGATATTTTTTCGATTATATTTGTAAAAGTCATAATTCTCCCCTTCAAAATCAAATCTTTCTATTGTCCATTCTTTACTATAGTGCACCGTAAACAAATTGTCAATTTTTTATCATGTATGATGCACATTGTGAAATGGCTGCCTTTCACGTATTCTTAGGTCAGAACAGAACTTTTTATGAAATGAGTTGGAGGAAGGTAATGTATAAGAGAATATTTGAAACAGGCAGAATTGGAAAGGTAACGACAAAAAATCGTCTGGTGATGTCACCCATGGGATGCGGGCTTGCCAATCTGGACGGGACGCCTTCAGAGGATATGATTGCATTCTATGAAGAAAGAGCCATCGGTGGAGCAGGCATTATTATTCCGGAGATTACCCGCGTCAATGATGTTCATGGAGCAGGACTTTTGCGCCAGCTTTCCGTAACAAAAGACAAGCACATTGAACCGCTGTCAAAACTGGCAGAGGCAGTGCATAAACATGACAGTAAACTATTCATACAGCTGCATCATCCGGGACGGGAAACAGTTTCAGCACTTCTTGGAGGACAGCCGGTCGTTGCACCTTCCGCGATATCCTGTAAGACAGTGAAGCAGGAAACCAGAGCACTTACATTGGATGAAATCAAAGAATTGATCAAACAGTTTATAGACGGAGCCGTAAGAGTGCAAAAAGCAGGCTGCGATGGTGTGGAGTTACATGCGGCACACGGATATCTTCTGCAGCAGTTTTTGTCTCCATATACCAATAAAAGAGAGGATACATATGGAGGAAGCTTTGAGAACCGCCTCAGAATTGTAACAGAAATCATCGAAGGAATTCGGGAAGCATGCGGACCGGATTTCCCAATCGGCGTTCGTTTGAGCGTGGAAGAATTTCTGGATCAGACGGGCGTGACAGAGGAATATATTCATGTGCAGGACGGTATGAAAATTGCCGTGGCACTGGAACAGGCAGGAATTGATTTCCTGGATGTCAGCTGTGGTCTGTATGAAACAGGAATGACTTGTGTGGAACCCATTTCCTTTCCGCAGGGATGGAGGAAGGATCTGCTTCTTGCAATCAAAAGCCAGGTGAAAATACCTGTAATTGGTGTGTCCGTTATCCGTGACCCCGCGGTTGCGGAGAACTTTCTGGAAAACGAAGTCGTTGATTTTATTTCCATGGGGCGCAGCTGGAATGCGGATTCTCAGTGGGGCAGAAAAGTGCAGGAAGGAAGAGAAAAGGAATTACGCAAATGTATTTCCTGCCTTCGATGCTTCGAAAGCTTAAATGAGTATAATGCGGCAGGGATGCCGCCGGAGTGTGCATTGAATCCGACCTATGCGAGAGAGAAAAAATATGGAGATCTGGAACGTGATCTCGATCAGCATAAGGTAGTCGTAGTGGGTGCAGGTCCTTCGGGCATGTGTGCGGCTCAGACACTGGCGCTTCGTGGTATGAAGGTAACGTTATTGGATCGACAGAGCGAGCTTGGGGGAACGGTCAATCTGGCGAAGAAACCACCGCTGAAAGAGCGTATGCAGTGGATTGCCGATTATTATAAAAACGAACTTGAAAAACTGGGAGTGGAAGTAAAATTAAACACGAATGCAACGGCGGATATCATCATGGGGTATCAGCCGGATGCGGTTATTCTGTCTACCGGCTCCACCTCCATTATTCCGGGGAAAATACCGGGTATCCACGGTGAAAATGTTTATACGGTGGAATCTGTGCTGTCCGGCGAAGCAAAATTGACCGGGAAAAAGATTGCAGTCATCGGAGCCGGGCTTACCGGACTGGAAACAGCGGAATATCTGACAGCGGAAAAGAATCAGGTTGCCGTGATTGATATGCTTGATAAACCGGCACCAAATGCGAACCATACGAATGTACTGGATGTCTGTGGACGTCTTGCCAAGTCAGGTGTGGAATATCTGCTCGGACATTCGCTCAAAGAGATTACAGCACAGAGTGTTTTATTAGAAAACATGGAAAAGAAAGAGGAAGTAAAAGTGCCTGTGGATGCGGTTGTTTTATCACTTGGATTCAGACCGGATCAGTCCCTGGCTTCGGAATTGCAGGGAAAGGGTATTGAAGTAAAGATAACCGGAAGTGCGGTAAAAGACGGAGCCATTGCACCGGCCATACGAACCGGATATGAGGTTGGAAGAGAATTATTCCGCAACGTGAAGCTGTCTCCAAGCTTTCTGATAGAAAAAAATGAGATACCAAACTTTGGAAAGGTATCCCTTATGGATAATCAGGAGGGACTCTATATCAGCTACCTCACCGATCCGGCTGCAATCGCAAGAATTCTTCCGCCGCCATTAAAACCTTTCTCCATGCCGGTCGTTACCTTATCCGTCTGTCATGTGAACAATCCAACGTTTGCAGATGACTATTATGAAGCAATTCTTGGTGTTTACGCGACGTATGGAAAAACGCTGGGATTATATACCATGGGTCTGGTACTCGGCGGAGCAGGTGCGGAGATGGCAGTTCAGTGCGGCCGGGATAACGGAAGCATTCCGAAGAAGCTCGGTGCGGAATTTGTGATACGAAGAAATGGGGACACGGTAACGGCAGGAGTGACAAGAAGAGGTACGCAGCTGGTAGATGTAACCATGAAATTAGGTGAATATAACAGCCCGCTTACAGCAATGCTATATCAAGCTCCGGCAGCAGGGAAACAGACTTTTGGAGGCGGTTTCTATTTCCATTTTGATCGTATGCCGGATGAAGAAGGCGTGTCCCACTTTAAAAACGGTGCGTTACTGATGAACCAGTGTGAATATAATTACCAGTCCTGGGAACCGGGTACCGTGACTATGAACTTAAAATCAAGCATAGATGATCCGTGGGCAGAGCTCCCGATTCAGACAATAATCGGCGGTGCCTATTCTAAAAACAGCCTGCTCGTTCATAAACTGAATCTGGTAGAACAATTAGAGGCGGATGAAATCATTCCATATCTGTTGACAGGACGTTACGATCGTACTGCGTTTATGGAAACAGGACGCATTTAAGCGAATCGGAGAAGCAGCAAACGTCATCACGAATATTCACGTTTACGTAGTAGGAAGGGAATCGACCTTTAAACGAAAAGAAAGAGAGGATGTAAGCAATGGAGAATTATTTTGATTTAACGGGAAAAGTAGCGGTAATCACAGGAGCAAGTTCAGGACTTGGAGCAGATGCAGCTCTTGCTTATGCAAAGGCAGGAGCAGATGTAGCCATACTTGCAAGACGCGTAGAAAAGCTGAATGAGGTAAAGAGCGAAATCGAGAAGCTCGGAAAAAAGGTGCTTGCAGTTGGCTGTGACGTAAGAGAGGAAGACAGTGTAAAAACCGCAATCGGTACAGTCATCGAAACCTTTGGTCAGATTGATATTCTGCTGAATAATGCAGGTGTAGCGGTACGCGGCGGCGTTGACAGTATGACAGTAGAGGAATGGGATAAGTCTTTTGATACGAACGTGAAGGGAATCTTTCTGGTAAGTAAATATGTAATTCCGCAAATGAAGGAAAGAGGATATGGAAAAGTAGTCAATATTGCGTCTGTCAATGCAGTGGTGGCAGATAAATTTGATGTTTTCATCCGGCATTCTTATAATTCGTCAAAAGCAGCCGTTGTAGGACTGACAAGAGGTATGGCCGCTTCCTATGCGAGATATGGTATCACCGTAAATGCAATCGGGCCTGCACTTTTCGAAAGCGAAATGACAAGTTCCACTTTGTTTAAGTCCGAAGAATTTCTGGCGAAATATAACACGATGAACCCGGCAGGACGTCCTGGCGGCCGCGGAGAACTAAACGGAACTGTTCTCTATTTGTCAAGTGATGCATCAAGCTATGTGCAAGGCCAGTTTATCATTGTAGATGGCGGCGGAGCACTTGTTTAAAGCAGAGACGGAAGCAAGTATTTAACATGAAAAGGAGCTGTTGCTCCGGCAGATGAAAATCAGCCGGGCCAGCTTCTTTTTTATTATATATAGAAAGTTAAGGTTATACCGGTTCAGATGACATAATCCGTATAATTTTCATCTTGAAAACGGCTGGCAGCAAATTGTATAAACTGATCCATCGGATCGGTCAGGGACTTTCTGCGGTGATACAGTAAATGGCAGGAGCTGCGCAATTCCGGGAGATGAATTGGAAGTGGCCGCAGGAGATTCTGCTCAACCAGATCCTGAACAGATTCGGAGTCGGTAATCAGAATTCCCATGCCGTTTTGGGCGAAATGGGTCAGGGCAGTCATGCTGGAACTTTCCAGGATACAGTTGACGGAAAAACCGTTGCTTAAAAATAATTCCTCAATCATATTTCTTGGTCCGCTTCCCTTTTCCCGCAACAGAAGGGGCAGTTTGGAGAGCATACCAAGCGTATAGCCGTTCTCCTGCTGCAGTGTGTAGCTGAGGCTGCAGAAAGCATCGAGCTGTTTTCGTACAAGCAGATAATCTTCAAATAAAGGTGCGGAAGACTCATTGTCCAAGATGGCAAGATCCAGTTGATTTTTTAATAGCATATGTTCAATCTGGGAGGAATGGTCAATCGTAATAGATAGGTGAACCTCTGGATATTTCAACGAAAATTCTTTGATCAGATCCGGGAGAAGCAGTTCTCCCAAAGCAGCATTGCTTCCGATTTTCAGCGTGGATTGCTGGGTGGCAATTTCCAGAGCATTCTTTACATTGTCAAATTCCTGAACGATGGAAACGGCATAAGTCAGCACTTTTTTTCCGGCTTCTGTGAGGTAAATCGTTCGATTCATCCGGTCAAAAAGTTTTACATTATAATATTCTTCCATCTTGCTGATAGCAACGCTGACCGCAGGCTGGGTCATATTAAGTTCTTCGGCTGCCAGAGTAATACTTCCCTGCCGGCATACTTCAAGAAAAATTTTCATGTGTTTCAAGGTCATGTTCACTCCTCCTTAATCATAGTATAACAATAGGAAAAGTATGCTATGGTGCGAGTATACAAGTGCGATAGTGGATTTGTCAACTGTTTTTTCTATAAAAAATAATTATGTAAGGGATAAAAAATTGGGAATTGATTAAGAAAAAACAGGAACGTATAATACAAATCAAAAATTCAAGTGAACAAAAACGAATTATTCATTTTTAGGAGGAAACTATGATGAAAAAAAGATGGATCAGCCTGCTTTTGACAACAGGAGTTTTGGTGGCAGGGCTTGCAGGATGCGGAAACAGTTCTTCACAGAAGAATGCGGGGGCGGCCTCTTCCGCGGCAGAGACAGAGGTGGTGTCGGATACGGAAGGTACGTCCGGTGAACTGGAGACGGTTCGTGTGGCCGTTATGACAAACAACGTTACCCAATGGGTGGCAACCGTGGGTGAGGAAGAGGGCATCTATGAAAAAAATGGAATCACATTGGAAGTAACCGAATTTGCAGCAGGAATCAACACTGCCGATGCAGTTGTGCTTGGTCAGGCAGATATCGGAAACATGGCGGATTATGCACTTGTCAATAGGATTGGCTCGGTGGACAATTCCAATCTTCGAATACTGGCGAGTACGGAAGTATCAAATGAGAGCAATACCGGTCAGTCCCTGTATGTCAATCCGGATAAGATCAAAGAGATTGGTGATCTTGCAGGCGCACCGATGGCTACCGTACCCGGTACGGTAGTTGACTACTATGTGGCAAAGACTTATGAGTATGCAAAAATTGCGGAGGCTGACCAGAATATCATACGGCTTTCGGATTTTGCGGCAGGCGTAACGGCGGCAGAGACCGGAGACATCGATGCGGTATGGGCGTCCGGAAATAATGCACAGAAGCTGTCAGACTATGGGTTTGAGCCACTGATCAATCAGGCGGATCTGGGAATCTTTACAAACGCCTATCTTTTTTCTACAGACAGCTATCTTGCAAGCAACGAGAGTACATTAGAGAAATATCTCAAAGCATATCAGGAAACCATCGACTGGATTCTCGCCAACAAAGATGCTGCTGCAAAGATTATTGAAGAACAGAACAATACACCGCAGGATGTATTTCTGGCATCTCTGGAGTCCGAGGATTACCGTCTTGCATTAAAACAGACAGATGTGGATACAATCACCAAACTGGAAGACTGGGAATATCAGAATGGAAACTTTGATAAAGAATACGATATCAAGGAATTCATCAACACAGATCCTTTAAAGGCAATCTATCCGGATGCAGTAGATTTTAAATAGACTGGAGAGATGGACGATGCTGAAAGAAAGACTGGATGCCATCTTTCAGGAATGGCCACAGCTTCGTTATGGCTATCTGCATACGGATGGCAGTAAATTTGATCAGTTGTATGGCACGGCACTGGTATTTGCAGTACCGTACCGGGATCAGATTTCTCTTGAAAATTATTCCAAAGATGCTATGGCACAGGAAAGAAGCGCATGTAATCAGATCATCGAAATAATAACAGGCAAAATCAGACAACTGCTGGAAGAGCAGCAGATTTCCTGTTATGTGCCGGTGGTCAGAAGAAACGAAGAAAATGATTTTGTGGTGGAGTTTCCTTTAAAATATGCAGCGGCGAGAGCGGGTCTTGGCTGGATTGGGAAAAATGATCTTCTGATTACGAGAGAATACGGTCCGCAAGTGCGGCTGGCGGGAATACTGATGGATGCAGCTTTGCCCGCTGCGGATGTGCCGGTGACAACCGGATGCCTGCCGGACTGCAATCGCTGTGTTACAATTTGTCCGGCGAAGTGCCTTTCCGGAAAAGCGTGGGAGACACACCAGACAGTAGATGACCGGATTAATTATCGGAGTTGTACGCAGTATCTGCCCCCAAATACGGGTGGGAAGAAAAAAGGCCCCTGTGGACTTTGTATGATTGTCTGTCCGTTCGGCAAGCAGAGCGTCTGATAGAAGGTCTTAAAGTGAAGAAGAAATGGAGACGGGTTATTATGACAGAAATCACAAACGAAACAAGAAATTTATTTTTCACAAAGAAAGGCACGGCGGTTGTTGTGTTTTACAGCCCGGACTGCGGACATTGCAAAATGCTGGAAAAGGAGCTGGAGCAGATGGTAACGGAAATTCCGGATACGGCTTTTGGACGTGTAAATATCGCAGCCGAGGCTGCTTTGACCGGTGCATTTGACGTGCAGTCCGTACCAACCGTATTGTACATAAAAAACGGTGAAATCAGAGATCGCTCCGTGGGTTTTGTACCAAAAGAAGCGATACAGGGAACTCTTTCAAAATTAAATCAGATTTAAGGAGGTAAGAAAATGGGTCAGCCAAAGGTGTTTCCAACCGGAACAACGGTTTATAACAAAGAGAAAGCATTTAATGGATATACGGTATTTCCGTCAGCAAAAGGGGCATTGCTCGTAGACATGAACGGCAATGAAGTTCAGCTATGGGCTGGACTGGGAGGTTTTCCAAACAAAATCCTTCCGGGTGGACATGTGATGGGAACGACAGGGTCAAGAAACAGTAAATATGGATATCAGGATCAGTTGGATCTGGTTCAGGTTGACTGGGATGGCAGCATTGTCTGGAAGTTTGATCGGACAGAATTCGTGGCGGATCCCGGAGAAGAGCCAAGGTATATGGCGAGACAGCATCATGACTACCAAAGGGAGGGATCTTCTACCGGATATTATGCACCGGACAGTGAACCGTATTCCGATCATGGAAATACACTGATTCTTACCCATGAAAATCTATATAATCATGAAATAACGGACAAACGGCTGATTGATGATAAAATCATCGAAGTGACCTGGGATGGAGAAATTGTATGGACATGGAGAGCAAGTGAACATTTCGAAGAATTTGGTTTTGATGAAGCAGCCAAAAACGCGTTATTCCGAAATCCGAATGTCCGCAACGGGGATGGGGACTGGCTGCATATCAACAGCATTTCCACACTCGGGGAAAATCACTGGTATGAGGAAGGCGATGAAAGATTTGCACCGGAAAATATTATTCTGGACTCAAGGAATGCCAATATTCTGGTGATTATCAGCAAAAAGACCGGAAACGTTGTTTGGAAAATCGGTCCGGATTTTAATGAATCCAAAGAAACCAAGGCACTTGGCTGGATCATCGGGCAGCATCATCTTCATATGATACCAAAAGGGCTGCCAGGTGAGGGAGATCTCCTTGTGTATGATAACGGTGGAATGGGTGGATACGGGATTCCAAATCCGGGATCTCTGGATGGAATTAACAATGCAGTGAGGGATTATTCCAGAGTGTTGCAGTTTGATCCAACCACATTGGAAATAAAATGGCAGTACACGCCTCTTGAGGCAGGTGCATTGCTTTTTACCGACGCATCCAAATTCTACAGCTCCTATATCAGTTCTGCACAGCGCCTGCCGAATGGCAACACGCTGATTACAGAAGGATCGGACGGAAGAATTTTTGAAGTGACGCCGGAACATGAGGTGGTATGGGAGTATGTGAATCCGTATTTTAACAACATCATGGGAAAATTCCCAATCAACATGGTTTACAGAGCTTACAGAGTTCCATATGATTGGATTCCGCAGTTGGAAAAGCCGGATGAAACTTCAATTGAACCAATTGATATCCGTACTTTCCGGGTTCCCGGCGCTTCTGTTGGAGAAGGGACAGGAAAGGTCACTGCAATTGATGGTGTGGATCCGGATAAAAAGTTGTTTACCGGCGGAGGCGATGAAGCAGAGGATGAAGACGCCCAATTGAATTTCTGCACGACAACGATCCGGAAAAGCGAACTGGATTAGATGGTACTTATATAAGATATAAAATGGAGAACCCTGAATTGTGATTCAGGGTTTTTGTTTTATTCTATCGAAAAGACATTGTTGCATTAACGTGTGAAAGTTATGCTTTTTCGATAGAATATAATTTAGATGCACAGCTTCGTTACGGAACAGAAGTTGCACATCCGAAGTAGTAGAATGCGGGAGTGTACGAGTACACTTTTGTTCTAGAAATATTCCGTAAAAATATTGACATTCCAAGAAAGATTGCGTACAATTTAATTATGCATTGCATGTAATTTAAATAAGAAAAACAATAGAGTTGTAAAAATAAAAGAATTGCGGTAGGGGTAAATTAAAATGGAACAGAAATCTAGAAATCAGATTATTGTAAAAACCGGTATCATTGGGCTCGCAACCAATATTATGCTTGCAGTATTCAAGGCAATGGTGGGACTTTTATCAAATTCCATAGCCGTTATGCTGGATGCGGTCAATAATCTCAGCGATGCGATGTCTTCTGTCATAACCATTGTAGGTATTAAACTGGCGGCAAAACCGGCTGATAAAAAGCACCCGCTTGGTTATGGCAGGGTAGAATATCTAAGTGCCATGCTGATATCCTGCATTGTGCTATTTGCGGGACTTACTGCACTCATAGAGTCGGCAAAGAAAATTTTGTCACCGGAAGCGGCAAGTTTCACGCCAGTGTCTCTTTTTATTATTCTTGTGGCTGTTGTTGTAAAACTAATCCTTGGAAGATACACGAAAAAGAAGGGACAGGAAACAGATTCGGATTCTCTGGTTGCTTCCGGTTCTGATGCTCTGTTTGATGCGATGGTTTCGCTCGCCACACTTGCAAGTGCATGTATAGCCCTGTTATGGGGAATCAATCTGGACAGCTGGCTCGGAGCGGTCATTGCGCTTGTTATTATGAAGGCAGGAATCGGAATGTTAAGAGACACTCTGGACGATATACTGGGAAAACGTGTGGATGCCCAATTGTCACAGAATCTCAAAAAAGAAATTGCTTCATTTGATCAGGTGCTTGGAGTATATGATCTGTATTTGGACAGCTATGGTCCTCAGAGCCTGGCAGGTTCCGTTCATGTGGAAATCAGCGACCGCTTAAGTGCTTCACAGATAGATGAGCTGACACGAAAAATAAGCGGATGCATCTATCGAAAATTTAAAGTGGTGCTTACCTGCGGTATTTATGCAGTACCTTCACAGGGAAATGAACTGCGGCACTTATACGAAGAAATCCGGGAGCTTGTACTGAACCACGCAGGGGTACTTCAGATGCATGGATTTCATGTGGATGATTCCGGGAAAATCATCTTCTTTGATCTTGTCAGAGACTTTTCTGTCAAGGATGTGGATCAACTGCTCCGGGAAATTGAGGAAGAACTGGTAAAGAGGCATCCGGAATACCAATATGTCATCATCGCAGATGTGGATTTAAGCGACTGATTTTTGATTTGTACCGAATTACGATTTCGGGAAGATGCAAATGAGATAGATATGAAAAATAAGCTTTCGAAGGAGTCGGACTTCGTGAGCTTGTTTTGTGTTTGACTGAGGGCAGCTAAGCAGGTATAATATCCTCATAAAGCATATTAAATAGATAGGAAAACAATGAAATGAAAAGAGAACATATGAAACAGGCTTTTGTAAAGTCACTGCCTATTTTGTGCAGTTACTTTTTTGTCAGCATGGCGTATGGAATCATGATGGAGGAAAACGGATTTCACTGGTATGTTTCGCTGCTTGTCAGCATGACAGTGTATACGGGAGCGTTCCAGTTTTTGCTGATTACATTTTTGAGCGGTGGAGCATCGCTCGTTACAATTGGATTGACGGCACTTCTGCTGAATAGCAGGCAGACTTTTTACAGTCTGACATTTGTGGAAGATTTTAAAGAAATGCGGAAAAGAAAGTTCTATATGATTCATACCATGACAGATGAAACCTATGCGGTAAATTGTACGCTGGACATGCCCAAAGAGCAGAAACATGACATGATGTTCGGGGTAGCATTGCTGAGCCGCTGTTATTGGATGTTTGGAGCTGTTGCAGGAGGGATTCTTGGACAATTGCTCCCTTTTGAACTGAAAGGGATTGATTTTTGCATGACGGCCCTGTTTGTCATTATTTTTATTGACCAGTGGGAAAAGGCGGATGATCATGTACCTGCAATCCTGGGAATTATCATTTCGGTGGTATGCCTGTTCCTGTTCGGTCAAAGTAATTTCATGCTTCCGGCATTGATTCTGACATCAGGTCTGCTGATGATTGAAAAAAAGGGGGCAGAAGCGTGAGAACATCTATGACGATTGCAGCGATCGGCATATCTGCGGGTATTACGTTTTTACTCCGGGCCCTGCCGTTCCTTGCGTTCCGGGGTGAAAAAAAGATGCCAAAGCGACTGGAGCGGCTGGGTAAAATTCTGCCGTCAGCAATTATGGCCGTTTTGATTGTATATTGTTTAAAAGACATGGGGGATGATTCTATCAGAATAGGATTTCCGAAAATAACGGCAGTGGTACTGGTTGCCATAAGCTATAAGTGGAAACATAACACGCTGCTCAGTATCCTTACGGGAACACTGTGCTATATGATTTTACTGCAGATACTGTGAAAAAGAAACTGGTAAAGCCAAAATATGCGCAAAGAGATTAACATATCTCAGAGAATGAAAATAGGTAAGATCAATGACCATATCTGGCTTTTCAGTGACAAAGACAAGACTGCCGGTTATCTTGTGGCCAGTGTTCCGAAAGCACTTCCTGTGTGAAAACCTATAAAAAGCAGTGGTAGAAGCGTGCAGATGCGAGAAGAAACAGGATGAGCCGTATACATGGTTCGGAGGAACGTGTATGGCTCATCCATATGGAAAGAATCTCTAAGAATCATATTTAAAGCATAACGGGGGGAGGTTCTTCGTTCACTTGTTTCTTTTGGAGACCGCAAATAAAATTACACCGAGGCATATGCCTATATAGACCAGCCAGAAGATTGGAAATGCAATGACCGGATCTCGCAGCAGCGGGTAAGGTGCCGTCGCACCTGTGAAAAGCAGATTATAAAGGAAGGAAAGCGGCAGGAAGCACAAAAACCAAATGTTAAAGGTCCAGAAGCTGCGCTTTGCTTGTTTCACTGACTCCGGTGTGGAATCTGCCAGTCCGATACCAAAGACCATGCAGCCCAGTGCCATAAAAACCAGACCGATCACAAGTGCCATGGGCAGCTGTTTTTCATACCATATGGCACAGGAGATGATGAGGCCGATAAAATTCAGCATTGTAGCTACGATCATGCAGATCCCCGCATTTTCCCCCTTCCTCTTGTCACTTGCCCGGGTTTCGATTCCTTTGAGGATGTAGTCGGTTGTGACGTCAAAATATTCACTCATAAGAAGAATCTTATCAATGTCCGGGACGCTCTGCTCGCTTTCCCATTTGGATACGGCCTGGCGGGAGACGCCCACCTGATCGGCAAGTTCTTCCTGGGAGATACCTCTTACCTTACGTAAATTCTGTATTCTGTCTGCAATATTCATGAACAAAACTCCTTTCTTTTTCTGGTAATGCAATCGTATCAGAAATGACAGTTGCAATGCCAGCAACCGTACATGGTTTTTTGTCAACCGGCAGTTGCACTGTGTAAAATAGGACATTTGATCGGTATCTAATTCTCATTATATTGTATTTTAATCCGCTTCACAATTCTGTTTCCGACATCATGCCGATAGATTTTAACGAGGCGGCCGGAATACGGAATTTATTAAATTCTAGGAAAAACTTCAAAAAAGCGCTAAGGTTTGCTGGGAAACATCCGATAAATAATTTAGAACGCTAGAAAATAGCTTATATTTCAAGGAAGAAAGGAGATGCCGTTATGCGTATAGAAGCTTACAATCAGGTGGCGGCCATGTACCAGACAAATAAAGCAGCCAAGACCCAGAGCACATATGGAGTGAGTCAGGCAAGGGATGAAGTACAGATATCATCGTTTGGACATGACTTCCAGATCGCAAAACAGGCAGTCGCAGAAGCTTCGGACATCAGGGAAGATAAAGTTTCAGAGCTTAAATCAAGTGTCCAGTCGGGAGATTACAGTGTAGATTCCGGAGATTTTGCAAATAAATTACTGGAAAAGTACCGCACAGCACAATTATAGGAAATGAGGATGAACCGTGGCAAGTTTGATGGATGATCTGCTTGGAATTTTAGAGAGCGAGGAAAAAGAATACCGCGAACTGATAGGTCTGTCGGAGAGAAAAAGACGGGTTATCATTGATGCGAATATTACTGAACTGGAAAAAATTACCGATCAGGAGCAGATGGTTGCAGATATTCTGCACAACCTTGAACTGAAGCGTACCGGAGTTCTTGCAGACATGGCGGTGGTGCTCGGCAGAAATCGCGAAGAGCTGACCGTTGATAAAATGATAGAAATCCTGGAAAAACAGCCTCAAGAACAGAAAAAACTTCTGGAATTCCGAACGAGATTGCGTGCAACGCTGGATGAAATGATACAGTGGAACCAACAGAATCAGGTGCTGCTGAAAAATGCGCTTGAGATGGTGGAATTCGATCTGAACTTGTTCAAAAGTCTGCGACAGGCACCCGAAACAGCCAATTACAACAGGTCCGCTTATAATACGGGGGATCTGCTTGGGACCGGCGGCTTCGATGCAAAACAGTAAAAAAACAGGACAGGAGGATTATGTATCATGGCAAATGGAATGGGAAGTTTGTATGTTGGCGCATCCGGGCTTAAGAGCAGTCAGACTGCACTCAATACAACAGCAAATAACCTTGCCAATGTAAATACAACTGGCTATGTACGCCAGCAGGTATTATTTGGCGATTTAAGTTATACAACCTTCAATACCACTGCAGCTATCAGCAATCAACAGTCAGGATTTGGCGTGACAATAGCGGATGTGGTACATACGAGGGATTATTTTTTAGACAAATCTTATCGTGCCGAATCAGGACGGCAGGCATTTTATGCTGCGTGCTACTCCACTACAAGTGAAGTGGAAACGTACTATCAGGAAATGGAAGGAGAAGCATTTCAGAGCAATCTGGAGGACTTCTGGACCGCATTTCAGGAATTTGCCAAAGACCCATCCGATTCCGCGAATCAGAATCTGATCATGCAGAAGGCAACTCTGTTTATCAGTCGTTCACAATCCGTATATTCCAGCTTACAAAGTTACCAGAAAAATATCAATACACAGATTTCCGATGACATTGACCAGATCAATCAACTTGGAAACACGATTTATAGTTTAAATCAGCAGATTGCCAAGATAGAAGCCGGCGGTGTAGAAACGGCTATGAGTCTGCGGGACGAGCGGGATAATGCACTGGATCAGCTTTCTTCACTGGCAAATATTTCCTATAAGGAACTATCCGACGGAACCGTTAAGGTTAAATTGGAAGGGGTGGACTTTGTCGATGAGACCCATGTGTATGAGATGGGAAAACAGGTCGATAAAGTCACAGGATTTATTACGCCATACTGGCCGCAAATGTCCGATACGAGTAAGGGACAGTATTCTGCAGTATTTAATTATGATGTAGATATATCGTCCGAGACGAATACGGACATCGGAGAATTAAAAGCGCTTGTCATGCAGCGTGGCAATTCTTATGCAGACTATACGGATATCGAAGGAATGTCTGCAGATGATTATAATGATTCGACCGGCATGTCGGTCATGCTGACGGCAGAGGCACAGCTGGATCAGTTGATTCACTCAATTGTGACTGCAATTAATGACACAATCTGCCCGAATGTGGCATCCGCTTCGGCAATCACCGGAACAGATGAAAACGGCAATGCCGTGTCCTATCCGGCAGGGACGCTGATTCTGGATTCCGAAAACTGCTCTGTTGGAAGTGACGGGAAAATACCTCCGGCAGAACTGTTTACCAGAACCGGTTGTGAACGTTATACTACCGTGACAGGCGATGACGGCAAGACCTATTATGTATACAACACAGAAGACACTACGGATACATCAAAGATGTATACCACAAAGAGCCTCAGCGTTAATGCAGATATTATGGAGGAAACCTCACTTCTTGCATACAAGACACAGAGCGGAGAAGTGGATTACAGTCTTGGGCAGGCACTCTCTGATGTGTGGTCAAACAGTGCGATGACCTTAAGCCCGAACAGTACCGGAACCTGTACCTTTGCGGAGTATTACTCGCAGATGATCGGAGAACTTGGAACTGCCGGTTCTGTATATGAGACTACCGCTACCACATTAGAGGGAACTGCTACGGCCATCAATAACCAGCGGCAGCAGATCACCGGCGTCTCCTCCGATGAGGAACTGACCAATATGATCAAATACCAGAATGCATATAATGCTGCAAGTCGTTACATCAACGTGGTGAGTGAAATGATGGAAACACTGATTAATTCACTTGGAGCTTAGAAAGGAGGAAAGCTATGGCATCAACTTTTTTTGGACTGAATATATCCGCATCTGCGCTTGCTGCATTTCAGGCATCGGTGAATACAACGGCAAATAATATTTCCAATGTAAATACGGCCGGCTACAGCAGGCAGGTGGCGAATCTTTCGGCCTCTGATTCTATCCGCGTCAACGCAAAATACGGAACGGCTGGAACTGGTGTAAATGTGACTTCCATCAAGCAGGTTCGTGATTCCTATTACGATACAAAGTATTGGAGAAACCAGTCCAGTGTAGGCTTATATGAGAAAAAGCTATATTACATGGAGCAGATTGAAGAAATTTATACAGATGATGATACCTCCACCGGTTTTTCCTCCATTTTGGATACTTTTTTCAACAATCTCGAGACATTGAAGAACAGCGCTTCTGATACCAGTGCGAGAAATCAGTTTATCAGTGGGGCTCAGAATCTGACGAATTATTTTAACAGCGTTTCAACGCAGCTGACACAGATGCAGTCAGATGTAAATAACGAAATCAAATCAACGGTGGATGAGCTGAACGCAACGGCGCAGAAAATAGCACTTTTGAACAAACAGATCAATGCGATTGAGATTCAGGGCAGCTATGCAAATGAGCTTCGGGACCAGCGTGCACTTCTGGTAGATCAGCTTTCAAAAATCGTTCCGGTGGAAGTAGAGGAAAATGAGGTAACAAACAGCAATGATCCGAATACAAGTACCGGTGCAACGACCTATCGGATTAAGATAAACGGACAGACACTGGTTGACACGTATGAATATCATGAGCTGGCGTATACCGCAAGAGAGAATAAAGTAAACCAGACAGATGCGGACGGTTTGTACGATCTGAGCTGGAAAGAAACCGGCGTATCCTTTAACCCGACAGGGTCTGCCACATCCGGTTCTCTGCGGGCTCTTTTTGAGATACGGGACGGCAATAACAAATCCAATTTTACCGGAACAGTCGCTACGGGAAGCAGTGCGTTCGGCACAACAACGGTAAATGGAAAAACCGTTTCTACCATAACCATTAACGATCCATCGATAACGGATGTTACAAAACTGAATATTGCAAGTGAAGGAATCCTGACGATTCAGGGTACCAATTACAATTATTCCGGTTTTACAATGAATAAAGAGGCGGTTGTAGACAGCAATGGTGATCCGGTGCTGGATGCAGACGGGAATGCAACGTATACCTACAGCTATACCTATACGTTGGAAAAAGAACTGAATACCGTTGAAAAGGGCAAACTGGCCGGACAGTCGGCAAGTATCGGAAGCAGTATTGATGCAATGGGAATTCCGTACTATATGGCCCAGATGAGTGAGTTTATCCGTGTATTTGCAAAGGCGTTCAATGATTTGCAGGAGGGAACGGAGGATGACCCTGGTGTAGATTTGAACGGCAATGCCATGGGTGCATTTTTTATTGCAAATAACAGTGCATCCGGTTCGGAATATGATTTTGATGACAGTTCTGTATCTTCCACTTCTGATTCCTATTATCAGCTGACTGCTGCAAATTTTGGGGTTGCAAGTGCAAGTGTCAAGGACCCGAGCAGAATTGCGACAATGACAAAATCGAATTATACAAACGGTGCGGATTCCTACGATATCATTACAAATACATTGAAATTAAAGAGTGATACTACAATGTACCGTGGAGCAGGTGCGGACGATTTCCTGCAGTGTTTGTATTCTGATATTTCCGTGGATACGCAGGAAGCATCGTTGTTTAATACTAATTTTACCAATATTCAGTCGACCATTGAGACACAGCGACAGTCGGTATCCGGTGTGGATCAGGACGAAGAGGCGCTGGATCTTGTGAAATATCAGAATGCCTACAATCTGGCCTCAAAAATGATTCAGGTAATGTCTGAAATGTATGATCGTCTGATTACGGAGACAGGTGTGTAAGGAGGTAAAAGGATATGCGGATAACCAACAATATAATTGCGGCAAATACGAAGGCGAATATAAACAGTAACAAAGTAACTGTAAATACACTGAATAATCAGATGTCTTCCCAGAAGAAAATCAGCAGGCCGTCCGAGGATCCGGTTGTGGCAATCCGGGCATTGCGTCTTCGGAGCAGTTTGAGCCAGATCACTCAGTATTATGAGAAGAATATTCCGGATGCGGAGTCCTGGATGGACGTAACGGAGACGGCACTCACGAATATGAAATCCGTATTGACAGATATTCATACACAGTGTGTAAACGGTTCGACCGATACACTGACTGCGGATGACAGAAATACCATATTAAGCCAGCTGGAAGCACTTGCAGACCAGGTTTATGCAGAAGGAAATGCGGATTATGCCGGAAGAACAGTCTTCACGGGCTATAAGACCAATACAACACTGACCTTTACGGAGGCAGCTCCGAATAGTTCCTATAATATCAGTCAGTACATCTCTTCTTCGGCAATGGAGGAGAAGACCTATTACTATAACGAAATTTCTACACCGACCGAGCAGGATGTGGCAGATGCCGTGCTCAATGGTACTTCACCGGATGACCCTTCTTATACTACATTAAAAAGAATCCGGCTCGCATATGACGGAATCTCGCAGATGGACAAATTAAGCTACTCTTATTCATCCACTGCATCGGATGGAACGACCACGGCTGTTACAACGGATCTCATGGCAGGCACTAAGACGACTGTCACGACGGATGCAAGCGGAACGCAGACGACTACAACCGTTGCTTCTGCCTATACCGTTACCACACAGACGACAGCGCAGTTAGAAGCTTCCGGCTATGCGGTGGGAGACGATGAAGTGGTCTTCAATTCGGATACCGGCGAGCTGCTGGTCGGTACGAATGTCGCAAAGGATATCAATTCGAACAGTGCGACAGTTACGGTAAATTACGATAAAACAGGATTTGACGAGGGCGAATTAAAGCCGGAGAATTATTATGATTGTACGGATACAACCGATTCGTCGAATCCAATCAAATATACGAACTATGATGCAAATGGCAATTTCATTTCGGAAGATATTAATTATACGGTAGCATCGAATCAGACAATTAACGTCAATACCGTGGCAAGTAACGTATTTGACTCTTCGATGGGAAGAGATGTGGATGAGCTGATTACAGCGGTAAAAACAGCGATCAGTGCACATGATACGGTGGATAAGATTACAGCGATGATGAAAGAAAGTCAGTATTCGGATGATGATTCACAGGCGAAACTGCAGGAATGGCTCGATGCTGCGAATAAGCAGATGGATTATGCGGATGATAATATGCAGAAGCTGTTCAGCAATGGAATTACCGACTTTTCGAATTACATGTCTGAGGTCAATCTTGCAATCACAGATGTCGGAAGCAAGGGAGACCGGCTGGACATCATTAAGACAAGAATGTCAAACCAGCAGACGACCGTAAAAGCGTTGAAGTCCAGCAATGAGGATAAGGATTTATCCGACATTGTCATCGACTATACATCGGCATATACGGCATATCAGGCATCTCTTCAGGCTGCCGGCAAGCTGGCGAAACAGACGCTATTAGATTACCTGTAGGAGGGCAAACATGAAGGTGAATACCAGAATTTTTGGGGAAATAGAAATCGAAGAGGATAAGGTGATCTCGTTTGAACAGGGACTGATTGGTTTCCCTGAATTAAAACAGTTCACTTTGATCTATGACAGTGAGGCGGAGAATAAGGCGGCTCTTTCCTGGCTTCAGTCACTGGATGAGCCGGAACTGGCATTTCCTGTATTAGATCCTCTTGCGGTCTATCCGGATTACAATCCGAATGTGGAAGATGATCTGCTGAAACCTCTGGGTGATTTTGCAGAAGATAATCTGTTCGTACTGGTTACCGTTACGGTTCCTTCGAATATTGAGGAAATTGCAGTGAATCTGAGAGCACCGATCGTGGTGAATACGGACAGCCGCAAAGCCAGCCAGCTGATTGTAGAAAATGATCTGCCGGTAAAATATAAAATATATGATAAGATTAAGAATAACAAAGAAAAGGCAGGTGAATAGGCATGCTGGCATTAACCAGAAAAAAAGGTGAATCACTTGTGATTAACAATGATATAGAAATCACCGTATTGGAGATCCGCGGAGATCAGATCAAGCTGGGCGTATCGGCACCGAAGGAAGTGCCTGTTTACCGCAAAGAGGTCTATCTGCAGATTCAGAAAGAGAATGAGGCGTCACTGCAGCTTGACGGACTGGAAGCACTGAAAAATTTGCTCTAGATTCTAAAGTATTCCGTGGTTTTGTCGATATAGATGATAGGATCAGATTGTATAGACAAAGGGGATTGTCTCATGTAAATGAATGATGTATATCACATGGAGGTGGTACAGAATGTCAATCGAATCAATTAACAGTACCGGAGTGACGTACCAGGGAAGTGCGTCTCAGACGAGTGAGAAACAGAATGCGGATGCGAAAACAAGTCAGGCAGCATCGGAGAAGCTTGAGCAGAGTGCTGAAGTGAATGCGGTGAACGGAACGGAAAAGAAAAACGAGTGGGATACAAGTGCGCAGGAAAGCGCAATGCAGACGGAATCCATAAAAAAAGTAGTTGAGAATATTAATAAGAACAATCGGCACACAGAGGCAATCTTCGGTATTCATGAGGGAACAAACCGTGTTATGATTAAAATCGTTGATAAAGATACCAAGAAGGTGATTAAGGAGTATCCACCGGAAAAGACTTTGGATATGATTGAGAAAGTTTGGGAAATGGCGGGGCTTATGATCGATGAAAAACGTTAGGAGGAGTTAAAATGACGATAAGAATTACGGGACTGAATTCGGGACTTGATACGGATTCTATTATAAAGGAACTGGTATCTGCATACAGTGTGAAAAAAGACAATTATGTGAAAGCGCAGACGAAGCTTTCCTGGAAACAAAGCGCTTGGAAATCGCTGAATACAAAGATATACAGCCTGTATGAGAACATCAGTAATCTTCGTTTTACAGCCGCTTATACGTTGAAGACCGCATCCGTATCAGACTCCACAAAAGCTACGGTTACAGCTGGGAACAGTGCGGTTAACGGCAGCTATTCCTTATCCATCAGCAAGATTGCCAAGTCCGGCTATCTGACCGGTGGAAAACTGGCCAGTTCTACGACGGAAAACAGTACCTTATCCGATCTTGGGTACACAGGCGGAACAGGCGCGATCAGTGTGACCAGCCAGGGAAAGACCACCAGTATTTCCGTAGACGGCACAACGACAATCAGTGACTTTGTCACAAAGCTGAACAATGCAGGTGTAAAAGCCAGCTATGATTCGACGAACCAGAGAATCTATGTAGCTGCAAGTTCCACCGGTGTCGACAATGACTTTTCTTTGACAGGTACGACTTCGGATGGTGTGAACGCACTGACAAAACTTGGTCTGAATGTGGCGTCCACATCGAATTCCGCAGCTTATTCCTCTTGGGCGGCATATGCAAAAGATTCGGACGGTAACAGCTACTATGTCCTGGATTCGAACGGCAATCTCACCTACGACACAGATGGAAATGTGATCACGAGCGGAGGCACCTATAGTGAGACAAAGACACAGGAAGCGATTCAGACTTATCTGGATCAGGTGACATCTGCGACGGACAGTAACACAACACTCAAAGCTGCAAGTGAGGCAGCGAGCACCAAGATTACGGCGAATGTGAAGCAGATTGCCTATGCCAATGCATACAAAAGCACGCAGGATGCCATTTCTTCCCTGAGCAGCAGCGAACAGAAGGATATTCTTACACTTGGAGCAATGTCTTCCAGCAATCTTGCAAAAAGTTATAAAACAGATGAAGACGGCAATCTTTTGTATGATTCGGACGGCAAGCTGATAGAAGCGACAGAGAGCGATACCTATAGTGTGAAAGGTTCCGACCGTCTGACTGCACTTGAAACATCGGCAGGTCTGATTACGACGACGGGTACTGGAGACGAAGCCACAACAGACAGTTCCGCGGCTACGGCTTTTCTTGCAAACCTGAGTACCGTGAATAAATATGAAGCGGATGAAGACAATGCATCCAATGTAACGGATGTAAAGGAACAGTATGCAGCCGGAACAATTTCTGATCTGACAAGCTCTTTGGAAACCGAGATTACCTCTCTTCAGGATACGATTTCCGCAAATAATACACAGATTACGGCAAATAATGCAGTGATCTCACAGTATGCACTGATTTCGGACGGTGAGACATCATCCGCACTTGCATCGAGAGTTTCTTATGCACAGTCGGTAATTGACAATCCGGATTCCGTGACTTACAGCTCCGGAGCTACCCGCGTAAATGGACAGGATTCGGTCATTTCCTTAAACGGTGCAGAATATACGTCATCGACGAACAGCTATTCGATCAATGGCCTTACCATTGAAGCACTGGCAGTAACCGGCGACTCTGAAGTGACGATTACGTCAAAGACAGATACAGACGGCATTTACAATAAGATAAAAAGCTTTTTAACAGAATATAATTCGCTGATCAATGAGATGACATCTCTTTATAATGCGGACTCTGCCAAGGGTTACGAGCCGCTTACCTCAGATGAAAAAGACTCCATGACGGATACTGAAGTAGAGGAATGGGAAGAAAAAATCAAGAGCGCTTTGCTGCGTAGGGATGATACGTTAGACGGCGTTATGAGTGCGATGGAAAATTCCATGGCGAAGTCCTATACGATTAATGGGAAAACCTACAGTCTCTCCAGCTTTGGTATATCAACACTTGGAATCTTAAATGCGAGTGACAATCAACAGAATGCTTATCATATCAATGGGGATACCGATGATTCGGCAACCAGTACAAAAACAGATAAATTAAGGGCGGCAATTGAAAATAATCCGGATGATCTCGTGGAATACATGAAGCAATTGACTTCCGGTTTATACGATGCTCTGGATTCCAAGATGAAGGCCACGACATTGAGCAGCGTATACACGGTCTATAACGATAAGGAGATGGCAAAGGAATATAGCGACTACACTACTACCATTTCTGATTGGGAAGACAAAGTTTCCGATATGGAAGATTACTATTACAAGAAATTTGCGGCAATGGAATCCGCACTTGCTACGTTACAAAGTAATGCATCCTCTTTATCGAGTTTGCTTGGTTAAGCATGGAATAAAATACATAAAATTTTGCCAATACAGGGAGGTATTATATGGCTTTGAATAATGGATATGCAGCATATGCAAATAATAAAATTATGACAGCATCTCCGGCAGAACTTACACTGATGTTGTATGAGGGTGCAATTAAGTTTTGCAATATTGCCATTCGGGCAATCGATGAGAAGGATATTCCAAAGGCACATGCGAATATCATTAAGGTGGAAAATATCGTCATGGAATTTCAGGCAACACTGAATCCCAAATACCAGGTTTCAAAAGATTTTGATGAAGTATATCGTTACCTCAAAGACAGGCTGCTGGAAGCAAACCTGAAAAAGGATAAGGAAATTCTTGAGGAAGTGCTGGAACATCTGCGTACCATGCGAGATACATGGAGAGAAGTGATGCGGCTGACCAATAACGGTACGAAGGTTTCTTAAGGTAAGGAGAGTCCATGCAGAGAAATGATTATATCGCAGTTTTAAAACAGGGTCTTGCAAAAAAGGTTCAGATACTGGATCGGATCATAGTCAAGAATACGCTGCAAAAGCAGCTGCTGGCGGATCCGGAACTGCCTCCGGATGATCTGGAGCAGAATTTAGCGGAAAAAGCAGAGCTTGTAGAGCAGTTGATTGAACTGGATCAGGGCTTTGAACAGGTATATGAACGTGTAAAGGAAGAGCTGCTTCAGAATCGAGCTGCCTATGCTGCCGACATCGCAGTGATGCAGAGGTATATTTCCGAAATTATGGAAAAGAGCACACAGGTACAGACACAGGAACAGCGAAATAAGGATTTGATTCTAACTAAATTTTCTACGGTAAAGAAACAGATTCGTGAGGTGAAAAGCAGTAAAAAGGCGGTCAGCCAGTATTATAAAAATATGATGAAATTGAATTATGTGGACCCTCAGTTTCTGGATAATAAGAAGTAATTTAGAAAAAATATAATTTTTTTCTATTTACTATAAAGTATCGGATTAGCTATCCGATATATAATACAAGTAAACAAACAATGTTACTTAGTGAGGGAGAAACCAGAGGAGCGTACGGCCGATGGAGAAGTACTTCACGCGAAAACAAATTTAGCAGCATGGAAGCTGCATTATATTCAAGGAGGAAATAATTATGGTAGTACAGCACAATTTATCCGCAATGAATACCAACAGACAGTTAGGTATTACAACAAGTGCACAGGCAAAATCAACAGAGAAGTTATCTTCTGGTTACAGAATCAACAGAGCAGCAGACGACGCAGCAGGACTTTCCATTTCTGAGAAAATGAGAAGCCAGATCCGTGGTCTTGACAAAGCTTCTTCCAATGCACAGGATGGTGTATCCTTAATTCAGACAGCTGAAGGTGCATTAAATGAAACACATTCTATCTTACAGCGTATGAATGAGTTAGCTACTCAGGCAGCTAATGATACCAATACAACTGCTGATAGAAATGCAATTCAGGAAGAAATTAACCAGTTGACATCTGAAATCGATCGTATCCAGTCTACAACACAGTTCAATACAATGAACTTGATTGATGGATCTTTCACAGGAAAAAATCTTCAGGTTGGTTCTTTATCTGGACAGAGCATTTCAATCTCAATCTCGAACATGAACGCTACCGCTATCTTTGGTGGAAGTACAGCTTCTGTAACAGCTGGTAACACAACACTGGCTACAACAGCTTACAATACAGGTCTTTCTGTATCCAGCTTTGCAAAAGCAGGCAGCGCAATGAAAGCAATTCAGTCCGCTATTGAGAAAGTATCTGCACAGCGTTCCGCACTTGGTGCAGTTCAGAACCGTCTGGAGCACACCATTGCGAACTTGGATACTGCTTCTGAGAACACATCTGCAGCTGAATCTCGTATCCGTGATACAGATATGGCTAAAGAAATGGTTGAATACAGCAAGAACAACATTCTTTCTCAGGCTGGACAGTCTATGCTTGCACAGGCAAATCAGTCTACTCAGGGTGTATTATCCTTATTACAGTAATTACAACCATAAGTAACTTACATAAAAAGCTGGTGAATCTTCACCAGCTTTTTTGTGTCCCTACTTTTCAAAAACGACTGCTAAAATGTCGGCAAGACATTTTTCAAAACTGTGGTTTTCCATAACCTTTCGATGACCGTTGGACGCAATTTCCTTCCGCTGATCTTCATGCTCCAGATAATAGTCAATCTTGTGAAGCAAGTCTGCTTCATCCTCATAATAGACAAAGTCCTCACCAGGCGTGAAGAAATTCAAAAAATCCGCCTGAAAATTCGTCAGCAGAAAACCGCCGGCACCCATAATATCCATACAGCGCAGCGGAATTCCCGATTTGATACTGCGCAGTGTAATATTGAGATTTATTTTGCTGTTGTGAAAAATATACGGCATTTCACTGTAGTAGTCGGTAACCCCCATATTGGTGACACCCGGAATCAGAACGTCGGGATTTAACGTGAACAGCTTCAGCGGATGTCTGGCACCGATGCTGGTCAAAAGCTGGATGCGTTCCATAGAAGTCAGCTGTCGGTCAATGTAATAAGTGGAATAGACATGTTCCAGTGTTTCCACACCGTCAGAAGACGGAACATAGGGCTCTGCCTGTTTCAACTCTTCCAGGATCTGCCCGGTTAAAACTTCCTCTATAAAATTGTAGCCGGAGACCTTTAACTGTGCCTGCATGATGGCATCGAGATAGCCTTTGCAGTAGTCGCTTACCTTCGGATAAAGCCGGTCGAACAGGGTGTGCTCCTCATTGTAGAGAGAGCCGACGAAAGAAATGTCGGCAGTCGTACGTGCCACGTCATATTCCTTGGTCAGCATAGTCTCAATTACCGTGGAATTGACCGGAAGTACGGTGTAGTATACGGTCGGAATACCGCCATTGCGAAGCTCCTGATAGAGTTGATAATCAAAGATAAAGACGTAGTTAGTCGGATAAGTGATCATATAAGAATATAGTTTAATAAACGGACTGTCGTAGACGACAGATATGTATTTCAGATTGTGTCTGTGGCAGGCGGTAGCAAGCACGGGGAAAAAATTATAGGAAAAACAAAAATCAAAATTCTGTTCTTCACAGACCTCATCGAACTTCCGCTGAAAGTCTGCGCTTTCGCGTTCGACATAATCATCATGAATGAATTTTACAACGCGGTGCTTCAGGATATATTCAAAGGTAAAAACGATATCGACATGACCAAAGCAGGGCCAGTCTAAATACAAAATATTCATAGGACTCCTTTACTGAGACTTTTGTGCAGTATAAGCCATTTCCAGCATCTGCGCAAGCCGGATGGGATAGGTGTGGTATTTCCGGACGGTTTCATATCCGTTTTCGGCAATATCGCTGCAAATGTTACGATGATCCAGATAAAACCGGGCTTTTTCCTCCAATTCTTCCAGACTGCCATAGGTATCGAGATGCTCTCCAGCGGTGAACAGTTCCGGAAGCTCTGCCTGATAGTTGGTCAGGCAGAAACCGCCCGAGCCTAAAATGTCCCAAATACGCAGGGGCAGGCCGCTGCGGATGGACTTGGCGGTGATGTTTAAGTTGATTACCGACTCGTGGAAAATCAGCGGCATTTCCGTGAGTGTCTTTGCCAGCCCCAGGTTCTCCAGTTTGGGATAAGCGGAGGTATCACTTCCGGTATAGATGGCCACCGGAAACGCTTCTGATAAACGGTGCATAATACGCTCCCGCTCGAGAACCGTGATCTTCGTCCCGATATAGAGCTGCGCAAGTGTCGTCCGATCCGTCAAAAAGCTCTTCATTGGCAGATGGTAAAAATGCGGAAAATGTGAAATAAAATCTTCCACGATCTGATCGCTCAAAATTTCTTCCACAAAATAGTAGCCGTAAACACGAAGCTGTGCCTCCATCAGGCCATTCAGATATCCTTCTAAGTAAGCAGGAGGCTGTGACAGGCGGTCATAGGCGCATTTTTCGGTATAGAGTGAACCAATAAAAGAAATCTCAGAGCAAAACCGCTTCCTTGTCGAGACATCGGTAAGCTGAATTAACGCATCCTTTTGGCGCACATTCGTAGCAAGCGGGAGATAAAAAACACAGTCCGGGTTCAGGGGTGCAATCTCCCGGTAGGTTGCCTTATCAAACAGAAAGATACGATTCCATGGGTTTTGAACCGAAGTGGTGTAAAGTTCCATAACAGGAGAATCCACGATCCAACACAGGTATGACAGTTTAAAAATGTTGCATACCTCCGAAAGACCAGGATAAAAATTAATACTGAATACAAAATCCACCGGATGTTCCAATAGATGATTACTGACCAGCTGAATCAATTCTTTCGCGGTCAGTCCTTTATTTGTAATTTCCTCGCTCAGTTGTTCCACAGTAAGGCCAAGTTCCTCAAAGCCCTCGATAACATCCGGCTCACAGATACTGCCATAGCGGTAAAATAGTAACTTCATGTTGATCTCCTGCCTATCGGCCTGCCTTTTCGGCTTCACAAATCTGAATCATTCGGGTTAACTGGTCTTTCAGGGAATAGAGTCTGGTTACGGTCTGCTGTCCATGTGCGGCGATTTCCCTCCGCTCCTCTTCATGTGCTAAATAATAAGCGGCCTGTTCCTTTAGTTCAGCCAGATCGTGAAATACGACAAGGTCCCTGCCAATTTCGAAAAGCTGCTCAAATTCTCTCTGGTAATTACTTAATAAAAATCCGCCCGATGCAAGAATGTCGTAAACGCGCTGCGGTACTCCGGTCTCAATTGAGGGGAGCGTGAGATTCAGATTGATCCGGCTGAAGTGAAATACCTTATACTGCTCAATGTAATAATTCACAGGCGGATGGATCGAAAGAATATCAATCTGGTCACTTTGACCGGAGGTATACAGATCGACTTTAAAGCTTTCCGCAAGCGTGTTTAAGGCTGTGATCCGTTCCATTTCCGCCAGTTTCCGGCATTCAATGCTGATTCCGAGGTACATGGAGGCAGGAAGTTGAAAACTTTGGATGGCAGAGAGGTCTATGGAATTCTTTTCAGTCAGATAGTTCACACAGATCTCCGGTAAAAGCGGCCAGCTTCGTACCGTACTCCAGTTACAGAGATTATGAACGAGATAGCGGTTAATGGGAAGAATAATCTCAGGCGGCAGATAAGGAGCAAGATGATTGTAATCATTTTTCTCATAAAGGCTTCCGACAAATGAAATATCACAGGAAAACCGTTCGCGATCTTCCTCCGTCATATCCAAGGCCTGAATACGACCGGTGTTGGCGGCCAGCGGCATGTAATATACATGGGGAATCCGGATCTGTACCAGACGGTCATAAAAAGCATTGTCAAACAGAAAAATCCGGTTGACGGAATTTAAGACAGAATCATGGAATACCGATACCAGCGGAGAATCGTAAACCCATGCAATATAGGGCGTTCTGTATTTTTCACACAGATCGGAAATAACAGGAACAAAGAGATAGGTGATGACATAATCGAATGACTGCGTGCAGAGCGCCTCTTCTACGGGACGAAGCGGCTCCTCTGCCCTTAGATCAAGCGGGTCAAACGGGTGGTGGTCAAGTACCGTAACAGCATGGCCCATATCCTGCAGTACCATCGGTATGTCCATAATGGAATTGTTTACATATATAAAAAGAAAGTTCATGGTTTCTCCCAAAATAGATAGTATTTTTTGTCGTATATTGCTATAATTATTTAAAATAACTGTAACATTAGGATGAATTGTTTGCAATAAGGAAAAGAAAAATTGAAGGTATTCATAAAAGATGAGAACTTGACAAATACAGTGCTGGGAAGCATGGAAAGATCGGATTTTTTGCTGACTGGGCAGGGGGAATGCGCAAAAGGGGCCCAGGAGTCAGTCTTTTTCGAGGAACCAGCAGATAAAATTCTCCTTTTTCATCCGTTGGTATCCTATGATGGTGAGTCGCTTTCCTTTGATCATCTTCTGCTGGATGAACGGTATGCAGAGGGATATCTCTATTTTCCATTGTCTGTTGTGAAGCAGTGCGGCGGAAATAACAGGCGGATACCGGCGAAGCAGAGGTATGAGTGGCTGCTACGGATGGCGGAGCGCTATCCGGTCGAAGGGCGCCGCCCGTTAGAGGGGATGGACGCTGGTTTGGGCAGGCAAAAGGAAGAGCTGTCCGGATACCGGACGGACTGCTATATTGCGGGGAAGTACGTTCAGCGCCTGCAGGAACTTGGTTGTTTTGAAACGGTGATAGGGCAGTTGTCGCTTTGGGCAGAAAGCAGCGAAAATCCGGAGCAGGAACTGCAATATTTGGAGCAGATGATAGGCAGGTCCGGGGAATATGACTGGATCGCCGAAAGTGTGGCTCCCATTTTAATTTACCGGGGAGTGACCTATTGCTACAATATCCTGAATGTCATTGCAGAGCAGTTAGAGCTGGGTCTGCAGCGCATGGGAGAACGTGTCATAGTCTATGACGAGCAGCAGGAAGATGTGGCGGGTTTAAGCCGTTACGCGGGACAGCGCTTTCAGGCGGTGATCGGTGTTCAGTCTTATCTTCTCTCGGTCTATTTGAAGCAATCCGGGTGTTACCTGCATGAGCGCATTCTGGGACCGAAGTTCAACATCGTACTGGATCATCCGGTGTGGCTGAAAAACCAGCTGGAAGGAGTGCCGAAGGACTACTACGTTCTGACACATGATGAGAACTACCGGCAGTTCATTCGGCGTTACTATCAGAAAGTGGCAGATTCCTTCTTGTTTCCACCGGGCGGAATCTGCCAGGAAGAGGCTGTTGTGCAGGGGGCTGAGAGAAAATACGACGTCAGCTTTGTCGGCACTTATGGAGATTACCGGGAAAAATGCGAGGCGCTGCATGCTTCTGCAAGAGGCGTCCGGTTTCCGGCAAACCGTTTTCTGCTTACCATGCGCAAAGATCCACGGCTTACGGCAGAACAGGCCTTGCAAAAGACTACGGAATCTTATGGGATGAAACAGGAAGATTCGGAATTCTTCCGGATGCTGTATGAATTGCGTGCGGTGATACAGTGTGTCATGTACTACTATCGTGAAAAGACAGTCCGGACACTGCTGGATGCTGGGATTTCAGTGGAAATATGGGGTGAGAGCTGGAAACAATCCCCGCTTGCGGACCATCCGCTGCTGCACATCCACGGAGATGTGACGCCGGAGGAAAGTCTGGCAATCATGCGCGAGTCGAAGTTGTCACTGAATATAATGGCATGGCATAAGGCCGGTTTTACGGAACGGATGGCAAATGCAATGCTCGCAGGTTCCGTGGTATTAACGGACGAGACGGCATATACCGGCTACGGGCTTTCCGATGGAAAGCAGCTTGTCATGTTTCAGCTAAACCATCTGGAGGAGCTTCCGGAAAAAGTGCGTGGTCTGCTGGAGGATACAGATAAAAGAACGCGTATTGCCAGATGTGGACATGCATATGCGCAAGCACATCATACATGGGAAAAACGGGCTGAGCAGCTGCTGCAGATCATAGATGGACGAAAGAATGAGGAACGCAGGATGGTAACAAGAATATTCGTCATGACGCATAAAAAATTTTATGAACCGAAGGATCCTGTCTATATTCCGCTGCAGGTAGGACGTGTGAACGGACCTGATTTGGGTTATCTGGGAGATGATACAGGGGAGAGCATTTCTGCGAAGAACTGTTTTTACGGAGAGCTGACGGGACTGTACTGGCTATGGAAAAATGACCGGGAGACGGGGAATGTTGGAATCTGCCATTACAGGCGCTTTTTTCTGAATGACAAAAAGCAGATGATGTCGGAACAGGAATATGATTCGGTACTGCAGGAATACGATATCATTACCTCGAAGGCCATGTATGCAGGGGAACCATACCGGCAGTATTATGGAAGGGCACACAATGAGCAGGATCTTATTCTTGAGGGAGAGGTGATGCGGGAACTGTACCCGGAGGATTATCCGGTGTTCTGCGAGGTCATGCAGGGTGATAAGCATTATTTCGGCAATCTGATGGTGACTTCGAAGGAGCTTTTTGATGCGTACTGTACGTGGCTGTTTGGGATTTTCTCTGAATTAGAAAAACGGATTGATGTGAGCGGTTATGATGAATATCATCGGCGGGTGTATGGCTTCCTTTCCGAGCAATTGCTCCTGGTGTGGGTTACGGCAAGAAAACTTAAGGTCTATGAATGTGCAGTCGGGATTACAGAGGAAAAGGCAGAAACAAAGGAATTTAAGCTGGCAATCGGTCAACTTCTGAAGCAGGGAAATATTACCGAAGCACGGCAAATGTTCTATGAGATATTAAAAATCCGTCCGGATATCGGACTGGAACATTCCGATTTAAAGCACGAGATTCCTCTTCTGGAGCAGATTCTGTATATCTGTGAGCTGGAGCAGGCGGCCGGACGAAATGGGATGCTTTCTTATCGGCTGGATTTACCTGCGCTCATGGGTCATGCCGGAAAGCTCATTGAACTGTTAAAAAAACAAACACCGTGGGAGGAAGCGGATATACGGTATCTGAAAGAGACGAACGTGACGGATATCGCAGTAGAAGTGTTTGCAAGAAATCAGGCGGAGATTGCACTGCCGCCGGAAGAGCTGCTTGCGCGCTTAAAGTCAGCGTTATCTGCTCAGAGTCAGCCGCATAAGGAGAAAATAGATGAAGCGTGAAAAAGTCAGCGTCATTCTGCCTACCTATAACCGGGTGCACTGTCTGGAGCAGGCCGTGCAATGCGTGTTAAAACAGACGTATGAGGAGATTGAGCTGATTATTGTTGACGACGCTTCCAACGACGGGACAGAAGAACTGGTCAAAAACATGCGTGATGAAAGAATCCGCTATTATTTCAGCAATCAGAACCAGGGGGCTTCAGGTGCAAGAAATTTTGGGATGGAAAAAGCGAAATATGACTACATCGCATTTCAGGACTCGGATGATTATTGGCATAAGGACAAACTTGAAAAGCAGATGAAAGCATTGCAGGCACGGCCGGAGGCGGGCTTTTGCTATCATAAAATGCGTTATGACCTGGGCGGAGGAAGCTATGCGGTGCTTCCGTCAGAGGAGATCGGATTGGAAAAAAGGAATGGCACTATTTATGCGCAGCTTCTCTATGACAATATGGTATCACCTCCGGTACTGCTGGCAAGACGGGAATGTATCCGGAATACGGGATTGTTCGATCTGGAATTTAAGGCATTGGAGGACTATGATTACGCGTTGCGGATGGCGAAAAACTATGCCGCGGTTTTTGTGGATGAGGTGCTGTTAGAGGCTTCCTACTCCACGACCGGGGTTTCGGGGAATGCAGTCAATTATCTGTTGGCGAGCTGCCGTCTGATTCAGAAATATAAGGCCGATTATCAGCAAACGGGCACCTTAAACCATCGTCTGGAGGTTATCCTGCGTGATTCCGCGGCGATCGGCATGCAGGAGCAGTTCGTGCGGCTGTTGGAACAGATCTTGAAGATGGGAGACTAGAAAATGAAAGAGAGAGAGTTACCGGATTTCGTAGATAACCGGGCCGATTACGAAAAGTACATCATGCGGTATTGGGAACGAGGCTATCAGTATGTGGAAGAGCTGGATGCGTGTCTGGCGAAAAAGACGAAAGAGAGTATTGAGCGTTTTCTGGTCATCTATCAGGATATGGATGTGCTGCGCTATTATGCGCCTGCCATTTCAGAGTTGTCCTACGGACATATCTTTGCGGTTATCACGGCAGATGAGATCCGGGAAACAGAGGCTTCCCTGTTTGTATTAAACGGGAATTCCCTGCGGGAGCTGACTACGGTACTGAAGAAAGTTGAATTCCGGCTGTGGGAGATGGAAATTGGAAGCCAGCCGGATTCCGAGCAGCGTTTCTACAATTGTCTGGTGGAACATGCAATATCGGTGACGGCACTGGCTCACATCATCTATGTCGGCGGGCTTGAAAAGAAAAACAGCTACCTGGTGGCTGCCTGCCTCTATCTGGATCACAACCGGATCAAAGAGGCAGTGCGTCTGCTGGAATATGCATACGGGTATTATCCGCAGGAGATCAAGTACCTGGAGTTTTTGTCTGTGCTGTGCCGTAAGTGTGGAGATGAGACAAAGGCTGCCAAATATGAGGAGAAGCTGGCATGTGCAAAACAGTAAGTGTGATTGTACCGATATACAACAGAGAGAAGATCTTGGCGGAGTGCCTTGGGAATCTCGTGAATCAGACCTTAAAGGGAATGGAACTGATTCTGGTGAACGACGGCTCGACGGATCACAGTTTACAGGTGATGCGGGAATGTGAACGGCAGTTTCCGGAACTGGTACGCGTGATCGAGGCTGAGCAAAACTTAGGTCCCGGAGGCGCAAGAAATCTCGGAATCGAAGCCGCTGTGGGAACCTATATTGGATTTGTAGACTGTGACGACCTTCCGGAGATAGCGATGTATGAAAAGCTGTACCAGAAAGCACAGGAGGGCGGTTATGATGTGGTGGACTGTGGTTATTACAGACAGGAGGGGGATTACTCCATCCTGCATACGGCAGACAATCTGACCGGAACGCTGGACTGTAAAAAGCGGGAAGAGTTGATTGTAAGCGGCGGATATCTGTTCAGTAAGCTATACAAAAGAGACCTGTTTGAAGATCCTAAGCTCCGGTTCCGCCAAAATGTAATTTTGGAAGATGCCGATTTCCTGACCTATTTATTTTCTGTCATTGATTCCATCGGAAGCGTGAAGGAGGTACTGTATATGTACCGGAATCAGCCGGATTCAGCATCTAAGATTGTACGGACAGAAAAGTATTATTACAACATCTGTGAGGCCATGCGTGCCATCTTCGAGAAGGAGCATACGCTGCCGTACTATGAGCAGATCCGTGATTCGGTGGAATATGAGCTGCTCCAGATGTATTCCTATGGCGTGAATATCTGCGTTCAGGCCTATCTGAGGCAGGAGCCTGTTGATGCACTGAAACTGCTTAGTCAGATTGCAGATTTAAAACGATGGACGGTACGTGGGGATTACGGCAGCCGTTATGTAAAGGACAAGATTGCACCGATGGATATCCAGCTCATGCAGTGGAATGACGAAAGTCAGAAGCTGTTGTTAGAGCGGGTGAGGCAAATAGAGGAGGAGGTACGAAGAGAGCGTCATGAATGAGAAAAAGATCTGTTTTATCCTGTGTGTGAATGACGAGATGTATGAGGAGGAATGTCTTCGGTATATCGGTTTGCTTCACGTGCCGCAGGGATATGAAGTAGAGCAGCTTTCGGTCAAGGGTGCACCTTCCATGACGGCCGGCTATCAGTTTGGAATGCAGCAGTCCGATGCAAAGTACAAGGTCTATCTGCATCAGGATGTGTTCATTTCAAATCCGGATTTTCTTGCAGAGTTGTTACAGGTGTTTACGGATGAACGTGTCGGAATGTTTGGGATGGTAGGGGCCCCGAAGCTTCCGCCAAATGGTGTCATGTGGGCGGAAGGCAGGGTCGGAATGATCTATTCCAGCAATATCAGGGAATCCGGACTGGCTGTGATCGGACCGGTGAAGCAGCCTTATACGGAAGTAGAGGCAATAGACGGACTGCTCATGGCAACGCAGTACGATCTTCCGTGGCGGGAGGATCTGTTTCTGGGATGGGATTTTTACGATGTATCGCAGTCCATGGAATTTCGGAGAAAAGAATATAAGGTGGTTGTTCCCTACATGGAGCATGCATGGTGTATGCATGATGACGGATACGTGAATCTGGAAAAATATTTTGAATGGCAGGAAGTGTTCTTACAAGAATACGGAGATATGATACATGCGGAAGATTACTAAAATTGTGCTGTTAACGGACGAAAAAACGAGTGCATTAGGCAGGCAGTTCATGCTGGAGCTGGAGCAGGTTTTAAATGGAATGAAGCTGAAAACAGTTCCGCTGGATATTCATATAGCCAGGGATTTGTGGAAGGGTGCGGCTGAATTTGACCGTATATCGCAGGAAATCCGACCGGATATGCTGATCGTGGCAGATTTTGCCTGCATTACCTCTAAGTCAACGGAGGAAGAGCCGTACTATGTAAATATGAGTATTCCTGTGATCCATCTATTGTTTAAAAGACCGTGGGAATACAATGAGTTCTGGATCTGGAGATGGAACTTTACGACAAGGTGCTACTGTATGCTGGGAGAAGACCGGGAGTATATCGGTGCTTATTATAAACGGATATTAAACCGGAATGTCCTTCCTGAGACATTGTGGAACCTGCCGGCAAAGACATGCTGTTATCTGGAAGTTTTCGGCAGCGGACAGCTCAAGGAGCGGCTGGCTGAAAAGCCGGAATACCTCAACGTGATTGCGGAGCGATGGCAGACACTTGTAAAGCAGTCCCGGCAGGGGGATGCGCAGACTTTGCGGCAGTGTTTGAGAGAGATCGGTTTTTCCTGTACGGATGAGGAATATCTGGATGTCATGTATCTGATGCAGGATCATTTCGCTGCGTATTATAAAAACAGGGATAACCTGGAATGCGAAGCGGTTACAATTGACAGGATAACTTTAACGCAGTTGGCGGAGGAATTTCTGGAGATGGATTTTCCGGTCACTCTGCTTACGTGAAAGGGGATATTACATGAATCTTATGATCGTTACGAATTCATTATATTTAAAACCGGCCTATGTCATGCTGTATTCTCTGTTTGAAAACCACCGGAATATTCCGATGGATATTTATCTCCCGTATGAGGGGCTCAGCCGGGAGGAACTCTCCGGACTGGCGCGGTTTTGCGAAAAATTTCAGGAGAAACGTCTGCATCCGCTGTATGTCGGAACTGCTTTTAAAGAGCAGGTGCAGTCGAAGAGTGGAATCAATGTGGATACGTATTATCGGATACTCGGGATCAATCTTCTGCCCAAGGAGCTGGACCGGATATTATACCTTGATGTTGATATGGTGATCCAGGGATCTTTGCTGGAATTGTATGAGACGGATCTGCGGGGAAAGGCATTTGCCGTCTGTGAAGATATTTTCGGTAAGATCAATTCGTTCCATAAAGAAAATATGCAGCGTCTGGGGATTCCGGAGAACTACACTTATTTTAATGCGGGCGTTATGCTGTTTCATCTGGACTACCTGCGGGCGGTTAGCGGAGCGGAGCGGATGATGGACAGCATCTATCAGAACTATGAACGGTATTATTACAATGATCAGGATGTCATGAATGAACTTTTTTACGATCAGCTTGAGATTGCCGGCTGGGACCTCTATAACTGCCCACCGGCGTGGTATTATCTGGATAAGGCAAAGCTGGCGGCGGGCAGGCTGGAGTTTTTGGATTATCATACGATGGAAACAGATGCAAAAGACACAAAGGTATTTGAAGAAAAATACCAGAACATGACAAGGCAGATATATCAAAATGCAAGAATTATCCACTATCTTGCCGCAACAAAGCCATGGTTATCCACAAGAAAACAGACCACGGTGTATGACTTGTTCGATGGGGCATATTGGAAATATGCAAACGAATTAGAGCAGATGGAGCCCGCTCTGTTCTAGTATTTTAGCAAACTGCTTTTCAAAGGAAAAATCCTGCCGGACGACAGCATGGCCGTTTTCTGCAATACGGGCAGCCTCATCCCGATGCTTCCGGTAAAAACGGATCTTATCCATAAGTTCCTCCGAAGAACGAAAGATCTCTAAATCTCGTCCAACCTGAAAATGGTCATACAGCTCCTCCTGCTCGTTGGTAATGAGAAAGCCCCCGGCGCCTAAAACATCGAGCATTCGCAACGGCATGCCGGTCTGTATGGAAGGCAGCGTAAAATTTAAGTTTACAGCTGCATATTTGAAGATACGAGGCATCTGCTCGTAGTAGTAGGCACGGTAGGCATACTGTGCGTTCGGAACCAATTCGGGATTGGAATAGCTGTATAAAGTAAGCGGAAATTCACCACTGATAAGATTTAGGAGGTACTTTCGCTGCTCGTAGGAGATCATACCGGCACAGGCTGCGATGAGACCGGTGCGGTTGAAAAGGAAGCCTTCCTGACGACTGGAAAGCAGCTCTGCTGTATACGCATCGGTCAGCAGTTCCCAGAGATGGTGGTTCGTGTACTGCGGAATCTGTTTCAGCAGAAATTCTTTCAATGGTATGGATAGATCAGACGGAAGCTCCCTTAACAGAGGATAGGTATCCATGTCATAATTTTCATAGAGATTTCCGACAAAAGCCACATCCGAACGGGAAGCTGCCGCTTGTGCAGGTGTATCGCTACGGGCATCCAGCCGGTGGCAGTTGACGGCAAGCGGCAGATGGAAAATATTATGGTATCCACGGCTGCGGTAATCTGTACATGCCGTTTTATCAAAATGAAAGATGTGGTTGGTCGGATAAAAAAAGGCATCGGTACGCCCGCATTCCCAGCCTGCATCATACGTCCAGACCAGATACGGGAGCTCCATTTCGTGGCAGACATCTGCAATGACCGGAATAAAGTTAAAGCTGAATACGGCGTCATAGGAGTCTTCCTTTAAAAAATGTTTCAGATGAGAGCAGTAGTAATCATCCGAATCTGGATTGGAGAAAACGTAAGAAGCACAGCGGAAAAAGATGTTCATCCGGTGCAATGCTTCTTCCATATCACGCTGCATCAGCATATTTCTTTCGCAAAACAGTAGTTTCATTGAAAAACCTCTTCTATCATGTAGGATAGTTAAATTATATAAAAAGAAAAAAGAATAGTAAAGAAAATGTTGTGCCCTGCCGATATATAAAATAAGTTGCTATTATGGAATGATACAAAAGCATGGAGGCTAAGAGATGATAGAAAACAGAGCAGAACAGGTAGAAGCATTACAGGCAATGCTGGATTACAATCCACGATTGGTGAAGGCAATGAAAGCGGTATCAGATGAACTGGCAGGAGAGCGTCAGCCGGATACGGATGAATATCTTCTTTCTGTAATAAAAGGGATAAACTGGGAAATTCAAGTTCTGAACGGAACCATGGAAGTTCTGAATGAAAAGGAATTACAGGTGGAAAAGGATGCGGTAAACGACATATTTGTAGAGTTTAACGACCTGTATCAGAATAAGAATGACAGTGGAATGGCAGTAAGTTTTCAGACAAAGGTAATTCCGTTTTTCGAAACGTTTGAAGTGGCGGCCAGAAATGTAATTTCATAATTTGGGTTAGAAAAGGGCTGTATTGTCAGCAGCGAAAGCTAGTTGGATTGTACAGTCTTTTTTGATTGATAGAAAAGCCTTGCTGCGTGGAAACAAAAAAATTCCATTTCTAATTTGATGCCGTGATAAGGCGGAAAGCTGAAAGGAGATCTGTTTGTTTTTGCATGACGGAGGAATTTCTATTCACGATAAAGGAGAAAAAATGGTAATATTCATCAAAGGATACATCGAAACGCTGAATTACTTCATGCATTCTATGGCGGCGGGAAGAGATGACACGTTTTTTCTCAATGCGGAAGATATGAATAGCGTGACACAGCAGCTGTATCTGCTGGACAGCCGGATCGATGAAAACACGGTCGTGATCTGTTGCAATAATATAGGCGTTCGGATTTCCTTCGGAGAAGGGGGAGGCATTTACTGGGAACGGAAAAAAGTACGGATCTATGATATTTTGTTTGACCATCCGGTAAATTATCTGGATACCATTGCAGCAAGTTATCCAAATCTGCAATTTATCACGGTGGATCGTTTCCATCGTGATTTTATGCGTACAAATTTTCCGCAGGTAGCGGAGCAGACCAATTTTCTTCCGCTTGCAGGGACAGAATTGGATCTGTTTGAAAGCGCAGACCGGGAAATCGGTGTATTGTACACAGGGCATTGCCAGCAGACCAACCTGAATTATCCACATATCGATTTTATGCGGGGAAAAGAACTGGATTTTTATGAGTTCTGTTATCAGATATATATGCATGACCCTTATGTTGAGGTGGATGATGTCGTAGATACCTATCTATTGCAAAGCAAAAGGAAGTATACCTATGGAGAACGTCTGCAGCTGATTTCGATTGTGCAAATGACGGTAGAACGCAGGGCCATGCACGATTTGAAACAAAAAATCATTGGGGCACTTGCAGAAGGCGGAATTCCGATACGGATCTACGGTGCCAACTGGGAAGAATTGAAGGAAAAATACCCGGAGCGCGTGGAACTGGGAGGACGGCTTGTTTCGGAGGAATGCATTCAGAAAATGGGAGAGGCGAAACTGTGCCTGAATATGCAGCCCTTTTTTGGAAACGGCGGACATGACAGGGTATGCAACAGCATGTTAAACGGTGCAGTCTGTCTCAGCAACCGCAGCCGGTATCTGGAGGAGCGTTTTGTGGATGAAACGGATATACTCTATATTGATTTTGACCATCTGGACCGGACAGTAAAAAAAGTAAAGGCTGTTTTGCAGGATGAAAAGCGGTGGAATCACATACGGTGCAATGCATATGAAAAAGCAAAAACAGATACGTGGAAACAACGGCTGGAGCAGATAATTCGGAAGGAATATGAGTAACCGGAGGAGGAAAATGGAACAGGCAAGTGAGCGGATCATTACGGATGGAACCGATATTTATGTGTATTATGAACTAATTCGTCAGGCAGATCCTCAGAGTATATTGGATATCGGCATGTTTTTGAAGCGCTGCGGAGCAGTTTCCAGGCAGGTGATGGGTTTGGAGATTTCACCAAAGGTGCACTTAGACGGTGCAGCATTCCCGGGAGAAACGGATTTTCCGGTTTATCACAGGATCTATGATACCATCTATCCCAGCCTGAAAGCTGTTGCAGAGAGTGGAATCCACTATGATGTTGCCACGTTGTTTCATGTAAATGAGTATCTTTCTGCCGGAGAAAAATACGGTCTCTGGAAATTTCTTTCCGAAAAAACCGGAATATTGCTCGCAGATACTGCAGATACCGAATTTTTAAACTTCGCTGCCGCCAATTTAAAAGCCGAAGGAATCACCGTGGACGGAAAACTCTACGCCAGAGTTGATTTCCGAAAGGACTGACCGGCAGTGGGGTAGAAGAAAGGACGATTACAGTTGGATACAAAAATCTACATTATGACACACAAAAGGTTTGCGGTGCCGGAAAAAGACGGTTATATACCACTGCATGTCGGCAGAGAGGGAAAAACCGATTTGGGATATGCCGGAGATAATACAGGAGAGCATATTTCGGATAAAAATGACAGTTATTGCGAGCTGACCGGGATTTACTGGATGTGGAAGAATGTTACCTGCGATATTGCCGGCCTTTGCCATTATAGAAGATATTTTGTCCAAAACGGCAGACTGCTGGAGCGGGAGGAGATCGAGTCTATTCTGCAAAACTATGATATTATTTTAGGAAACAGTTCGATGTCCCAGCAGGGGAGCGTGTATGCGCATTACTGCGCGCAGCATTTTGAGCAGGATCTGCTGTTATGCAAAGAGACCATTCGCAGGTTGGAACCGGACTATCTTCCGGCGTTTGATCTTTGCATGCAGTCAAATCTGATGAATCTCGGAAATATGATGATTGCTTCGAAAAGATTGTTTGATGCTTACTGTACATGGCTTTTTCCGCTGTTAGAAGAAATCGAGCGGCAGGCGGATACCGGCAGCTATGATTCTTATCAGGCACGGCTGTATGGATTTTTATCGGAGCGGCTGCTCCGGGTATGGATCATGATGCAGCCTATCCGTGTGCGGGAGGAAGAAATCGCACAGATAGAAACGGCGTAGTATCTGCAGGTGTACAAAAGTACCACGGCAGAAAGACATCATCAGAACGAGTTTAAAAGAGATAGAAAGCGGTAAAAAGGCGGAACGAAAAATGGAAGATCAGCGGAAGATAGCATTTATTATCTGCAGCAATGACAGACGGGAATTGCAGGAATGTCTGTATTACATCAGGCGGCTGCAGGTTCCGGCGGGAATGGAGCTGGAAACTGTCGTAATAAAAGATGCGGTATCGATGACCGAAGGCTACAATCGGGCAATGGCTATGACGGATGCCAGATATAAGATATATCTGCATCAGGATTCATTCCTTATTGATTCCGGGTTTCTCCTGCAGTTGATAAATATTTTTCAATCGGATTCCAAGATTGGAATGGTTGGCGCCGCAGGCTGCAGAAAAGACATCGCATCCGGAGTCTACTATAATTCATGGGATATCAGTTCGGTATATGAGAATCTGTATGAGATTCGAAATCATGCGCAGACGAAAGAGGATGAATGCCTGGAGGACGCGGCAGCTGTGGACGGAGTGCTGATTGCGACACAGTATGATATTCCCTGGAGGGAAGATTTGTTTACGGGATGGGATTACTATGATGTCTCCCAGTCTTTTGAATTCCGCCGAAGAGGTTACCGGATTGTAGTTCCGTATCAGCGGCAGATCTGGTGCTGGCATGATATGGAGACCTGTGAATTAAGGGATTACTGGAGAAACCGGGATATTCTTGCGGCTGAATATCAGGATATTTTTTCGTTTGAACGTGAATATCAGACCAGCTTCAACTTTGAACAGGATGTGCTCCTGCAGGAGTTCACAGACTTGGTGAAGCAGTTGATCCGGCAGGGAGAGCGGCATCAGGTAGAGCAGATGATGACGCAGTATGCCGGTGTCATCTGTTCAAAGACAGATTTGATTGTGATTGCCAACCTTGTGGATGTCGATCGAATCGAACAAAGTTATGGAGTCCGTGACAGGCTCTGGGCAGAAGGGGATGTCTTTGAACAATTGAGCAGCAAGCTTTCGGACATAAAATTTGCTCTGAAACGTGAGGAATATGAAGCGGATGAAAACTGCCTGAGAGAAATTGCGGAACAGGGGCGGTATTCGCATCCGGCATTGCTGGCGGTTGCGGGTATCTATATCAGAAATCGGGAAAGCAGAATGAAAGTCTGCAATCATCTGGCAGACGCTTACGCAGGGTGCGGTAAGCTTCGTGAGGCGGAGGAAGTTCGCCGGATGGGAAAAGTACAGCAGAAGCCGGATGAAAATAAGAAAGCTGGGCGGTGAGTATCGGTGCGTATTTTGTTTTGGCAATGGAATGCATTTTTAGAAAAAGGAATAGAAGAGGCGTTCCGAAAAATGAATATGACATATGACGTTTTCCCTTATGTGCTTCAGAATTGGGAGAAAGAGGACGTTTTTCTGGAAAAACTGGAGCGGCAGATTCGGGAAAATCCCTATGACGTGGTTTTTTCTGTCAATTATACGCCCCTGATTTCGCAGATTTGCAAAGATTTTTCAATGTACTATATTTCGTGGGTCTATGACTCGCCGGTTCATATCCGCAATACGGAAGCGATGCGGGAAGCCTGTAACCGGATTTACTTTTTTGACCGGGGACAGGCACAGCAGTATCGGGAAGCAGGAATTCCGGCATATCATCTGCCGCTTGCAGCAAGCAGTGAGGCATTTGCCGCTGCATCTGTGCGGGAGAAAACGGCATATGGCGGTCAGGTCGCACTGGTTGGGCAGCTGTATCAGACGGACTATCTGAAGTATGCGGCCTTATTGGAGGAATATCAGCGTGGTTATCTGGAGGGGCTGATCCGTTCACAGCAGCAGGTCTACGGAGGGTACTTTCTGGGTGGCCTGGTGACGGATGAACTGTTGGAAAAGTTGAATGCCAGATACCGGGAGGTGTCGGATGGGAAAATACAAATTGATCAAAGACAACTGGAATTTCTTCTTGCAAGCGAGGTCACGGGAAGAGAACGGTACCTGGCGCTGGCGCTGCTGTCCAACAGGTATAAGGTAAGCCTGTATTCCAAAAATCGGGATGAGCGCCTGAAGAACGTTGTTCAAATGGGGTATGTGGACTATTACACGCAAATGCCGCAGGTGTTTGCAAAAACGCAGGTAAATCTGAATATTTCACTGAAAACCATACAGACCGGAATTCCGCTGCGGGTTTTGGACGTCCTTGCCTGCGGCGGCTTTTTAATTAGTAATTATCAGGCCGAAATGGAAGAATATTTCCGTCTGGGGGAAGACCTTGTGGTATACGAGAGTTTAGAGGATCTGGTGTGCAAGACAGATTTTTATCTCGGACACGAATCAGAGCGTCTGCGCATTGCAGAAAACGGGAAACGCCGCATGGAAGAGAGTTTCCGTTTTGAAGACCGTATACGGGAAATGTTTCCTGGCTAAAAAAGCGTTTTTAATACGTTCGGAATATCACCAAGCGACAGCCGGGAAATGTTTCGGATTGCATCTTGCGAAATATCCTGCTTTTGCACCAGCTCCCTGAGTTCGTCGATGCGTGTATCTTCCCGTTCATATCCGGCCCGCAATAGAATAAAACGGATAAGCGTATACTGCTCAAAAATGATATCCCAGTCGTTAAGCCGAAACCAGTAACTATGTGCTTCGGATGAACTGTCTTTTTCAGCAGCATAGATTTCCATCAGATTGATAATTTCACATAGCTGCCGATCGGTATTGGCAAACAGTCGAAGTTCTGGCAGGAGCTCATATAGACTGTCATAGGCTTTGTGTTCGAAAATCTGAATCATACTGTTTCTTATTTTTTCCGCTTCTGTTAAAAGCTGCTGCCTTTCATCGGTTGCCGCTTCGTCGGTTTGACTGGTGAAGGTTTCCGGATACATCTGTAGGAGCTGTTTTCGGTAAAAATCGTAGTTTTGCAGCTTGGAAGGCCCGCAGTCGTGATAGCACCACGGTGTTTCCTGATACGGGATGACTACCTTGTAGCCATGTTTTCTCATTTCAAGTGATTGGGAGATATCGTAGAAATCCCAGCCGTCCAGGAAATCTTCCCTCCAGGGAAGATCGTATTGGGTAATGAGGATCATGCCGTCAATGGCGGCAACCGGAAGGTAAGAGCCCCTCTCCGGTTGATATAAGTCGGATTTGATCAGGATTTCGCCGCTGTAGGCAAAAACATTTCCAACCGTCCAGCTGAGATAACAGTTGGCATCCGATGGCAGTTGTACCGATCCGAGAACACCGATCATTCCCACGTCCGCGTTTTGCAAGAAGACAGCGAGGATGTCAGAAATGAGGTTTCGGTTCAGAATGAAGGTGTCATGATGCAGGTATATTTTATATTTTGCCGTACTCGCCTGCATACCGCCGTTATAGCCAGAAGCCATACTGTCTGCATCCTGTATACAGATGATATCGATGCTGTAACCGTCCGGAATGTATAGATCGTTGATATACAACACACATTCGTTGTAGTATTGTGGATTATTCGTACAAATAATGAATGCAATCTGTTGCTTGTCCATCTGTTTCACTCCTTACTTTGCTTTATCTGAGGTGACATATTGCAGCATTTTGTCCACTTGTCTGCAATAGGAAAAATTCTCCTGTACTTTTTTATAACCGCAGTGCGCGATTTCCTGCCGTTCCCTTTCATGCGAGAGGAAATAGTCTGTTTTCTTCATCATGTCATCAAAATCCTCAAAATAGATAAAATCTGTTCCGGCCTCGAAATACTCAGCCAGCTCCGGCTGGTAATTGCTGAACAGAAAACCACCGCAGGAAAGAATGTCTATGGCACGCAGCGGAATACCGGAAGTAATGGAACGCAGCGTGATATTTAAATTAATCTTGGAGCGGCGGAATACCTCCGGCATCCGGTCTATATAGGAGATGTAGCCATGATAGACGGCGTTTGGACACAATTCCCGGCTGGAAGCGGAATACAGGGCGACGGGATAGGTGTTTGCGAGCAGGTTCAATGCAGTAATCCGCTCGTCGGACGTAATTTTGCTCTGAAGCATGTGCGTAAAAATGGTGCGTTGCGGACAGGGGAAAAGTGGGTTTTCTTCAAAACTGACATATTTGGAAAGCTCCGCGGCAAGCGGCTCGTCCACAAGTTCAGTCATCAGATCCACACCCCAAAGCTGCTTTTGGGAAGCCATGATACCGTCCAGATAACCGCGAAGCTTTTCCGGCAAAAAATGGATCTGGTCGTAAAAGTTCTGCTCGTAGAGGCTGCCGAGAAACGTCACTTCATGCAGATAAGAATCAGGTGCAGATCCGGCGTCAGACAGTTCGTGGGACAGACCAAGTGTACGGTTGATTCGCGTGGTGTTCGCGGCAAGCGGGAGGTGGAAGGCATGTACGGCTCCGTTCCTGCGAACTGCCGCTGCCATATCCCGGTCAAATAAAAAGAGATAGTTGCAGCTGTTAGCCAGCGTGGGAGAAAAGAGTGTCAGATGTGGGCAGTCATACACCCAGCTGATATAGTTCAGACCCGATTGCTGGGCAACGCTCGATATAACAGGAAAATAGTTAAAAGTAAAAATCATATCAAAGGAATGCAACGCAAGCTGTCCCAAAAGTGCCTGAGCAAAAGCTTCGTCGACGAGATAATTCCGGATGGGAAACTGAAAGCATGTGACAACATGTCCAAGCTCCTCAAATGTCTGTATGATATCCGCAGAGGAATTTTCATTCCAACTATAGTATAAGATCTGCATAAGTTCCTCGCTTCCAGGGTGTTTCCGGCGGGTGTCGGAAACGCCGGGCATTTATTTTTGATTCATAGAAAAGACGTTGTTTTCATATCTCAATTATAGCAGAAGGCGGGTGAAAATCCAAGAAATACAGTTTGAAAGCCGGATGTGTATATGATATGATAAGTATAATTTTTACAATATATTTTTACATCAGCTTATGATTTGGAAGGGAGCACACGGTGAAAACGGATTTGACGAAATACAATTATCATGGACCGGAGCCAAAGCCGGAATTTAATTTGAAATGGTATCAGGGAACAGATGGCTATTCGGAAGGAAGTATTGAGGATTTTGTGATCAGGCAGATCGTTGAAAACGATTCTTCTGATTATTCGGAAACGATCGCGAAGAATTATTCATGGTCATCTTTTTATCACCTGACGCATATCAGACAGAATATTTTGAATTGGTATCCGTTTGATCCGCAGGGAAGCGTTTTAGAAATCGGTTGTGGCATGGGTGCGATTACGGAGCTTTTGTGCGACAGGTGCAAAACAGTGACTGCGGTTGAAATGTCAAAAAGGCGTGCGACGGCGACCTTGCTACGCTGCCGTGAAAAGGAAAATTTAGAGATTGTCGTGGGAAATCTAAACGACATCGAGTTTACTGAAAAGTTTGATTATATTACCCTGATTGGGGTTTTGGAATATCAGGTGACCTATACGGCTTCCAGTTCTCCGTTCCGGGATTTTCTGGTCAAGATACGGAGCCTTCTGAAGCCGGAAGGAAAGCTGCTGATTGCCATAGAGAATAAATATGGATTGAAATATTGGTGCGGAGCAAAGGAAGACCATACCGGAATTCCGTTTGACGGAATGAATCAGTACAGCCTTGGATCCAAGATGGCAATGACGTTTTCCAAGGAAGAGCTGGCAAGACTGGTGAAGGACAGCGGCTATCTGCATTCCTACTTCTATTATCCGATGCCGGATTATAAGCTGCCTTCGGTTGTTTACTCCGAGCAGTACCTGCCGAAGAATAAAAATATGGAAAACCTGCAGCCGTATTATACCGATAATCAGACCCTGGTTGCAAACGAAATGGATATCTATTCGGATATCATTAAAAATAATGTATTTGAGTTTTTTGCAAATTCTTTTTTGGTGGAATGTTCACCGGCAGATGAGGCTGTTGGAAAGGTACAGTTTGCGCTGTCAAGCACGATGCGCAATCCGCAGTATCGTGTGGCTACGACAATAGAGCGGGACAAAAAAGTGAGAAAGCGTATGCTGGGTGCCCAAGATAGCCATCTGCAAAAGGCACTGAAGAATTTGGAAGAATTAAAAGAAGCGGGCCTTCAGGTCGTTCCGACGGAATGGAAAGAGCATTGTCTGGAAACACCATTTGTGCAGGATCCGTTGTTTACGGATTATATCCGGAAAGCATATGAAGCAGGCGATCAGGAGGAGATATATCGTTTGTGGAGCCGGTTATATGAGGATATCAAGCAAAGTTCAGAAACGATGACTTCGCAGAAGTCCTTTCCGGAGGAATTGGGATTGATTGACAAGCTTGTGATTCCTGCCAATGATAAATTTTTGAAAACCGGCTATCTGGATATGATCTATCGTAATTGCTTTGTAGATGAAGAAGAGAACCTTCATTGGTTTGATCAGGAGTGGACGATGGAAAATGTACCGGCCAGCTTTATTCTGCATCGGAATCTGTTTGATCTGTATTGCTATAATAACTGGATGGCGCAGGTATTGCCGTTGGATACTGTTTTAGAATATTTCGGAATTCTGCATTTGAAAAAAGTGTATATCAATTTAGATCTGTATTTCGGGAGTACTGTATCTGATCAAAATTTCTGGGCCGGCGTAAGGAAACTGGATACGGTCAATAACAAGTTCCTCCTTGAGAACATACAGCTGCTGATGGAGAAAAAGACAATCGCGCCGAAGTATCCACCGGAGCGGGAAAATGTCTTGCGGCTGATCAATGTTTTACTGGAAAAGAAACGTATTGAGGAATTGGCAGAGACCTTAAGTACACTTACACGGGAAGCGCTGGATATGAATTTTCCGGGATTAGGGAAGTTTCTGGAAGAATATGCGAATGCAGCACCGGCAGAAAAAGAATCGCTGACAGCTCATATGGATCAGTATGAGAAGATTGCAGAGCGGTATGCCTGACAGATCAGAGATGTGGTTTTGAAGTGAAAACCGAATTGATTTCGAGGAAGAGGAGACAGCCTTGTTAGATAAGATATCTGCCTGCATCATTACAAAAAATGAATCCCAAAAACTGATCAGATGCCTTGCTGCAATAAATACATTTGGATTTGAGCTGGTTGTAGTGGACACCGGTTCCACAGATAACACGAAGCAGGCTGTAAAAAAGTATACGGATGCCGTTTACGATTTCCTATGGTGCGATGACTTTGCTGCGGCAAAGAACTACGCCATTTCCATGGCAAAAAACGATATGGTTCTGGTGATTGACAGTGATGAGTACATAAAGCCGTGCGGCGCAGACGGAATACAGCTTTTGGAAAAGCGGATCAAAGAGCATCCGGGCGAAGTGGGACGGATACAAAGAAGCAACACCTATCTGCAAAATGGCGAAGTACGCGTAAACAGAGAGTGGCTGAACCGTCTGTTTGACCGAAGATTATTTCATTATGAGGGGCGGATACACGAACAGGTCGTTTCCGGAAGTGTATTTGAGTACAAAGGCGGACGGTCTGAGGAGGATATCGGCTATGCATCTTATCAGACGAATCTGCAGATTGACCACGATGGCTATGGCGGCAGCAGGGAAGAGCGTGACCGAAAAGCCGAGCGCAACATCCGGCTTTTGCTGCAGGAATTTGAAGCGGATGGGCAGAATACCTATCTGATGTACCAGTTGGGAAAGAGTTATTATATGCTGGGTGATTATCCGGCATCGATACGCTATTTTGAACGGGCGCTCGGTTATGATCTGGATACCGGACTGGAGTATGTCATTGATATGGTGGAGACCTATGGATATGCGCTGCTAAATTGTAAAAGAGCGGAGACTGCGATTCTTTTTGAAGGAATCTATGCGGAATTTGGGCGTACCGCCGACTTTCAGTTTTTAATGGGACTGATTTATATGAATAACGAGCGATTCGATGAAGCGGTAGCGGAATTTTTAAAGGCTGCAGAGCATGGCGATGCCCGAACGGACGGAGTAAATTCTTACCTGGCATACTACAATGCAGGCGTGATACGGGAGTGCCTGGGGGATCGGGTAGGAGCGGAAGAGCTTTATCGGAAATGCGGAACCTACGAAAGGGCAAAGGAACGCCTTGAGGTTCTTGAACGGCTGCAATTTCCGAAAATCGCAATCGTCATTCTCTCCTATAATACGCTGGAAGAGACCAGGGAATGTATTGCTTCTATCCGAAAAAACGTCAGACAGTGCAGTTATGAGCTGGTCATTGTTGATAATGCGTCCGAGGATGGAAGTGTGGAGTGGTTAAAGCAGCAGCCGGACATCAAACTGCTCTGCAACCAGGTCAATGCCGGATTTCCTGCTGCATGTAATCAGGGAATTGCAATGGCGGATGCGGATGCGGATATTCTGCTGTTGAACAGTGATACACTTGTGCCTGAAAATGCGTTGGAATATCTGCAAACAGCATTATATTCCAGTGAAAAGGCAGGGGCGGCAGGCAGCATAACAAACTGGGCTTCCAATTACCAGAATATCGCAGACCAGAGCGTTACAGCTGAAAATTACGAGGCGTATGCCCGTCTGGTCAATGTTCCGATGGAGCATCCCTACGAAAAAAAGCTTTGGCTGGTTGGCTATGCGCTGCTGCTGAAGCGGACGGCCCTCGACCGGATCGGGCTGTTGGACGAGCGGTTTTCTCCCGGAAATTATGAAGATACAGATCTTGGATTTCGGATGCTTTTTGCGGGCTATGAGCAGCTTTTGTGCAGAAACAGCTTTATTTTTCACTATGGGAGCCGTAGCTTCGGAAAAAAGAAGGAGCGGTTTGAAAACCTGCTAAAGCAGAATGAGGAACGATTTGTGGAGAAATGGAACTTTCATCCATATCGTTATTCTTATATTAAGGTAGAATTGCTGTCTTTTATCCCATTTACGGCGGATCAACACTTTTCCGTACTGGACGTCGGCTGCGGAATGGGAGCAACAATGGCCAGATTGCAATGGATGTACCCAAACATGGCAATAGACGGAGTTGAAATACGGACAGATATTTGCCGCGCTGCAGAGCAGATGGGCCGTGTGTGGAATGCGGATATCACTGACTTCCTGCACATGGAAACACGGAAACGATACGACATTGTGCTGAGTGGCGGTGTTTTAGAATATCAGACGGATTTACGGCAGTATCTGGCAGCTTTGAAACAGGCACTGAAAGAGACGGGAATTGTGATCGGAAGCTTTTATAACCGGGATTGCCGGTGTCTCGAAAAGGAAGCTGGAAAAAACTACTATACGGGAGAGCAATTTCTGGATATCGCACTGTCGCTGCAATATAAGGTTGAGCAATTTTCGTTTGTCTCCAAAGAGGGCGAACAATACCAGTATGTGTTTGTTCTATCGTAGAAAGGATTGTACGTTCAGATGAGGCAGCAGTGCAGGAGAAGAGCATGAAGATTTTAATCTATAAATGGCGTGCCTACAATTACATGGATATCATCGCAGTGCTGCAGGCAATGGGGCATCATACGGAGCTTGTAGAGCAGGAGCTGACAAGCTACGATGCGGATGGGCCGTTTGAGGACCGGCTGATGGGAATTCTTTCCGGGCAGTCTTATGACTTTGTATTTACCGTGAATTACTACGGCTGCATCTCAAGGGTGTGCCAGAAGTGTCACGTGAAGTATGTAAGCTGGACCTGTGATAATCCGCTGATCAGCATGTATCATAAAACCATATACAATGACTGTAATTACATCTTTACGTTTGATAAGACGAATTATCTGGAATTCAAAGGAATGGGTGTGAAACAGATCTGGTATCTGCCGCTGGCAGTTGATACCGGGCGTCTGGACGCACTGCTGGAGGATGCAGAAGACCTGTTTAAATACCGAAATGAAATTGCATTTGTAGGAAGTCTTTATGAGCGGAATACTTATGACAAATTAAAGGATACACTGCCAGATTATCTGAAAGGCTATTTTGAAGCGACCATGCAGGCACAGATGAGCATCAGCGGCGGGAACCTGATAGAGTCAATGCTGACACCGGATGTTTTGGAACAGCTGCAGGAATATTTTCAGCTGGAAAAGACCGAGGATTCTTTTTCGGATATCGGACTGATTTTTTCGACGACAGTGCTGGGCTTTAAAATTGCGGCAATTCAGCGGAAACGTGCACTTGTGGCACTGTCTGCAAAATATCCGGTCTCGATTTACAGCAACAGTGACACGAACGGGCTGATTCGCGTGCAATACCGCGGAGGCGTCGATTACTGGGGCGAAATGCCAAAGGTATTCCGGGCTTCGAAAATCAACCTGAACTTTACCATTCCGAATATCAAGAGCGGTCTGCCGCTTCGTATCTGGGATATTCTTGGAGCAAGGGGATTTTTGATGACAAATTATCAGGCCGAACTACCGCTGTATTTTGAAGAGGGAACGGATCTGGTCTGTTTTGATGACGAGAGAGATCTGGCGGACAAGGCGCAGTATTATCTGACGCATGAGGAGGAACGTCTTCAGATAGCGGAAAATGGATATCAGAAAGTGAAAAAGTATCATACTTACCGGGAGCGCATGAGAATGATTTTGGATACGCTGAAAGAGAGCACGGAAAATGAGCAGAGAAAATAAGACACAAAAAAGGGAATCCTGAACTATTTGGGATTCCCTTTTAACACAGCCGATCGAGCATCATACCGGAATAAATGGATGTAATATATGGGGTTGCAAAATTATGCCCCGGATTCTTATATGCCACGAGAATCTTATTGACGTAATTCATCGGGTTGATGGAAGCATTCTCTGCTTTTGCACTCAGTGCATCTTTAAACTGGTTTAAGACTGTAAAACTTTCACTTGGGTCTTCACTGCCGACTGCATCAGAAAGCAGCTGTTTGTCAATGCGGATCGAACTGTCTTCATCGACCATCAGACCAATACGCTCAAAGTCATCCTGAAAGCTTCTTGCAACCTTCCCCATATCGGCTAAAAGCTTTGTGCTGTTCTGCTGTCTGTCCGAATAGTTCTGCGCAGTCTGAATCATTCTGTTATAGGAAGAAACAAGCTTGCCGATGTTATCTGCAACGGCCTCCACACTTGTCTTATAGCCGATTGTGGCAGGATTACCATCTTCGCTGATTCCGCTCAGCTGTAGTTCGAACGTGTTGTTAATCGTAAGGGTATTCGAGTAGGAAGAACATTCCTTTCCATTTAAAAGAAAAGAAGAATTATGTGCTTCCGAGACAACCTGATCGATGCCAATCGTCTCCATTGCAGACTGGGAAAGATTCGCGCCGTCCGGTGATATATGAAACAGATATTTTTCATCCGGACCAAGACCGGTCTGTTTTGACTGGATCTCAAGAGCACTGCTGCTGTTTTCATCCGAGATGACAGAAGCGGAAAGCCCGATACCGGCGGTGGTGATCAGCCTTGCAAGTTTATCCAAAACACTCCGGTTCGTATCGTCAGAATTCACGTTATACTGGAACTCATAAGAATTTGAAGTTGTATTTAAGTCGAAAGAATAACTTCCAGGCAAAATATCCAGCCGGCTGTCTTTTAAGAAGTTGCCGAGATTTCGTTGTTCTCCTGCAAGTCGGCGGACCTCGACTGTAAAGCTGGTATCGCTGTCATCTTCACTTCCATCACCGACATAACTTGCTGCCACGATATCGGACTGATCGGATATCGCAACCTTCTTCTGAAAAGCACTTTCAATGCCCTCGCCGCTTTCGGAAAGCGAAGCGATGACGTTCTTGATATTTCTGGCATTTTCCTTGATATCTATCGCAAATTTATCTGCATCCCCGGTTTCTTTTATTTTATAAAGAGGGGATTCCTTATTGAGTTTTACAATGTTATTATAGGTACTGCGCAGTTCACTTTTCTTATGGGTGTCATAACGTGAAAATGTGGAAGTACCGTAGGTTGTAAGAAAATAATTATATGCATTATCCAAAACTGCGGATGCCAAAATAAAGCCCCTCCTTTCTTCCTTGAAATTTGTGTCAGAGACACCGGGGTACACTAAATCCATTTATACACATACATTATAATATAGAAAGAATGAAATGTCATCCACAAAATATACGTGTATCAGCAGAAGCAGGTACGTGATGCGGGACAAAACACATTCTTTGCAATATATATCGGCAGGAGTGGAAAAAAAATTACTTGCAGGAGCCCGATTTGAATGCTAATATAAAATAAATAGGAAAATTGGCGAAATAACGATATCATAGATGAAAAAAGTTGTTTGTTTTTTACAGATTGCGGTGTGAAATATCGTCCGCACGATGAGGGAGGAAGATCGTAATGGAAGATTTCTTGAAAATAGTACGGGAACGGCGTTCAGCAAATAAGTTTTTAAGTGGAATAAAAGTACCAAGAGAAGATTTCGAAAAAATATTCGAAGAGTTGTCTCTGGCTCCGTCCTGCTTTAATCTGCAGCATGCACATTATTATGTGGGAGAATCCGAAGAAGCAATCCGCCAGTTGTACGAAGCTTCCTATAAGCAATACAAAGTCATTACAGCATCTGCAACGATTATTGTTACCGGAGATAAGGATGCCTATAAAGGTGCTGCGCAGATTTATGAGGCATCAAGAGCATTGCGGATTATTAATGATAAAGAATATGATTCGATGATTACGGCGATTAATGCATTATATGAAGGTGGTGGTGCTGCCTTTCAGAAAGATGAGGCAATCCGGAATGCGTCGCTTTCTGCCATGATGTTTTTACTGTTGGCAAAGAATCTGGAGTGGGATACCTGTCCGATGATATATTTCGATGCGGATAAGGTGAAAGAAATTTTTGAGATACCGGAAAATGAGATCCCAGTGCTTATGATTACGATGGGCAAGATGGACAGTACAAGTTTTAGAGTCAGAGGGTATCGCAAGCCACAGGATGAATATGTAGTATTTAAGTAGGTTAAAATAGTTGAGAAAAACAAAGAGCTTCGGGTACGGTAACTGTCTGGGGCTTTTTGTCTGAGGGAACGGCAATCTGGACATTCGGAAAAAAGTGTTGACGACATTTGGGGATTGTGCTATATTAGACTAGCTTGGAAGTAGGTCTTTTTTTTATGCCTAAAAACAGGCATAAAAACACTAAGAAATAATGGAGGTGGAAGTTGTGCGCACAAAGATTACATTAGCATGCACAGAATGCAAGCAGCGTAATTATAACATGACAAAGGATAAGAAAGCTCATCCGGACAGAATGGAAACGAAAAAGTATTGTAAGTTCTGCAAGACACATACATTACACAAAGAAACCAAATAGTCAGGTCATAAGAAGAATGGTGCACTTGTGTGAACATTCGACGAATGCCACAGCTACGCAGATTCTGATCTGCGCAGGTAAGGATTGAGCAAAGGAAGTGACAATTATGGGAGAAACAGAGAACAAGAACAGCGTTTCAAAGGAGAACTGGTTCACCGGAATTAAGGCCGAGTTCGGTAAGATTATCTGGCCTACAAAAGAATCACTTGCCCGTCAGACGACAGCAGTCGTTATTGTGTCAGTTATAGTTGGTCTGATCATTGCAATACTGGATTTCGGAATCCAGGAATTGGTGAATATTCTAGTGAATTTATAATGGAGGCATAGGTGATTTATGGCAGAGGCACACTGGTATGTAGTTCATACCTATTCAGGATATGAGAATAAGGTAAAGGCGAATATCGATAAGACGATTGAAAACAGACATTTGGAAGACCAGATTTTAGAAGTGCGTGTTCCGATGCAGGAAGTTGTTGAACTGAAGAACGGTGCGAAAAAACAGGTTCAGAAGAAGATGTTTCCAGGTTATGTGCTTATCAATATGGTGATGAATGATGACACATGGTACGTTGTCAGAAATACCAGAGGAGTAACCGGATTCGTTGGACCGGGCTCTAAGCCGGTACCACTCACTGAAGCTGAAATGAGACCACTGGGTATCAAGTCAGACAGCATTGTTGTTGATTTTGCAGAAGGCGATACGGTTGTCGTCATCGGCGGTGTGTGGAAGGACACTGTCGGCGTAATCCAGACGATGAACGAAGGCAAGCAGATCATAACAATCAATGTAGATTTATTCGGCCGCGAGACGCCGGTCGAAATAAGCTTTTCAGATGTTAAGAAGATGAATTAAGGAGGCAATCTCAAATGGCAAAAAAAGTACAAGGATATATCAAATTGCAGATTCCAGCCGGCAAAGCAACACCGGCACCACCAGTTGGTCCTGCGCTTGGACAGCATGGTGTGAATATTGTTGAATTTACAAAACAGTTCAACGCAAGAACAGCAGATCAGGGAGATTTAATTATTCCTGTCGTAATTACAGTTTACGCAGACAGAAGCTTCAGCTTCATTACAAAGACTCCTCCAGCAGCCGTTCTGGTGAAAAAAGCATGTAATATTAAGAGCGGCTCAGGCGTACCGAACAAGACCAAGGTAGCGCAGATTACAAAAGCAAAGGTTCAGGAAATAGCTGAACTGAAAATGCCGGACTTAAATGCAGCATCCGTCGAAGCAGCTATGAGCATGATCGAGGGAACTTGCAAAAGTATGGGCGTAACAGTCGTAGATTAATCAAAAACGTGGGAGGGACCGCTCCCGATAATACCACAGGAGGTTATTTAGAATGAAAAGAGGAAAAAGATATATTGAAGCTGCAAAATCAATTGATAGAGCAACTTTATATGATGCAGCAGAAGCAATCAGCTTAGCAAAAAAAGCAGCTGTTGCAAAATTTGATGAGACAATCGAAGTTCACATCAGAACCGGATGTGATGGACGTCATGCAGATCAGCAGATTCGTGGCGCTGTTGTATTGCCGCACGGAACAGGTAAAACTGTGAAAGTGCTGGTTTTTGCAAAGGGAACCAAGTTAGATGAAGCTCAGGCAGCAGGCGCAGACTTCGTTGGCGGTGAGGAATTAATTCCGAAGATCCAGAACGAAGGATGGTTTGATTTTGATGTTGTCGTAGCTACACCTGACATGATGGGCGTTGTTGGTCGTCTTGGCCGTGTACTCGGACCAAAGGGCTTAATGCCAAACCCAAAAGCAGGAACAGTTACCATGGACGTTACAAAGGCTGTTAATGACATTAAAGCCGGTAAGATTGAATACAGATTGGATAAAGCAAATATTATCCATGTGCCAATTGGGAAAGCATCCTTTACAGAAGAACAGTTAGCGGACAACTTCCAAACTCTTATCGGTGCAATTAACAAGGCAAAACCAAGTGCAGTAAAGGGACAGTACCTCAAGAGCATTTCCGTCGCTCCTACGATGGGACCTGGTACAAAAGTCAACCCTATGAAGCTTGTTTAAAATTGTTAGTTGACATATAAGATATTGAATGCTATAATAGCAAAGCATATTGCCGAAGACAGTAGGTGCCGTATGGCGTAATCGATAGAACCTACCGAGGGAACTGCAAATACGTAAGTATTTGTAAATGAGATCATTGATCCTCTCTGTCTTCCACAGAGAGGATTTTTTTATCTGCTATCAAAGGCAGCATAAATCCCCGTACCTTGTCTTTTTGCAAGATGAAAATTTAAGAAGGAGGTGCACGATTCGTGGCAAAAGTAGAACTTAAACAGCCTATCGTACAGGAAATTTCTGATCAGATTAAAGAAGCACAGTCAGTTGTAGTTGTTGACTACCGCGGACTTACAGTGGCAGAAGACACTCAGCTGCGTAAGCAGTTAAGAGAAGCTGGTGTAACTTATAAAGTATATAAGAATACATTAGTTAACTTCGCAATCCAGGGAACAGAGTTTGAGAGCCTTTCCGGTTCCTTAGAAGGACCGAATGCATTTGCAATCTCTGTAGCAGATGCTACTGCTCCGGCAAGAGTAATTGCCAAATTTGCAAAGACAGCTCCTGCACTTGAGATGAAGGCCGGCGTTGTTGGTGGAACTTTTTACGATGCGGAAGGCATGAAAGTCATCGCAACAATTCCATCCAGAGAAGAATTACTTTCCAAATTTCTTGGAAGTATTCAGTCTCCAATTACAAACTTCGCTCGTGTTCTTAATCAGATCGCAGAAAAAGGCGGCGCAGCAGACGTAGACGTTAAGGCAGAAGAAGCAGCACCTGCAGCAGAAGCTCCAGTTGAGGAAGCTCCTGCAGCAGAAGAGACACCGGCTGAATAAGCCGTGAGCAACGGACGGATGCCGGCTCAAAAGCGGGGCAGACGTGTTGCGGGATGGTTCTTTTTAGGAGGCGGAAAGCAAGTCAATGACGGAACTTGAAGTTGAAGGAAAGAACTTCCATATTGATTAAAATTAGAAAACCACAAAATGGAGGTAAATTTAAAATGGCTAAATTAACAACAGCTGAATTTATTGAAGCAATCAAAGAGTTAAGCGTATTAGAGTTAAATGATTTAGTAAAAGCTTGTGAAGAAGAGTTCGGTGTATCCGCAGCAGCAGGCGTTGTAGTTGCAGCAGCAGGTGCTGGTGATGCAGCAGCAGCGGAAGAGAAAACAGAGTTCGACGTAGAATTAACAGAAGTTGGACCAAACAAAGTTAAGGTTATCAAAGTTGTTCGTGAAGCAACAGGCTTAGGCTTAAAAGAAGCAAAAGACTTAGTTGACGGAGCTCCAAAGCTTGTGAAAGAAGCAGCTGACAAAGCAACAGCTGATGATATCAAAGCTAAATTAGAAGCAGAAGGCGCTAAAGTAACATTAAAATAGTCGCGATTCAGCGGATTGAAAATAAGAAAAGAGGTGTTGTCCTGTGCTTGCACAATGGGCAATGCCTCTTTTCTTATTTAAGAGCGCAACGCGCATCCTGGAATTGCATGCAATTTCAGGATCAATCCGCAAGATGTGATAGGGCGACAACCTGCGCAAGAGGGACGCTTGCATTCCGAGTTCGTGCTGCTCGTGGAGATATTTAAACGAAAATCGAACAAAAACCGTTCACTTTCTAAAACTTTCGTAAAACGACATGGACAAAAAACATATCTATGGTAGAGTAAAGCTATCAAATTCACTTCATACATGCTTCTTCATGTATATCTTTTCTGCAATATATTCTCTGCTTTTCAGATAATTCAATTTTGGAAAGAAAAAGCATACGGAAACTTGACGGATGTTCGGGAGACTGTTTTGCAGATGTCGGAAATATCTCTGTTCTTCGAAAAGAAAGCAGATTGTTAATAATAGAAAATAAATGTGATTTTGGCGCAGTGGTTATATCTGTAATCACTGCGCTATTTTTTTTTAGTCGTTCTATAGGTGCTTCATTAAATTTCAAAAAAGGAAAAACAGGAAACGGATTTAAATGGCAATAAATACTTGACGTCAGAATGATTTTTTTATATGATGCAATTGAAAGTTGAATGATTGCTCAATTGATAAATTCAAAAAGAGGGAAAAGCGATGAGAGAAATAGATTTAAGCTGCGACTGTGAGGTAATCCATGCAGAAGTCGTGGAGAAAGTCCGGCAGGTGATGCCGGAAGAAAACGAACTGTACAATCTGGCGGATTTTTTTAAGGTATTGGGAGACAGTACGCGGGCAAGAATGATATGGGCACTTGATGAAAATGAAATGTGTGTATGTGATCTTGCGGTGTTGCTGAATATGACAAAATCAGCAATTTCCCATCAACTGAAGTCCTTGAGAGCCGCAAAACTTGTCAAATTCCGAAGAGAAGGCAAGGTTGTCTTCTATTCGCTTGCGGACGACCACGTAAAACAGATCTTTGAAAAAGGTCTGGAACATATCAGAGAAAAGTAAAAACGTAAATTTAAGGAGGAAACTATGAACGCAGATTTTAATCCGGATTTTGAATCATTGAAAAACAATATTATAGAAGTAATTGAAGAAGAGCAGATTAAACTGGGATTTCGTGAGGAAACTATACGTTTGTATTATCCGATGGAATCGCTCAATCATCTTCTGGGAGCCGAATTATCCATGAATGAGTTGCTGGATGCACTGAATCGGTTTTGCATTTATGTGAAAAAGTATCTGGGAGACGTTGCGTATTCTTATAAAGATACGCGGTTCTGCATGATTATTCCGCCGTCGGGGGCGAGCTACGTGCATGCAAATACAGGCGATAAGTCATTCCTGAAAGAATTCATAGAGAGAATCAGTACCTGCCACGGTACAATAGAAGACATTCTGACTGTCTTTCGCAATTATTCAGATCGTGTAAAGTGTGAGAAGATGTCAGGTGAGGATTTCGATTATCTCATTTATTTTGAAGATGAGAAGCCGGATGCTTATCGATATTGTATCAAATTCGAGGGGGACCATACCATTTATCATCGGTTTACAAAAGCCGATTATGACAGTTTTGGATTTTAAAATGAAAAATCCGAACTTTTTCTTGACGTGCCTCTTTACTTTGTGCTATCATATACGTTGCACTATTGTGGTGAGATAGGCTCTTTGTTGTCAAGCGTTTTTTTGAGAAATACGGAAACACTTGTAAATCAAGCCTTGCATGCGATTTTCGAATTGTATGATGATGACACAACATATAGTTAGTGAAGTGAATTCATACACCTTATATTGCTAGAGGTATTATTAATAAAAAACGAGAGGTGAAACGTCAATGGAGAAAAACAGAATACGTCCGGTGAAAGCTGGCAAAAGCATGCGTATGAGTTACTCAAGACAAAAAGAGGTATTAGAGATGCCGAACCTGATCGAGGTTCAGAAAGACTCTTATCAGTGGTTCTTAGACGAAGGGCTGAAAGAAGTGTTTGCGGATATCTCACCGATTGCTGATTACAGCGGTCACTTTAGTCTTGAGTTCATCGATTTTACATTATGTGAAGACGATGTAAAATATTCTATTCAGGAATGTAAACAGCGCGACGCAACTTATGCAGCACCTTTGAAAGTGAAGGTAAGACTTCATAACAAAGAGAATGATGAGATAAACGAGCACGAAATCTTCATGGGCGATTTACCACTCATGACAGAAACAGGAACCTTCGTTATCAACGGCGCGGAACGAGTAATCGTAAGCCAGTTGGTTCGTTCTCCGGGTATTTATTACGGGATTGCCCATGATAAAGTCGGAAAAGAGCTGTATTCCTGTACGGTAATTCCTAACCGTGGTGCATGGTTAGAATATGAAACAGACTCCAATGACGTATTTTATGTTCGTGTAGATAGAACCAGAAAAGTGCCGATTACGGTATTGATCCGTGCACTCGGTGTCAGCACCAATCAGGAGATCATCAACCTGTTTGGCGAAGAACCAAAGATTGTTGCAAGTTTTGGGAAAGATGTGGCGACCAACTATGAAGAAGGTTTGCTCGAACTCTATAAGAAGATTCGTCCGGGTGAACCGCTTACCGTAGAAAGTGCGGAAAGTCTGATCACGGCAATGTTCTTCGACCCAAGAAGATATGACCTTGCAAAGGTTGGCCGATATAAATTTAATAAAAAATTAGCGCTCAAAAATCGCTTAAAAGGAAAAGTGCTTGCGGAAGATGTTGTGGATTCCATTACCGGTGAAGTGTTTGAAAAAGGAACCGAACTCACCAGAGAGATGGCAGATCAGATTCAGAATGCGGCAGTTCCTTATGTATGGGTACAGACAGAAGAGCGTAATGTCAAGATTTTATCCAATATGATGGTTGACATTACAGGATTTGTTGATATAGATCCGAAGGAAGTTGGCGTAACGGAAGCGGTATACTATCCGGTATTGAAACAGATTCTCGAAGAGAATGAGAATATCGAAGATATCAAGGAAGCTATCCGCAAGAATATCGCGGAGCTGATTCCGAAGCATATTACAAAAGAAGATATCTTTGCATCGATCAATTACAACATGCACTTAGAGTGGGGTGTTGGGAATGACGATGACATTGATCATTTGGGAAACAGACGTATTCGTGCGGTTGGTGAACTTTTACAGAACCAGTATCGTATCGGATTATCACGTATGGAACGAGTTGTCCGTGAGCGAATGACGACACAGGATCAGGAAGGTGTTTCTCCGCAGAGCCTGATCAATATCAAGCCGGTTACGGCAGCTGTAAAAGAGTTTTTCGGTTCATCTCAGCTGTCACAGTTCATGGATCAGAACAACCCACTGGGTGAGTTAACACATAAGAGACGTTTATCCGCATTGGGACCTGGAGGCCTTTCAAGAGACCGTGCCGGATTTGAGGTGCGAGATGTACATTATTCACATTATGGAAGAATGTGCCCGATTGAGACCCCGGAAGGCCCGAACATCGGTCTTATCAACTCCCTGGCATGCTATGCCAGAATCAATGAATACGGTTTCGTAGAAGCACCGTATCGTAAAATTGATAAATCCGATCCGCAGAATCCACGTGTAACGGAAGATGTCGTATATATGACAGCAGACGAAGAAGATAATTATCATGTGGCACAGGCGAACGAAGCACTGGACGAAGAGGGACATTTTGTGAGAAATTCCGTATCTGGTCGTTACTTAGACGAGACACAGGAATACGAGAAGACCATGTTTGACTACATGGATGTATCTCCGAAGATGGTGTTCTCCGTGGCAACCGCATTGATTCCGTTTCTGCAGAACGACGATGCAAACCGTGCGCTGATGGGTTCTAACATGCAGCGTCAGGCCGTACCGCTTCTTACAACAGAAGCTCCGGTAGTCGGAACAGGTATGGAACCGAAGACAGCAGTGGACTCCGGTGTCTGCGCAGTTGCGAAAAAATCGGGAACTGTGGAAAGTTCTGAATCCAATCAGGTTACGATAAAAAATGATGATGGAACCAGAAGTGTATATAAATTAACAAAATTCTCCAGAAGTAACCAGAGTAACTGCTATAATCAGAGACCAATCGTATTCAAGGGCAACCATGTGGAAGCCGGTGAAGTGATTGCGGACGGTCCGTCTACCTCTGATGGGGAACTTGCTCTTGGAAAGAATCCGCTGATCGGATTTATGACATGGGAAGGTTACAACTACGAGGATGCTGTTTTGCTCAGTGAAAGACTGGTACAGGACGATGTGTATACCTCTGTTCATATTGAGGAATATGAAGCAGAAGCACGTGATACCAAACTGGGGCCGGAAGAAATTACGAGAGATGTGCCGGGTGTCGGTGACGATGCACTGAAAGATCTGGATGAACGTGGTATTATCCGTATCGGTGCAGAGGTTCGTGCCGGTGATATCTTAGTAGGTAAAGTGACACCAAAGGGAGAAACAGAGCTTACTGCAGAGGAGAGACTTCTTCGTGCAATCTTCGGCGAAAAGGCCAGAGAAGTAAGAGATACTTCCTTAAAGGTACCACACGGTGAATACGGTATTGTAGTAGAAGCAAAGGTATTTACCAGAGAAAACGGAGATGAATTGTCTCCGGGCGTCAACCAGGCAGTCCGTATCTATATTGCACAGAAGAGAAAAATCTCCGTTGGTGATAAGATGGCCGGACGTCATGGTAACAAGGGTGTTGTTTCCCGCGTGTTGCCGGTAGAAGATATGCCGTTTCTGCCGAATGGACGTCCTCTTGATATTGTTTTAAATCCGCTGGGTGTACCTTCCCGTATGAATATCGGTCAGGTATTGGAGATTCATCTGAGCCTTGCTGCAAGAGCGCTTGGCTTTAATATTGAAACCCCGGTTTTCGACGGAGCAAAAGAGATTGATATTCAGGATACACTGGAATTGGCAGATGATTATGTAAATCTTTCCTGGGAGGATTTTAAAGAGAAATATCAGGATATTCTGAGAGAAGATGTGGTCCAGTATTTGTATGATAACAGAGAGCACAGAGAATTGTGGAAGGGCGTTCCGATTTCCCGTGACGGAAAGGTACAGCTTCGCGACGGAAGAACAGGAGAATTTTTTGATTCACCGGTAACAATCGGACACATGCACTACCTGAAACTCCATCATCTGGTTGATGATAAGATCCATGCACGTTCTACGGGTCCTTACTCCCTGGTAACACAGCAGCCGCTGGGTGGTAAGGCACAGTTCGGTGGACAGCGTTTTGGAGAGATGGAGGTTTGGGCACTGGAAGCATACGGTGCATCCTATACATTGCAGGAGATCTTAACAGTAAAATCCGATGATGTTGTTGGACGTGTTAAGACATATGAGGCAATTATTAAGGGTGATAATATTCCTGAACCGGGAATTCCGGAATCCTTCAAGGTACTTTTAAAAGAGCTTCAGTCACTTGGTCTGGATGTAAGAGTTCTGGATGAGGAACGCAATGAAGTGGAACTGATGGAAACCAGCGAATATGGAAACACTGACCTGAATTCCATTATTTCCGGAGATAAGGATTTTGCCTTTGAAAATGATGAATCTTTCGGCAGAATGGGCTTCACGAAACAGGAATTTGACGACGAAAACGAAGAACTTGTCGATGTTGAAGAAGAGGCAGAAGAAGGCGAAGAGGCAGAAGAAGCAGAAGAAGCTGACTATAAAATAGACGACATTGACAACGAAGTTCTTGATGAAGATTAAGAAGGAAGGGAGTGTCATAAATGCCAGAGACAATGAAACAAGAAAGTTACCAGCCAATATCTTTTGATGCAATTCAGATTGGCTTGGCATCACCGGAAAAAATCAGAGAATGGTCAAAAGGCGAAGTAAAGAAACCTGAGACGATTAACTATAGAACATTGAAACCTGAAAAAGACGGCTTATTCTGTGAAAAGATATTTGGACCCAGCAAGGACTGGGAATGTCACTGCGGTAAGTACAAAAAGATCCGTTATAAAGGTGTTGTCTGCGACCGCTGCGGCGTTGAGATTACAAAGGCAAGCGTTCGTAGAGAGCGTATGGGACATATAGAGCTTGCTGCTCCGGTATCCCATATCTGGTATTTCAAGGGTATTCCGTCCCGTATGGGATTAATCCTTGACTTATCTCCAAGAACACTTGAAAAAGTATTATACTTTGCCTCCTATATCGTATTAGATCCGGGAAAGACCGGGTTGTCCTTGAAACAGGTATTGTCTGAGGGCGAATATCAGGAAGCAAGAGAGAAATATGGCAGTGATTTCCGCGTGGGAATGGGTGCGGAAGCAATTCTGGAACTGTTACAGATGATTGATCTGGAAAAAGATTCTGTGGAATTAAAAGCAGAATTAAAAGATGCAACCGGACAGAAGAGAGCCAGAGTGATCAAACGCCTTGAGGTAGTAGAAGCATTCCGTGAATCTGGAAATAAACCGGAATGGATGATCATGACGGTAGTTCCTGTCATTCCACCGGATCTGCGTCCTATGGTACAGTTAGATGGCGGACGTTTTGCAACTTCCGACTTAAATGATCTGTATCGCCGTATCATTAACCGTAACAACCGTCTGAGAAGACTGTTGGAGTTGGGAGCACCGGACATTATTGTGCGTAATGAGAAACGAATGCTGCAGGAAGCGGTGGATGCGCTGATTGATAACGGCAGAAGAGGCAGACCTGTTACCGGACCTGGAAACCGTGCATTAAAGTCACTTTCTGACATGCTGAAAGGTAAATCGGGACGATTCCGTCAGAACTTACTTGGAAAGCGTGTTGATTATTCCGGACGTTCCGTTATCGTTGTTGGACCGGAACTGAAGATTTACCAGTGTGGTCTTCCGAAAGAGATGGCAATCGAATTATTTAAACCGTTCGTTATGAAAGAATTGGTGGCAAACGGAACAGCACACAATATCAAGAGTGCAAAAAAGATGGTAGAAAGACTGCAGTCTGAGGTTTGGGATGTTCTGGAAGACGTGATCAAAGAGCATCCGGTGATGTTAAACCGTGCCCCTACACTGCATCGACTGGGTATTCAGGCATTTGAGCCGATCCTGGTCGAAGGTAAGGCAATCAAACTGCATCCGCTTGTTTGTACTGCTTACAACGCAGACTTCGATGGTGACCAGATGGCAGCCCATCTGCCGCTGTCACAGGAAGCGCAGGCAGAATGCCGGTTTATGCTGTTGTCTCCAAACAACCTGCTGAAACCTTCCGATGGTGGACCGGTGGCAGTTCCTTCACAGGATATGGTACTTGGTATCTATTATCTGACACAGGAAAGACCGGGCGTAACAGGAGAAGGTAAGTTCTTTAAGAACGTCAATGAAGCAATTCTGGCATATGAGAATGAGGTTATTACCCTGCATACCAGAATCCATGTACGTGTGAAGAAGACTCTGGCAGATGGAACCGTGAAAACCGGTGTGGTAGAATCCACTCTGGGACGTTTTATCTTTAATGAGATCATACCGCAGGATTTGGGCTTTGTTGACAGAAGCAAGAAAGAAAATGATCTTCTTTTAGAGGTAGATTTCCATGTAGGAAAGAAACAGCTGAAGAAGATTCTGGAAAAAGTAATTAATATCCATGGTTCGACCAAGACCGCAGAGGTGCTGGATGACATTAAATCCATGGGTTACAAATATTCCACAAGAGCAGCTATGACCGTTTCCATTTCCGATATGACCGTACCGCCACAGAAACCGGAAATGATTAAAAAGGCACAGGATACGGTTGATAAAATCGGCCGTCAGTACAAACGTGGTCTTATTACGGAAGAAGAGCGTTATAAAGAAGTCGTTGAGACCTGGAAAGAGACGGATGATGAGTTAACAGAGGCACTGTTGTCCGGATTGGATAAATATAACAACATCTTTATGATGGCTGATTCCGGAGCCCGTGGTTCTGATAAGCAGATCAAACAGTTAGCTGGTATGCGTGGATTGATGGCTGATACGACCGGTAGAACAATCGAGTTGCCGATTAAGTCAAATTTCCGTGAGGGACTTGACGTATTGGAGTATTTCATGTCTGCACATGGAGCTCGTAAAGGTCTTTCCGATACCGCTCTGCGTACCGCCGATTCCGGATACCTGACCAGACGTCTGGTAGATGTATCACAGGACCTGATCGTACGTGAGTCTGACTGTAGTGAGACAACCGGCAGAGAAATTCCAGGCATGTATGTGAAAGCATTCATGGATGGAAAAGAGGAAATTGAGAGTTTGCAGGATCGTATTACAGGAAGATTTTGCTGTGAGACGATCTATGATAAAGACGGCAATGTATTAGTAAAAGCCAACCATATGATTACACCAAGACGTGCAGCTGCTATCATAAGTACCGGTGTAGATGAAAATGGCAATCCGATTGAGAAAGTCAAGATCCGTACGATCTTAACCTGCCGTTCCCACGTCGGAGTATGTGCGAAGTGCTATGGTTCCAACATGGCAACCGGTCAGGCCGTACAGGTAGGTGAAGCAATCGGTATTATTGCCGCCCAGTCTATCGGTGAGCCTGGTACACAGTTGACGATGCGTACCTTCCATACCGGTGGTGTTGCCGGTGATGATATTACGCAGGGTCTTCCTCGTGTCGAGGAGCTTTTTGAGGCAAGAAAGCCGAAGGGTCTTGCAATTATTACCGAATTCGGCGGCGTTGCAAACATCAAAGATACCAAGAAAAAACGTGAAATTATTGTGACCAATAATGAGACCGGAGAGACAAAGACCTATCTGATCCCTTACGGTTCACGTATCAAGGTGATGGATGGAGCAGTTCTTGAGGCCGGTGATGAGTTAACAGAAGGTAGTGTAAATCCGCATGACATTTTGAAGATCAAGGGTGTCCGGGCCGTACAGGATTATCTGATTCAGGAAGTACAGCGTGTATACCGTCTGCAGGGTGTTGAGATCAATGATAAGCATATTGAGGTTATTGTTCGTCAGATGTTAAAGAAGATCCGCATTGAGAATAACGGCGATTCCGATTTCTTACCTGGAACCTTAGTCGATAATCTGGACTTTGAAGATATGAACGAGGCGCTGGAGAAAGAAGAGAAAGAAGAGGCAGAAGGCAAACAGGTATTGCTTGGTATCACCAAAGCATCTCTTGCAACCAACTCTTTCTTATCGGCTGCTTCTTTCCAGGAGACGACCAAAGTTCTTACCGAGGCAGCAATCAAAGGAAAAGTAGATCCGCTGATCGGTCTGAAAGAAAACGTAATTATTGGTAAGCTGATTCCTGCAGGTACCGGTATGAAGAGATATCGTAACATCAGACTGGATTCTGATCTGAACGAGAACGATGAAATCACATTTGAAGATGATTTTGATATGGATGTAGATTTTAATAGGAGTGATGAAACGTTTGGAGAAGAGGAAAAAGAAATTCCAGATATGTTAGAAATAGCGGAAGAAAAGTAAATTCCAGAATATTTATGCAATCAAACAGCTCGTATTTGCGTTAGCAGATACGAGCTGTTTGACGCTCTGCGAAAGACGTGTTAAAAATTGTCCAAAAAATAGGAATCATATTTGTGAAATAATTGTCCCAAAAATAAGATGTTGTCGACAAACAGACTGAAATAATATACAAAAAATAATAGTAAATATTGGCAGAATGGAGAAAACGAAAATATACGAAAAAATTGATTGAAAACTGATAATATTGAGATTAATATCGAAGTGTAAAACAATTCTTTCAAATAACAAGGAGGGTAAAAATGAAGGGAAAAGGGAAAAAGCTATTTGGCATTCTGTTAGCCTGGGCACTTGTCTTCACATCGTTTGCAGGTAACCTGGTTGATATGAATGTCGCAGCCTCCACTGTGACGTCGCCTGCAACAGCAGTAGAAGCAGGTCTGCAGACAGATCCACAGGATGGAGTAACTTTGCAGTGCTGGAACTGGTCGTATGATAATATTGCGGCAAATATGGAGGAAATTGCAGAATTGGGGTATTCTGCAATTCAGACATCTCCGATTCAGCAGGCCAAGGAGAGTACGACAGGACGGACGGTTGGGTCCTATTGGTGGCTATATTACCAACCGGTAACGTTTGCAATCGATAATACCGGGACAAGTGCACTCGGGACCAAGCAGGACTTTGAGGATATGTGTGAAGCAGCGCATGAATACGGAGTAAAGGTCATTGTGGATATTGTCGCAAATCATATGGGTAATCAGAATGGCAATGATCTGGCGACGAATATCACATCCGATATTCGGAACGATTCCAGCTGCTGGCACGATATTACCACAAATATCAGTAATTATTCGAGCAGATACAATATCACACAGTACTGCATGAGCGGACTTCCGGATCTGAATACGTCCAGCACAAAGGTACAGAATTATGTTCTTTCCTATCTGAAAGAATGTATTGATGCAGGTGCCGACGGGTTCCGCTTTGATGCAGCAAAGCATATTGAGACACCGGATGACAGTACATCCGGATGTGGAAGTGATTTCTGGTCTACGGTCATTAATGGAGCAACTTCTTATGCAGAATCAAGCAGGGGAATAGATCTGTATTGCTACGGAGAAGTGCTTGATCAGCCGGACAGCAGTGGAACGTTATCTATTACTTCCTATACAAAGTACATGAGTGTGACAGATAATCAGCAGGGAAATGCACTGCGCGGCTATGTGACCGGTAACAACGCAAGTGGTGCAGGATCTTCTTACTATTATAAGAGTACCACTGCAAACAAACTTGTACTTTGGGCAGAGTCACACGATACCTATGCAGACAATTCATCTTCCGGGGTATCTACTTATAATATCAATAAGACGTGGGCATTGGTTGCAGCAAGAGCAGATGCCATGGGTCTTTATTTTGCAAGACCAAACAGTACTTCCACCATACTTGGTGCTGCAGATACAACCGGTTGGTCCTATGGTGAGGTTGGTGTCGTAAATAAATTCCACAATACTTTTGTCGGACAGACTGAGTACATGGCTTCCGAAGGAAATATTGCTTATTGTGAGCGTGGAACTTCCGGAGTGGTGTTGGTAAACTGCAACGGTGGATCTACCTCTGTTAGCGTAACAGCACACAAGATGGCATCCGGTACATACAAAGATCAGGTCAGCGGCAATACCTTTACCGTTTCCGGCGGAAAGATCAGCGGAACAATTGGAGATAAAGGGTTTGCTGTCGTATATAATATCAGCAGTACTCCTGCAGTAAGTGTTTCCAAAGAGGGCGGCACATTTTCCGGTGATACGCTGAGTCTGACTGCAACACTGAGCAATGCAACCAGCGGAACCTATCAGATTGGAAGTAACAGTGCAGTTTCCTATACAGGGAGTGCAACCTTCTCCATCGGGTCTGGAATGAGTATTGGCGATTCGGTTACCGTAACCTATACAGCGACAAATGGAACAACGACAGTAACGAAAGAATATACCTATCAGAAAGTAGAAGAAACCAGCAATATTGCCTACCTGAAACTGCCGAGCGGCTGGGGCAGCACGGTATATTGCTATGCTTACGATTCTGCAACCGAGACGGTAAAGAATGCAGCATGGCCGGGAGTCCTTATGACATCTCTCGGAAATGGAATCTACAAGTACGAAGTTCCGGATACCATTGAATCACCAAGAGTTATCTTCTATAACAGCTCAACGTATCGATATCCGGCAGACAGTCAGCCAGGACTGCTGTTATCCGGAAGCATGATTTACGCAGATGGTGTTTGGTCGACTTATACAGAGACCACAACGGGAACAGTCACAGCGTATTATGTGGATACGGATGGCAATACCATTGCAGATTCTGTTACGACAAGCGGAGACACCGGGACATCGTATGCGACAAGTGCAAAGACCGTTTCCGGGTATACACTTTCCGGTGTAGAGGGAAGTGAGAGCGGGACTTATACAAGCGGTTCCATTACGGTCACTTATATTTATGCGAAAAATACAACGGCCTCCAATATTGCCTATATCAGCAAACCAAGCGGTTGGGGCAGCACACTTTACTGCTATGTATATTCTGCTGACAATTCCAGCAACCGCAATGCGGCATGGCCAGGAGTCGCGATGACACTTGTATCCGGAAGCATCTATAAATATGAAGTATCCAGCAGCATCACCAATCCGCTCGTGATTTTTACGGATGGAACCAACCAGTATCCGGGTGTCAATCAACCGGGACTTCTGCTTTCCGGAACTATGATATACCAGAACAGTACATGGAGCACCTATACGCCATAAGGAGTAAAGAGAAGTAATTTTTAAGGAGCCTTTGCAAAATGGATGAGAGATCATTCAGGGAGCAAAAGCTCCTTTTTATCTTATGAAAAGACAGAACATGCCGTATTCGGACGAAACAGTTGTTTTGTAATGCGCTATTTGACTCAATACCAAAAGGTCTGCAGAAAAATACCCAAAAAGTAAAGGCATTATTTGTGGAAAATTTTTCATAAATAAAGAAGTTATCGACAAAATGGGGGAAAAAAATAAACAAAATAGTTATACCAAATATTAGCAAAACAGAGAAAACGAAAATATACGAAAAATCTGATTGAAAACTCACAGCAATGAGATTATCATCAAAATGTAAAACGATCTTTTTAAATAACAAGGAGGGTAAAAATGAAAGGGAAAGGGAAAAAGCTATTTGGCATTCTGCTAGCCTGGGCGCTCGTCTTTACGTCGTTTGCAGGTAATCTGACTGGCTTGAATGTCGCAGCATCCACTGTCACATCGCCTGCAGCAGCGGTAGAAGCAGGTCTTCAGACAGATCCACAGGATGGAGTGACCTTGCAGTGCTGGAACTGGTCTTATGATAACATTGCAGCGAATATGGAGAAGATTGCAGGATTGGGGTATTCTGCAATTCAAACATCACCGATTCAGCAGGCCAAAGAAAGCACAACTGGAAGGACAGTTGGATCTTACTGGTGGTTATATTACCAACCGGCAACGTTTACAATTGACAATACCGGGACAAGCGCGCTCGGAACAAAGCAGGACTTTGAGGATATGTGCGAAGTTGCGCATCAGTACGGAGTAAAGGTCATTGTAGATATCGTAGCAAACCATATGGGTAATCAGACAAGCAATAATCTGGCAACGAATATCACGTCCGATCTTCGGAACGATTCCAGTTGCTGGCATGATATCACGACAAATATCAGCGATTATTCCAGCAGATACAATATCACACAGTATTGTATGGGCGGACTTCCGGATCTGAATACGTCCAACACAAAGGTTCAGAATTACGTTCTTTCTTATCTGAAAGAATGTATTGATGCGGGTGCAGACGGGTTCCGTTTCGATGCAGCAAAGCATATCGAGACACCGGATGACAGTACATCAGGATGCGCAAGTAATTTCTGGCCTACCGTCATTAATGGAGCAACTTCTTATGCATCGTCAAGCAGAGGAATTGATCTGTATTGCTATGGAGAAATTCTTGACCAGCCGGACAGCAAAGGAACATTGTCCATTTCTTCTTACACCAAATATATGAGTGTAACGGATAATCAGCAGGGAAATGCACTTCGTAATTATGTAAATAGCAACAATGCAAGCGGTGCAGGATCTTCTTACTATTATAAGAGTACCACTGCAAACAAGCTTGTACTTTGGGCAGAATCTCATGATACTTATGCAGACAATGCATCTTCCGGAGTATCTACCTATAATATCAATAAGACATGGGCGTTGGTTGCAGCAAGAGCCGATGCTATGGGTCTTTATTTTGCAAGACCAAACAGCACCTCCACCGTACTTGGTACAGCAGATACAACCGGCTGGTCCTATAACGAAGTTGGTGTCGTAAATAAATTCCACAATGCTTTTGTCGGCCAGACAGAGTACGTGTCTTCCGAAGGAAATATCGCTTACTGCGAGCGTGGAACAACCGGAGTGGTATTGGTAAACTGCAACGGCAGTTCCGCATCCGTGAGTGTAACAGCACACAAAATGGCTTCCGGTACATACAAAGATCAGGTTAGCGGCAATACCTTTACCGTCTCCGGCGGAAAAATCAGCGGAACAATCGGAGACAAAGGATATGCTGTTGTATACAACATCAATAGCAGTCCATCTGTAAGTATTTCAAAAGAGAGTGGTACATTCTCAAGTGATACGCTGAGCCTTACCGCAACACTGAGCAATGCAACCAGCGGAACCTACCAGATCGGAAGTAACAGCGCAGTTTCCTATACAGGAAGTGCAACCTTCTCAATCGGCTCCGGAATGAGCGTTGGTGATTCCGTTACTGTGAAATTAACGGCAACAAATGGAACAACGACAGCTACAAAGGAATATACTTATCAAAAAGTTGAAAAGAGTAATAATATTGCATACCTGAAGCTGCCGAGCAGCTGGGGTACAACCGTGTATTGCTATGCTTACGATTCTGCAACCGAGACAGTTAAGAATGCAGCATGGCCTGGTGTTCTGATGACATCTCTCGGAAATGGAATTTATAAATATGAAGTTCCGGATACCATTGAATCACCAAGAGTTATTTTCTATAACAGTGCAACGAATCGTTATCCGGCAGACAGTCAGAAAGGTTTATTGCTGTCCGGAAGCATGATCTATAGTGACGGAACCTGGACGACCTATACGGCCACTACTACTGGTACTGTTACGGCAAACTATGTGGATACGGATGGTAATACCATTGCAACAGCGGTTACGACGACCGGAGATACCGGAACCTCGTATACAACAAGTGCAAAGACCATATCCGGCTATACGCTGTCAAGTGTGCAGGGAAGCGAGAGCGGAACCTACACAAGCGGTTCCATAACCGTTACCTATACTTATACAAAGAATGCGACAGTAGCCAATATTGCCTATATCAGCAAACCGAGTGGTTGGGGAAGCGCACTTTACTGTTATGTATATTCTGCAGACAGTTCCAGCAATCGCAATGCGGCATGGCCTGGAGTGGCAATGACGCTCGTGTCAGGAAGCACCTATAAGTATGAAGTATCCAGCAGTATTACGAATCCGCTTGTCATCTTTACAGATGGAACGAACCAGTATCCGGCAGCAAATAAGGCGGGACTTTCCCTAAGCGGAAGTATGATTTACAAAGATGGAACTTGGGGTACTTATACGGCGACTACAACAGGAACCGTTACGGCAAACTACGTGGATACGGATGGCAATACCATTGCAACAGCGGTTACGACGACCGGAGATACCGGAACCTCGTATACAACAAGTGCAAAGACCATTTCCGGCTACACATTGTCAAGCGTGCAGGGAAGTGAAAGCGGAACCTACACAAGCGGGAGCATAACCGTTACTTATATTTATGCAAAGAGTACCACAACCACAAATGTAGCTTATATTACCAAGCCAAGCGGCTGGGGAAGCACAATTTACTGCTATGCATATTCTGCAGACAGTTCCAGCAACCGCAATGCGGCATGGCCTGGAGTGGCAATGACACTCGTATCCGGAAGTACCTATAAATACGAAGTATCGAGCAGCATTACAAATCCGCTTGTGATTTTCACCGATGGAACCAACCAGTATCCAGCAGCAAATAAGGCGGGACTTTCCCTAAGCGGCAGTATGATCTATCAGAATGGATCATGGAGCACCTATACGGAAGGCACAACTGTAACAACTGCAAATGTTGCATACATTGCGAAATCCTCTTCCTGGGGCAGTACAATTTATTGCTATGCATACTCTTCAGACAATGAAAGCAATAAAAATGCAGCATGGCCTGGAGTAGCAATGACACTTGTATCTGGAAACATTTATAAGTATGAAGTTTCTTCCAGTATCACCAATCCGAGAGTTATATTTACGGATGGAACCAATCAGTATCCGGGTGCCAATCAGGCAGGACTTCTGCTTTCCGGTACTATGATCTACCAGAACAGTACGTGGAGCACCTATACTCCATAATGGATCAAACAGAGTGAATGACAAAAAGTACCTGCTTCCCAAAAGAAGCAGGTACTTTTGTATGGAATGAAACCTTCAGACAGAACTAAGCCAGAATTTCATGTCCGAAGTCATGAAGCAGTTCGTTGACATCTGTGACGGATATCCTGCGCTGGAGGCCAAAAATCAAAATACTGTCTTTTTCGATTCTGGCATAAAGGGGAGGGTACCCGGTCTGTTTCAGCAACATCTGGGTTTCATCAAGAGAGAGCCGGAGGGCAAAGCAGATCGCAAGAACTTTATCACGGGAAGGCTGCCTTTCGCCCCGAAGAATCTGGTAGGCATATTGCTTTTGAAGTCCGGATTTCTGGATCAGGGTACTCGCAGATATGTTTTTTTCCATTAGCATCTGACTCAGATATTCGCAAAGCGGGATCTGAACAAGATTACTCTGCTCCTGATCGATATAGTGATTGATATCAGAGGAAGATTTTAAAATGTCGAGCAGTTCCTGCGTCGTTTTATTCATAAAAGCTCCGTTCTCATGCACCGCAGGCGCATGTGTTGACTTGTAAGAAGCGTGAATGTTTTATATAATAAACTGGAGTAGAAGGTTGCCATCGGTTGTGTTTTACGGTTGCGCTGATCGAATTCATCCATTGTGTATTGTATTTTTATATCATAACATATTTGGAATAAGAAACAAAAGAACTATTTGCAGCGCTCATGCGCGAGGGTGGAGTGTACAATGAAAGACGATTTGAGAATGGCGTATTTGGAAAATTCCTATGAAAAATTGACAAAGCTCGGGGCAAATACGGAAGAGCCGACCTGGCTGGCAAGAAATCGCAATAGCGGCAATATGGTGATATGGAAGGACGTTCGCCCGGAAAAGATAGAGGTCTATAACAAATTAAAAGGAATCAACCACAGGGGGCTTGTGCGGATACAGGATACATGGATCACGGACGAGAAAGGAATCGTCATAGAGGATTATGTAAGCGGGAGAACGTTGGAAGACCTTTTGTATAAAGCGGGAAGGCTGCCGACGCAGAACGCAGTAAATTACATGAAGCAGCTGCTGGAGATATTGCAGCAGATCCATAAGCACGGGATTATCCATCGGGATATCAGTCCAAAGAATCTGCTGATTTCAACAGATGGCGTCTTAAAACTGATTGATTTCGGGATTGCAAGAGAAGAGAAAGGCGATAAGAGTCGGGACACGACAATTCTTGGAACGGTTGGATATGCATCACCGGAGCAGTTCGGTTTTCGCCAGACAGATGAGCGTACGGACATCTATGCGGCAGGTGTGCTTTTCAATGTGATGCTGACCGGAACACTTCCGAATGAGCAGGTAGCAGCCGAGGAGCCATATTATCAAATTATCATGAAGTGTATTCAGATGGAGCCGGAGTCCCGCTATCAGAATGCGGTAGAAATGAGCCATGCTTTCCTTCATACGGGCGGAAGTGAGAATCCTCCGGCTCAGAAACCTAATATCACCAGTTCGCCAAAAAAAGCAGTTCAAACCGTGGCACAGAAAAAAAAGCACAGAAAAAAGGATGCAAGTTTTATCCCGGGGTTTCGGACGAATGTACTTTGGAAAAAAGTGATCGCATCCGTCTGGTATTTTATATTTGGTACTTATTCAATCGGATATCCTGCAATAAATGCAAACGGTGTTCAGACTCTTTTTTTACTTTTGCTGGCCGAATTTACCTGGATATGGATGCCGATGCTCTTGATTACGAATGCAGGACGTTTTGATGAGCAGCTGTATCCATTCCGAAAATGGCACAAGGCGGTGAACATCACAATTCGCATCATAGCTGCGTTTGTGGCTTTTTACTATGGATATAAACTGGAAGATTATGTCTGTGTTCATTTGCTGGGATTGGTAAGAACTTAAGAAAAAGTGAAAAGTATGCTGCCGGCATACCAAAAGAAAAGGGAGCTTGTATATAATAACGATACAGGTTCCTTTTTTATATAAAAAAGCCCATTGCCTGAACTGTATTCAGGGAGCGGAGAAGGAAAGGAATAAATACACAGTACAATAATGGAGGTTATTATGGAAAATGAAAACAGAAAGTCCGAAACGAAAAAATCAATTTTTAAAAGATGGTGGTTCTGGACGGTGCTCATTCTTATCATCATTATTGCGGCAATTGGCAGTAATGGCGGAAAAAAGGATTCGGATGGAAGCAAGACGGCATCCGGCGGCAATACGTCAGACGGCACAGAACAGACTGCTGGTGACACAGAAGATGTGACGGGTACACCGGCAGAATCCTCTGATGTGACAATAGAAGAGCAGGTTCTGGCAGAACAGAATGGAATAAAAGTGACCGCAACAGGACTTGGCAGCAGTATTTATGGGCCTTGTCTGAAGGTGAAGGTAGAGAATACCGGAACTTCCACCGTAACGGTACAGGCTGACAGCGTGGCAGTAAATGGAATTATGCTCGGTACCGCCGTATTTTCCTGCGATGTGGCAGCCGGAAAAACTGCAAATGACGAGATTGATTTTATGGAATCCCAATTAAAGGCGGCAGGAATTGAAACAATTGGCAATATTGAATTAAAAATACGCGCGTTCGATAGTGCTTCCCTGAGTACGCTATTTACCACCGACTTACAAAATGTTGCGACATCCGCAGCAGGAACGTTTGAACAGAGCTATGATGATACCGGATTTGTGGCAGTCGACCAGGATGGCTATAAGATTGTTATTAAAAAGCTTGATAATGAAAACAGTTTTTGGGGAGCAGATATTTATTTATATATAGAAAATAATACAGAAAATGACATTACCGTACAGGCAGCTGATGTTTCCATAAACGGCATCATGGTAGATCCTGCATTCTCCTGCAGTGTGCTGGCTGGGAAAAAAGCGTTTGGCACAATGACCTTTTTTGAAAGTGATCTGAGTGATAACAATATTACAGATATAACGGGTATGGAGTTGAAATTTAACATCTTTAATTCCAGCAATTTTCAAACACTGCTTCAGACAGATACTGTGAATGCCGAATTCAATGAAGAATAGGATTGAAGCCGGAGAACCGATGTAAAGATTTCGGATAAAGCGCTTTTGTGACTGCAAAATGAGTGGTGGGAATTATAGTTAGCAAAAGAACGGGTAAAAAAATGAGAGATGAGTGAGTTGTGCAGTCACAGGGTCTTTATCGCATAGAAAAGAGTTGCCGTACCGGATACATTCCGTATGGCAATTTTTTATTCTATAGAAAAAGAAATTGTTACATTAATGTATGAAAGCTACGACTTTCCTATAGAATAAAATTTAGATGCGCAGTTTCACGTGCGGATCAAAAGCGGTACGTTCGAAGGAATCCAATGGGAAAGTATATGATGTACACGTTTGCTTTATAATAGGATAAGCAGGTGGACAACACAATTCATGACATGAAGTTGTACCATATATAAGGAAGCAAAAATTCGTATAAAAAACACTTGACAAGCGGCAAATGGGCTTATATACTGATTTAGTGTGCATACAAATACACATTTATCAAATAATATAGGAGGTGAAAATAATGCCAACATTCAACCAGTTAGTAAGAAAAGGACGTCAGACATCTGTTAAAAAGTCTACAGCACCAGCACTTCAGAAAGGTTACAATTCATTAAGAAAGAAACCGACTGATACTTCTGCACCACAGAAGAGAGGTGTTTGTACTGCAGTTAAGACAGCTACGCCTAAAAAACCTAACTCAGCTCTTAGAAAGATCGCCAGAGTACGTCTTTCCAACGGAATCGAAGTAACAAGCTATATTCCAGGTGAAGGTCATAACTTACAGGAGCATAGTGTTGTTCTGATTAGAGGTGGTCGTGTTAAGGACTTACCTGGTACAAGATACCATATTATCAGAGGTACACTTGATACTGCAGGTGTTGCTAACAGAAAACAGGCTCGTTCAAAATACGGCGCTAAGAGACCGAAAGCCGCTAAATAGGATTAGCCGACCAATAGTATCACAAACAGAGCTAAAGGTAAGTGTTGGGATTATTGTCGCATGAGATATATTTCCGCACGAACACATTTTAGAGAGACACATGTGAGTACCGTTGAATTAATCGAAACTAAGAAAAATGATTAAGGAGGGAAGTACCGTGCCACGTAAAGGACATACTCAGAAAAGAGACGTATTAGCAGATCCGATGTACAATAACAAAGTGGTCACCAAACTTATCAACAACATTATGTTAGATGGTAAGAAAGGTGTTTCGCAGAAAATTGTATACGGAGCATTTGAGAAAGTTGCAGAGAAGACAGAGAGATCAGCTCTTGAAGTGTTCGAAGAAGCCATGAATAACATTATGCCTGTACTTGAGGTAAAGGCAAGACGTATTGGTGGTGCAACATACCAGGTTCCAATCGAGGTAAGACCGGACAGACGTCAGGCATTAGCGCTTCGTTGGATGACAATGTATTCTCGTAAAAGAGGCGAGAAAACAATGGAAGAAAGACTGGCAAACGAAATTATGGATGCAGCAAACAATACTGGTGCATCTGTAAAGAAGAAAGAAGATATGCATAAGATGGCAGAAGCAAACAAGGCTTTTGCTCATTACAGATTCTAATCAGACTCTGTAGGAGTGCATATTGACAAAAGTAAGGAGGAAAATCCGTTGGCTGGAAGAGAATATCCGTTAGACAGAACTAGAAACATTGGTATTATGGCGCACATCGATGCTGGTAAAACAACATTGACAGAGCGTATCTTATACTATACCGGTGTTAACTATAAGATCGGTGATACTCATGAAGGTACTGCGACCATGGACTGGATGGAGCAGGAACAGGAAAGAGGTATCACAATTACTTCAGCCGCTACGACATGTCATTGGACTTTGGAAGAGTTCACCAAAGTAAAACCGGGTGCATTGGAGCATCGTATCAATATCATTGATACACCGGGCCACGTTGACTTTACAGTTGAAGTAGAGCGTTCCCTTCGTGTATTAGACGGCGCCGTTGGTGTCTTCTGTGCAAAGGGTGGGGTGGAACCTCAGTCAGAAAATGTATGGCGTCAGGCTGACACATACAACGTACCTAGAATGGCGTTCATCAATAAGATGGATATTTTGGGTGCAAACTTCTACGGAGCTGTTGATCAGATCCGTACAAGATTAGGTAAAAATGCAATCATTCTTCAGTTGCCAATTGGTAAAGAAGATGATTTCCAGGGAATTATCGATTTGTTTGAAATGAAGGCCTACATCTATAATGATGATAAAGGGGATGACATTTCCATTACCGATATTCCGGATGATATGAAAGATGATGCAGAACTTTACCATACAGAATTAGTAGAAAAAGTCAGCGAGTTAGATGACGATTTAATGATGATGTATTTAGAGGGTGAAGAACCATCTGTAGAAGCCATGAAAGCTGCATTGAGAAAGGGAACCTGTGAATGTACAGCGATTCCTGTATGCTGTGGCTCTGCTTATAGAAATAAGGGCGTTCAGAAATTACTGGATGCAATCTTAGAGTATATGCCAGCTCCGACAGACATCCCAGCTATTAAAGGTGTGGATCTGGACGGCAACGAGACAGAGAGACATTCATCGGATGACGAACCATTCTCTGCACTTGCATTTAAGATCATGACAGACCCATTCGTAGGTAAACTTGCATTCTTCCGTGTGTATTCCGGTGTTATGAATTCCGGTTCTTACGTATTGAATGCAACCAAGGATAAAAAAGAACGTGTAGGACGTATCTTACAGATGCATGCAAACAAGAGACAGGAACTTGACAAGGTTTATTCCGGTGATATTGCAGCAGCTGTAGGTTTCAAGACTACAACAACAGGTGATACCATCTGTGATGAACAGCATCCTGTAATCTTAGAGTCCATGGAATTCCCGGAACCGGTTATTGAGCTTGCTATTGAGCCTAAGACAAAAGCTGGTCAGGGTAAGATGGGTGAAGCTTTGGCAAAACTTGCAGAAGAAGATCCTACATTCCGTGCACATACAAATACAGAAACAGGCCAGACCATTATCGCAGGTATGGGCGAGCTTCATCTGGAGATTATCGTTGACCGTCTGCTTCGTGAGTTCCACGTAGAAGCAAACGTAGGTGCTCCTCAGGTTGCTTACAAAGAGACCTTTACCAAAGAGGTGGATCAGGAATACAAGTATGCAAAACAGTCCGGTGGACGTGGTCAGTACGGACACTGTAAAGTTAAATTTGCACCAATGGATGCCAACGGAGAAGAATTGTTCAAATTCGAATCTTCCGTTGTCGGCGGAGCTATTCCGAAGGAATATATTGCACCGGTCGGCGAAGGTATCGAAGAAGCTACAAAAGCTGGTATTCTTGCTGGTTTCCCTGTAGTAGGTGTTTATGCAAACGTATACGATGGTTCTTACCATGAAGTCGATTCATCTGAAATGGCATTCCACATTGCCGGTTCTATGGCATTCAAGGAAGCTATGACAAAAGCGGCTCCGGTTATCTTAGAGCCGATTATGAAAGTTGAAGTAACCATGCCGGAAGAGTACATGGGTGATGTTATCGGTGATATCAACTCACGTCGTGGGCGTATCGAAGGTATGGACGATATCGGCGGCGGCAAGATGGTAAAGGCATTTGTACCATTGGCTGAGATGTTCGGATATTCAACCGATTTACGTTCTAAAACACAGGGACGCGGTAACTACTCTATGTTCTTTGAGAAATATGAGCAGGTTCCAAAATCCGTTCAGGATAAGATTGTTGCTAACAAAGCAGCAAAATAAAAATACTTGAAAAACTCTGCATTATTTTATATAATCAGAGTTAGCCGAGTAACTTCAAAAATAGAAAGAATCGCCTGGAATAGGCATAAATTAAGGAGGACGTTTTAAAATGGCAAAAGCTAAGTTTGAAAGAACCAAACCACATTGTAATATTGGTACTATTGGTCACGTAGATCATGGTAAAACAACTTTAACAGCAGCTATTACAAAAGTATTATCTGAAAGAGTTGCTGGTAATGCCGCAGTTGATTTCGCTAACATCGACAAAGCTCCGGAAGAGAGAGAAAGAGGTATCACAATCTCTACCGCTCACGTTGAGTATGAAACAGATAAGAGACATTATGCACACGTTGACTGCCCAGGCCATGCTGACTACGTTAAGAACATGATCACAGGTGCAGCTCAGATGGACGGCGCTATTCTTGTAGTAGCAGCTACTGACGGTGTTATGGCTCAGACAAAAGAGCATATCTTATTGTCCCGTCAGGTAGGTGTACCTTACATCGTTGTATTCATGAACAAATGTGATATGGTTGATGATGAGGAATTACTTGAATTAGTAGAGATGGAAATCACAGAGCAGTTAGAGGAATATGGTTTCAATGACTGCCCAATCGTAAAAGGTTCTGCATTAAAAGCGCTTGAAGATCCAACCGGAGAATGGGGCGATAAGATTATGGAATTAATGTCTACTGTAGATGATTATATTCCAGATCCAGAACGTGATACAGAAAAGCCTTTCTTAATGCCAGTCGAAGACGTATTCACGATCACAGGTCGTGGTACAGTTGCTACCGGTAGAGTAGAAAGAGGAACATTACACATCAGTGACGAATTAGAGATTCTTGGAATCAAAGAGGAGACACAGAAAACAGTTGTAACCGGTATCGAAATGTTCCGTAAGATGCTTGACGAAGCACAGGCTGGTGATAACATCGGTGCATTACTTCGTGGCGTAAACCGTGATCAGATCATGCGTGGACAGGTTCTTGCAAAACCAGGTACTGTAAAATGCCATCGTAAATTTACAGCTCAGGTTTACGTTTTAACAAAAGACGAAGGTGGACGTCATACTCCATTCTTCAACAACTATCGTCCTCAGTTCTACTTCAGAACAACAGACGTAACAGGTGTTTGTGATTTGCCATCCGGCACAGAGATGTGTATGCCTGGTGATAACATCGAAATGACAATCGAACTGATTCATCCAGTAGCTATGGAGCAGGGTCTTACATTCGCTATCCGTGAGGGTGGCCGTACAGTTGGATCAGGCCGTGTTGCTACCATCGTAGAGTAATCTTGATTGATAGTTCGGTAATATAGTAAATTCAAGCCTTCCGAGGAATTTTCCCCGGAAGGCTTTTTTGCCATCTTATTATTTTTTTACAGCGCCTGATCTATCCGAATCTTTCTTAATCTGCAGTTGAGCTTTGATAAATTGATCGACATCTCGTCTGCCTTCATCTGACAATTGGTAATAATTCGTCAGATGTTGATCGAAAAAAACATATCCTTTTTTCAATCCGAAAAGTATTTTTAAGTTTTTTATTGACTCTAAACTTGGTTCATGCTCTATATTTTAATAAAAATAAAGAAAAAGAGGCACAGATATGTTTGGAGCAAAAAAAAGACTTGAGAAAATAGTAGATGATTCATTTGGAAAAAATCCTTTGGATGGCTATCTTTATTATAATTCACAGCAACGACTGAATAATGTGAAGCGACTTCATTCAGCCGTAAGTGGGATCGTAGATGGAGAATGGAAAGTAGATGATATAACATGGGATGATCTGGAGATGGATCAGGTTTTTTTAAGGATTAATCATACGAATAGCTTTATTGGAGAGCAGACCCTATACCATAAGTTGCATTTGCTTGATAAAGGTACTGCTCCGGAAAAAATTGATAGGTTGGAGCAAAGATTGGCTTGTTTGAAGGAGAATCCGAAAGCTCGATTAGATATTGAGACACAGATGAACTATATTGGAAAACATGATGAGGGATACTATTTACCAGAATTTCTTATAAATACTGATATGTGGAAAGTGGGGAATACGCGATTGTATCATGTACTTCAGGTTCTTCTCATTATAGGTCTTGTAGGCTGTACTGTATTTAACAATATAATTTCCATAGCCGGATTGGTATGTATAGCACTAATTAATTTAATGATTTATTTGTTCTCTAAACAAAAATATGAAGTATATTTTAACTCTTTGGCTGATTTCAAAAGAATATATGATTTTGCCAAATGGATGGAAGTGAAAGACAGAGAACATAATATCTTTGTTACAGATGATGTTAGAAATTCAATTCATAGATTAAGAAGAATGTCTCGGGTTATCTTTGGAATGAATGAACGAAGGCAGGCTTCTATGACTGGAGATGTAGTAGCTATTCTTAGAGAATACATATGGGGGATACTGCTGATAGATGTCTCGACGTTTAATCATATAATGAGAATAATCGATGACAAGCAGGAGAATGTCTTATTATTACTAGATTTTGTTGGAGAAATAGATTCAGATATATCAATTCTATCATATAGGGAAAGTGTGTCCGAATGGTGCAAACCGGAATTTGTACAGAATGAGTTTACTGTGGAAGGAATTGCTCACCCGCTTATCAAAAATCCAGTGAGAAATGACTTTAAATTGTTAAATAGAGCAATTATTACGGGAGCAAATGCATCTGGCAAATCAACTTTTATGAAAGCTATCGCAATAAATTGCATAATGACGCAGACGATAAATACCTGTAGGGCAAAAAAAGTGATTTTACAACCGATGCAGATTATAACCTGCATGTCACTGAGAGATGATATATTGACTGGCGAAAGCTATTATTTTAGGGAAGCAAAGTATTTAAAGCGAATGTTAGATGTGATTGAAAAAGACGCATCGGCATTAATTGTTGTTGATGAAATACTTAAGGGAACAAATACGAAAGAAAGAGTTGCCGCATCTAAGGCAATTCTTGATTATATTGGAAATGCAAATTGTTTGGCTCTTGTGGCAACTCATGATCAAGAGCTAACAAAAAGCAGATTTTATGAAGACTATCATTTTAGAAGTAAAATTCAGGAAAAGGATATTGTATTTGATTATATCATTTATAAAGGAACAAGCCAAGAGTCTAATGCGATTGCATTGCTTTCCTATATGGGTTACCCTGAGACTATAGTAAAAGATGCAGAGGTGAATATGAATGCGAATAGGTGAGGCTGCTGAAAAAACGGGATTAAGCATAAGCAATATTAGATTTTATGAAAAAAAAGGATTGATTGGCCCGGATCGTGAACCAGATAGCAAATATCGAAATTATACAGAGGATGATTTAGAAAGATTGAATCTGATTATCCTTTATAGAAAAATGGAACTATCTGTGGAAACAATTGGCGAGATATTATTAAACAAGATGGCTGCGGAAGATGCAATCGAGCAACAACTTATTGATTTGAAAGTAAAGCAGCAAATGCTGCAAAGTTCGATTGATTTATGTCAAAAGGTAATAGATGATCAGGCTTATAATGAAATAGATGTAAAGTATTATTTAGATTATGTAAAAGAAGAAGAAGCAAACGGAAAGATTTTTGAAAAAATAGATGACTTAATTGAGGAGTTTTCTAGCTTTACGAGATTTAATCAATTTGTAGGGGGAAGTAATCTGGGATGGTGGTTATTTCCAAGGCAGTGGATGAACCGTGTGGCAAAGATGATTTGGTATGCGGTTTTTATGCTGGTTCCGGTTATTGGAATTGCAGGTGATTTCGTGGATAAAAATGGTGCAAGCCCTGCGACTCTGATATTTTGGGTACTATGGATCTTATTCTTTGATTTTTCGTTTGTTAGTTTTCGAAGGGCAGGAAAGCTTTCTGAATTGTCCAAAACGGCCGATAAAAACCAAGTTTAGAACATGCTGCCTTGAAAATTGGAGTAGCATAACCACGGAGTTTCTATTAAAATAAATGAAAAGAGCCCCGACAGAATAAAACAGAAAAAGTCGGGTATGAGCACAATGGGAATGTTATGATTGACGTGTGCAAAGGTGGTGACAGTATGGAATGGATGGAAGGAATCGGGAAGGCAATAGACTATATCGAGTCTAATATCACGGAAAAACTTTCACTGGAAGAGATTGCAAAGCAGGCATTTGTTTCACCTTTTTATTTTCAAAAAGGATTCGCCATGCTCTGTGGCTTTACGGTGGGAGAGTATATCAGGCAGCGCAGACTCACGATTGCCGGCAGTGAGCTGATCGCGACGGATGAGAAAATCATTGATATCGCACTGAAATACGGATATGACTCCCCAGACAGTTTTACGAAAGCGTTCACCCGTTTTCATGGTGTTACACCTACTGCTGTTAGAAAGGAAGGCAAAATGATGAAATCATTTGCCCCCCTTAAAATCAAATTTTCATTGGAAGGTGGTTATATCATGGATTACAAAATCATGGAGAAGGATGCGTTTACCGTTATAGGAGCATCAAGGATGTTTTCGTATGAAAATGCAAAAAAGGAGATTCCGCAGTTTTGGACGCAACATTACCAATCGGGAAAGGGCAACATTGTGTGCGGCATGTATGGTATCAGCATTGACGAAAGTATGGGGTCAGAAGAATTTGAGTATCTGATCGCAGATGACTACCGTCCGACCAGGGAACTGCCGGATGGTTTTGTCACAAGAGTTATTCCGAAACATACCTGGGCAGTTTTTGGCTGTAATGGGCCAATGCCGAAAGCCCTGCAGGATATGAATCAGAAAATTTTTGCAGAATGGCTTCCAAACTGTAGAGAGTATGAAATCGCTGCGGGTTATAACATTGAAATGTATATGGATATTACCGAATATCCAAACGGAGCGCAGGATGAAAACTATTATAGCGAGATGTGGATTCCGGTAAAGAAAAAATCATATTAAAAGACCGCAAGGCAGAAGGGATCTTTGATCCAATTTTAGTCACACGATGGATTACGGATCGTACCAAACTGAAATTGTATGATCTTTTTGATGCAGCAGTTCAATGTATTGCTTTTTAACGATTTGAGAATAGGGATAAAGGCGTAAACTAAAAATTGCCTCTATCCCTATTTGTTATTAAAAGTATCGCAAATTTACAATGTGCAATGAAACGGTTTTGCAGGAAGACCGGCAGAATTGTACAAATTCACCTCGCAGTAGGCTTCTTCGGCATAGGATATATCAACTGGGGCAGGTGATAGAGCGTTTAGGTAAAGTGTGATGGTGTCTGACCCAATGTTGTATTTTTGAATCGTACAAAGCTGTCCTTCCTGACAGATTTTAAGGGAATTGATCATTTCTCCGTTTAGTCTAAGCCCATCTCCTGAATTGGCAAACGTAAGGCGGATGGAAGCGTTTTTTCTACTAACATTTGTAAATTCGGGTGGATCACTCAGATTGTCCATTCCATATACATGATTTTGCGCAAGCAGAGCAAGCCTGCGTCCAATCTCACGTTTTTCCTTGGGATGAATATCTTCATACATGCCAAGATCCATAATGGACGTCAGGTAGGTATCTGGTACTGTGCGTGCAGCGATATCCTGTTTCTGTCGCAGCAGGGGATAGGTTTCTCCGTCACATTCCAGCCACTTTTGAAATGGTGCAAGCTGTACTAACAGGAAAGGGAGCTCTTTATCCTGAAAGGTGTCCCGCCAGCACTGAATCAAAACATGTAACATTTGGTCGTAAGTATCTGGGTGATCAGCATCGGATTCGCCCTGATACCAAAGTACACCTTTGATGGCAAAAGGGGCAATACGCAAAATCATGTTCTCGTAGAGTCCGCACGGACGGTAATGGTGATAGGGACCTAACGGTAAAACGGGGTCTGACCTGTGATGAGCGATCCATTCCCGCTGTTCTGCTTCTGTTATTCCATACATCACAGAACGCCATTCCATCTGGTGATGATAGGAATCTTCAAATTCCCAGTAAGCCATGCTTTCTTTTTGCAGATCACGCAGGTCTTTGAATGCGACTTCGTGTTCGTATTCCTCTAAATAGAAGCGTAAATCCTGCGTATCCAGATAAGGACGGTCTACCCACGCACGTGCCGGGGTTCCGCCCCAGTTGCATCCGATCATACCAATGGGAATGTTCAACGATGGCTGTAAAGTCCGGGCAAAGTGATAGGCCGGTGCAGAAAAAGATGCAAGGGCAGAATCCTGGTCGTCAAACCAATAGCCACTGTCGGGCAGATCACGTTGCTGTCCTTTGAAAGCTATTCGTGGACAATTATACATCCGTATCATGGGATTTTTCTCAAAATTGCGCGTTTCGTTCCAATGAGCTTCATAGCGCAGAAAGTACTCCATGTTTGACTGTCCCCCGGCAAGCCAGATATCACCAATTGCGATGTGTTCCAGACAGATTACCGGGATGCCTGTTTCTTCATCATAAATAGAAAGTGTCAGATCTGTTGCAGCCTCCATTGCGGGCAATGTGCAGGAAAAATCAGATTCCGTTGAGGTGCAGGTGACCGTATGATCTCCAAGGGTAATTCTGAGACTGCATGAAAATGTACACGTGCCCCATAAGGGAATCGGTTTGTTTCGCTGTAAAATCATATTATTCTGAAAGATATCAGGTAATGTTATTTGCAATTTCATAAAACCTCCAGGGATGTCTATTTTTTTCAATTATAGCCTTAATGGAAAGATGTGAAAATAGAAAAGTTGCTGGATTTTAGCATAAGTAAAAAAAGAAAGCAAGAATTGAATAGAACATAATGCAAACGAAGTATAAAATATATCCAAATATCTGCTGCGTGTTCCGGGCATTTTGTTGAGGAATCGGCGGAAAGGTGGTTTTATGGGAAATAAAAGTGAACTGATACAGCGGGGATTCTATCCGGATCCTTCCATCTGCAGGGTTGATGATTTGTATTATATGGTGCATTCTACTTTTTCCTATGCACCGGGAATACCAGTTTACATAAGTGAGAATCTGCATTCCTGGAGACAGCTGGGTCATGTTCTGACACGTGAGAATCAGTTGAAACTAAAAGGTGGTAAAATGTCCGGCGGTATTTTTGCTCCGACGATCCGCTATGACAACGGTCTGTTTTATGTGATTGTAACCAATGTAACGTATGGCGGTAACTTCTATGTTACGGCAAGTGCGCCCGAGGGACCATGGTCAGATCCGGTATATCTTCCGGATGCAGACGGTATTGATCCAAGCTTGTATTTTGAACATGGAAGGTGCTATTATATCGGTCAGCGGAATAAAAAAGATGCGGCCTATTTTGGCGATTGTGAGATATGGATGCGGGAGCTTGACGTTGACAAGAAGCAGCTGGCAGGGCCGGAGTATATTCTATGGGATGGAGCGATGAAGAATGCAGTATGGCCGGAAGGCCCGCATTTGTATAAAAAAGATGGGTATTATTATCTGCTGATCGCTGAGGGTGGAACAGAATACAGCCATAGTATTAACGTTGCAAGAAGCTGCGATATAAGCGGACTGTATGAAAGCTGTAGGAATAATCCTGTTTTCACGCATAGACATCTGGGGAAGGATTATCCAATCCAGAACGCCGGACATGCAGACCTGGTAGATGCTCCTGATGGAAAGTGGTATGCGGTTATGCTTGCGACAAGGCCTTATCAGAATAAAACGGAGCTGGGTAGAGAAACTTATCTGACAGAGGTGCTGTGGGAAGATGATTGGCCGGTATTTTGTCCGGGTGAAGGACGTATAGATAGAGCTTGCGCAGAAGTGAGAACACGGGAAAACAGTATTTGCTGGAATCAGGAACTGGATATGCAATGCCTGATGCTGCGAGGCATATTGGATGAAAGCGCCTATGAACTGATGGATGAAAAAGTTGTTATGCATTGTAAAAAAGAAACACTTTCAGATCTTCTCACCCCATGCTATATAGGTGTACGGCTTCAGGAACGATGTTTTTCGTGTAAAACAACGGTTTCAATTATACCGATGGAAAAAGAAGAAGCCGGATTGGCCTACTACTATGATGAAAACAATTATGCAGTTTTTGTGCTTCGCAGGGAACTGGATAAAATGGTGACAGAAGTCCGGCTGATTCAAAATGGAATAGAGCAAGTAATTGGTAGAAAATGGATAGAGGAAAACACTGCAGAACTAAATATCAAAAGCAAGGAGCGAAAGGCGCAGTTTCTGGCGAATAGAGAATGCGTGGCAACTGCCAGTCTGGATGGACTGACAACAGAGATTGCGGGTGGATTTGTCGGATGCACAATTGGTATCTATGCAACTGCAAAAGGCGAAAGCAGCTCTGTGAAAGCTGCTTTTGAAAGACTTCAGATAAGCTATGGTGATATTCGAGATTAAGAAGAGCTGACATACATATTCCGGAATTCGGTTGGCGTACATTGTTTGATCAGCTTGAACATACGGATGAATGCGGATAAGCTGGAAAAGCCGGAGTGAAGTGCAACTTCTGTGATAGAGATCTCTGAGTCTGCCAGCAGCCGTTCTGCAAAAGCAATCCGTTTCTGATTCAGGTATTTATAAAAAGTAATATTGGTAAATTGTTTAAATAGCCGGGTGAAGTGGTATTTACTGAACCCGGCTATTTCTGCGACCGAATCCAGTGTCAGATCTTCCGTGCAATGGGCATTGATGTAATTACAAATGGAAATGAATTTTTCGGTATATTCTATCTGCTTCTGATTTCCAACCGCAAATCGTTCGGTGTTTTCCGTGTAATTCTGGCCGATCAGGACGAACATTCTTAACAGTTTGGAATAGATTGCGGCTTCTGACAGCGGGCGGTTCCTGTTGTATTCCGAACTGATTTCTAACAGCAGTTCTCTTATCCTTTTGTGAATCTTAGGAGAATTCTTAGCTGTAATTACAATGATTGGCGATATTAAGCTTAGTACGGACTCCAGCTCGCGAATTGCATGTAAAATCGATATTTCAGCCTGAAAGATGATTCGCCTGCCACATTCGGGTGCCATCAGGGAATGAATTACACCGGGGCAGATGAGTATAATATCGTCAACCTCCAGTGTGACCGTATGATCTCCAAGTACTACCGTGTAATAATTTAAAGTTGGCATAATGATTTCGATTGGAGTATGCCAGTGATCTGGATAGTTTTCGCATTCGTCATTGTTGTATAAACGAAGATTGGTATTGGCCTTGTAATTTACTGTTTCATGGATTCCTTTTAAGTTTTCAATCATAGATTTCTCCTAATAAAAACAATTGACACACTGTTATTGCTATTACTATGTAAGAAAATCATATAACATTTAAAGAAAAATGACAATAGGTAAACGGATATTTCGAAATACACAATATAAGAAAACGTATTGTTGAAAATTATCAAAATATAGAATCGTTAATTGTGCAAATTACATGAATATGTCGTTGGAATAAATAGCAATAATTGATAGTTATGGGGCAACAATTATGAAGATTCGGAAAAAAAATTGGGTTACAATGTGTATGTCAAAGAAAAAGTATATGACAAATGGAAAGGGAGGATTTACACATGAACAAAAAACTTGTAGCAACGTTGCTGACAGTAACAATGGGGTTGAGCTGTTTTAGCGGATGCGGGGTGTCCACTGATACAGGAGCCGAAAAATCATCCGGTTCAACTGCTTCGGACACAGGGACAGATACATCGGCATCTTCCGGAAGTGGGGATGAGGAACAGATAACATGGATGTTCTGGGATGATCTGGATGCAACAGATGATCTGATAACAAAAGGATACAAAGATGTTATCGACCGCTTTAATGAGGATTATGCTGGTAAATACCATTGTAATGTTGTAACAACAAATCTGGAAGAATATGATACCAAACTAAACGCCTTGATTGCAGCAGGAGAAACACCGGATGTATTCACCTGTAATCCGGGTCCGAATCTTACACAATATGTGGATTCAGGTGTTGCAGCAGATTTGACAGATATACTTCAAAACAAGGAAAGCGATTGGTATTCAAATTTCACAGATGGAATTTTTGAAAGGCTTACATATGATGGAAAGATTATGGCGGTACCTACCAATTTTGCTGCAGCATGTGTATTCTACAATACAGATATTTTCAAGGAAGCAGGCGTAGAAGTACCGACAACATATGATGAATTGATTGATGTCTGCAAGAAAATAAAGGATGCAGGTTACACACCTATTTCCTGTTCGGCAGGTACAACATGGTGTCTGTCTATGATTGCCGGATATTTATGTGATCGTGAAGGAGGGCCGGATAATCTGCAGGGAATTACGGATGGAACGCTTGACTGGACAGATCAGACATTTATTGATGCAGGTACAAAATTAAAAGAGCTGTCCCAGTATTTCCAGGATACAGCAGCAGCGGACTCGAATGATCAGGCAACAGCGAATTTCTACAATGGAGATGCGGCAATGCTGGTACAGGGTTCCTGGGCAATTGCCCAGATCAATGGAAACAATCCTGATTTCCAGGATAACTGCGGCGTGTTCCAGTTCCCGGCGATTGAGGGCGGCGCAGATCCAAACCGTATGATCGTAAAAACCGACAATCTTGTAATGAGTGCTACTACAGAACATCAGGATGCATGTATTGCACTTATGAAAGAATTTACAGATGATACGGCACAGAAATATACCGCAGAAGTAGGCGGAAAGATTCCGGTAACAAAAGTAGATATTGATTATGATAAAGCGCCGAAGCAGTTGTCTTATATTAAAGATATTTTAGCTAACATGACCGGAACATTTGGATTCTATAATGAATCTCTGGCAAGCGTTGAGGCAGGAGACACCTTTGATAATGCAATGGTAGATATTTATCTTGGCAATTCTACACCACAGGAAGCATTCCAAAAGGTACAGGATTTTTATGATCAGCATGTAAGAAATCAATAGGCTGATTGTGAAGAATTACGGTCTGGTGCAGCAATCTTGTAGCACCAGACCGTAATATAACAACACAAACCGGCTACGAAATAGGAAGCGGAGGATTGTATGGATAAACTCTTAAGAAATAAAAAGGCAATTGTTCTATTTATGGCGCCAGCATTTATCTTATTTACATTGATTGTGTTCGTGCCGATTATACAGGTGGCTTATTATTCTCTTTGCGATTACAATGCATTGAGCAAGCCATTATTTATTGGTTTTCAAAATTATGTTGAATTATTTAAATCCGATGAAACAATGAGAACTGCATTGAAAAACTCAATTTTCTTTATGATTTTTTCGGCAATTACACAGCAGATTGTAGGTCTTGTACTTGCCGTACTGCTTACGAATATTAAAAAGGGAAAGAACTTTTTTAAGAATATATATTATTTGCCATGTGTGCTGTCTTCCGCTGCATTAGGTCTTTTGTGGGCATTCCTCTTTAACCCGAAGATGGGTGTGAACCAGATCCTGAGTTACATAGGAATCAAAGGCCCGCAGTGGCTGTCGAATACATCGGGATTTATTTCACTGCCAATGTGGGTCATTGCTTTTGTGGCATTATGGCAGTATGTAGGGCAGAACATGATGCTTTATATGGCTCAGATAACAGGAATTTCCAAAGATATGTATGAGGCTTCTTATATTGACGGCGCATCGAAAATGGAAGCATTGCGGCATATTACACTGCCGCTGATTAAACCGATGTTTATCACATCATTGTCGTTAAACTGTATTGGATCCTTAAAGTTTTTTGACCTTGTCTATAACATGACACAGGGCGGACCGAATCATGCTTCCGAGGTTCTGGCAACTCATTTATACCAGCAGGGATTTCAGTATTTCAAGTATGGTTACTCGAGTGCAATCTCTATGGTGCTGCTGTTTCTGTGTCTGATTGTAACAATGCTGATCAGTAAATGTATTAAAGTAGAACATTACGAGATGTAGAGGAGGATTGGAAAATGAAAAAGAATACTAGGATCAAAAAAAGAAAACCAGTCAGTCCTGTAAAGGTAATCATATACATAGTTCTGATACTGCTTGTGTTGATTTATCTGCTGCCGCTTCTATGGATGGTGAATGTATCTTTGAAGACAAACAGGGAAGTGTTTGCATCACCGTTTCAATTGCCGGAGGTCGCGCAGCTTGGTAACTACATTTTTGCATGGGTCACCGGCAAACTTGGTCTGGCTACATGGAATTCTGTGCTCGTCTGCGGAATATCACTCGCGCTAAGCCTTCTGGTTGGAACGATGGCTGCATTTGCAATTGCAAGAATGAGATGGAGGCTGGCAAAACCGGCAATGTCCTATTTCCTGATCGGTATGATGATTCCGATTCACTGTGTATTGATTCCGCTGTTTGTAAGATTTTCAAAACTGCACCTGACAAATTCACTTATGGGTCTGGTGATTCCATATACAGCGTTTGCATTGCCGATAACGATATACCTTCTCGTGGGATTTTTTGAAGGGATGCCAAAGGAACTGATCGAGGCGTCCTGTATTGACGGATGTAATATTTATCGCTGCTTTGGACAGATTGCACTTCCGATGGCGCGTACCGGAATCTGTGTGGCTGGTCTGATGACATTTGTAGCGAACTGGAATGAACTGCTGCTTGCGATGGTCTTCATTTCAGATGCAAGCAAAAAGACTCTTCCGGTAACACTGACTTATTTCGTAGGTCCATATTCTACGAATTACGTGCAGATGTTTGCTGCAATCATTATAGCGATTGCACCAACGATCGTTGTATATTGTCTGTTCAGTAACCAGATTGTGGATGGACTGACTGCAGGAGCAGTAAAGAGCTAAAAAATGATTTCAACCTGATAAAAAGGAGCATAAGAAAATGAAATTTTTTATTGATACAGCAAACGTAGCAGACATTAAAAATGCAAATGACATGGGTGTTATCTGCGGCGTAACCACCAACCCCTCTTTGATTGCAAAAGAAGGACGGGATTTTAAGGAAGTAATCAAAGAGATCACTTCGATTGTAGATGGTCCAATCAGCGGCGAAGTAAAAGCTGCTACAGTGGATGCAGAGGGCATGATCCAGGAAGGCCGTGAAATAGCAAATATCCACCCAAACATGATCGTGAAGATTCCGATGACAGTCGAAGGGTTAAAGGCAGTAAAGAGATTGACTGCAGAAGGTATCAAGACAAATGTAACGCTTGTATTCAGCGCTAATCAGGCACTTTTGGCAGCAAGAGCAGGAGCCTCTTATGTCTCCCCATTTTTGGGAAGACTCGATGATATCTCACAACCGGGAATCGATCTGATCCGTACCATCGCAGAAATCTTTGGGATCTATGGTCTGAAAACAGAAATCATTGCAGCAAGTGTCCGCAATCCGATCCATGTGACGGACTGTGCACTGGCAGGAGCGGATATCGCAACGGTTCCATACAGTGTCATTGAACAGATGACAAAACATCCTCTGACAGATCAGGGAATTGCAAAATTTCAGGCAGACTATAAAGCTGTTTTTGGAGACTAGGAAGGAAAAAGAACAGGAGAATTCGATGAACAAATTAGAACTTCAGAAAATGGCGGTGGAAATCCGAAAAGGCATTATAACTGGCGTACACAGCGCAAATTCCGGTCATCCGGGCGGATCTCTTTCCGCAGTTGAATTATTCACCTATCTTTATTTTGAAGAAATGAACATTGATCCATCCAATCCGAAAAAGGAGGATCGGGATCGGTTCGTACTGTCCAAAGGACATGTAGCGCCGGGACTGTATTCCACCCTTGCACACAGAGGATTCTTTGCGGTGGAAGAGCTAAAGACACTGCGTCATACCGGATCATTTCTGCAGGGGCACCCGGATATGAAGCATATTCCGGGCGTGGATATGTCAAGCGGCTCATTGGGACAGGGGCTTTCCGCAGCAGTGGGCATGGCACTGGCAGCCAGGCTGGATCAAAAGAATTACCGTGTGTATGCATTGTGCGGAGATGGTGAACTGGAGGAAGGACAGATATGGGAAGCAGCCATGTTTGCCGGTCATCGTAAACTGGATAACCTGATCGTTATGGTAGATAACAACAACCTGCAGATTGATGGAGCACTTGAAGATGTCTGCTCTCCCTATCCGATCGATCGGAAATTTGAAGCATTTAACTTTCATGTAATCCATATAGATGGAAATAATTTGGAAGAGATTGAAGCTGCAATGAAGGAAGCACATCAGACAAAAGGCATGCCTACCGCGATCGTTGCAAAGACCACAAAGGGAAAAGGCGTATCTTTTATGGAGAATCAGGCAGGCTGGCATGGCAAGGCGCCAGATGATGAGGAATACCGCATTGCCATGGAAGAACTGATAAAGGCAGGTGAAGCACTATGTCAGAAGTAAAAAAGATAGCGACCAGAGATAGCTATGGGAACGCACTGGTGGAACTTGGAAAAGAGAAAGACAATCTGGTTGTATTAGATGCAGATCTTGCAGCAGCCACCAAGACAGCTGTATTCAGGAAAGAATTCCCGGACAGACACATTGACTGTGGTATCGCAGAAGCAAATATGACGGGGATTGCAGCAGGGCTGTCTGCCTGTGGAAAAGTACCGTTCATCAGTACGTTTGCGATGTTCGCGGCAGGGCGTGCGTTTGAACAGGTGCGTAACTCCATCGGATATCCGCATTTAAATGTCAAGATCGGAGCCACCCATGCAGGAATCTCCGTTGGAGAAGATGGAGCGACGCACCAGTGTAATGAAGATATTGCATTGATGCGGGAGATACCTGGAATGGTAATTCTCAATCCATGTGATGATGTGGAGGCAAAGGCGGCTGTGAAAGCGGCTTATGAGCATCAAGGGCCGGTCTATCTGCGATTCGGCCGGTTGGCTGCACCGGTAATCAACAATGTATCCTCTTACAAGTTTGAGATTGGAAAAGGGGTCACACTGAGAGAAGGAAAGGATCTTACCATGTTTGCCACAGGACTTTGCGTTGCAGCAGCGTTGGAAGCGGCAGAGAAGTTTGCAGCGGACGGTGTTGATGCAAGGGTAATCAATATCCATACGATTAAGCCGTTGGACGAAGAGCTTGTCATCAAGGCTGCAAAAGATACTGGACGTGTTTTTACCGTTGAGGAGCATTCCGTGATTGGCGGACTTGGAAGTGCAGTTAGTGAGGTCCTGGGTGAAAAATGTCCGACCAGGATCACACGTATCGGTGTCAACGACGTATTCGGAGAATCCGGCCCGGCAGTGGAATTACTGCATAAGTATGGACTTGATGCAGATGGAATCTATGAAAAAATAGGCAAGGTGGTTGGGAAATGAGCAAGCAAACGAAAGAGTATGCAAAAAAACTTGTAGCTCAGATGACAATAGAAGAAAAGATAGGTCAGATGCTCTACGAGTCACCCGCAATTGAACGGCTGGAGATTCCGGCATATAACTGGTGGAATGAAGCACTGCATGGAGTCGCAAGAGCTGGTGTGGCAACGATGTTTCCGCAGGCAATCGGTCTGGCAGCTACTTTTGATAAAGACTTAGTACACCAGATCGGAGATGTCGTGTCTACAGAAGGAAGAGCAAAGTTTCATGAATTCTCAAAACGGGGAGACCATGGAATCTACAAAGGGCTTACTTTCTGGGCGCCGAATATCAATATTTTTCGAGATCCAAGATGGGGAAGAGGACATGAGACTTATGGAGAAGATCCCTATCTGACAGCAGAGCTTGGAACCTCGTATATAAAAGGAATTCAGGGAGAGGATTCCGAACACTTAAAAGCAGCAGCCTGCGCAAAGCATTTTGCAGTGCATAGCGGACCGGAAGCAATTCGTCATGAGTTCGATGCAAAAGTATCGAAACATGATCTGTATGATACCTATCTTTATGCATTCAAGCGATGCGTCAAGGATGCAAAAGTGGAAGCAGTCATGGGAGCATACAATCGCGTAAACGGAGAACCGGCCTGTGGAAGTAAAACATTGCTGAAAGATATTTTGCGGGACGATTGGGGATTTGAAGGGCATGTGGTATCGGACTGCTGGGCAATCAAAGATTTTCATGAACATCATCATGTGACAAACACGGTTGCAGAATCAGCGGCTTTGGCGGTCAACAATGGATGTGATTTGAATTGTGGCAATGCATTTCTTCATTTGAATACCGCCTATGAGCAGGGGCTTGTCAGCGAAGAGGCAATTACAAAAGCAGTAGAACGTCTGATAGAGGTGCGAATACGTCTCGGCATGATGAAAAAATTTCCTTCTCCATATGAAGACATTTCTTATGATAAAGTAGAATGCAGAGAACATGTAGACCTTTCGATTGAGGCGGCAAAACGAAGTATGGTACTTTTGAAAAACAGGAATAATACGCTTCCTCTGGATAAAACGAAACTGCATACGATTGCTATGATTGGGCCAAATGCAAATTCCAGAGACGGACTTGTCGGAAATTATACAGGTACCTCATCGCAGTATATTACACCACTGGAAGGAGTTCAGCGCTATGTTGGCAAAGAGATAAAGGTATTGTATGCGGAAGGATGCCATCTCTACAAAGATAAAGTAGAATTCCTCGCTGAAAAAAAAGATCGTTTTGCGGAAGCTGTCATTACGGCGGAACAATCAGATGTTGTAATCATGTGTCTGGGATTAGATGCGACGATTGAAGGTGAAGAAGGTGATGCGGGGAATGAGTACGCCAGCGGAGATAAACTCGGACTGAATCTTCCGGGTTTACAGCAGGAACTGCTCGAAAGTGTGGCAGCAACCGGAAAACCGATTGTCTTGCTGTTATCGGCGGGTAGCGCGATTGATTTATCCTGGGCAGAGGAACATATCGATGCTATTTTGGATACCTGGTATCCGGGCGCACGTGGCGGAAAGGCAATTGCAGATGTTCTTTTTGGAGAATGTTCTCCAAATGGAAAGCTCCCGGTCACATTTTTCAAAGGAACCGAGAATCTTCCGGACTTTTGTGATTACAGCATGAAGAATCGTACTTACCGCTATGCAAACAGCGATATTCTATATCCATTTGGCTATGGACTCAGCTATTCCAAAATCACATATTCCAATTCTGCTGTGGATAGTAAAATAAGTGGAATGACAGATGAAGTCAGGGTTACCACAGAAGTAAAAAATGAGGGCTGTTATAAGGTGCATGAGAGTGTTCAGGCATATGTCAAATATGCAAAAGCCGGTAAGGATGACCCGAATTATCAGTTGAAAGGAATCGCCTGTATCGAATTGATGCCAGGTGAGAGCAAAAAGGTAGAACTCACGTTTACGGCAAGAGATTTTGCAACCATAACAGAGGATGGAAGATGTGTGGTCAAACCGGGTGAATATGTGCTCTCCATCGGTGGACAACAGCCAGATATTCAGAGTGCAAAGCTGACTGGCCGAGTCGTTGATACATTCCATTTAGTAAAAAGCGGCAAAGAAGTGGAGGTGGAATACTAAGGATGCATAGTTATGGAGCACTCAGTGAGTGAGTTCATTGGAACCTTTTGCAGCTTTAAAGAGAGTCTTTAAGGGTTGCAAAAGGTTCGTCTTTTTTTAGAGAAGAACAGATGATGTGTACAATGAGGTGATGGTTATGAAGATTCAGAAAAAAAGGAACAAGCAAAACACGGTGAAAGAAAAACAGAGTAAGCAGAAAGCAGCAGGCCGTATAAAATTCTGGTACAGCATACGACTGAAACTTTTTCTGGCATTTATGATTCTGGTTGTACTTCTGATTGTATTGGGGATGATTTCCTACAAGAAAGCATCTTATGGAATTGTGAGTAATTATGAATCCACGATGAATTCAGATCTGAATATGATGGAACGCTATTTTCAAACGGTAGTTGCTTCCGCTGAAGCAAAGAATGTTCAGCTTGCCTGCAATGATACGTTATCAAAATACTACGGAAAATACTGGAGCAATGATACGGTATCACAAGGAGAGAAGGAACAGGAACTGGACTCTTTGATCTATACCACGGCAATGACAGAGAAAAATATAAGTGAAATCTATGTTCTGGCAGAAACATTAAAACCGATTGGAGCAAACAACAATAATATGCCGGCGGATACTTACACCAAGTTTACGCAAACAGATGAGTTTCAGGAAATCAGTGATCTTGACAATGCGAAAACCGTATGGCTTGGATATCACAAAGGTCTGGATGCTATTACCGGCAAAACGCAGGATGATTACAGTGTGTGCTGCATTCGCAGACTGCTTGATCATTCAGGTAAGGGAGTTGGCTATATTATTGTTGATCTCTCCAAGGAATTTGTTACAGATACATTAGAACAGAGCGAACTTCCAAGCGGCAGTATTGAAGTGTTTCAAACAGGCGATGGACGGGAGATTACCGTTGGAAATACGACGGATAAGTTTTCCATCGGACAACTGGACAGGCAAATCGGTGCGGATGAAAATCAATATGTGAACTATCATGGAACAAGATATTTATATCTGACAAAAAAAATCGATGATATCAATGCGGTGGTATATACATTCATACCGGAAGAGATGATTACCGGGCAGGCTGATGCAGTAAAGAATACAACCTATGCAATTGTGTTTGCCGGTGTTTTGATCGGGATTTTGCTTAGTATACTGCTTGCTGCGGATATAGGGAATTCCATCGGAAGAGTAAACAGAGTCTTGTCCAAAAGCGCAGATGGTGATTTGACCATGCGTGTCAAGGACAAGCGAAAAGATGAATTTCATCTGCTGAGTACCTGCGTCAATGCAATGATGGAGAATATGAAAGGAGTCATCCAAAAGATGCACCAGTCCAGTGAACAGGTATTTGATTCTTCGAACCATATGATGCAGGTGTCGCAGGAACTGCTGGAATCCACAAATGGAATTAAAGCAGCATCGGCAGATATCGGAGACGGTGTGCTGCAACAGGCAGATGATACACAGAAATGTCTGGAGCAGATGAATCGTCTGGCCAGGCTGATCGCGCAGGTAAATGGTACAGCTGCAGGAATTGAGCATATTGTAATGCGGGCGAATGAGATTGTGGAAAATGGAATCTTAACCATGCAAAAACTCAATGAGATGGATCAGGAAACTGCAAAGGTTACGAATCGCGTAATCTCGGACGTAGAAAGACTGAATCAGAATTCTGTGGCGATTACAGCGTTTGTCGAATCTATTAACGCTATTTCAGAAAACACAAATCTGCTGTCGCTGAATGCTTCGATTGAAGCTGCGCGGGCTGGGGAAGCAGGAAAGGGCTTTGCAGTTGTTGCAGATGAGATTCGAAAGCTCGCAATACAGTCAGAAGCAGCAGCTTCTGAAATAGGGAAGATTCTGCTTACGATGAAAACAGAAACGGTTGCAACCGTGGAAAGTGCCAGAAAGACAAAGCGTGCAATGGACAGTCAGGAAGCAGCGCTGATGAATACCGAGCAAATGTTTCACAAAATGAATGACAGCGTATCAGAACTCTCGGAGTTTGCGAAAATAATTGTTTCGCAGATGGGTTATATGGAAGATGCAAAAACAGAAACACTTGGGAACATACAAAACATTTCAGCTACTGCGCAGCAGTCGGCAGCCGCAGCGGAACAAATGGACAGTAACATGGTGAATCAGCTGGAGGTAGTGGCTAAGTTAAAGGCAGCAGCGGGCAGGCTGGATAAAGAATCAGAAGAAATGAAGATGATGATACAGCGATTTTTGGTATAATACCTACGAAACAGACTGGCATGGATCAGTCTGTTTTCTTCTGGTTTTAACAGAGCCAACCTTTTAGATCTGAAAAAAGGATGGTTGTTGGAGACAGGACGCTATGATAGAATTAAGAAAACGTATATTTCAAAGAAGGAAATCATATATGCAGTATATTCTGATATTAGAGGATGATGAAGATTTAGCGGAGGGAATACAGTTGGCATTACAGGATGAAAATTTATCCTTTCTCCTTTGCAATACAATTGCCGACGCCAGATTACAGATAAAAAAACGAAAAATGGATCTTTTTATCCTGGACATAAACCTTCCGGATGGAAGCGGTCTTGATTTGTGCAAAGAAATAAGAAAAACGAGCAAGACACCGACGGTACTATTGACGGCAAAAGACATGGAGCTTGATATTGTAACGGGATTGGAAAATGGTGCCGATGATTATATTACAAAACCTTTTAGTCTGATGGTGCTTAGGGCAAGAATTCGTGCGTTACTTCGACGGACCTCAAATGAACAGGGAAAAGAATATAAAAACGGCAAATTCGAGTTTCATTTTGAAACCATGGAATTTTATAAGGATGGAGTTTCGATTGAATTGAGTAAAACGGAGCAGCGTATTCTCTATATTCTTGTATTCAATGAAGGGCAGATACTGACAAGGGATCGATTATTGGAATGGAGCTGGCCGGATGGAACAGAATTTGTAGAAGATAATGCACTTTCTGTTGGAATTCGCAGATTAAGAGATAAGCTTGAGGATAAATCATCAGAGCCGAAACACATCAGGACAATTTATGGAAAAGGGTATACGTGGGAGAGCTGAAATGAACTGGTATTTCATTATGGTGTGCATTGTTATTGGAATCTTAATTCTGATTGCTGCTGTTTTTATTATGTTATATCGGAAGAAAACAGAGAAGACAATGCAGCAGATGTTAGACAAATTGGATCAGGTATTAAGCGGAAATACGATTGACACAGATTATGACGAATCAATGGATTCCGCAATATCAGAGCGTTTGAATCGAGTCGTACAAATTGCGGAAATGCAGCGGAATCAGGCACAGGAGGAAAGGGATAGTATTAAATCGCTTATTTCCGACATTTCGCATCAGGTTCGAACGCCATTGTCAAATATTATGCTGTATTCAGGGCTTTTAAAAGAACAGGAATTAAGTGACGAAGCCTATAAACTGGCAGAGAAAGTTCAGAACCAATCTGATAAATTGGATTTTTTCATGAAGGAACTGGTGAAATCCTCGCGTACGGAACAGGAGATGATCCGGGTATCTCCAGTAAAAGTTCCTGTATCTGAACTTGTAAATCAAGCATGTCAGCTTGTGGAATTGGAAGCGTTGAAAGAGAATATAGCGATTCGATATGACGAAAAAAACGTTGAGTGTTATGCAGATGTAAAATGGTCAGTAGAAGCAATCGGCAATGTGCTGGATAATGCGATCAAGTATGCGCCGAACGATTCTGAAATAGAGATAAAGGAAGTGGTATATGATTCTTTTCTTTGTCTGTCGATCAGCGATTGCGGAGTTGGTATTGCTGAGGAAGAGCAGGGATTGATCTTTCAGCGGTTTTATCGATCTCCAAAAGTTAATGATACGTCTGGATTTGGCATTGGTTTATATTTAGTGAGAGAAGTGCTCTCCAAACAGGGGGGGTATGTGAAAGTGAATTCAAAACCGGGAAAAGGAGCCGTATTTCAGTTGTTTTTTCCTCGAAATCCCATGTAGTAATGCAGTCAGCCGTTGGCTGCATTTTTCAATGTGTCAAAAGTGTCACTTTTCAGAAAGATTTGAGAAAGATTTTTTGTTTATAGTACGGGATAAAACAGGAAATCGGAGGGTAGAACAAAATGGATCTTTTAATCACAGAACAATTGAAAAAATATTACCAGATGGGTAATAACCTGGTAAAAGCTCTGGATGGAGTCGATTTATCGATTCATAAGGGTGAGTTTGCGGCAATTGTCGGAAAATCTGGAAGTGGTAAATCGACATTACTGCATATGCTTGGAGGATTGGATACTCCAACCGGCGGAAAGGTCATCGTGGACGGAAAAGACATATCCAAACTGACGAAGGATGAACTTACGATTTTTCGGAGGAGAAAAATTGGTTTTGTATTCCAGAATTACAATTTGCTCCAATACATGAATGTATATGAGAATATTGTGCTGCCAATTAAACTGGATGGCATTAAGCCGGATAAAAACTATGTGAAACAGATCATTGAAATGCTTGGATTATCAGAAAAGATAGAAATGATGCCAAATCAATTATCTGGGGGACAGCAGCAGAGAGTTGCTTTAGCAAGGGCCCTGGCAGCAAAACCTGCAATCATTCTGGCAGACGAACCAACCGGAAATCTGGACAGTGGAACCAGTCAGGATGTGCTGGGATTAATCAAGACATCCAGTGAAAGATTTGGACAGACGGTAGTAATGATTACGCACAATAATGAAATCGCACAGATGGCTGGGCGTATTGTGAGAATTGAAGATGGAAAGATATGTGGAGGTGATGATTGATATGATTACCGTAAAGAATCAGAAAGTCATATCAGAAGTTGCAAAAACTACATATGGGGGAAATAAAAAACGTAATTTGTTGACGATAATTGCAATCTGCCTTACAACATTTTTAATCACTGTGGTAATTGCATTGGGATTCCGTTATTGGAATACGATTTCCACCCGTCAGGTTCAAATGAACGGTATGGATTATGATATTGAATTATCAGAACCAAGAGCAGATCAGGTCAAAAAGATACGTTCCATGGATAGTGTAAAAGACGCTGGTGTAGCAGTGAAGTGCGCAATGATGGAATCTTATCAGAATATTACCTTAGAAAAAATAAGAATGTTCTGGATAGATGACATCTGCTGGAAAAAACAGTGTATTCCGGCACTTGATTACTACGAGGGAGCTTATCCGGAAAAAGAAAATGAAATTATGTTATCGAACAGTGCACTGAATGCGATGGGAATAACAAAACCAGAGCTTGGAATGAGCATTGTCCTGGAATACTACACGTTAAATGAAAACAATGCAAGCCAGGAGACATTGCAGAAAGAGTTTGTATTAAGTGGTTATTATAAAGATTATTCTGGAAGTAACCGTGCATATGTTTCAAAGGATTTCTTTGAAGAAACCGGGGTAAAGCAGACGGATTATACACAGGGAAGCTTGAAAATAACATTGAAGAATCCATTGTATTCAAAGGAAGATATTGTAAAGCTGCAAAATGTAATTGATCTTGATCACAATCAGATCATTTCAGCAGACTACGATACCATTTCCAGTTTCTGCAAAATGGCCATGGGACTTGCCGGAATGTTAGCAATGATTTTTTTGAGTGGATATCTGTTTATTTACAATACGCTATCTATTTCTATTACCAAAGATATCCGGTACTATGGTCAGCTTAAAACAATCGGTATGACTTCGAAGCAATTAAAAAGTATGATTTACAAACAGTCATTATGGAATTCCTATGCTGGCATACCTATTGGGTTATTGCTTGGAATAGCTGCAGCGAATGGAATTATTCCGCAGATCATCCATATTGCAAATCCAACGCTTGCAGTAAATGATATTGTCACAGCCAGCCCATGGATTTATTTCATTGCAAGTTTGTTTGCTTTTGCCACGAATATGATTAGCAGTAAGAAGCCGGCTTCCATTGTAGCACAATGCTCTCCGATAGAAGCTATGCGGTATCTTCCTGCAAGTAGGGGAAGGAAGAAACGTAAAACGATGAATGGCAGTCTTTCCAGTATGGCTATTCAGAATATATTCCGGGATAAGAAACAGGCCTCGATTATTTTTCTTTCTTTTGTGATTGCTGTTTCGCTTTTTTTCATTGTAAATGTAGTGATAAAAGAAAATGATGCAAAATCTGTTTTAAATACTATTTATTCCTATGATATCCTGTTTCAGAATGAAACAATACTGGAAGATGATGAATCACTCATAACCGATGATCAGATAAAAGAGATTCGGAATACAGAAGGGATAAAGAATGTTGGAGTGGTATCTTCAACAGAAGTAGTAATTCCTTATCAGGAAGAGGTCCATGGGACTTTCTTTCGAAAATTATATGAGTCGAGATTTAGTCCCGGAAATTATGAAAAAGATCTTACTGAGTATAAAGAAAATCCGGAAAATAAATTTTTTACAACAAGGTTTATTGGGATTGATGAAAATGAATTCAATCAGTTGGACGGTAGTATGGGCGGAGTTCTTGATAAAGAAAAATTTGAGAAAGGTGAAATTGCAGTAACCGTGAACTTCTTCATGAATGGAGAAGATGAAGGAATGAGTGGAAAAACTGTGAATTTCTATTTCCCGGGAGATGAACAGACCACACATACGATTATGATTGCAGCCGTTGTGCCGGGAAGTTTAAATCCTGCCTATTTTTCAGGTGGATATGCGCCAGAACTGATTGTAAGTGAACAATATGCCAAAAAGCTTTTGGGAGAAACTACCACAGAATTGATTCATATCACTTATGATCAGGCATTTTCAAAATCTACAGAAGCAAAAGTAAAAAAGATTTTTACAGATGTGGATCAAATTTCTTATGATTCTAAATTAGATCGATACAGCGATATGAAGAAAACGGAAACACAGGTAAAGATTTTGGGAAACAGTATTGGAATCATTATGGCATTACTTGCAGTACTTAATTACTTTAATATGATGGCAGCCAGCATTCAGAGCCGCTTACAAGAATTTGCAACACTTGAGAGTATTGGAATGACTTCAAAACAACTGCGTCGGGTCTTGGCATATGAGGGAGCTGGATATGCTGCGATATCCCTTGCTTTGTCGCTGCTTGTGGGAACGCCACTGAGTTATCTTGTATTCCAGAGCATGAATCTATATGGAATGGAATATGTAATTCCCTGGATCAGCAATGTAGTTCTGGTTGTCGTGACAGGAATCTTATGTATGGTGGTGCCGGTGTGGATTTATTGGAAAACACAGAGTGGCAGTATTGTTGAAAAATTACGGGAAGTGTATAATTAAAAGCAGGAAAAGAAGCAGATAAGAAATGGTATAAAAGTCTCATTGTAGGTCTGGGAATGAAATAAATACGGAAAGGGAAAAACTATGAACAGTCTGACAAAAAATAAGCAAAGTGAAAGCACCATTTATAAAATGGTAAAAAAAATGTTTCCTTTTGACGAACTGAAAGCATACAGCGAACTGACGGAAGGATATTTTAATGTGGCGTATGAGGTTATCCTGAAAAGCGGCAAAGTTGTTGTTTTAAAAGTTGCTCCGCCAAAAGGGGTTCCTGTTATGACCTGTGAAAAAAATATGATGTTCATTGAAGTGGAAGCAATGAAAATGGTTGCGGAACACACAGACATCCCGATACCGGAAATGCTGGGTTACGATGCCAGCTGTACAATTTGTCCCTCCCCGTACTTCTTCATGGAAAAGCTGGAAGGACGCAGCTTAAATTCCATCAAAGAAAGCCTTGCCGATGATACAATACATCAGATTTATTTGAAGACAGGCAGGATGATCAAAAAAATAAATGATATCAGCTGCTCCTGCTTTGGATATCCGGGACTGCCAGAATATCAAGGAAGGATCTGGTATCCTGTTTTTTGCAAAATGATGGAAGGTGTTGTGTCAGATGCCAGACGTGCGAACGTGGATTTGAAAATCTCTTTGGAAGAAATGTGGGAATATCTGAAACGGGACGAATCCGCTTTCAACGAAGTAACAGAGCCGAGACTGGTACATTGGGATTGCTGGGATGGCAATATTTTTGTGGAAAATGGAAATATAACGGGTATTATTGACTGGGAACGCAGTATCTGGGCTGATCCGTTAATGGAAGTGGGATTTCGAACCTATGCCGAAAATACCTGGTTTCAAAAGGGATATGGATTAGAAAATTTAAGCAGGAATCAAAAATGCAGAGCACTGTGGTATGATATTTATCTGATGCTTTTGGCTTCGCTGGAATGTGAGTACCGACAGTATGAGACGATGGATACTTATAACTGGGCAACCGAAATTTTAGGAAAGCAATTCGAACAGTTGAAAATGCCTGAATAAGGATGCGGAAAAAGCGGAGCTAAGCTACGCTTTTTTGCGTAGAAATGATGAAATAACAGGATAGTGTTGGAAAGCTGCTGCAATTGTCAGATTTCTTGCCAAATCGGCTGGAAAACTAGTGCGTGTTGTGATAGCATGGAATGAGTGATTTCATCTTGTACATGCCGGATCGGCAGTATTTGATGTAGTACTGTATTTGCTCTGTAAAGGGAGGGCAGATACGGCAACCAATAAAATGGGAGGAACTCGAATTTGAGATTTACCGATGTTTTAGGAATAGCAAAACAGTATCTGCTGTTGGGAACAATCTGTGGAATGTTTCTGATACTGCTGTTTTTGTGCGGTTATTTTTTACTGTATAAGAAATGGATGAAAGGAACGAAAAGAATCAGCGGCTGGAGGACAGTCCTGTGGTTTGCGTTTATCCTCTATATCATAGTGGTCCTGGGTGCCACGCTGGGAAGCAGGGGTGGATGGTATGAGAACAGCCTGAATCTGCATCTGTTCAGTTCCTATAAAGAAGCTTGGAACAGTTTTTCCGCAAAAGAATGGAGAAATTTAATCCTAAATATTGCAATGTTTATGCCCTTGGGCATATTTCTTCCTTTCCTCTTTCGAAAATGCAGGAAATTCTGGGTGACGTATCTGCTGGGGTTCTGCGCATCGGTTACAATCGAAGTCCTGCAGTTACTGACCAAAAGGGGAATTACGGAGCTGGATGATATTTTCAATAATACGCTGGGAGCGATGATCGGTTACGGATTCTTTTTCATCGGATTCGCATGGGTCCAAAGCAGGAAAAACAGGCAGCGCATGGCGCATAAGTGGAAAGTGGTATGCCTTCAGCTGCCATTGGCAGTCAGTGTGATCGGATTCCTGCTGGTATTTGGTATCTATGAGAGCAGGGAACTGGGAAATTTAAGCATTTCCTATAACTATAAAGTGGACATGTCGGATATTACGCTGCGTGCAAAATGTGATCTGAGTGATGCAGGGGAGAAGGAGACCGTGTACCAGACAAAAAAATATTCATCCGATGAAACGCTGGATTTTGCAAAAGATTATTTTTCTGCATTGGGGACAGATGTGGACGAAGCGCAAAATGATATTTACGAGGATACCGTTGTGTATTATTCCCAGGACAGAAATTACAATTTGTGGGTTGATTTTTTGGGAGAAAGCTACCATTTTACAGATTTTACTTTGCTGGAAAAGGATGGAGTGGAAAAGTTAACGCAAAAAGAGATAACAGATATTCTGAAGCAGTACAACATTACCATTCCGGTCGAAGCAGATTTTTCGGAAGAGGGAAACGGCAGTTATCAGATATCGGCGGATATGATCGAGGAGGATGACGGCCTGTTGAATGGAACCTGTGATATTACCGTAGTGGAAGGCGATAAGCTAAGTTCGATATATAATAATCTGATTCAGTATTCAGAATATAAGAAATCTGATATCCTGTCGGAAAAAGAAGCTTATGAGAAGTTGGAGCAGGGCAAATTTTTGCTGTATGCCTATGATACCGACATCCGTGAGATGGAAGTAAATAGTGTCTCGATCAGTTATGAAATGGACAGCAAAGGATTTTATCAGCCGGTGTACGTGTTTGGCGTTGTATACAATGATGATACAGAAATAAAGGGAAATATAGAGGTACCTGCAATCCGTTGACAAAAGATGAAACGAGAAAAATGAATAGGAAGGAAAACGGAGAGAAAATATGGACATTTTTGAAAAGATGTATGGCGGAGAACTGTATCTGCCCGGGGATGAGCAGATCATGAAGGAACAGGAAAATTGTCTGGAGAAATTATATGACTTTAATCAGACTCGTCCGTCAGAGTATGAAAAGCGAATGAAGATGCTGAAAGACATGTTTGCTGAAATTGGAGAGAACTGCTATATTGAGCCGCCGTTTCATGCGAACTGGGGCGGAAGGCAGGTTCATTTCGGAAAGAATGTCTATGCGAATTTTAATTTGACGCTCGTGGATGACACACATATTTATGTGGGGGATGATACGATGTTCGGCCCGAATGTGACGATTGCAACCGCAGGACATCCCCTGCTGCCGGAACTTCGTAGACCGCAGGTTTATCAGTATAACGCGCCTGTTCACATAGGGGCGAACTGCTGGATCGGGGCAGGAACGGTTATTGTTCCGGGAATCACAATCGGAGAGAATACGGTCATCGGGGCAGGTAGTATCGTCGTGAAAGATATTCCATCCAATGTGATTGCAGTCGGGAATCCGTGCAAAGTGCTGCGGGAAGTAAATGAACATGACAAACAATATTATTTTAAAGATAAGAAAATTGTATTGGAAGACATTTAAAAGATTTTTCCTGTATTTTGCAAACGGAAAGGAAACCTGTTATATTCTATATGATCTATTAAGTGAGTATGAGGTTATGCAGACGGAAGATATGGTGGTGGATTATAATTATGCGTTTACTTGTTGTGGAAGATGAAAAAGATATGAATCATATTATTGTCAGAAAACTGGAGGCAGAAGGCTACAGCGTGGATTCCTGCTACGACGGGCACAGTGCGGTGGATTATCTGACGACAGAGGAGTATGACGGAGCGATTCTGGATATCATGCTTCCGGGATTGGACGGGTTTGAGGTACTTCGGAAGGTCCGCAGGGCAGGTGTTCAGATACCGGCATTGTTTTTGACTGCTCGTGATAATACAAGTGATATTGTGACGGGACTGGATATCGGAGCGGATGATTATATGGTAAAGCCATTTGTTTTGGCGGAACTGCTGGCAAGAATCCGGGTGATGACGAGAAATACCATTGACATTCATGAGAATGTGTACCGGTGTGGAGATCTTACGGTAGATTGCAATACACACGTTGTGAAACGGGGAGACACGGAAATTACGCTTTCCCCGAAAGAGTTTTCCATTCTCGTGTATCTGATGCGGAATAAAAATATCGTAGTGACAAGAGAGCAGATCGAATCCAATATCTGGAGATTTGATCACAACGGAAGTTCCAATGTGATAGATGTATACATCCGATATCTGCGGAAAAAAATTGATGAGGATTATGACTGTAAGATGATACAGACGATAAGAGGGGCAGGTTATATGCTAAAATGCGAAGAGTGAGACAGATATCCATTGCAAAGTATATTACGGCGGGTACTGCTGTACTGATATTGGTCATGACCATCATTATGCTTGTATTTATCAATATTCTGGCAAATGCCGCAATTGAATATGACATAAAGAGCAATATGACGAGGGAGGCGCGCAAGAATGCCAAAAATCTTGTGTATGAAGACGATGCTGTGAAGGCGACGGATGATTTTATATACGAAGAGGAAGGGATGAATTTTCTCGTCCTGAGTGATTTCGGGAAGGTACTTATCGGAGATTATCCGGAGGGTTTTGAGGAGAATCTGCCGCCAAAGAATGGTGAAATCAGGCTGGTCGTAAACGATGGAGAGGAATATTATGTTCTGGACCGGACAAGCATATTAATGACGAAAAAGTCGGGACAGAGTATTATTATCCGGAGTATTGTAAAAAAGAAAGATATATCGAGTGAATATCAGACGATCAAATACCTGTCCTATATCAGTATACCTGTGATTGTGCTATGCGTGCTTGTAAGCGGATTTGTGATGGCAAGGCGAATTTCGATTCCAATCCGGCAGATCTGTAAAACTGCAGAATCCATCGGGCGTGACGAGGATTTGTCTCAGCGAATTGAGTATGGCGGGAGATTCCGGGAAATTGAGGTCCTCTCTCAGGCGAATAACCGGATGTTAGAGCGGCTGGAAAATATGTTTGAGTCGCAGAAACAGTTTACCTCCGATGTTGCACACGAACTTCGGACACCGATTGCTGTTGTCATTGCACAATGCGAGTATTCAAAAGAGCATATGAATGAGAAGGCGGATTTTGAGGAAGCTATGGATGTCATCTATCGTCAGGCACAGAAGACCAATGATATCATCATGCAGCTGTTAAACCTGACCAGACTCGATCAGGACCGTGTGGCACTGGAACTTGAATATGTTGACCTAAAGGAGATTGTGCAGTCCGTATGCGAGGAGGAACAGCTAAAGGCAGGAAAGGATATTCAGTTTCAATTATCCCTCACCGAGTCAAATGCATATATGGATATCGCACTGATGACAATTCTAATTCAAAACCTTATTCATAATGCGGTTAAATATAGTCCGCAGGATTCCGCTGTTGAGATTAAAACAGAAAAGAAAGACGGGATGCTTCTGCTGTCGGTCAAGGATTACGGCTGCGGGATAGTCAGAGAAGATTTGAAGAATATTTTCAGCCGTTTTTACCGCGTGGAGAAGTCCAGAAATTCAGAAGGTTTCGGACTTGGACTTCCGCTTGCTGAGAAGATTGCCCAAATACACGGCGGCAAGATTCTCGTGACCAGTGAAGTGGGCCAGGGGAGCACGTTTACATTGGTTTTGCCTGATGTAAGGAAAGACTGAAGAATTATTAAATAGGGTTATTTCAATCATGCCGTATATTTGTTATACTGAATGATGCGACAGATTATGTAATGCTCAGAGGAGGAACCACAGATGGACTACCAAAGATATTTAAATCAGGAATTGACAGACGAAGAGATTTTAAGGTCTTTTGCAGTTGTATTAAAGTATTTGAATGAGTTGAATCGGGATGATACCGCATATGGTTTGACGGACAGAGAAAAGTATATCTATTATCAATCTGCACAGGGCTTTGATTTACATATCAATCCGGGAGAAGAAATTTCAGATGAATTTAAAGAATGTATCCGTTCCGGTGCGGTAAAAAAAGGTGAGATGGATAAATCCGTATATGGAAAAGCCATTCACTACAGAGCGGTTCCGATTAAAAATGCAAAAGGCGAGATAATCGGAATCATCAGTAATGGATTTGATCTGGATGATACTGTGCAATTACTGGACAGTATCAATGAAATTGCAAAATCAATTGAACAGGTCTCAAGTGCGACAGAAGGTCTGGCAGATGCTGCATCCCAATTGGCGGATGCGACACAAAAGACAATGGAGCAGGCGCAGATGACAGCGGAGAATTCTCAAAAAACGACAGCAGCGCTGGATATTGTGAAAAGTATTGCAGACCAGACAAATCTATTGGGTTTAAATGCTGCAATTGAATCTGCCAGAGCAGGAGAGCATGGGAAAGGCTTTAATGTGGTTGCAAGTGAGATTCGAAAATTAGCGAGTCAAAGCAAGGATTCTACTGCAACAATTAAAAAGATTGTAGATGAGATGAATTCGTCCGTAGATGAGATTATCCTTTCAATTACAGATTCCGCAGCTGTCAGTGAGGAGCAGGCAGCTTCCGTGGAGGAAATAGGTGCAACAATTGAGACGATCAATGAAAATTTAAAAAATCTTGTGGAATTCAGCAAAAAATTTGCCTAGCTTAAGTTATTTGTAAATTTTAATCTGACTTTAATATTCAGTGTTTATCATAGAGCACAGTGAGTATTAAAGTCTTTTTTTATTACAGGAGATAAGCTATGGATCATCTTGAAGAGTTAGAAGCAGAAGCCATCTATATCATGCGAGAAGTTGCGGCAGAGTGTGAAAAGCCGGTTATGCTGTATTCGATTGGAAAAGATTCCTCCGTCATGCTGCATCTGGCAATGAAGGCATTTTATCCGGAAAAGCCGCCATTTCCATTTCTTCATGTAAATACAACATGGAAGTTTCAGGAAATGATTGCATTCCGGGATCAGACAGCCAGAGAACTTGGCATTGAAATGATGGAATATATAAATGAAGATGGGGTCAAAAAGGGAATCAATCCATTTGACCATGGATCTTCTTACACAGATATTATGAAGACACAGGCGCTAAAACAGGCGCTAAATCAATACGGATTCACGGCGGCTTTCGGAGGTGGAAGACGAGACGAGGAAAAATCTAGAGCCAAAGAGCGAATATTTTCCTTCCGGAATGAAAACCATGCATGGGACCCGAAAAATCAAAAACCGGAAATGTGGAAACTTTTCAACACCAACCTAAAAAACGGAGAGAGTATCCGCGTATTTCCGCTCTCAAACTGGACCGAAAAAGATATCTGGCAGTACATACGAAGGGAAAATATTCCGATTGTCTCACTCTATTTTGCAAAACCAAGACCTGTGGTAAGCCGCGGCGGACAGCTGATTATGGTTGACGATGAGCGGATGCGGTTAAATCCGGGAGAAAAGATAGAGACAAAGACAGTCCGCTTCCGTACGCTGGGATGTTATCCGCTTACTGGTGGAATGGAGTCGACAGCAACCACACTGGATGAAATCATTGAAGAGACATTGGCATCCGTGGAATCCGAACGGACAAGCCGTATCATCGATTCGGACGGCGGCTCTGCGAGCATGGAAAAACGAAAGCGGGAGGGTTATTTTTAAACATGAAAAATGATTTGCTGAAATTTATAACCTGTGGGAGCGTGGATGATGGAAAATCAACTTTGATCGGACATATGCTGTATGATGCAAAACTGATTTTTGCAGATCAGAAAGAAGCGCTGGAATTGGATTCCAAGGTTGGCTCCAATGACGGAAACATCGACTATTCTCTGCTGCTGGACGGATTGATGGCAGAGCGGGAACAGGGAATCACCATCGATGTGGCATACAGATACTTTACGACAGAGCGAAGAAGCTTTATCGTTGCCGATACACCTGGGCATGAGGAATATACGAGAAATATGGCAGTGGGTGCATCCTTTGCATCCCTTGCAATCATTTTGGTCGATGCAAGTCAGGGTGTATTGATTCAGACGAAGCGTCACACCCGTATCTGCTCTCTTATGGGAATTAAGCATTTTGTTTTTGCTGTCAATAAGATGGATCTTGTCCACTATGATCAGCAAAAATTTCAGAAAATAGAAAAAGAAATTAAGATTTTGCTGGCAGAATTTGATTATGTATCCATGAAAATGATCCCGGTCTCAGCCACCAGGGGAGATAATATCACAAAAAAGTCATCGAAAATGCCGTGGTATCAGGGGAAGACTCTGCTGGATTATCTGGAGACCGTAGAGGTATCGGAGGAAGATGCACTGGGATTTACGATGCCTGTTCAGCGGGTCTGCCGTCCAAATCACAAATTCCGTGGATTTCAGGGGCAGATCGCATCGGGTAAAATAGCATCAGGAGATACCGTTAAGGTCATGCCAAGCGGGGAAACGGCAAAGGTAACAAGCATTCTACAGGGAGATCGGACCGTTGCACAGAGCCGGAAGGGGTATGCCGTCACCATTCAGCTCGATACGGAGGTTGATGTGTCAAGAGGCTGCGTATTGCAAAAAGACTATGAGCTGGAAGTCGGTTCTATGTTTGCGGCATCCATTTTGTGGATGGATGACAACAGTCTCGTCAGCGGACGTAATTTTTTGTTGAAGATTGGAACGCAGCAGGTTCCTGCCACGGTCATGAATATCAAATATAAAATTGATGTTAATACCGGTGCGGAAGTCTATGCGGATGAAATCTATAAAAATGAAATTGCTTTTTGTGAAATATCGGTGGGGGCCAGAATCGTATTCGATAAATTCGAAAATCAAAGGGAGCTCGGATCTCTGATTCTGATCGACCGTATCACAAACATGACATCAGCCTGTGGTGTTGTGATGTATGCTTTGTCCCGGGGAAACAGTTTGACATGGCAGAATATGGATATCACGAAAGAGCTGCGGGAGAATCAACTGAATCAGAACGCCATGACCATCTGGATGACGGGGCTCTCCGGAGCCGGCAAATCGACATTGGCCAATGCATTGGAAAAACGCTTTTTCTCTATGGGAAAACACACGATGCTGCTGGACGGGGACAATGTAAGAATGGGATTGAGCAAAAATCTGGGATTTGATGAAAATGACAGGATTGAAAATATACGCAGAATTGCCGAAGTGTCAAAGCTTATGAATGATGCGGGACTGATTGTCATCACTTCGTTTATTTCACCGTTCTGTGCAGACCGCAGAAATGCAAGAGAAACCATCGGGAAAGATTTTGTGGAGGTATACATAAGTACGCCACTGGAAGAATGCGAGAAGAGAGACGTGAAGGGTCTTTATAAGGAGGCACGGGCAGGTCATCTTATCAATTTCACCGGCATATCGAGCCCATATGAGATTCCGCAAAACCCGGACATTACGGTGGATACCAGTAAAAACAGCATGGAAGAATGCGTGGATAAAATTTTAAAAGGCTTAGAAGACAGGCTGTAATAAGAAGGCGAGCACAGTTTGATTGGAGACGAATAAGAAAATCTGAAGAGGGAAATATTATGTCAACCGTATTTTTACATATTGGAACACAGAAGACCGGAACAACGGCATTGCAGAGTTTTTTACGTGAAAACGATGAGCGTCTGGAAAAGAACGGATACAGCTATCCACTTATGAAGCTCAATTTATCCAGTATCTACCGCGACCGGAATGCACATTTTTTAATCTACAAATCGTTGTTGGAGGATAAGGCGGAAAAGAAAAGAGAAGAGCAGGAAATCTGGGAGAAAGGATTTCAGATCATTGGAAAACTTGCGGAAACATCTCAGAATATCGTACTTTCTGATGAACTGGTGTGGCATCATGGCAACCACAGAAAGAATTTCTGGGCAGATTTGGTGGAAGAGTTTCGAAAGGTAAACTGTGAGGTTAAGGTGATTGTCTATCTGCGTCGGCAGGATCTGCTGGTGCAGTCGCTCTGGAACCAGTCGATTAAGGGAGCACCGCGTATACATAAGAGTTTTCAGGAATGTATGAAGACAGACCATTTCCGGTATTATCCGCTGGATTATTATCGGCAGCTGATGAAAATTGCGGAACAGGTAAATAAAGAAAATATGATTGTTCGTATCTACGAAAAAGACCAATATGAGGGAACGGACAGGTCCATCTACTCTGATTTTTTGCACAATATCGGCTTGGAGCTGACGGATGCTTATACGAATGACGACATATCCGTAAATCTCGGAATCTCGGGAAATTACGTAGAAATGAAACGGCTGATCAATGGGATTCCGGAGTATCAGGAGATGAGCGATTTCTTAAGAAGACCAATCAGCCTTGCCTGCAACTATGAAATACATGAATACCAACACGCACGCATAAGCATGTTTACGCCCGAAGAGCAGGAAGCTTACATAAACCGGTTTGATGAAAGCAATGCAAGGGTTGCACGAGAATTCCTGCAGCGGGAAGATGGGCGGCTGTTTCTGGAGCCGGTAAAAGTGTTGCCTGTCTGGACATTCAATCAGGAAGAATTTTATCGGGATCTGCTTTTGTATACGGCAGAAACCTTTTGCCAGCAGGAAGAAAAGATACTGGCACTAAAGGAAGAGGTCCGTGCAATGAAATCGGATGTAAAGGCAATGCATAACAGTCTGATTTTTCGGATTTATCGGAAAATTCGAAAGGTCATCAGGCATCGGGACTAAATGAAAGTTTTATTTCGAGGGAGAACTATTTGCTGAAAAAGTAAGAAAAAACTGGAATTTTCAAAAAATGATGCTATAATGATACAAGAATAAGCAACTCTATATAGAATCAGGACAAAGATGTTGATGCAGAGAAAGTCTGCAGAAACATCTTTTTTATTTTACAGGAAAACCCTTGTTACATTAATGTGTGGAAGCCACGATTTTCGATAGAATAAAACTTAGATGCGCAGCTTCGCGCGCGGAACAAAAGGTGTACGTTCGAAGTAGTAGAATGCGGGAGTATACGATGTACACTTTTGTTCTTTTATAGGAGATTCTCTGATCCGGATGGGATAGGGAGATGCTTAGGATAGAATAGAGACAGGTGGTGTTTTGAATGAAAATGAAAGTAAAATCAGGTCTGACGGGAATTCTCTTAATTACCGCAGCAAATACGTTACTGTATGCATTGTTTGAACAGGCAAAAGGGAGATCCCTTCTGCTGTGTATTTTGCTCTTTGCTGTAATATCCCTGTTGGTAAACGGGGTTCTTTTCTTTTTTACGAATCTAAAACTGTACCAGATGATTGAAGAGATCAGGAACGGTCTCTTACAGTTTAATTCCGGGAACTTCACGTCACGTATTCAGGTAAAGACGAGACAAAAGGAATTACGCGCAATCATGGAAGAGTTTGAGAAGCTTAAGGTGATGATGAATACCTGGATATATGAGCTGCTGAACTCTTCCGTTTCCATTAAGAATTCTTCGGGAAAGATCAGTGCGTCTTCGAATCATACTTCAAAGGGAATGGAGAATTTGAACAGAAGCCTTGGGGAAATAGAACAGGTCTTTGAAACGACGCTGGGAATGTTAAACGATGTGGCGGCAGCATCTACGCAGCTTGCAAACAGCAGCGACAGCATTGCAAAGAGCAGTTCTTCCGCGGTGGAAAAGACCAGAGAGGCCAATGTAGTGGCAATGGATGGCGGAGATTCCATGAATCAGGTTTCCTTGTCGATGGGACAGATTCAGGAAGATGTGATCAGTGCGGCTCAAATTATTGAAGGACTGGAGGGTGCCACAAAAGAAATTGAGGGAATCACAGGGACCATAACAGCCATTTCCAAGCAGACGACCATGCTTGCGCTGAATGCCGCCATAGAATCAGCCCGTGCAGGAGAACAGGGAAAGGGATTTGCCGTAGTAGCCGAGGAAGTACGGAAGCTGTCGGATGAAACAGGAAATGCAGCCCTTCAGATTCACCAGTTGATCGAATCCATTAAGGGAGAAGTCTGCCGTGCGGTGGAAGCAATGCAGCTTGTCAGCCGGAATGTGGAAAATGGAGTGAAAGTGACAGATCAGGCTAAGGCGAATCTGGATGGTATTATGAAGCGGATGGAACATACCGTGAGTCTGATCGAGGGCATTTCCAATGATGTTTCTGACCAGTCTACAGGAACCGGCCTGATCTCCCAGAATACACAGTCGGTTGCAGCGCAGGGGAAAAAGGGAACAGAATCGGTGCAGAAGATTACGGAGGATGTGTCTTTCTACATGCAGGATGCGGATAAAAATGAAGTCAGTGCCAGGCAGCTGCTGCAGATTTCCAATAATCTGGAAACAATTATGGATCACTTTGATGTGACACTTGGAAAGCAGATGCTGCGGGCCTGCCGATACATAGCATCTCTCCATGATAAAAATAACCTCGTTTCCGAAGATTTGATGCGGCTCCGTGAGAAATTCGGGCTGACGGAGATTCATCTGATCGATGAAAATGGAGTGGTTACACAGACAACGGAACAAAGCTGTTTTGGTTTTCAGTTTCTTATGGAAGAGGGAACGCAGACAGCAGAGTTTACCCGGATATTAAGGGATGCCGCGGTTCAGGTGAATCAAAAAGCAGCTTTTCGTGATATTGACGGTAAGTTGTTTAAATATGCAGGGATCGCGACACTGGACAAAAAGGGGATCATACAGGTGGGTCTGGATGCATCCAAAATTTCCGAATTCGTCAGTGATTTTTCTTGAATGCCTTCTACAGGAAAACAGAATTCTTAGAGTTAGAACATGTTACTTCTAAAAAACGCCGCCTCATGAGTCGGTGTTTTTTTCGTTTTTCGATTGACTTTGACGTTACGTCATAGTATACAGTAAGCATAACAGAAGCAGACCGGAAGGTCGGAAGGAGGATTTCATTTGAAAATTCATGAAGTTGCAAAATTGACAGGTGTGACAGTCAGGACGCTGCATTATTATGATCACATCGGACTTTTAAAGCCAAGTGAGGTAATGGACACCGGATATCGCGTATATAACAGAGAATCGCTGGAGTTGCTGCAGCAGATTTTGTTTTTCCGGGAACTCGGTTTCCCTCTGCTTGAAATCAAAAATATCATGAACAGTCCGGGTTACAGTCGGAAAGAAGCCCTGCTAAAACACCGGGAGCTGCTTCTGAAAAAACGTCAGCATCTGAATGGGCTGATCGAACTTGTAAATGATGCAATCGAAGGAGGAACAGTGATGAGATTTGAGGAATTCGACGAAACAGAAATGGAAGCGATGAAGACACAGTATGCGGCTGAGGTAAAAGAGCGGTGGGGAAAAACAGATGCCTATACCGAATATGTGGAAAAAACAGAAGGTCTGAAAGAAGCACAGTGGAAAAAAATGATGGAAGGGTTAGGTGCAATTATGCAGGAATTCGGTGAAAAACGTCATCTTGCACCCGACAGCACTCCGGTACAGGACCTTGTGAAAAAATGGCAGGATTATATCACTGCCAATTACTACACCTGCACGAAGGAGATTTTATCCGGCCTTGGAAAGATGTATACCGGTGATGTACGGTTTCAGAAAAACATCGACAAATATGGAGTCGGTACTGCGGAGTTCATGGCAAATGCAGTGGAGATTTATTGTCAGAAATGATACAATAAACCCAAACCAGACTTTGAGTAGGAAGTTGAATCATGTGGCCCTGTATTTGGGTAAACTTTAAAAACAAGCATTCACAGGAACAGGCTGACAAATCTGTCAGCCTGTTTTTCGGTGTATGAAAAAAATTGAAAAATCATGTAACGAAATGGACATTTTCGTTATTAATAAATAGAGAAACGGAAAGGAGGAGCGATTGAATGCTGTCTATGGAAGAAGTTTATAAAGAACACGCGCAGACGGTCTATCGTTTTCTTCTTTCGAAGACAGGCGATGGCGGTCTGTCGGAAGAACTCACACAGGAGACTTTTTATCAGGCGATAAAAAGCATAGACCGGTATGACGGAAGCTGCAAGATGAGCACATGGCTTTGTGCAATTGCAAAGAATCAGCTTTTTGTCTACCGGAAGAAGCATCCGCCGCAGGAGACGTTCGAAGAATTGGCGGACACGGTGCCGTCCGCGGAATCGGATTACTTCGCGGCAGGAAATAAAGTAGCGGTATTGCGGCATCTGCATGGTCTTGAAGAGCCGGTGCGTGAGGTTTTGTATCTGCGGCTGTTTGGAGACCTCTCCTTTCGGGAAATCGGAGATATCTGCGGAAAAACCGAGAATTGGGCGAGGGTTACTTACTACCGCGGTAGGGAAAAACTGCGAAAGGAGATGAATTCGGATGAGTGAAAAATTAAAATGTGAAGTTGTACGGGATCTGCTGCCGTCCTATGTGGATGGGCTGACCAGTGAAGTTACGAATGAAGAGATACGGAAACATCTGAAAGACTGTCCGGAATGCGAGGCGTTGCTTGGAGAAATGCAGGAACCGGAGGCACTTGACACCAGCAGCATGGTGGAGTTCGATTATCTGAAGAAGGTAAAGCGGCATGCGGGGCGAAGGATGCTGTTTGGGATTCTGACAGCGATTGTACTGGTTACAGCGGTTTTCCTATGGCGCATCTTTGTTGCCGGATTTCAGACCTCACCGTCTTCGTTGAATTATACCGTATCGCTAGATGGAAAAACGGTCACGGTCAGCGGAACACTCCTGGGGAGCGGAGAGGCTTATTCCCGTATAAAATTCAAAGAGGCAGACGGAATTGTGACGGCTGCTGTCTATACTGTACCGGTCAGTCTGTTTGGACATACGGAAGTATTTGATGAAACCTATACCGCAAAAGAGGCGGTAAGGGCAGTCTACCTCGGAGATCTGCCAGCCTATGAAAATGGTGCGATTTCCAGGAATACAGCGCTTGTATATCAGACGAAAACTTCCTATGTGGGCGATTTCTCCGCAGACAACAAAGTGGCGGAGGCGCTTGGAATCCGCAGTAAGATCGGGAACTATACGAATCAGCTGCAGACTTCGGCAGAACCATATGACTGGAAACTTTCCTTTATCGATGCGGTTTCTTCTTCCGAAGAAAAGGCGGTAAATGAAGAGATGACCTCCTATGCGTATGTCATGCTGGCACTCGTGGGGAATCTTGGCTCTGTTTCCTGGGAGTATACCGTGGATGGAGCATCAAAAACACAGACCGTTACACAGGAAGAGGCTTCTGCCTATTGGGGGGATAACATTAAAAACTGTTCCCTCAGCGTCTCAGAGCTTCAGAAACTGATGCACCAGCTGAATCTGGACTGATGAAACAAAAACTCTACGGAGCGTCGATTGCATTTACGCCCGTCTGCATTTATTCTTAACTACATGGAGGTGAATATCATGGACTGCGAGAAAGTTGGAAAACTGATACTTGATTTGCGTAAGGAAAAGAAGCTGACGCAGAAGCAGCTTGCCGATGCAATGCATATCAGTGATAAAACCATTTCAAAATGGGAAAGAGGACTGGGGTGTCCGGATATATCCCTGCTGCAGCAACTCTCGAATGTATTCAGCATAAATATGGAGACATTATTGTTGGGGGATTTTGAACCTAACATTGCAGATGGAGGAAACATGAAGAAGATAAAATTTTATTTCTGCCCGACTTGCGGAAATGTAATCACAGCCACCGGTGAGGCAGAAATATCCTGCTGCGGACGAAAATTAGCGCAGCTGGAAGCAAAACCAATAGATAAGTTGCATTTTCTGAATATAGAAATTATGGATGAGGAATACTACCTTACCTTTTCCCATGAAATGAGAAAAGAGCATCATCTGAATTTTGTGGCTTATGTGACCTGTGACCGAATTCACTTTGTGAAGCTTTATCCGGAACAGAGTGGAGAAGTGAGATTTCCAAGAATGCGCGGAGGGAAATTCTATTTTGGCTGCAGTCAGCATGGACTCTGGGTTCAGAAGGGATAACGAAAGAAATCAAAGGAAAACGGTTACCGGTCTTACTGCCGGCAGCCGTTTTTGATTAGGCCTGTTTCAGGCAGATACAGGCTGGGTGATATCGGAGAGACTGCTTGCTCTGTCGCGGAGGTACTTTCTGACTCTCAATATGAAATAGCTTCCGAAGACAAGCGTATAGATTACAACGGATAACGTATAATTCACTTTATACAGCGTTGCCATATTGGAAGACGGATCGAATGCCTGCAGCATGTCAGGAATCAGAAGCACCATCAGATAAGCGTAGAGCAGAGCGAACCAGAGATAGGAAAGGCGCTGGATTTTCTTCCAGGTAACAGCCCTCATACGGCTGCGTACCTTTGTGAAAGAGGTTATCATAAGAAGAAGCATCAGGATAAACAAAGGTGCGGTGATAATCAGGGCAATCACCTCACGGACGCTGAATTCCTGAGAAGCCTGTAACATGGCAGGTACATAATAAGTGCCGTATACAAAAGAATGTGCCAGCGTAATCAGGCATGCGATGATGGACAGATATCCCCGAATTGGCATAAGCGCTTTCACGACCTTGCTTTTTCTGTTCAGGGCGCCGATATACATGACTATGACAAACAGTGCCGTAGAAAAGGCACCCCGCCAGAAGACGGAAATGATGTATGTATAGGTCCATTCCGGAAAAACTGTGTAGAGATTGAGCTTCTGATAGCAAGCGATAAAGGCGATGATCGCAATCGAAAGAATATAAAAAATGGCAGGGTGCTTTTTAATTGCTCCCTTAAATAGAAAAACAAACAATAGGGCTTCCAGTAATGCAATGAAAAAAATCATAACACTTCACTCCTTTTTTGATAATAGGTTTGCCGGACAGTGCCGATGCAACAGTTAGCCATGACTATACGAATGTTAGATAAGACTAACACGTACGGACAATAGCATATGGACATTCTTACTGTCAAGCATTTTATTTACACTCCTTAAAATACAAAACAATCTGAACCGTTTTTTTTTCAGCAAAAAGGCATATTTGAGCCGACTTAAACGGCTGATAAGAATATTTATCATTTCATTTTCAAACGTCTTAACGCGCACAAAAATGGCTTTGTTGTTTTCTAAAAAATCGATTGGCAAAACGAATAAAATGTGCTATCCTCTAACATATATTTAACAAAGGAGTTCATGATGTGATTTTGCTGCGGGGGTAGAAGTAGCGGAGGAAGTACAGAATTTGAAGAAAGAGCGAAAATACATAGTTCCGATTTTAATCGTGGGATTACTTGTGGCGATTCTTTTGTCCACGATGGGAGGAAGATATCCGATCTCCTCTGCGGACTTATTCCGGCTTTTTTACGAAAAACTGAGCGGAATTTCCAGCGGTGTGGATGAAGTTACGAAAATGGTGTTTTGGGAAGTCCGGTTTCCGCGTATGATGGCTGCCGTTTTGATTGGAGCAGCGCTGGCGGTATCAGGCGCTTCTTATCAGGGAATATTACGCAATCCAATGGTAGCTCCGGACATTCTCGGTGCTTCTTCCGGTGCAAGCTTTGGAGCTGCAGTCGGAATCTTATTTGGATGCAATGCATTGACAATCCAGTTGCTTGCCTTTGCGGGCGGCCTTACTGCGGTTGGAATTACATTTATAGTCAGTCATTCTGCGGGGGACCGCGGAAGTATTCTGATGCTGGTCCTGGCGGGAATGGTGGTTACTTCACTGTTTTCGGCAGGTATTTCTATTATTAAGTATCTTGGTGATCCGTACGATACGCTGCCGGCATTGACTTTCTGGTTGATGGGAGGTCTTACCTATGTTACGCAGCAGGATGTATGGATTTTGATGATTCCGTTCCTGATTGGAGTCATTCCGCTGCAATTACTGAGATGGAAGATGAATATACTGTGCTTTCAGGATGAAGAAGCAGAATCTATGGGGATAGATGCAAAGAAAACAAGAGGTATGGTAATCCTATTTGCTACGCTGCTGACCAGTTCTTCTGTTGCAGTCGGCGGGATGATCGGCTGGATCGGCCTTGTGATTCCGCACATCTGCAGGATGCTGGCCGGACCGGACTACAGGAAGCTGCTTCCTGCCACAATGGTGTCCGGTGCTCTGTTTCTGTTGCTTGTCGATGATCTGGCAAGATGTTTATCCGCACAGGAACTTCCGCTGGGTGTATTGACGGCAGTCATAGGTGCCCCCTGCTTTTTGTTTCAACTATACAAAGGCAGGAGAGGTTTCATATGAAAAAGTATATCTGGATAGTAGTTTTTATGTTTATTCTGGTGTGTGGTCTGTCAGGATGCAAAGAAAGTGAACCGCTTACGTATCAGCTTACCGTTACGGGAACGGCAGAGAAAGCAGGCGTGATTCAGTTTTTAGGTTATGAGATTAATGTTTATCAGGATGAAGCGAGTAACAGCTGCGGGGATTGCGTGGATCAACCCGTACATCTGTATGTAGGTGCTACGGCAGAGGATGCGGTGAATGCGATTGCGGATGTGGTCACGAGAGCAGATGATTTATGGGTCGTAACGGAACAGAGCGGTGACCAGATCACGCTGGAAGAGAAAAAGCAGGGAACGGTCCGTAAGAAAGAGATCACGGAACCGTTGGTTCCTGCAGGTATGACCATTGAAGATAATTATGGGAATCAATGTGTCGGAACAGAAGAAGCCACGGAGGCAAGCTGGAATAAGACCATCTATGATCTTGACGGCGATGCTGTCTCGGTTCCGGTGGACCCGCAGAAAATTGCAGCAGTCTACGGCCCTTCCTATGAGGCGATGGTGGTGCTCGGGCAGGAAGACAAAGTGGTGGTGTGCTCGGATGTCCAGAAGGACGATTTTCCCTGGGCTACGGAGGTGTTTTCCGGACTAAAGGACCTGCCTTGTCTGGAAAATGTGCATTCGGCGGTAAATGTAGAGGAAATGATGGTCTACGAGCCGGATATCGTGTTTTCTTTTCCGAGGCCAAATGAACTCAAACAGATGGAACAGCTCGGCGTGGCAGCTGTTTCTGGTACTACGACAAGGACTTTGGCAGAGACAAAAGATCTGCTTTTGTTCTATGCCCATGCGTTAAACAGCGAGGCGGTAGAACGAGCGGAAGATTACGGGACCTATTTTGATGAGAAGTATCAATATGTCACGGACAGAACTGCTTCGCTGCCGGACGAGAGCAGGCCAAAGGTATATTATGCCGGAATTGATCTGCTGACGACCTACGGAGTTTATTCGGACATCCCTGAGCTGATTGAGGCAGCCGGAGGAACAGCGGTCAGTAAAGAGTTAAAAGCCGGAAACCATTCCCAGATTAATTTTGAGCAGCTTGCGGCATGGAATCCGGATTATATCTTTATCGATCATGGAGGAATGAATGAAAATGAGACGGTGGAGCAGATATTGACGGATACCTATTCGAATAAGCAGTACAGTGAGATACAGGCAGTTGTGGACAGGCAGGTATATCTGTCTCCATCCGGTGTGTTCTACTGGGATATGGGACTCCAAAAGATATTATTGCTGATGTATGTGGCAAAAACAGTGCATCCAGAGCTGTTTGCAGATCTTGATATGGCACAGGAGGTGCAGGAATTTTATCAGAGATTTTATGATTATCCGCTGACTTATGAACAGGCACAGGCGATTTTAGACAGGCAGGACCCGTAGCGCAGCAAAATGACCCTGCCGGGTAACGAAGGACTCTGTCACAGGTCCTGTCTCAGGTAGCGGAAAGATGAGGTGAAGTGGATGATGATGAAAATAGAGGATGTTTCCTGCGGTTATTCATTGGAGAAGGGAAGGCAGAAAGTGGTATTGGAACACCTGAATCTGGAGATCGGAAAGGGGGAGGTCTGGTGCGTTCTGGGAGCAAATGGAATCGGTAAAACGACTTTGTTCCAGACGATACTGGGAAGCCTTCCGCCCCTGAATGGGACGATTCTGCTGGATCAGACGGAGATTCATACACTGAGTAAACGGGAATTGGCACGGAAAATCGCATACGTACCGCAATATCACACTCCGCCTTTTCCTTTTACGGTGAGGGAAATTGTACTGATGGGGCGGAATGCATACATCGATTCGTTCGGTATGCCCGTAAAAGCAGATGAGGAAATTGCAGAGCAGATGATGGAGAATCTTGGAATCCGGCATCTGGCCGATAAGGTGTATACAAAAATCAGTGGCGGAGAACGGCAAATGGCACTGATTGCCAGAGCCATGACGCAGCAGGCACAAATCCTGTTCATGGATGAACCGTCCTCCAGCCTTGATTATGGGAATCAGATTCAGATTTTAAAGCAGATAGAACGGCTGGCAGGAGAGGGAATTACGGTGGTATTTACCTCTCACCACCCGGAGCATGCATTTTTGTGTCATGCCAACGTTGCCGTAATCAAAGGGAAAAATGAACTGTTGACCGGGAAGGCGGAAGAGCTGATCACGAGCGAATTGCTCTATGCTATCTACGGGATCCATTCGCGTATTCTGCAAACGGAAGATGAGAACGGCAAAACGGTTACGGCAGTCGTTCCTTTTCTGTAGAGAGATCCGTTCCGGCAGACAGGATAATCAGAGTTCAAAAACTCAATGAGACATTGGGCAATGACGCTTTAGATTCAGGAGCTGAACAGGTCCTGCACCTGTAATACCATAAAAAAGAACTTCCTTTTCAATATCTACATATTTGTCCATTGTGCCATTGGTAAATACACTGCTGGTACAAAGGACCAGATCTGCCCAGTCACCGACGACGCTTTCATAGTCATCCATTCCGTGTTCAACCAGAATTCCAAAACGCTTTTTCCCGACATTTTCTGGATTTAAATCCAGAACCCGCAGTGGCATATCGGAATATTTTGCAATTTCCTGAAAAAGGAAAGGCTGATAGCCAACCAGTGCAATTTTCGTATTCGGATAATGCTGTCTGAGATAACCGACGTATTCTGCTGCACATTCCGATGGTTCCTCATTTTTACAATGAACGGTATGCTCCATTGAGCCAAGCTTTCGAAGGACGGTATTGACGGAAGCGATGTACAGGCCCCGTGCATGTGCATCTTCCATGATATCCATGGAGAGGATTTCCGTGAGAGAACCCTGATAATCGGAAGGAGCATCTGTAAATGCCTGGCCGAAGGCTCCGTCATATTCTGCCATCAGCATGACCTCCTGACCGGTCAGAATCGGATAATCCGTCCGATTTGGCGTGCCGATCGCTTCTTCCGGAGAAAGGCCTCTGCTCTGAATCAATATTTTATCCGTACTGAGCTGGCTCTGCTCAAGTATCGTAGTAAAAGCCTGCTGGATTTTCTGGTAAATCTGAATACTTTTTTCTGATAAATCTGACATAAATTCACTCCTTATAGGCAGACAGTCATCCCGCATATCAATGAAAATCGATCTGCGGGATGATTGCCGTACCGGTTATTTTTAATTGTATGTTTTATTTAATTGTAATTGAAATCTTCTTGGACTTTCCACTTTCAGTTTTGACGGTTATCGTGCATGTTCCCTTCTTCTTTCCGGTTATTACACCTTTGGAAGATACCGTTGCTATCTTGGAATTTGAAGATTTGTAACTGATTTTATCTGTTGCGTTGATCGGATTGCGGGTTACCTTAATTGCAAACGTCTTTCCTTTTTTCAGAGCGACCTTTGTCTGATTCACAGATAGAGACTTTGTAACAATCTGACCCTTTTGAACGGTTACTTTACAGGTTGCTGTTGCACCGTATTTTGTCTTTACCGTGATGGTTGCCGTTCCTGTTTTGCTTGTAGCAGTGAGTTTTCCTGTTTTACTTACTTTTACAATCTTGGAATTTGAGGAAGTGTAGGAAGCAATGGAATCTCCGCTCTTTAATCCCGAAGCCTGCAATACGGAAGTTGAAGTTTTTATTTGAAGCTTAATGGACTTCAGATTCAGGGATACTGCAGGCTTTTGAACGGTTACCTTACAGGAAGCAGCAATTTTGCTTCCGTCTGCCGCAGTTGCCGTAATGGTGGCTGTTCCTGCTTTCTTTGCAACTATTTTTCCGTTGCTCACAGTTGCCACGGATGGATTGCTGCTGGTCCAGACAACCGTTTTAACCGTTGCGTTCGATGGAGCAACGGCAACTGTAATGGTTTTACTCTGTCCGGTGAGCAGGGAAAGTTTGGAAGCACTCAGTGTCACTTTTGTGACAGAAACAGTTTCTGAAGCTTTTACAAGCTTCTGATAGGAGGCTTCAGCGGCTGTCAGAAGCTGATAATTGCTGATTTTAGCCTGAACGGCTTCCGGAAGCTTGTCATACGCAGCTCTTGCGGCAGTAATGGCGTTCTTACTGTTTAACGTGACAGTTCCAATTGCGGAGATCAGGTTTTCCGTATCTGCAACCGGATGGTATTCACTGGCGATGACGTCAATCCCAAATGCTTCATAGGTGGCAGACCAGGTGGTTACCTGTGTGGAAACTGCACTATTTTCCTCTTTCAGACCAAACAGAAAGCGGAAGGATTTTTCGCTGGAAGCAAGCGTATCATACACGGTGCTGGCAGGATTGCCGTCGGCACCAAAAACCGTCTCGGAATATTGCCATGCAATCAGCGGTGTTACTTTTTGCTTGGTTGCAGTGGCAGCAAGGGTGCTTCTGAGAGCGGCCTGTGTCTCATCGTCTTTTAGAAGCTGTCCCTTCGTTGATTTCAACGTATCATAGATTGTAGACGCATTGAGCGTATCGTAAGTGGTTTCCGCATCATAGATCGCAGGATAATAATAGCGGTCGGCATAGAGATCCGATTCCGCAAAGGTTCCGCTTTTGTAATAGCCTTCGGATAGCTGGCCAACGGTATCATCCGGATCGTTGACACCGGAAACCGTGGAATCATTCGTCCGAATCTGGAGTGTCATGGAATCATCCAGAGTGATGCCGGCTGCGGAAAGCAGATCATTGAGCAGGACGCCCTCGGCATGGAAGGTACGGACACCTACCATCGTACATGCAGTGTTATAATCCTGTGTTACGTTGTTGAATTTCTCTTTTAATTCATCCATACTCCAGACCTTGGAGGAAAGGATATTTCCATCTCCGTCAATATAGCGCACGCGGAAAGAATGTGCGGCATAACTCTTGACCGTTACATCCTGTTGAATCGGATCTCCGATTGCGGAGGTGATCGCAATAGAGTGTGTGGTTGCCTGTCCGCCGCTGCAATCAATCGGCGTACTGGAAAGATTCAGATAAAACTTGCTTCCGGATTTTTCCAGATATGCATAGTAGACAGGATTGCCGGATTTATCCGTGGCGGTGTAAGTTGCAGGTTCTGAAGTCACTACTTTGTAGGAGACGCCATCTACCTGAACGGTGGCATTAGCGGCCCAGTATGCAAAAGTGTCTGCATTTGCCACATTTAACTGATAGTAGATGGAACCGGTTCCGCTGAGGCTCGAAGAGGTAGAAGCAAAGCTGACTTCCGGATCAGCCATATTTAAAGTACAGTCATTCGACTGAATAAAATTGTCATCGTAAATATAAATACGGAGTTTATCACTTGAATTCGTCGAAGTGACGTTAATCGTGTCGTTATCGACGGTAGCCGTATAGCCGGAAAGCAGGCTGGAAGACATGACGCTTACCATATTCGCAGCGAGCGTGGAGGCGCTCATAGAGTAGAACAGGTGCGCGTGACTGGTCAGTGTATAGGCATTTAATTGACCGGGAGCGGTAGTGGCAGGAAGTACAGTCACCGGAGAGGTGGTGTCATCGGTCACTTTGTAAACCACAAAATGATACATGCCGCGCACGTTGGCTGTATGAGATACCTGTACGGTAACACTGTTGGTGTCCCATCCGCTGACAGGCGTTAATGTAATGCCAATTGGAATCCTTGTCTCGGCAATGGAGACAGCAGAGTCGGTGGATGTATCTCCGATGGAAATGCCGGAGAGACTGCCGCTTGCTGTAAACGAGCCATTGTACATCGCCGTAAAGGAGGCGGAGGTCACACCATCCGTTGTCGTGACACAGTTGCCGATGTCAATCAGCAGGCTGTTTCCGTCTGCAGAATAGGTACATGGACGGTAGTAGCTGGCGCTGTTAATGGAATAACCGGCAATTTTAATGGTGAGTGTCGGGGTTGCTCCAAAAATGGCATCATTGAGTGCCGTTTCATCCGTAATCGCCACTGTATCGGAATAATTAAGGGTGAGTACGACGTGCTGATTCAGATCTTTATCACTGTCCGTAGAACCCTCACTGTAGGTGGACAGCGAATAGGATTCTGGTGCAATACTGTCTGTTGTTACAGAAGTACCGACAAATGAAGTTACATCTGTGCTTTCTGTGGATGCTGTAGCAGGTGTAGGATCTGTCTGTGCAGCAAAAGCGGTGCCCGAACCGGACAGCAGACTAAAAACTAAACTCAGGATCAAAAGTCCGCTGAAAGGTCGGGATAAACATTTTGTGTGTCTCATGCTTTTTCCTCTCTTTCATTTTCATGATTTGTTTCAATCCCTTTATCGTAGCCATCATCAACTGTCATACATCACCGCGTTAGTGGGATGAATGTATGATGGTTGTCATTATACGCAAGTGATAATATCACGTCAAGTACCGATTTAAAATACTTTTTGTGGTTTTCCAGCATTGACTTTGCAAAACAGTTGACGTATGATATGGGGCAAAAATAAATCGGCACGTTAATCAAAGATGAGGAAAAACAGATGAAAATGAAAAGAAAAAAGAAGCTGACTGCAGCACTTGGTATCGTGTGTATTCTGCTGTTCGCCGGATGTTCCGGGAAAAGTCATAGCGATTCCGAGAAGTCTCCGAGATTACAAAATATCGAACTGACGTCCTATAACGAGGGGAGTGAAGATTCCCAGTATGTAGAGGCCACACTGCAATTTGATCAGGAAGTCAGGCTGTCCGAAGATCCTCTGAAAAATATGAGGATTACCATCGCGGGGGAACGGATGGAAGACATAGAAGTGAATCAGGAAGAAAAGGATACCGTGTGCCTGACCATTCCGGTTACCACAATTACCAGAGGAAATCTTGAAATTACCGAGGAAAAGGAAGACAAGGGTTATCCGGGAATTACCGATGCAGACGGAGATTACACAATTTGGACTTTTGATGTGGATGCACTGATACCGTCCGGTGTCACACTGGTTGATGTCGAACATACACAGAAAGGCGGATTTCAGAAACAGGTGGTGGGGATGTGGAATGTCCGAAACATTACGTGGATACAGCTGTATGAAAACGGAACACTGGTGGAAAGCAGTAATGATAAGGAGTCGGAAAGTATGGACGGTGCGATTGCAGTGCATGGACACGATTTTCTGGACAGTGATTCCACCATGATCGCAGAAGATATTGTTGAAGCGCTGAATCAATATTATGCAAGAAATTATATTTTCACACAGGATGGAGACATCATAACCGGGCAGAAACTGGACGGTGGTGATTCTGCAGCATTAGAGCTTGAAATCTACCAGTATCAGCATATCAAACAAAAATAAAACAAAACAAAACGTGGTTTTGCGAAGGTAAAAATATAATAAAACATTAAAAAACATAAAAATACGCATAAAGTGTAAAGAAAATAGTGCATTTTGGTAAAAAAAAGGAATTGACAGAAAAAGAAAAAATGTGTTAAATTTTTCAAAAATAGGGGAGGGTTGATTTTGAAAAGAAGAAATCACTTATTCCTGCTATTCCTTGTCTGTCTGGTGGCAATTGCAGCAGATATCATTTACCTGATGACGGTAAACAGAACGAAACTTGTTGTTACAAATACGGTGAATGAACAGACAGAAGAGAGTACAACAGAAAAAGATACGCAGGAAACACAGGAACTTGGCTCAAAAATGAAATCACCGGTATTGGATCGTCAGATGACAGCAGATGAAGAAACATTTTGTGCAGGATTTCATCGATATTGGGTAGAACAGGAAAATTCAGATTATGAAACGATCCGTAAATATCTGTATTATCCACTGCGTCTGACCGGAGATGCACTGGGAGAAGAGCAGATTTATGCGGTTACGGAGTTAGAAGAACTGATGGAGCTGTCGTTTGAAACAGAGGCGCTTTATCAGCAGCAGATCACATGGACCAGAGAGCTTGCCCTTACAGACGAAGCCGGCCGGCAGGAGCAGGTTGCGGTTAACGGTCTGGACTTCTTGAAATATCTGGAACTGTGCGGTGTCAGTACCGACGATTCCGGAGAGATTTACATCAAATGCAGCGGGCGTGAGGCGGCAGATGAATCGGAATATCCCTATGGAAACACAGGAGGGGAGATTACATTTACATTATCGGAATTGCGGCAGCAGGAGGAACAGCAAAAGGCGATGCTTATTTTTTCGGCGGATGGAGAGCCGCTTCAGGAGACTGGGGGTATCGTGGAAGGTCCGGTTGCACTGGCATACTTTGATGCGAATGGAAAGACGCAGATTCTTGGAAATCTCGCGGATATCGTACTTTCAACAGAGCAAACGTGTGAAAATCCGCATTATGAACAGCATAACAGAGCTCCGCATGATGAGAGTAAAGATATTACTTTCACGATCAATGTTTATCAGGAGGGTGATGTAAATCCCCAAAAGAGCGTCCTTCTGACAACGGAAGAGCTTGAGCAGTTAGCATTGGAAAATCCACAGGCGGTGGTTGGAAATTATTACGGTACAATAGGTGATAAAAACAGTATGGACTCTATGGGGGTAGACGGCTGGCTTGATTATTTTGTCGGAATTGATCTGGGCTGGCTGCTGCGCGAGCAGGCAGGTGTCGAAAACTTCAGCGGTTCGGCCAAGTTTTACGGACGGGACGGGAATTGCTATACAAGTTTGGAGGATATCAGTTATCTGGATACGGAAGCACATGCCAGGAGTGACTACTATACGCTTTCCAGAAACAGAGCATTTATTTATAACAGTATACCGATGCTTGCATTTGGCAAGAACGGATATCCGCTGCTGAAAGAGCATGAACACAGTTCGACAGGATATCATGCATACAATCAACTCAATCAAAACCTGGAAGATCTGGGTGTTTCTACGGAAATAGGAGTCATAAAAAATCAAAGCGGACCATTTGTGGCCTGTCTTGGCAACCTGGAAGGCTATTACGGCGGTTATCAGATAGAGACTGGTGGGGATTGTGTCCGAATGGATGTTTATCTGGAAGGAGAACAATAATCGCAGTCATTTGCAGGATCGGAGGTGCGGATTATGAGAAAGAAGAAGGGAAAGAGAAACGCTGCTGTAAAAATTCTGTGTATGGCAGTGGCAGCCACTCTATTCATGCAGGCAATACCGGTTTATGCCTATTTTGACAGAGGAACACTGTCGGTCACGCTGGCACAGGGGGAGGTGGAATTGACTCCGGGAAACAGCGTCAGTGTCAGTGTTACCTTATCTCCGGCAACCTCGCAACAATTACCGGGCTGCGGAATGCCGGAATGTCCTCAGACCTGCGGGGACGGCTGTCTGAATGAAGATGGTGATTGCACCTGCGCCGGAACGGACTATCAGACTTATTATGCGGCGGCAGCGGTGAGTTCAAGTAATACCTCGGTTGCAACGGCAAGTTACAGCAATGGTTCCGTCACAGTGACAGCAGTCAGCGCCGGTACGGCATCGATTACCGTCACCGGGTCTCTGCGGCAATATACATCAGCTTCTGCCGTGCTGGAAGTAACGGTGACGGAGAACAGCGGGAATGCTTCCGGAGGAAGCAGTAACAGCAGTGGGAACGGTGGAAATAGCAGCAGCGGGAGTAGTGGAAGTAACAGCAACGGAACCAGTGGAAGCAGCAGCGGAAACAGTGGAAGCGGAAGCAAAAGCGGCACTAGTAGTAGCGGTACCAGCGGAGGCGGAAGCAGTAATGGGAGCACTGGGAACAACAGCAGTGAAAACGGAAGTAAGAGCAGTGGTAACAGTAGCGGCAGCAGCAACAGCAGCGAGAGTAACAGCAGTGAGCGTGCAACGGAAAATGGAGCTGTGGGATCATTAGAAAATCAGTCCGAATCCGCTTCTACAAGTGACGTGGGCGTTACCGTTGCAACTTTGAGCGAAAGTACTCATGCGGTAGATGTTGGACTGACAGCAGAGAGCCAGAGCGATGCGCAGGACGGAACGGAAGCATTGACAGACGGGACGGAACAGGGAACGGAAGCAGCGTCTTACACCACAATTGAAAGTAAAAAAGGGACCGTTTATTTTCAGGAAATTCAGGATGGCCCCATGGGCAGTAAGATTTTTGAGCAAATAAAAGGAAAAGATGAATATGTGACATTCCAGAAAACGGACAGCAGTAAGAATGTGCTGTATTCCTGGGAATTTTATGGAAAGGATTTACAGAGCACCGACGATATCGACATGAATATTGAACTGTCGGAAGACGGGAATGGAAGCCTGTCCAGTCTTGTGGAAGATAAAACAGCGCTCTGTCTCTCGTTTGCAGAGATAGAAGAATTACCGGGACCCGCAGAAATATACATAAAGGCAGGGAATACCTTTTCCAACGGGACGGATCTGTATTTGTACCAGATGGAAGATTCCAAGCACCTGCAGCTGATGGCAGATGATGTCAAGGCAGAGAGTGGATATGTCAGCTACAAAATGGCAGAAGCAAAGACTTACATACTCACCGCAGAAAAAATCGTGGACACACAAGCCGAAAGCGGTGTTCTGCTGCCGGTGATTCTGCTGGTACTGCTGTTGATTGCGGCAGCTGGTGTGGTATTCGTGTTCCTGAAGAAAAGAGGAAAACATGATTGAGATATCCCACGTGACCAAACAATTCGGTAGGAAAATGGTATTGTCAGATGCGGATATTCAAATACCGGAACAGATCATATACGGACTGATCGGTTATAACGGAGCCGGAAAAACGACATTGCTAAAGATGATGAACGGAATATACCGGCAGGATTCTGGATCTATTCGGATAGATGGAGAACCCATATATGAAAATGAGAAACTCAAGAGACGTATGTTTATGATGACTGAGGAACTTTTTTTTCTGCCACAGGCAGCACTTTGCGACATGGAACGTTTTTACAGCGGTTATTATGAGAACTGGAATACAGTGGTGTATCACCGTTTGCTCACATTGTTTGAACTGAATGAGAAAATGCGCATCAGTGAATTTTCAAAAGGAATGCAGCGGAAGGCGGGTCTTGCAATTGCGTTTGCGGCGGGGCCGGAGTATCTATTTTTGGACGAAGCGTTTGACGGTCTGGATCTTGGCGTGAGAAAGATCATGCGCCGGCTTGCCCGGTTATACGTAGAGAAGCGAAAGGCAACGTTGATTCTGACATCTCATAATTTACAGGAATTAGAAGAGTGCGTCGATCAGTTTGGAATGATCAAGGACGGCACTCTCCTTTGCAGTATGGAGGTGGAGCAGATTAAGAATACGGGAAAAACACTGGAATCGTATTTCTTACTGGAGGGAGCGGAACAAAAGTATGAATGGGAAACAATTTTCGATGAAGCATATTTTCCGGCATGATCTGATCTGGAATCTGAAAAAAAATATGGGCCTGGTTATCATCGGGATCATGGCGTTTCTTATTTTAATTCCGTTTGGGACAGCCGGAATTCCGGGAGATTCGATTTTTGAAGTCGCGACGACACATGATCAGATGAAATTTCGGTTGATTCAACCTGATTTTGTACTTCCCGTCTATGCTGTGACAGTTTTGCTTGGTGCCATAAACGGGATTCGGACATTTTTCTTCTTACTGGAAAAAAAGCAGACGACCGTATACTTTTCTTTTGGTTTAAATCGGAAAAAACTGTTTGCCAGCAGATATCTGACCGGAAGTTTTGGAATTGCAGCTGCAATTTTAATTCCGATGCTGGTGTCTCTTTGTCTGAATCAGATCGCACTTGGCGAATATCCAGGCATGACGAAATGCTTCCTTTTTGTCTGCTGCGGCTTGATTCTGGCAGGTATGGTGTCCTACACGCTCAGCATTCTTGCCTGTTCCCTGGCGGGCACGCTTTCAGAAGCTGTATTATACAATCTATTTTTACTGACTGGTATGTCCGGTGTGGTATATTGTGTAAATCAGCTTTTTTTGCATCTGGTCTGGGGAAATCCATACGGGGCAATGTCCTATTCTGGAACCAGTGAAATCTGCAAAAATCTGTTTTATCTGACCGAACGGATAAATCCTGCAGCCTTTTTCTTCGAGGACTGCAGTACGTATTCCATGTTTTATCGTGGTCTGAAAAATGATGTGGCGGCAACCTTTTCCGTACATATTCTGCTGGCGTGGGGGTGCGGACTTATTTTACTGATATTGCTGGCAATGTTTGCGTTCCAGCGAAGGAGGGCAGAACAGGCAGAATTAGAAGGGGTTTGTTCCTGGATGACGCAGATCGTGTTGTTTACGGGAATGTTTTGCCTGTTCGTACTGGTATTTGACCTGCTGGAAGCAAACAGCCGGATACTTGCTTTTCTATTGGCGATGACAGCTGCAGGTTTTTTCTATTTTCTGCTGCGGCTGTATTTCGTCCATTCATCCAAAAAATTATGGCAGAGATGGTTTCCTGCATTCCTCCAAATGGGCTTGGTGCTGCTGGTTTTTCTGGGGTGTGGGTGGATTGGCAATCTGGCTGCCGCAGATCTGCCGGAAGATGACCAGATTGCCTCTGCAGCGATGTCCTACGTCGGAGCGCCTTCCTACATCAGTCAGGAAACGGCTGGAAGCAGTAACGGAAGTTCTTATTATATGGTCAGTAATTATACTTATCAGCAAACAGATGCGATACGCCAGATTCTGTCCCTTCACAGAGAACTGATAGAAATGGGGATGCAAAAAATGCAGACAGATGAGACGGAATTTGCACAGACTGTCGTGCCTTATGATATTCAAATCAGTTATACGCTGAAGAATGGAAAGGAAAAGTACTATTATTATGATCGAGCGACGTTTGCCCTGCTGGAAGAGATGCTCGCACTGGATCAGAGCGAAGAGGTAAAAGAAGGGATCAAACAGGTGGTAACCGGAACGGTAGAAACAGGGGACAGTATCAACTGGTCTTCCCAGGCATTTGCCAGCGGAAGTATTTATCTGTCAGATATCTGGTACAGTAATCCCTGCCAGCTGAATATGACGGATTCGGCCAGAGCGGAGTTCCTGCAGGCGTTGGAAGAAGATATTCTGGCACAGTCGGTGGAGGAACGGTATTTTCCGGAACAGGAGGCTATCGGCGTCATTTTATTTTCAAGTGACGGAGAGGCAGACTGTCAGAGTTTTGCCTATCATCTTGGCAATGCCGTTATTTATCTTACAGAACAATTTCAGCATACACTGGCATTCCTGGGGAAAAATGATTTGAATTCCTATATTTCATTTTCCGGAGAAATCGAAAGTATTACGCTACAGTGGTATGACCCGTATGATGGACTCAATGGAAGAACCTACCCGGCGTCCAATTTCTTTTTGGGATATAAAACCGATACACTGGATGATTTTCTGGTACAGACGGATTACGGAGATAAGAAAGCAATAACGGATTCGAAGAAAATACAGGCATTGCTTCCGAAGCTGCGCAGTTTTTACTTCACAACAAAAGAAGGATATCTTGCGGCAATTAAATTAAAAGATTCCGATGCTTATATTTACAAATATCTTCCCGGTACGCAGAAAGAAATATTGAGTATTCTTACCGGGAATGAAGCCAAATGAGATTCTTACAGATCAGGACGCAGGGATAAATTTGCACGCCGGATAATGACAGCTGCAATGGAAACAGTTATAATAGGAAGAAAAGCGGCAGCGGGTGCAGGTGAAATTACCGTCTGCCGCACATTATTTCAAAGGAAAGAGCGGCGGAAAATTATGGTAGTGACGTATATGTTTGAGATCGGACAGCTTGATGACGATGCATTTTTTCAGAAGTGTCTGGGCGAAGTATCTGCGGAACGTCAAAAAAAAGTGCATCGTGCAAGAAAGCGTGAAGATCAGAACAGAATCCTCGGAGCGGGTCTTCTGCTGGCACATGGACTGGCAGAGTATGGAATCTGTGAGCAGGATACCGTATTTCAATATGGAGAGAACGGAAAACCATATCTCGCGGATATGCCGCAGATACACTTTAACCTGTCGCATTCCGGTGACTATGCGGCGGCCGCTTTTTCCAGCAGGGAAGTGGGTATAGATATAGAGTGTGAGAGAAAAAACGGCAGAAAGATCGCAGCGCGTTTTTTTGCAGAAGAGGAAATCCGGAACATGCAATACTGTAAGAGCAAAGAAGAGGAAGACCAATTGTTTTTGCGCTACTGGACCTTAAAAGAGAGCTTTTTGAAAGTGACCGGATATGGGATGGCACTTCCGCTGAATGCGTTTCGCTTTGAACTGCAGGACACGGTAAAGGTGATCTGGGAGGCTGCCACGGAGGAATACTACTTCCAGGAATTTGAAATGTACGGACCAGCTGATATCGTGGCTGACAGAGAAGCAGATGGAATCGATATGTACCGGATTGCGGTGTGCGCGCTTGAAGATGAATTTGCTCCGGAGCCGATCTGGATAAAAAAATGAAAAGTGTAATACGATCGGCATGCTATCAATAAAATCCGAATAGAGGAAAAATAAACAAATGCCGGGCGAGTTATCTGTAAAAAATGCGAATGGAAAAGAATCCCTGAAAAAGTGTATACTTAAACCTGTAAACAACCGGTTGCGCAACCAGAGTGGGCACCGGCATGAGGGGCAGGGAGAATGTATGGGTAGAAAGAAGAAGGATACACTGGAATTCCGCTATTATGAGGTTCCGCAGAATGAACCGCTGCTTGCACTGCTGGGAGAAGAATGGATTCGGATATACGGAAGGGAAAAAGTACATCTTCATTTCCATAATATGATGGAAATTGGTGTATGCAGAGATGGATACGGCGTAATGGAATTCAATGAAACGGTTATTCCGTATGAGCCGGGGATGTTTACGGTAATTCCCAAGAACTATCCGCATACCACGACGAGCGCCGAAGGTGAGAAAAGCTATTGGGAGTATCTGTTTTTCGATCCGGAAGCCTCCTTGCGGCAAATGTATCCAAACAACGGCGTACTGCAGACCAGACTGTTAGAACGGGTGAATCGCAGCTATATTTTCGAATCGATGGATCGGTCACAGAACATCGGCAATCTTCTTTGGACGATTATGGAGGAAATGCGAAAGAAAGAGGAGTTTTACCGTGACAGTGTAGAATTCATGCTCTGGTCGCTCGTGCTGGAACTGGCGCGCATGAATAAGGATGAAGAACTGGAACTGATTTTGCAGGAGCGTCCCGGCATCATGCAGATATCAACGGCATTACACTATATCAGCAATCACTATGAGGAAGCCATTAAGGTAGAGACCTTATCAAACATGTGCGGGTTGAGTGAAACACACTTTCGCCGGCTGTTTGAATCTTACATGAACATGACGCCAGTAGAATATATCAATATGGTGCGTATTCAGATGGCATGCGAAATTATGAAGAAAACGGTCTGCTCGATGGATGAGGTTGCAATCAAGTCCGGCTTCTCAGCAACCTGCACGTTCAACCGTAACTTCAAGCGGATTGTGGGGGTTACACCATATCAATGGAAGAAAGATCCACAGAACTACGAGAGCCAATTAATGCAGTTTCACATTTCAGCGCGCAAAGGCTGGTGATCCTGTCGCAAAAGCAAAAATATATTTCCAATAGAAAAAAACAGCAATATAACGAAAAATGTAGAAAAATATCATAAAAAGAGCGAATTCAACCATGAAAAATATAAAAGGTTGAATTCGCTCTTTTTTGGTATGAATATAAAAACTGTTGGAAACGATTCTTTGTTAAAATATCTATGTGAAAATGCCGGAAATAAAGAAATAATCGCCTAAAATTTTGCTATATTGCACAAATTTCCGGTAGAACATTCAGATTCAAAACAAATCAATGTATTGGGAGGAAAAAAATGAAGAAAAAGCTTTTATCCATCATGCTGGTGACAGCAATGACCGTTTCCATGGCAGCTTGCGGAGGTTCGGGAAACAGCAGTAACACGGCGGGGGACTCCTCGGAGGCTTCCACAAACAATTCGGCAACCGGTGAAGACGAAAACACGCTGACCGTATGGTGCTGGGATGAGACCTTTAACGTTTATGCAATGAAGGAGGCTGCAAAGTTCTATCAGAAAGAGAATCCGGATGTAACGGTAAACGTGGTTACCACAGCATGGGAGGATGTACAGACGGCACTTACAACAGCAGCAACCTCCGGTGATTACAGCAACCTGCCGGATATCGTGCTTGTACAGGACAACGCATTCCAGAAAAATGTAATCAGTTATCCCGATTTATTTTTAGATTTGACGGATACCGGAATTGATTTCTCGCAGTTTGCGGCAGGCAAGACCGCTTACTCGACGGTGGAAGGAAAGAATTACGGAGTTCCATTTGACAACGGTGCAGTTATTGCATGTTACCGGACTGATATCTTAGAGCAGGCAGGCTACACGATGAAAGATATGACCGACATCACCTGGGACCAGTTCCAGACAATCGGTGAAGATGTGCTTGCAAAGACGGGGTATGCCTTAAACTCCACAGAGTCAGGAGAGCCGGATCTCATTATGATGATGCTGCAATCGGCAGGAGCTTCCCTTTTTGACAAAGACGGAAATCCGACAATCGGAGATAATGATGCGTTAAAAACAGTTGTAAATACCTATGTATCGCTTGCAAAAGCAGGTGTATTACAGCTTACTGACGATAACTGGGATGAGTACATCAAATCCTTTAACTCCGGAAAAACGGCAGGAGCAATCAACGGGTGCTGGATTATGGGCTCCATTCAGGCAGCAGAAGACCAGTCCGGCAACTGGGGTATTACGACAATGCCGAGTCTGGTTGGCGTCGATGGAGCAACAAACTACTCCAACAACGGCGGCTCTTCCTGGGGAATTACTTCAAATTGCAAGAAGGTAGATCTTGCAGCAGATTTCATGAATAAAACCTTTGCAGGAAGCGTTGATTTCTATGCAGATATTCTCCCAAGCTCCGGAGCAATTGCGACCTGGGCTCCGGCAGCAGATGCAGATGTTTACAGTGAGCCGTCTGAATTCTTCGGCGGAGACACCGTATTTACAAAAATTGTAGACTATTCTTCAAAGGTTCCGACAAACAACACGGGTGTCTATTACTATGAAGCACGCGATGCGGTTGCAGTTGCGATTACCAATATCATGAATGGCGCCGATGTAGACAGCGAGCTTGCAAATGCACAGACAACCGTAGAATCTTATATGCAGTGATCCGTCCGGTTGTTGTAACAGTATAGTTCAAACATAGGGGAACGGCAAAGCTGTTCCCCTTTCATAAGTAAGGAGGCATTTGAGTGAGTCATCCAAAAGGAAGAAAAAGGCTCTCAATGAGTAATCGGCACAATCTGACGGGATGGGCATTTCTGACCCCGGCCGCACTGCTGATTGCGATTATGAGCTTCTGGCCGATGATACGGGCATTTATCCTTTCGTTTAAAACGGGAGCTACCTTTCAGACCATGAAATGGAACGGAATATCCAACTATACGCGGATGTTTGAGGATACCGTATTTATACAGGCATTAAAAAATACATTCATCTATCTGATTATTCAGGTGCCGATTATGCTGATTCTGGCATTGATTCTGGCATCTATGCTAAATAATAAAAACCTCAGATTCAAAGGATTTTTCCGCACGGCAATTTTTCTGCCCTGTGCGACTTCGCTGGTTTCTTATGCGATTATCTTCCGCACGTTGTTTGCAACGGATGGATTTGTAAACAGTATTCTGATTAAACTGGGGATCTTAGAAACCGGGTATGGCTTCCTGACAAACAGCTTTAGTGCAAGAGTGATTATTATACTGGCACTGGTATGGCGCTGGACCGGATATAACATGGTGTTTTATCTTGCCGGGTTGCAGAATATCGAATATTCAGTCTACGAAGCGGCAAAGATCGACGGAGCATCTCCGCTGCAGACATTTATAAAAATTACCTGCCCATTGTTAAAACCGACAATTCTGCTGACAGCGATTATGTCAACCAATGGAACACTGCAGCTCTTTGACGAGTCGGTAAACCTGACAAGCGGAGGTCCTGCAAATTCCACAATCACGATGTCACATTACATTTATAATGTTTCCTTTAAGTATGTTGCGAACTTTGGATATTCTGCAGCAATGTCTTTCCTTGTGCTTTTGCTTGTGGCAGTCCTTGCCTTTATTCAGATGAAAGTAGGTGATAAACGTGATTCGTAAACCGAAAAAGTTCTTACAATATTTTGTATTAATTGTTTTTTCGTTGTTTTCTATCTTCCCGCTTCTTTATATGCTGATAGCCGCCACGAATAAAAGTATTGATGTAATCAAAGGAACGCTGCTTCCGGGTACCTATTTTGGAGGAAATTTAAAAAAGCTGATAGACAATACCGAGTTGGCACGGGCGATGGGAAACTCTTTTAAATATGCACTGCTTCTGACCTTTTTGTCTCTGTTAATCTGTTCGCTTGCGGGGTACGGGTTTGAAATTTACCATACAAAGGGAAAGGACCGGCTGATGGCAGTAATTCTGCTTGCAATGATGGTGCCGTTTGTGGCGACGTTGATTCCGCTGTTTTCGCTTTGCTCTCAGTTTGGACTTTTAAATACAATGTGGGGGTTTGTGCTGCCGACCATATCGACCCCATTTCTGATTATGCTGTTCCGCCAGAGTGCAAGGTCGTTTCCGCATGATATCATTGAAGCGGCACGAATTGACGGACTCAATGAGGTACAGATTTTCTTGCGTATGTTTGTTCCGACAATGCGTTCCACTTATGCGGCGGCAATGACAATCACGTTTATGAATGCGTGGAACAGCTACTTATGGCCGAAGGTCATTATGACGAAGGCTGAATCTCAGACCATGCCGATGCTGGTCGCCGATCTGATTTCCGGCTATGTGACGGATTATGGTGAACTAATGCTGGCGGTACTGCTTTGTTCGCTGCCGACCGTTATTATCTTCTTCTTTCTGCAAAAATCATTTGCAGAGGGGATTACCGGAGCTGTGAAATAAACCGGGAAAAACGGGCATACTCCTTTCTCAAATTTGAAATTTACGGACAATGTGGTATAATGGCTGGCAGAGACGTAAATGGAAAGGATAGTACCGGATTGCGGTGTTAACAATTGAAGATGAATTTACACCGGAGCCGATCGGGATAGAAAAATGAGAAAATACGATACAATTATTTTTGACCTGGATGGAACACTGTTGAATACACTGGAAGATTTGAAAGATGCGGTGAATTATGCATTGGAGAGTTGCGGAATGGAACCGCGCACACTGGAAGAGGTGCGCAGATTTGTGGGAAACGGCATCCGCAATCTGATGATCCGTGCGGTTGCGGACGGAGAGGCGAATGCGGATTTTACGAAGGCATTTGAGCTGTTTCAGGAATATTATAAACTGCACTGCAACGATAAAACAAAGCCATATCCGGGAGTCCTTGACCTGCTTAAATCACTGCGTGACCAGGGATATCATCTGGCCATTGTTTCCAACAAGGCGGATTTTGGAGTAAAGGAATTACAGGAAATTTATTTTAAGGAATATATTACAACGGCAATCGGTGAAAAAGAGGGTATTCGTAAGAAACCGGCACCGGATACGGTATATCAGGCGCTGAGGGAACTTGGAATGACAAAGGAACGAGCCGTCTATGTCGGTGATTCCGATGTGGACATCCAGACCGCGAAAAATGCAGGATTACCTTGTATCAGCGTAACATGGGGATTTCGAAGCCGCCCGTTTTTGGAGGAACATGGCGCAGAATGTTTTGCAGACAATACCGAGCAGCTGCTGGCATTCTTGCAGTAAGAAAGTTTGTACGGCTGAATAGCCGCAGGAACGAGAAAAAGTCAGTAATCCGCTATTGATACGGATTGCTGACTTTTTTGTTCTTCTATGGGAAAGCCCTGTCTTTCAAAATGGAAGGAAACGAGCGTGCACGAAGTACACTTTTGGTTCTCCAATCAATCCGTCAGTTCCACTGTACAAGATCGCTGAGAGGCTGTCTCGTCTTCTCATAATGAGGAGTTTTGCTGCCATATCCGAAACTGACCATGACAGATACACCGAAATGATCCGGATCGATCAGACCTTCATCGGTCAGAAGCTGATCCACCGCATTTTGATCAAAGCCTTCAATCGGGCAGGAATCAATCCCTAAGAAAGCAGCTGTTGTCAGCATGTCGGCCATTACAATATAGGTCTGTTTACTTGCCCAGTCAAATAGCGCCCGGTCGCTTTCAAGCAGATGAAAATTGTCCTGCTGGAATTTTTGGAATGCCTGACGTTTGCCTTCTGCGACTTCATCCGGAAGTTTCTGGATATCCCGCATGATGTGGGTCAGATAGTCGGAACTGTAGATGGTATCTGATCTCTTGCGGGCCAGCAGAATTACAAGGTGACTGGCACCGTTTAAGCTGTTTTGAGCACCCCAGGAGATCGGGTACAGTTTCTTTTTCAGATCGTCATCCTGTACCACAATCATCTTCCACGGCTCAAAGCCGAAAGAGGTCGGTGAAAGCTGCGCGGCCTCTAAAATCGTATCAAAATCTTCTTTTGACACGGCTTTGGACGGATCAAACTGTTTACATGCGTAACGAAAGCGAAACGCTTCCAGAATTTCTTCATTTTTGTTTTTCATTGACAAAACCACCTTTCTTTTTGATGAACCTATCATAACGCATCAGAAACATTTATTGAAGTACGCAAAAAAATGATATATAATATCAATAAAGTATAGTTACTATCATTTTTATAGTATTGGAGAATGAATATGAATCATTATGCACTTACACCGGATTGCATGGAAGGAATCTGTCCGGTAGAAACTACGCTCCATATCATGAGCGGCAAATGGAAAGGAGTCATCTTATATCGGCTCCTTGGCGGTAAAAGACGTTTCAATGAACTGAAAAAAATGATGCCAGCCATTACCTTTCGTACCCTGACCCTGCAATTGCGCCAGCTCGAAGAAGATGGAATTGTTGCCCGTACCGCATATGCCGAGGTACCTCCCCGTGTAGAGTATTCGCTGACCCCTCTTGGAGAGACCATGAGGCCAATCATACAGGCGATGTATGATTGGGGAATAGAGTATCAAAAAAATGAAGTGAGCACGGATGTTTTAAAAGAAGAATAACCCCTGTAATCTGTCCGGGCGGGAAGGCCGCACAAAAGCGCAATCCAGCTTATTCTCCCTCAAAACGTCCGGAAGCTCCGCATGGAAGTACAAGTCCGTTGGAGGAAACCGGAAGTCCGATTTCATCGGCTGTGACGGTTCCGTGAAACTGCTTCAGTTCTGTACCGAGCAGATATACCAGCACGGCGGGCTGAAGACCTGTCGTGTACGAATTAATCAGGAAAAATAGCGGACGATCTGACAGAAGCTGTGCACACAGCTTGACCAGCGGATGAATCGCCTCCTCAATTTTCCAGATTTCTCCCTTTGGACCGCGTCCGTAGGAAGGCGGGTCCATGATAATGGCATCGTATTTATTTCCACGCCGGATTTCACGTTCTACAAATTTCACGCAATCATCCACGATCCAGCGGATCGGTGCATCTGCAAGGCCGGAAGAGGCAGCATTTTCCTTTGCCCAGGTCACCATGCCTTTCGATGCATCCACGTGTGTCACGGCCGCTCCGGCTGCCGCTGCGGCAATCGTAGCGCCTCCGGTATAGGCAAAAAGATTCAGAATACGGACAGGCCTGCCTGCTTGTCTGATCTTACCGGAAAACCAGTCCCAGTTTACCGCCTGCTCCGGAAAAAGTCCCGTATGCTTGAAACTAAAAGGTTTCAGCTGAAAGGTAAGGGAACCGTACGAGATACTCCACTGCTGCGGAAGATCAAAAAATTCCCATTCTCCGCCACCCTTCTGGCTGCGGTGGTAGTGTGCATTTTTCTTTTTCCATCCCATTTCTTTTTTCGGGGTATCCCAGATGACCTGCGGGTCCGGACGTACCAGAAGATACTTTCCCCACCTCTCTAGTTTTTCCCCATTCGAACAGTCTATTACTTCATAATCTTTCCATTTATCTGCAATCCACATTTTATTATCCTCCATTTTGTTCCTACTTATTATAATGGCATGGAAAATGACAGTCAATACAAATAAAAATGACGATAGAGAAGAATGGCTGCATCAAAAAATGAGATGTTCAGCGGTTTTTTTGTTCCAAGAGCGCAAAAGTTGCGCAAACAACACAAGGGTAATTGGGCAATATGTATATTTTGAATGGTTAAAGTTTGTTAGAATTGTTGGTTGTGAATACAGAATAATCTATTTATAATAAAAATGTAAAGCAACCGGTTGCGCAAACGAGTTGCGCGACATCCAGAAGGGTTTGGAAGTATGAAAAAATGAAAGGAGACGTAAAGAGGAGGCAATTACGGGTGAGTGCAGAGTTCGATTGGAAAATGAAGAATGACGAAAATTACACTATACATCATGTATGAGAGGAATATGTGGGATGATTAAGAGAAAATTTAAAAAACTAATTTCGGCATTCCTGGCAGCGACACTGATTTTGCAAATGGGTGGAACTGATACACTTTCCATGTCTGTAAAAGCGGATACGGTATCAGGTAGTCAGAATGCAAATCTCGATTTTGAATCGGGGCTGAGCGGTTGGTCAACCACCGGAACAGTTACGGTAGAGACAGGCGGAAAATCCGGAGAAAAGTATGTAAAACTGGCAGCCGGAGCATCCATAACTACAACCATTCAGGATATTTCACAGGGAAGTTATACCCTGTCGGCCTGGGTGAGAGGTACTGCAGGAAATAACACTGCAAAAGTAACAGTCTCAGAAACGGGAGGACCGGATTCTGTGGCATTAATTGATACATATTTGAATTCAGACACCAGTGTATGGACGCAGATGGGTCATCGGAATGTTCTGGATTACAACGGTCAAATGACCATTACCATCTCTTCCGGAACATCGAAGCTGGATTTGGATGGTCTGGATCTGGCATTGGATTCTGCGGATAATCAGATCATTTCAAACTGGGATTTTGAAAATGGTCTGACGGACTGGACAATAGGTGATTCCGCAGCAGTCGATACAGGCAATGCGGATACTGGAGAATCTGCCGTGCGCCTTAGTGCAGGGGGAGAAGTTTCTCAGGTTGTATCTGTTGAGCCAAACACAAGATATTCTGTTACCATGCGTGCAAAAGTGGACAAACAGGACACTTTTGAAACCGTGAAACATACGAACTATCTGGGAGCAACCGGTGAAACGGAAAACCGCACGAGTCTCGGCGACCGTGTAAATCTTGGTGTGCGTACGACCGGTGGAACCGTATTAAGACAGGCTCCGTCCGGAACAGAGGACTATTCGCTCGTGACTATTACCTTTACCACAGGTGCGAATGATCATCAGGTTGAAATTTATGCGAACACTGTTTATGACCAGAATTATAAGGATTCTGTCACCGTCTACAAGACCGACGGAACGTCGCTTGCAGATGAATGGACCGGAAACGGGAGTGACAGCGCCTATGTAGATAATTTTGATATATTTGAAATACAGGATTCAAACTACCTTCGCGGAGCAGATGTATCCTTCCTTCCGGTAATCGAGGATAACGGAGGTACCTATTACGCGAATGGTGTACAGCAGGATTGTCTTCGGATTTTATCCAATCATGGGGTAAATTCCATCACAAATATGATTTTTGTACAGGCAGGCAATCAGGTATATGATCCAACTACTTTAAAAGCAATTTATCACAACTGGTGGCTGACGGAAACAGGCGAAGATTATCCGATGTCCATGGTATCCGGTGGATATTTTGATAAAACCCATTCTCTGGAACTTGGTGAACGTGCAACGGAACTGGGTATGAGTTACCTTCCAAGCTTCCATTACAGCGATTACTGGATGAGTAATGCAAAGGCATATACACCGGAAGAATGGTTAAACACAGATTATGAGGGGAATAAGAGTAATTCTGATCTTGCCCACATGCAGTCGGTTGTTTATAACTATGTATACGATTTTATGAGTGATCTGGCTGAGAATAATGTCAACGTAGCTGGAGTAAAACACGGAAATGAGCAGAATGGCGGAATTGTATGGCCAGTTGGTTCCGGTGCTACTACGGTTGGACATGCATCGCTGATTGCAGCTTCTTATGAGGCAGCAGAGGATGCCATGCCTGGTGTGATTGGTTTTGTACATTCGAACAATGGATATACACCATCTGCCGCATCGACATTCTTTAACGGGTTAAAGAGCAATGGGGCAGAAATGGATGGAGCTGCTTTCTCTTTATACGGCGGACGTTCCAGCGGAAACATCCTGACCATGGCAAATTATATGCTGAATCAGGATTCCCTCAAGTATATGGATTATGTCAACGTGGAAACAGGCTTTAGTTTTACCAGATACAAAGCATCGTTTACACAGGAGTCATCCGCAATGGGACAGAGCACTTATTATGCGACCAGTGCGAACGGTCAGTATAACTGGCTGCTAGACTATATGCAGGCTCCGCTTGATGTTCCGAATCCATATGGTCAGACCAGAGGCTTCTACTATTGGGAAACTGACTGGATACCGACACCAGGAGCGGAAAGCAGTGCAGGGGGTTCCGCAGATATCAATGCCAGAACCATGTTTAACAACGGCGATACCACAATTCAGGAGATGGGAAGCAGCCAGGCCGGAAAAGCCGGAGATATGATGGACAGCATGTATGCCTATCTGATGCGCGGTTGTACAAAAGACAAGGCAGATACAATGCAGACTCCGTTGAAAGATTACGGTACCTATTCCGTCAAGCAGACAGATCCAACCGGAATTACGTTATCCAAGAGCAGCCTGTCCTTACAGGTGGGTGCGGAAGAGCGTTTACAGCCGACTGTTACGCCAATTGATTCGGTGTTGTCGGATACGGTTATTACCTATACCTCTTCCGACAGCAGTGTTGCACGGGTAACAAAGACAGGATTTGTCGTTGCGGTATCAGCCGGCACGGCGACGATCACGGCAACGGTGAAAGGCGGTTATTCTGCGACGGTTGCAGTAACAGTTACATCTGCCGTGAAAGCAGCTGACAGTGAATTGGCAGTGACACTGGATGGTAATAAAGTCACGGATGGATCGACACAGACTGGAACGGTATGGAAACAGCTTCAGTTAGTGGCGTCTCTTCCGAGTACGGTAACAGATCAGACGGTCGTTTACACATCCTCGAATCCAGATGTAGCATCGTTCTTTGGAGAGACCTGGCAGACACCGGAAGGTCAGATGCGTCAGCAGACCGGAAAAAGCACAAAAGTCCAGTTGAATCTAAAGACAAAGGGACAGACAACCATTACCGTTGCATCTGTTGATGGGGGAGATTCCATCAGTTTTGTACTGGATACGACGAAGGTGGACGTAAGCAGCGTAACCTTAGACAAAACGGAAGCAAGTATCAGCTATGGAAAGACCTTACAGTTAAATGCTACTGTTTCACCATCGAATACCACATTATATAAAGTGAATTGGGAGTCCTCGGATGAATCCATTGCGACGGTCGATTCAAAAGGGGTAGTAACTACAGTGGGCATCGGAGATGCGGTCATCAAAGCGGTTTCGGATGACAATGCAGAGATTTTTGCGACCTGCACCGTACATGTGCTCCCAGTTCAGGTGGAAAGTATTTCGTTAGATAAAGAAAAACTGACACTTCAGGTTGGGACGGCAAAGACTTTAAGTGCTCTGATTCTTCCGGAAAATTCGGACAATAAAAATATAACATGGACATCCAGTGATGAGAGTGTTGCGACGGTAGATCAAAAGGGTAAAGTAACAGGTAAATCCATCGGAGGCCCGGTTACCATTACCGCTACTGCGGAAAATGGAGGATTTAAGGCGACCTGTGCAGTAACGGTGCAGGAAGATGCAATTGCGGTCACCGGAATTACTTTGGATAAGAGTGAGTATTATTTCGCCTCGGATTATTTCTCAGATTCGAATCCGTCCGATACGGTACCGACTTATCGTCTGACGGCAACCGTACAGCCGGATATTGCAACAGATACCGATGTAACATGGAAATCAGATACGCCGAGTGTTGCAACCGTAGATGCATACGGCAGGGTGACTGCGGTCAGCGGCGGAGTGGCAAAGATAACGGCAACAACAAAAGACGGCGGATTTATTGCGACAACAAATGTTTATGTACCGACAGTCAGCGAGAGCTTTGATAACCGCAGTCTTGCTGAGACATGGAGTATTGCGGTGGGATCGGTAGGAGGCGGAGCGATTTCTGCAGCAGTAACTGCCGGTAATGGCGGTAATGTAATGCAGCTGACAGGTTCCGGTTCCGGCGGCAGAAGTGCACAGAAGAAATTTACACAGGCAATTAAAAATAATAAGCTGGTAGTGGATTTTGACTGGAATGTAGGAGCACCTGCATATAGTAACGGCTGCTATCTGGCACTAACCGACAGCAACAATAAGTCCTACTTAAGTATTCAGACAAATACAAAAAAAGAGCTTGTATACAATGTGGGCGGGACACCGGTATCAAATACGGTCTTGGCAAATACACAGGCAGTCGGAACCGGCTTTAATGTGGATAACACATGGTATCATGTAAATGTGGTACTTGATATGACAGCATCAACGGTTACTTTTACTATGACAAGTAATACCGATTCCAGTATTACCGCTACACATACGGTGGCATTTGATGCAAGTACTTCGTATGCCGGAGATCTGGGAGCAATTCAGTTCTATGGTACAAGAAGCAGCGGAACCCTTTCCTGGGTAACACAGCTGGATAATGTCAATATTTACAAGGCAGCACCGGTAGCAAAGAGCATCTCGGTGAATACAGATAGTGTCAAAATAATTCCGATTGAGGATACGCTGGGTGCCAAATACCAAATGAGTGCACAGGTACTTCCGGACACCGCAAATCAGAACATTGTCTGGACTTCCAGTGATGAGACGGTTGCGAAAGTAAGCAGTACGGGATTGATTACACCGGCAAAACTCTATACAAATATAGCAGACATCGTTCCGGGAAGCTGCACGATCAAAGCGACTTCCGCAAGTGATTCTTCTATATATAAAGAGATTACGGTCAATATCAGTAACAGTCCAAATGCATCCGAGAAATTTTCGGTAGTGGATGAAAAGGGAAACAGTGTCTATGATATGGGAACCGGTGCTACAAACGTATCCCTGCAAACGGGTGACAAAAAGCAGTATTCCGCAGTTGTGACTGGCGGAGACGGTGCGACCGACATTGCCGCAATTAAATGGGTGTCGGATAATACCGAGGTCGTCAGCGTAAATGCAGATACCGGAGAAGTAGTGGCACAGGGACCAGGAACTGCAAATATCACACTGACGGTGACATTGTATACCGGTAATCCGCTGGTAGCAGTGATCCCGTTTGAGGTAGAAGGTACTGTTCTTGTGAAAACCGCCAATTTAGTACAGGCAATCAGTGATGCAAAGATTGCAAAAGCGCAGGTAGATAATTATTACGATACTGTCACACTTACTGCATACAAAGCAGCATTGGCACAGGCGGAAAATGATCTCCAGGCAGCAGTTGATGAAAAATGGACCAGTGAGAAACAGGATATTTTAGATGCCGATATAGTGGCTTTGCAGACCGCAGTAGCCGGATTAAAGAAGTCCGATGTGATAGCGATTGATTCCATCACAATCGGAGGCGGAGATACCCCTGTTTCCATAAACAAGCAAACAACATTAACAGCAACTTTTACACCGGAATATGCGACAGAAACGATTCTGTGGAGTTCGAGTGATACTTCGGTGGCAGTTGTCAGCAAAACAACAGGAACAGTTGTTGCAGTGGGAGAGGGAACAGCGGTTATTACGGCTTCAAGCAGCAGCGGAGCGGTAAAAGCAACAAAGAAGATCACAGTAACTTCTGATTTGAGTTCCTACTATGACAGTAACGGAGTAACAATCACCAGCACAAATGCAACCAGAGATGCAACTCTTGCATTTATCAATGCACGGACAATGAATCTTGCGGGGGCAAACAGCGGAAAAGATGCATGGACCACAGGCTCTGCCAGCACAGTAGGCGTTATTGTGGCAGATTTAGGTACAAAAGCTCGCGTTGACAATGTAAAGACAGCTTTCTGGTCACTCCTGAAATATACGATCGATGTTTCAGATGATGGCGTGAACTGGACGACAGTCGTTGATCACTCACAGGAAGCAGCAGGTGTGCTTTCGAATGCAACAGCACCGTATGTAGATACACTTCCGGAAAATACTGTGACACGTTATGTGAGACTGAATATTCTGGCAAATGGAGGAACCGGCTGGGTTGGAGTTACGGTAATGCAGATTAACGGTGCATTCGTTTCTGACACGGACGTGGTGACAGACTATAGCTGTGCATCCGTAAAAGCTTCTCTGGGTGATACGCTAACTACGGCACTTCTGCCTGCAACAGTTTCAGCGACCCTGAGCAGCGGTGAGACCATGGATGCTGCGGTTACATGGGAAGAAGATGATCTCAGAATCATTGCTGCACAGGCAGCGGCTGGCGAGTATCAGGTACATGGAACAATTGAGGTAAATGGAATCACGTATGATGTTGTATGCAGTCTGACCATTGTTGGAAAGCAAAGTATCGATGATGCTGTCGTAACACTGGAAGAAGACAGCTATGTATATGACGGAACAGCAAAGGAACCGGCGGTAACAGTCGTATTGAACCAAGAGACACTGACAGGCAATGACTATACCGTAGCGTATACGAACAATACAAATGTCGGAACTGCAACGGTTACCATAAGCGGTCAGGGAAATTACGCCGGTACGATTACAAAGAACTTTACAATTACAAAACCGGCATCGGTTCTTCTGTCAGGAGCAACCATAAAGCTCGAGAAAGACAGTTATGTATATGACGGAACAGCAAAAAAACCGGCAGTAACAGTCGTGTTGGACGGAAAGACACTGACAAGCAATGACTATACAGTGGGATACACGAACAATACAAATATCGGAACGGCAACGGTGACCGTCACAGGACAGGGAGACTATACCGGAACAGTGACAAAGACCTTTACGATCACGAAACCAGCAGATGTAAATCTGTCAAAAGCGGCTGCGACACTCTCGGCTTCCAGTTATACCTATGACGGAAAGGCAAAGAAGCCGACTGTAAAAGTGGTGCTTGACGGAAAAACGCTGGCTGCGAATGCATATACCGTATCCTATAAAAATAATACGAATGCAGGAACTGCAACGGTGATCATAACCGGCAACAGTGCTTCTGGTTATACAGGAAGCATAACTAAAACCTTTACCATTAAAAAAGCATCCAAGACCATTAAAGTGAGCCAGAAAACCATCAGCAAGGCATATGGAAGCAAGGCATTTTCACTGGGTGCAAGTGTAACGGGAAAAGAGAAGATAACATATACCAGCAGCAATAAATCTGTTGTGACAGTAAGTTCTTCCGGAAAAGTTACAATAAAAGGGATTGGGAAGGCTACAATCACCCTGAAATCGGCAGCCACTACTAATTACAATGCAGCAAAAGATGTGAAAATCACCATTACTGTAAAACCGAAGAACGTAACGCTTTCTTCGGTGAAGAGTAAAGTGAAGGCACAGTTGACAGTTAGTTGGAAAAAAGACTCCATGGTAAGCGGATATCAGGTTGTATACTCCACGGATAAGAATTTTAAAAATGCAAAAACCGTAAACGTGAAGTCTGCTAAAACGGTCAGCAAGACGATCAGCAAGCTTACGAAAGGAAAGAAATACTATGTGAAAGTACGTGCGTACAAGACCATAGATAAGAAAACTACAATATACGGCGACTACAGTTCTGTGAAAAATATAACTATTAAAAAATAACAGGAAATAAGGTGAGAAGCCTTTGCAAAATGGAGATATCCATGGCGCAAAGGCTTCTTTTCCATATTTGAATTTCCATCAATTGAATTACAAAAATGAATTTGTAAAATGATGTTACAAAAAAGAATCAATAAATATAAAAAAAGTGTTAAAATTATTAAAATATGATAAAATCATGATAAGTAATAGCAAAGTCCTCGGCTGAAGGAAGAAAGGACTGCCCGCTATGAAGTGACACAGAAGAAGCGTATAGACAGAGAAGAGGGAAGATTATGAAGAAACAAATGAGGAGAGGAATCGCAGCTGCACTGGTACTGATTGCCGTATGTAATCTGAGTATGGGCAGTTTCACAGCGCAGGAAGTGACAGGCATTTCGGAAAGTACAGAGGACGCACAAAGCAACAAGAGCGAATACCTGGAGAACCTGACCTATACGGACTGGGCAAGGTATACCGGGAACGAGGGTGACAGTTTTATCAATAAGATCGGAACCCGATGCGGTAATCAGTCAATTGCGGGTATAACCTATGACCATGGCATGGAAATATGGCTTGCACGATGGAATTTTTGCAATGAAGCAAGCTGGGTCTGGAAGAAATATTCTTTAGAGGGTTTATCTGCAAAATATCTGACGGCTACGTTATCTTTTTTAGCGGGTAGTTATAATAGAACAAATTTTAATACGACATTTGAGCTATATGGAGATGATACATTGTTGTGTTCCTATGTGGTTACACCGAGCACAACATCCATTCCCATTCATGTCAGAATTGCCGGATATTCAACGCTGACTGTAAAAGCATATGACAATACTGCCGTTAGCGGAGGTACCTCTCTTTGCCTTGGGGATGCGAAAATTATCTCATATGAAAATAAAGTCAGTGACAGTCTGATATTGCAGGGGGATGCAGATGATCTGGCGGGCAGTGTGGGGACAATGGTTTCGCATGAAATCGAAAACGGGTTGTCTGAGATTTCCATGGGGGATATCAATATAGACGGTCCGACGGTCAGTTTCTGGGACAAGAGTGTTCCCCTGTTTACACTTTCCGGCAGCGTGGATCTGGATTTCTCTAAAATGAATATGCAGATAAAATACGATACTACGACAAAGACAGTGAAAGTGCTGCTTGGTTTGAAAGAAGCAGGAAATGCAGATATTGTGGATTCAAATGATGTCAATAATGCGGAGTGGGCAAAAGAGTATAAGCAGGTGAAAGACCTGTACGAGTCCATGACGATTTTTCGTGCAAAGGGAAGTTCCTTCGGGAAAAACAATTACGCACGATTTGAGCAGATGAAAAGTGAATTAAATGATCTGCAATGCAATATGTTTGTCTCGGCTTCGATGAATGCGGTCGGATATCTGGAGTTCAGCTATGAGACGGGAAAGTTGAAGCTTTCGGAAGGCGGTGTGATAACGGGTATTCACGTTGCAACAGAGCTGAAATCCAGGCCGGCGAGCTGCCCGGTTATCTATACGGCGATGAAATTGTCCGGAGATTTGAATGCATCCATGAAGGCAGTTTACGAAAATGCATTTTGCTTTGATTATACGGTGGAACCTTCGTTGACAGCGGGAATTACACTGGGAGCCGGAACGAACGCCGGCAGGGCCGCGACTTATATTGAGGGGTCTATTGATGCGACATTGGCAATGAAGCTGACCAATCAGAGTACACCTGCATTTTCTGTCTACATGACCGGGAATCTGTATTTAAAAGGAGAATTGCTCGGGCATGAATATCTGGATCAGGAAATCCCATACCTGGATACGCAGTTGTACCCTCAGCAGGATCAAAGTGTAACGGAGCAAAGCCAGGCACTGGATGCAACGGGAAGTCTGAATACCTCGGAGGTAATTTCTAGAAATTATCTGGGAAGCCAGATGGATCTTCCCTATGATGGAATATTGAAAAAAGACGGTGTTTATCCTTATAATGAGGTCAAATATGTTTCTCTGCCGGACGGGAGGAAGATGATGCTCTGGCTTGGAGACAATGGAACGAAATCGGAGTTAAACAGAACGACTCTGATGTATTCAATCTATGACGGAACCTCCTGGACACAGGAGGCGCCGGTGTTTGAAGACGGAACTTATGCACAGGGAATCAGCACCTGTCAGAAGGATGGAGATACTTATATCATATTCCAGAAGGCAGAAAATGTATTTGCAGATGACACAGAACTGTCCGGTATGCTGGACGATTTCGATCTGTATCAAGTGAAATTTGACGGAAACAGCTTTACTGCGCCGGAATGTATCACGGGCACAGATAATGCTGTCTATGAAACGGGTGGTCTGCTTTGCACGTCCGGAGATGGACTGGCTGCGGCCTGGATAGAGAATTCGGAAAATGATGTGTTTCAGGCAAACGGGACAAACAGCGTTTGCATGAAAACAAAAGCAGACGACGGAACATGGTCAGATCGTTCGGTCGTGTATGAAACAGGCAGTATGATACGTCAGATCTGTATGGGAGAGTCACAGGGGCAGACGCTTCTTTATTTTGTTGTATACAGTGAAGATGCAGGCGATTCGCTGTATCTGTGCCAGGGCGGGCAGGTCGGACAACTAATTTCGGGAGAAAGTATTGAAAATATGCAATGTGTGAATGGCATCCTGTATTTTCTGCTGAATGGTACCGTGTACACGTATGACGGAACTTATATTGTATCTACAGGAGTGGAGTATGTAAATTCTTTTCAGATCGTTGAAAACGGTAATCAGAAAGCAATCATAGGGACCATAAGCAACGTTCTTTCTCCAGAACTTTATGTGAGCAGAAACGAGGGAGGGATCTGGAACAGTTTTGAGCCGTATACGGATCTGGATTCCTTTCTGCGGGATTATCAGGCGGTAATGGAGGAAGACGGAACAGTCACAACAGCGATAAATGCAGTAGATATGGAAGCGGGAACTGCAGCAATTCTTGTGACCGGACAGAAGGACCAGTGCGATCTTTCGATTGATCAGGTCTATTACAAAGAAGATGAGGTGAAGGAAGGTGGGGATCTGCCGGTTTCTTTCCTTTTACATAATGAAAGCGGGCAGACGCTGAATGATCTACAGATACAACTGACGAATCAAAACGGTGACGTTTTGCTCAGCAAAACACAGACATGTCAGATCGAGGCACAACAAACGGGGCAGCTCACAATCGATTATAATATCCCAAAGGGCTTCCAGGGAATGGATGTTACACTCACGGTTACGGCAGAAAATATGCAGGAGAGTGATTTGGAAAATAATGCATACACCTTCTATCTTGGCTATGCAGATCTTGGATTGGGAAGTATTGCAGTGCTAAAAACCGGAGATGACAGCGCGGTGTATGAAGGCAGTATTTACAATACCGGTTACACGGATGCAGGCAATGTGATTCTTACCATCTGTGACAGTGATGGTATCATTCTGACGCAGAAAAGCTATCCGGTTATGCGGGCCGATACTTCGGAGAAATTCTGTATTCCGGTTCCGGAGGAGCTGCTGGATAAAAAAGTGGCAGGAACCTTAAATGCTGCTTACTTCTCGGTTGCTTCTGATACGGAAGAGCAGGTTCTCTCGAACAACGATGAGAAACTGATTTATGGAGAAGCGGATCTGCTGCCGACGTATCAAATTTATTTTGATGGAAATCAGAAGACGTCCGGGTCCATGGAGATCATGCAGAACTGCCGCATGGATCAAAGTTATACACTTGTGAAGAATGGTTTTTCCAGAAATGGCTATCAGTTTACCGGCTGGAATACAAAGGCGGATGGAACCGGTAGTGCATATAAAGATACAGCAAGTGTCAGAGAACTGACAGACAAAACAGGAACAACGGTTGTGTTATATGCACAATGGCAGCCGCTTACCTACTCGATTTCCTATTATTTAAATGGAGGAAAAAATGCTGCCGGTAACGTGGGCAGGTATACGATTCAGGATAGTGTATCCCTAAAAAACCCTTCTTTTACGGGCTATCAATTTGCGGGCTGGTATACGGATAAGGCATGTACGAAGAAAATAACCTCCGTAGCAAAAGGAACCTGTGGCAATATAGCGGTTTATGCGAAATGGAAACCAAATCAGTACAACATCCATTATCTTGGGAATGGTTCCTCAAAAGGGAAGATGACCGATACGAAGAATAAAAGTTACGGCAGCCAGGTGCAATTAAAAAAGAATCAGTTTAAGCGTACGGGTTATACGTTTACGGGATGGAATACAAAGGCAAACGGAAGCGGTAAATCTTATAAGAATACAGAAAAAGTTAAAAATCTGACCAGCAAAGACCAGTCTACGGTAAAAATGTATGCACAGTGGAAGAAAATAAAGTATCATATTGTATATAAGACGAATAAGGGGAGAAATAATAAACACAACCCATCTGTCTATGATGTGACAACGGGAACCATAAAACTGAAGTCCCCAACCAGAAGCGGATACAAATTTGCAGGCTGGTATTCGGATAAGAAATTTAAGAAAAAAGTTTTGAAAATAAAAAAGGGAAGCATTGGCAATACTGTTCTGTATGCAAAGTGGATAAAAAAATAGTTGCTTCCATATAAAATCAGTTTCGCAACCCCTCAGATACCCCTGAAAATAAGGGCTGAAGAGGGTTGCGAGACTGAAACTTTATCTTTTTTTGGAGTTGAATGAAAAAAATAAAATATTTTACGGAAAATGCTTGCAAAGCCTGAGTTTATCGTGTATACTATGTCTTGCTGTGGCATGATAGCTGTGAAGCGTGAGGTTGCTGCCTATGGGCAGGTTTTCCGCGGAGCGAATGTCAAGTTAGGAAACTGGCGACAAGTCACTGTATCACGAATATAAGTCTACATTTATAAGAGTAGAAACAACGTGTGAAAATCCTTAGGACACACACGGAGGAGTGTACAGTCACCGCTTGTCGTACTGAAGTAAAGTGCGAAAAGGAGGCGACTTTTTTTATGGCAAGTCAAGTAATGAGAATCACATTGAAAGCTTATGATCACGAATTGGTGGATTCATCAGCGAAAAAAATCATCGAGACTGTAAAGAAAAACGGATCACAGGTGAGTGGACCAGTTCCACTTCCAACTAAGAAAGAAGTAGTTACAATTCTTAGAGCTGTACACAAGTACAAAGATTCCAGAGAACAGTTCGAGCAGAGAACTCATAAGAGACTGATTGATATCATTGCACCAACACAGAAGACGGTTGACGCATTATCAAGATTAGAGATGCCGGCTGGTGTTTACATCGATATCAAAATGAAATAAGTCAAGAGTAACAAATCCTGAAGGACCTATCGGTCATTCTAGGATGAACGGAAAACCGTTCCGCTGTAGAAAAAACAGGAGGCAAAGAAATGAAGAAAGCAATTTTAGCAACAAAAGTCGGAATGACTCAAATCTTCAACGCAGACGGCGTATTAGTACCAGTTACTGTATTACAGGCTGGACCATGTGTGGTAACACAGATCAAAACTGCTGAGAACGATGGTTACAGTGCAGTACAGGTTGGTTATGTTGACAAGAAAGAAAAAATTGTGAACAAAGACGCACAGGGCAAAAAGGAAATCAGAAACAGACATGGTGTGAACAAAGCTGAAAAAGGACATTTTGATAAAGCTGGAGTATCCGGTAAGAGATTTGTCAGAGAGTTCAAATTAGAGAACGCTGCAGATTATAAACTTGCAGACGAGATCAAAGCTGACATCTTCACAGAAGGTGACAAAGTTGATGTTTCTGCAGTTTCAAAGGGTAAAGGATTCCAGGGCGCTATTAAGAGACATGGTCAGCACAGAGGACCTATGGCTCACGGTTCTAAATTCCATCGTCATCAGGGTTCCAATGGTTCCTGTTCTACACCTAGCCGTGTATTTAAGGGAAAAGGAATGCCAGGACACATGGGATTCGTAAAAGTGACAACTCAGAACCTTGAGGTTGTAAGAGTTGACGCTCAGAACAATCTGCTTTTGATCAAAGGTGCAGTGCCAGGACCTAAGAAATCACTGGTAACAATCAAAGAAACCGTAAAAGCAGGCAAATAGTGCTAAATTAAGAAAGGAGGATCACACAGATGGCTACAGTATCTGTTTATAATATGGAAGGCAAAGAAGTAGGCAATATGGACTTAAACGATGCTATTTTTGGTGTTGAAGTAAATGAGCACCTGGTACACATGGCAGTAGTTCAGCAGCTTGCAAACAATCGTCAGGGAACACAGAAAGCAAAGACTCGTTCTGAAGTTCGCGGCGGTGGAAGAAAACCTTGGAGACAGAAAGGAACTGGTCATGCAAGACAGGGTTCTACCAGATCTCCGCAGTGGACAGGCGGCGGAATTGTATTCGCTCCGACTCCGAGAGATTATTCTTTCAAATTAAATAAGAAAGAAAAGAGAGCAGCATTGAGATCTGCTTTGACAACAAGAGTTCAGGAAAACAAATTTATCGTTCTTGATGAATTCAAATTAGACGAAATCAAGACAAAGAAATTTGCTGAAGTTCTGGATAATTTAAAAGTTGAGAAAGCTTTGGTTGTATTAGACAATATGGATGTAAACGTAATTGCATCTGCAAAGAATATCCCAACGATTAAAACAGCACAGACAAATGAAATCAACGTATTTGATGTATTAAAATATGGCACAGTAGTAGTTACAAAAGCTGCTGTTGAAGCAATCGAGGAGGTGTACGCATAATGGCAAACATTCAGTACTATGATGTTATCCTCAAACCGGTCGTAACCGAGAAGAGCATGAACGCTATGAGCGAGAAGAAATACACTTTTTTAGTTCATCCGGAATCAAACAAGACTATGATCAAGGAAGCAGTTGAAAAAATGTTCGAAGGTGTAAAAGTGGCTAAAGTCAACACCATGAACATGGATGGCAAGACAAAGAGACGTGGCGCAACATCCGGTAAAACTGCAAGAACGAAAAAAGCAATTGTTCAGTTAACAGAAGACAGCGCAGATATCGAGATCTTTGCTGGACTGTAGGCTGAAAAGAACTTCCTTATAGGAATGCACGAAGTTTCGTGAAAAGAACTGCCTGATAAGGAATTTAGCGTAAGCAGAGCAGAAAGCAGTTGCTGCCGGTAACATGGCCACATCTGCTTTTGGCAGTCAGAACGCTCTGCTTATCACCATATGCGTCACGAAAGACGCGATAATGAAAACACAACCGAAAGGAGAACTACAATGGGAATTAAGACATATAACCCATATACACCTTCCAGAAGAAATATGACTGGATCTGATTTTTCAGAGATCACAAAAACGACTCCGGAAAAATCATTGGTAACTTCTTTAAAGAAGAACTCCGGTCGTAACAATCAGGGTAAGATTACAGTCAGACACCAGGGCGGTGGAAGCAGAAGAAAATACAGAATCATCGACTTTAAGAGAAGAAAAGATGGTATCGAAGCAAATGTAATCGGTATCGAGTACGATCCGAACAGAACAGCAAATATCGCATTGATCTGCTATGCAGACGGTGAGAAAGCATATATCCTTGCTCCGGAAGGTCTGAAAGACGGCATGAAAGTCATGAACGGACCGGAAGCAGAAGTAAGAGTTGGTAACTGCTTACCACTTGAGAACATCCCGGTTGGTACTCAGATCCACAATATCGAGTTATACGCAGGCAAAGGCGGACAGTTAGTACGTTCCGCAGGTATGAGTGCTCAGTTAATGGCAAAAGAAGGAAAATATGCAACATTAAGACTTCCTTCCGGCGAAATGAGAATGGTTCCTATTATCTGCCGTGCTACCATTGGTGTTATCGGAAACGGTGATCACAACCTTGTAAACATTGGTAAAGCAGGACGTAAGCGTCATATGGGTATTCGCCCGACCGTACGTGGTTCTGTTATGAACCCGAATGACCATCCACACGGTGGTGGTGAAGGTAAGGCACCAGTTGGACGTTCAGGACCAAGTACACCTTGGGGCAAACCTGCTCTTGGACTTAAGACACGTAAGAAGAAAAAAGCTTCAAACAAGATGATTGTAAGAAGAAGAGACGGCAGAGCTATTAAATAGTAAATAGGAGGAAGAACAATGGCAAGATCACTTAAAAAAGGACCATTTGCAGATGAGAGCTTACTGAAAAAAGTAGATGCTATGAATGCAGCTGGCGATAAATCAGTTGTGAAAACATGGTCACGTCGTTCTACAATTTTCCCATCCTTCGTTGGACACACAATTGCTGTTCATGACGGAAGAAAACATGTACCTGTGTATGTAACAGAGGACATGGTTGGACACAAGCTTGGTGAGTTCGTAGCGACAAGAACTTACAGAGGCCATGGTAAAGACGAGAAAAAATCAGGCGTTAGATAAGTAGAATTTTTGAAAGGAGGTTTCACTCATGGCAAAAGGACATAGATCCCAAATAAAGAGAGAGAGAAACGCAGTAAAAGATACAAGACCTTCAGCAAAGTTATCTTATGCTAGAATGTCAGTTCAGAAAGCTTGTTTCGTATTAGATGCTATCCGCGGTAAAGATGTTGCGACAGCCCTTGCAATTGTAACCTACAATCCAAGATACGCTTCAAGTGTAATAGAGAAATTATTAAAATCAGCAATTGCAAATGCTGAGAATAATAACGGAATGAACACAGCAGACCTTTATGTGGAAGAATGCTTCGCAAATAAAGGACCAACAATGAAGAGAATCAGACCAAGAGCACAGGGTAGAGCTTACAGAATCGAGAAGAGAACAAGCCACTTAACAATTGTGCTGAATGAGAGATAGGAGGGCAAACATGGGACAGAAAGTGAATCCTCATGGCTTAAGAGTCGGCGTTATCAAAGACTGGGACTCAAAATGGTATGCGGAAGCAGATTTTGCAGATTTCTTAATTGAAGACTACAATATCAGAACATATCTTAAGAAAAAATTGTACGCAGCAGGTGTTGCTAAGATCGAGATCGAAAGAGCATCTGACAGAGTAAAAGTGATTCTTTACACAGCAAAACCAGGTGTGGTAATCGGAAAAGGCGGAGCTGAAATCGAAAGAATCAAAGGTGAATTACAGCAGTTCACAAATAAGAAATTAGTTGTAGATATCAAAGAAGTAAAAAGACCGGACAGAGATGCTCAGTTAGTAGCTGAAAACATTGCATTGCAGTTAGAGAACCGTGTTTCTTTCCGTAGAGCAATGAAATCCTGCATGGGAAGATGTATGAAATCAGGAGCAAAAGGAATTAAAACTGGTTGTTCCGGACGTCTTGGCGGAGCTGATATGGCTCGTACAGAGTTCTACAGCGAAGGTACTATTCCGCTTCAGACATTAAGAGCAGACATCGATTATGGATTCGCTGAAGCAGACACAACTTACGGTAAAGTAGGCGTGAAAGTTTGGATTTACAAAGGCGAAGTGCTTCCTACAAAAGGAAATAAGGAAGGAGGAGCTCAGTAATGTTAATGCCAAAAAGAGTAAAACATCGTAAACAGTTCCGTGGTTCTATGGCCGGAAAAGCGATGAGAGGTAATCAAATTACAAATGGTTCATACGGTATCGTTGCGCTGGAGCCATGTTGGATCAGATCCAACCAGATCGAAGCTGCCCGTATTGCTATGACAAGATATATCAAACGTGGTGGTAAAGTCTGGATTAAAATTTTCCCTGACAAACCAGTAACTGCAAAACCAGCTGAAACACGTATGGGTTCCGGAAAGGGATCTTTGGAATACTGGGTAGCTGTGGTTAAACCAGGACGTGTATTATTTGAAATCTCCGGTGTATCTGATGAGATCGCAAAAGAAGCATTACGTCTTGCTACACATAAATTACCTTGTAAATGTAAAGTAGTTTCACGTGCAGACTTAGAAGGCGGTGAATCAAATGAAAACTAGTAAATATTTAGAAGAATTAAATACACAGTCCGCTGCAGATTTAAAGTTGCAGTTGGTTGAAGCAAAAAAAGAGCTTTTCAATTTGAGATTCCAGAATGCAACCAATCAGTTAGATAATACGAGCAGAATCAAAGAAGTCAGAAAGAATATCGCAAGAATTCAGACTGTGATCACTCAGAAAGAAATCGTTGCTGAATAATACAATCCTAGCAGAAAGGAGATTCAATCGTGGAAGAAAGAAATCTTAGAAAAACACGCGTTGGTGTTGTTGTAAGCGATAAGATGGATAAGACCATTGTAGTTGCGGTAAAAGACAACGTTAGACATGCATTATATAATAAAATTGTAAAGAAAACTTATAAATTAAAAGCTCATGACGAGAATAACGACTGCAATATCGGAGATACCGTCAGAGTAATGGAAACAAGACCTCTCTCCAAAGATAAGAGATGGAGACTTGTAGAGATCATGGAAAGAGCGAAATAATAAAAGGAGGCTACCGGCATGGTACAACAGGAAACCAGACTTAAGGTTGCTGATAACACTGGAGCGAAAGAATTACTCTGTATCCGTGTTATGGGCGGTTCAACCAGAAGATATGCAAATATCGGTGATATAATTACTGCTACGGTTAAAGATGCAACACCAGGCGGCGTTGTAAAAAAAGGCGACGTAGTAAAAGCAGTAGTTGTTCGTACAGTAAAAGGTGCACGTCGTAAAGATGGATCCTATATCAAATTTGATGAGAATGCTGCTGTTATTATAAAAGATGACAAAACTCCAAAGGGAACACGTATTTTTGGACCAGTAGCAAGAGAGCTTCGTGAAAAACAGTTTATGAAAATTGTTTCGCTGGCTCCAGAAGTATTATAGGAGGTTCGAAATGGCAAGTTTAAAAATCAAAAAAGGCGATACTGTTAAAGTGATCGCAGGAAAAGATAAAGACAAAGAAGGCAAAGTAATCGCTGTCAACAAAAAGGACGCAACTCTGCTTGTAGAAGGTGTCAACATGGTAACAAAACATGCAAAGCCAAGCATGGCAAACCAGCAGGGCGGTATTCTTCATCAGGAAGGACCGATTGACGTTTCTAATGTAATGTACCTTCACAAAGGGAAGGCAACCAGAGTTGGCTTCAAGATGGACGGAGACAAAAAAGTCCGTTTTGCAAAATCAACCGGTGATGTAATCGATTAATTCAGGAGAGGAGGTCCAGAAAGTTGAATAGACTTAAAGAACAGTATCAGAGCGAGATCGTAGATGCACTGATTAAAAAATTCGGATATAAAAATATTATGGAAGTTCCAAAGCTTTCCAAAATAGTAATCAATATGGGCGTTGGTGAAGCAAAAGAAAATGCCAAGATCTTAGAGACAGCCATGAAAGACATGGAAACAGTTGCAGGTCAGAAACCCATCACTACAAAGGCTAAGAACTCCATAGCGAACTTCAAGCTCAGAGAGGGTATGCCGATCGGATGTAAAGTAACCTTAAGAGGCGACAAGATGTATGAATTCCTTGATCGTCTGGTGAACTTATCCTTACCTCGTGTACGTGACTTCAGAGGTGTAAACCCGAACGCATTTGATGGCAGAGGTAACTATGCACTTGGTATCAAAGAACAGCTGATTTTCCCTGAAATTGAATACGATAAAGTAGACAAAGTAAGAGGAATGGATATCATCTTCGTTACAACAGCGAAATCAGATGAAGAAGCACGCGAATTATTGACTCAGTTCAACATGCCATTCGCAAAATAAGACAGGAGGGAATTCAAATGGCAAAGACTTCTATGAAAATTAAGCAGCAGCGCAAACAGAAATTCTCTTCTAGAGAATATAATCGTTGCAGAATCTGTGGTCGTCCACATGCATATTTAAGAAAATACGGCATTTGTAGAGTTTGCTTCCGTGAATTGGCTTACAAAGGCCAGATCCCGGGCGTAAAGAAAGCAAGCTGGTAGAATAAAAGGAGGAAAAACACATCATGACAATGACTAGTGATCCAATTGCAGATATGCTTACAAGAATTCGTAATGCAAATACTGCGAAACATGATACAGTTGATATTCCATCTTCCAAAATCAAAGTGGCAATCGCAGATATTTTGGTAAAAGAAGGATATATTGTAAAATATGAAATCATTGAAGATGGTATCGTTAAGACAATCCGTGTCACATTGAAATACGGCGCAGATAAGACAGAGAAAATCATCACAGGTCTTAAAAGAATATCAAAACCTGGTCTTCGTGTATATGCCGGAAAAGACAATCTTCCAAAAGTCCTTGGCGGCTTAGGAATTGCAATCATTTCCACAAATCAGGGAATCATTACAGATAAAGAAGCAAGAAAACTCCAGGTTGGTGGAGAAGTTCTCGCTTTTGTATGGTAATCAGACAGACAATCGAACAATGCGACGATGACGTGAGTCATCTATCACAAAAACAGGAGGTACGGGCATGTCACGTATAGGAAGAATGCCAATCGCAATTCCTGCAGGAGTTACTGTAGAAATTGCAGAAAATAATCAGGTGACTGTAAAGGGACCGAAAGGAACATTAAGCAGAGTATTACCATCTGAGATGGAAATCAAAGCAGAAGGTTCTGAAGTAACCGTTACAAGACCAAGCGATTTGAAGAAAATGAAATCTTTACATGGTTTAACAAGAACCCTGGTAAACAACATGGTTGTTGGTGTAACAGATGGATTTACAAAAGTGTTAGAAGTAAACGGCGTTGGTTATAAAGCATCAAAAGCCGGCAGCAAGCTGACATTAAATCTCGGATATTCCCATCCGGTTGAAATAGAAGATCCGGAAGGATTGGAATCTTCGGTAGAAGGTAACAAGGTTATCATCAAAGGTATCGATAAAGAAAAAGTTGGCCAATACGCAGCTGAAATCAGAGATAAAAGAAGACCTGAACCATACAAAGGAAAAGGTATCAAATATGCTGATGAAGTTATTAGACGTAAAGTTGGTAAGACTGGTAAGAAATAATTAAAGGAGTGACAAGAGATGGTTAATAAAGAATCAAGAACTAAAGTTCGTGAAAACAAACATAGAAGAATGCGTAACCGTTTGTCAGGAACAACTGAGAGACCACGTTTGGCTGTGTTTAGAAGTAATAATCATATGTACGCTCAGATTATTGACGACACAGTTGGAAATACGCTTGCAGCAGCTTCTACCTTAGATAAAGATGTAAAAGAAGCTTGTGAAAAGACTAATAACGTTGATGCAGCAGCACAGGTTGGTACTGCAATTGCAAAAAAGGCATTAGAAAAAGGTATTACAACGGTTGTCTTTGACAGAGGCGGTTTTTTATATGCAGGTAAGGTGAAAGCTTTAGCTGACGCAGCAAGAGAAGCTGGTTTAGAATTTTAGGAATCGGTACGATTCCGGGCTTCTTGAACTTGTTTCAAGAAGATTCCAATTTTTAAAGGAGGAAACAGTACATGAAACGTACAATCATTGATGCTAGTCAATTGGAATTAACAGAAAAAGTGGTATCAATCAAGCGTGTTACTAAGGTTGTTAAAGGTGGACGTAACATGCGTTTCACAGCTCTTGTTGTTGTAGGTGACGGCAATGGTCATGTGGGCGCAGGCTTGGGAAAAGCAACTGAAATTCCAGAAGCTATCCGCAAAGGAAAAGAAGACGCAATCAAAAAGCTTATCACTGTTAAGTTAGATGAGTACAACAGTATTACACATGATATTTCAGGAAAGCATACTGGCGCATCTGTATTATTAAAGAGAGCTCCGGAAGGTACTGGTGTTATCGCCGGCGGTCCTGCACGTAACGTATGTGAGCTCGCAGGAATCCAGAATATCCGTACAAAATCTTTGGGCTCTAACAACAAGCAGAACGTTGTTCTTGCTACGATCGATGCTTTAAGTCAGTTAAAATCCCCTGAAGAAGTAGCGAAACTTCGCGGCTTATCCGTTGAAGAAGTAGTGGGTTAAGGAGGAATTTAAAATGGCAGAAAAATTAAAAATCACACTTGTAAAGTCTAGCATCGGAGCAGTACCTAAGAATCGGAAAACAGTAGAAGCGTTGGGCCTGAGCAAAATCGGTAAAACGGTTGAACTTCCGGACAACAAAGCTACCAGAGGTATGATCCAGAACGTAAGACATTTAGTGAAAGTAGAAGAAATCTAATAATCAGATAAGGAGGTGCCAAAATGGACTTATCCAATTTACAGCCTGCAGAAGGCTCAAGACAGAGTGATAATTTCAGAAGAGGCCGTGGACACGGTTCAGGAAATGGTAAGACAGCCGGTAAGGGACACAAAGGTCAGAAAGCTCGTTCCGGAGCACCAAGACCAGGTTTTGAAGGCGGTCAGATGCCATTATACAGAAGAATACCGAAGAGAGGATTCAAATGTAGAAATTCCAAGACAATCATTGGAATTAACATGTCCGCGCTTGAAGTATTTGAAAATGATGCAGTAGTATCCGTTGAAACATTAATTGAAATGGGAATCGTTAAGAATCCAAGAGATGGTGTTAAGATTCTTGGAAATGGAGAATTAACTAAGAAGCTTACAGTTCAGGCTAATGCATTCAGCGCAAACGCAAAAGAAAAAATTGAGGCTCTTGGTGGAAAAGCTGAGGTGATTTAATGTTTGACACAGTCCGCAATGCTTTTAAAATTAAAGATATACGTAACAGACTTATTTTTACATTTTTCATGCTGATTATTATCAGATTGGGTTCACAGCTTCCTATTCCTGGCGTTAACCAGTCGGTTTTTTCCGAGTGGTTTTCGAACCAGAGTAGCGATGCATTTAGTTTCTTTGATGCAATAACCGGTGGTTCTTTCTTACAGATGTCCATCTTTGCATTAAACATTACGCCATATATTACTTCTTCCATTATCATGCAGCTGCTTACGATAGCAATTCCGAAATTAGAGGAAATGCAGCGTGATGGAGAAGAAGGAAGAAAGAAAATCGTAGAGATAACACGTTACGTTACTGTAGCACTTGCTTTGATCGAAGCAGTTGCTATGGCAATCGGATTTGGTAGAAGCGGATATCTCACAGAGTATAATTTCCTTACAGTATTACAGGTTATTGTCACCTTAACCGCTGGCTCTGCAGTACTTATGTGGATTGGTGAGAGAATTACGGAAAAAGGTGTTGGAAATGGTATTTCTATTGTACTTGTTATCAACATTATTTCTCGTATTCCACAGGACTTTGCTTCATTATATGAGCAGTTTGTGTCAGGCAAGACTGTTGCAAAAGGCGTTGTAGCCTCAGCAGTAATTCTTGCAATTATTTTAGTGACTGTTGTATTTGTAATTATGCTTCAGGGAGCGGAAAGAAGAATCCCTGTTCAGTATTCCAAAAAGATTCAGGGCAGGAAAACGGTTGGCGGACAGTCAACACATATACCGCTTAAAGTGAACACCGGTGGTGTAATCCCGATCATCTTTGCACAGTCACTGATGCAGTTTCCGGTCGTCATTGCACAGATTCTTGGAAAGAGCAATGGAACTGGAATCGGTAGTAAGATTTTAAAAGGATTGTCCCAGTCAAACTGGTGCGATCCATCTGAACCGATCTATAATATAGGATTGGCTGTATATGTCGTATTGATCATTGCATTTGCATATTTTTATACATCCATTACATTCAATCCATTGGAAATTGCGAATAATATGAAAAAACAGGGTGGATTTATTCCGGGCATCCGGCCGGGTAAACCAACCAGTGATTATCTGAATAAGATCTTAAATTATATCATCTTCATCGGAGCGTCCGGCTTGACGCTTGTTGCATTAATTCCGATTTTCTTCAACGGAGTATTCAATGCTGAGGTATCTTTCGGTGGGACATCCGTTATCATTATCGTAGGTGTTGTAATTGAGACAATCAAAAAGATAGAATCACAGATGTTAGTTCGATATTATAAAGGATTTCTGAATGACTAATGTGTACCATGGGGATGCAGATTCTGTCTGCATCTCCAGTGGTGCACTAAAATTGTTTTTAGAGAAATTTAGCAGCCAAAATTATGGAAAGAATGAATTTAGGAGGTTTCATAGGTATGAAAATTATTATGTTAGGCGCTCCGGGAGCAGGAAAAGGAACACAGGCTAAGCAGATTGCAGATAAATACAGCATCCCGCATATTTCAACGGGAGATATTTTCCGTGCAAACATCAAAGAAGGAACAGAATTAGGAAAGAAAGCAAAGACCTTCATGGATCAGGGCCTTCTCGTTCCGGATGAACTGGTCGTAGATCTTGTTGTAGACAGAATCCAGCAGGCTGACTGTAGCAATGGATTCGTACTGGACGGATTCCCGAGAACCATTCCACAGGCAGAAAGTCTGGATGCAGCACTTGCTAAAATCAATGAAAAAATGGATTATGCAATTGATGTGGATGTTCCGGATGAGAATATCATTAACCGTATGAGCGGAAGACGTGCCTGCTTAAACTGCGGTGCGACTTACCACGTGATTACGATTCCTACAAAAGTAGAGGGAATCTGTGACAGATGTGGAAGCCCGGTTGTGTTAAGAGATGATGATCAGCCGGAAACCGTTAAGAAACGTCTTGATGTATACCATGAGCAGACACAGCCATTGATTGAATATTATACAAAACAGGGCATTTTAAAATCCGTTGACGGAACAAAGCCAATGGGAGATGTGTTCGCAGCGATTGTATCTGTATTAGGAGCATAAGAAATGTCAGTTACCATAAAATCTGCCAGAGAAATAGAACTAATGAGAGAGGCAGGAAAGATTCTTGCAAAAGTCCATCAAAATCTGGGGCATGAAATAAAACCGGGGATGTCCACTTGGGAAATTAACCGGTTGGGAGACGAAATGATTCGTGACTATGGATGTATCCCTAATTTCTTGAATTATCAGGGCTATCCAGCATCTGTGTGTGTATCGGTCAATGAGGAAGTCGTACACGGCATTCCAAACCGAAAGCATCTGGTGCACGAAGGAGATATTGTAAGTCTGGATATGGGGCTTATTTATAAGGGTTATCATTCCGATGCGGCAAGAACGCATGGAGTCGGCGAGATATCAAAGGAAGCAGCTGATCTGATCCAAAGAACCAGACAGAGTTTCTTTGAAGGGATTCGGTTTGCGAAAGACGGAAATCATCTGTTTGATATATCTGGTGCAATCGGAGATTATGCCGAGAGTTTTGGGTATGGTGTGGTTTACGATCTGGTTGGCCATGGGATAGGAACACATCTTCATGAGGAACCGGAAATACCGAACTTCAGGCAGCGCCGCAGAGGGCTTCGGCTGAAAAGCGGAATGACGCTTGCGATAGAGCCGATGATCAATGCAGGCACACCGGATGTACTCTGGATGGACGATGAGTGGACGGTTGTTACAGAAGACGGTTCATTGTCGGCACATTATGAGAATACGATACTGATAACCAACGGTGAGCCTGAGATACTGACTCTTACAGAGGAAGAGTCAGAAATGATGACTGCTCTGGGTTAAGCAGGATGGAGGAAGCAGACATGGAATTCGCAATTGTAACCGCCGGGCATGACTGCCGGCAGATTTATCAGGTATTCAAACAGGATGAAACTTATGTATATCTGGTGAACGGCAAGACAAAAACTTCCGACAATCCAAAAAAAAAGAGTAAAAAGCATATTCAGATCATAAAAAATCTTCCAGAAGAAGTTCTTGCTATTATGGAGCAGAATGTAGAAGAGAATCATAAAGTCCGTAAGGCAATTAAATGCCTTGCCCAACATATATATAGAAGTATATGAAAAACAGAGAATGATTGAGTTTAGCAGGAGGAAAGAAATGTCTAAGACAGATGTAATCGAGGTAGAAGGAACCGTATTGGAAAAATTGCCGAATGCCATGTTTCAGGTAGAGTTGGAAAATGGGCATCAGGTACTTGCACATATCAGTGGAAAACTGCGTATGAACTTTATCCGGATTTTACCGGGTGATAAAGTTACCATTGAAATGTCACCTTACGATCTCACCAAGGGAAGAATTATTTGGCGAGACAAATAAAAGAAAAAAGTTGTTGCTTTTTAAATGGTCACATGTTATAATGCTAACTGGACGTTTTTGAACAAAACCAGGGAAATGTCCTGTTTTCGTATAGAAAAAGCATTGATATAAGCACCCCGGCATGCCTGGATGCCTTTTGGTGGGTAAACGGAAAGGAGGATTTACTGTGAAGGTCAGATCATCAGTTAAACCTATTTGCGAAAAATGCAAAATCATTAAAAGAAAGGGAAGCGTCAGAGTAATCTGCGACAACCCGAAACACAAACAGAGACAGGGATAACTTTGAGCACTTGATGAAAGCGCAGCTTGAGTTTAGTGCGAAAGTCGTTCCCGAAACTTAGCGGCGGCGCATGAAATAAAGCCGGCGTGTTAGTTGAGCGGAACATACCTTATTTTCTGTAACGTATTATTTATGGCGGCTGTAGCGTGATGGAAGCATTGTGCTATTCATATATAATATAAAGACTGTATAGAACTATGCAGCTAGACTGTGCCCAACATACCGGGGCAGCAGTTGTTTACTATAATAAAAGTAATTGTGAAGAAACGAATTATGCACACATTTCAGGGCGGGAGACCGCAGCTGCATGGATTTGTTGTCTTCCGGACAATCAAACAAAATCTTTATGGAGGTGTAAACACACATGGCTCGTATCGCAGGTGTAGATTTACCAAGAGAAAAACGTGTAGAGATCGGTTTAACTTATATTTATGGAATCGGCAGAGTAAGCTCTAACCGTATCCTTACAGCAGCAGAAGTTAATCCAGATACTCGTGTCAAAGATTTGACAGACGATGAAGTAAAAAGAATCAGTGCTGTAATCGACGAATCCCAGACAGTAGAAGGTGATTTAAGACGTCAGATCGCGCTTAATATTAAGAGATTACAGGAAATTGGATGCTATCGCGGTATCCGTCATAGAAAAGGACTTCCGGTTCGTGGTCAGAAGACAAAGACCAATGCAAGAACCAGAAAAGGTCCGAAGAGAACTGTTGCAAATAAGAAAAAGTAAGCACTTAGCGATTGGCAAGCGATAGCGAAGTCAGGGATTAGTGCGAACTTTGTTACCGAGACTTAGTGGTGACGAGTGTAAGTGAAGTCAGCATACTAGTCGAGCGTAACTGCCTTGTGAAGGGTAATCGTATAAGGTGCGATGTGAGATTCGTGAGATCAGGCCAAAGGCGCAGGTCGAACTTAGCGAACAGAACTACCTTATCTAGTTCTCATATTAGCATGGCTACTTGAATGTAGTTATTATCATGAAAGAAAGTAGGTTAGTTTAGATATGGCTAATAAAGTTACAAAAAAAGTGACAAAAAAGCGTGTAAAGAAAAACGTTGAACATGGACAGGCACATATTCAGTCATCTTTTAACAATACAATTGTAACACTTACAGATGCTGAAGGTAATGCATTATCATGGGCAAGTGCCGGTGGTCTTGGATTTAGAGGTTCAAAGAAATCTACTCCTTATGCTGCACAGATGGCAGCTGAAACTGCTACAAAAGCAGCTCTTGTACATGGATTAAAAACAGTAGACGTTATGGTAAAAGGACCTGGTTCAGGCAGAGAAGCTGCTATTCGTGCGCTTTCCGCTTGCGGTCTGGAAGTAGTATCAATCAAAGACGTTACTCCAGTACCTCACAATGGATGTCGTCCACCAAAACGTAGAAGAGTGTAATTAGGAGGGAGAATCTAAGATGGCAGTTAATAAAGTTCCTGTTCTTAAAAGATGTAGATCACTTGGTCTAGAACCAAGCTATTTAGGATACGATAAAAAATCAAACAGACAGTTAAAAAGAGCAAATAAGAAAATGTCTGAATATGGACTTCAGCTGAGAGAAAAACAGAAAGCAAAGTTCATTTACGGAGTATTAGAGAAACCTTTCCGTAACTATTACGAAAAAGCAGACCGGATGAGAGGCATGACAGGTCCAAACCTGATGACGATTCTGGAAACCAGATTAGACAACGTAATTTTCCGTCTTGGCTTTGCAAGAACCAGAAAAGAAGCAAGACAGATTGTTGATCATAAATTTGTGACTGTTAACGGAAAACCAGTAAACATCCCGTCTTACTTAGTAAAAACCGGTGATGTGATCGAAATCAACGAAAAACACAAAAATACCCAGAGAATGAAAGATATCATTGAGGTTGCTGGCGGAAGATTAGTTCCGGAGTGGCTGGATGCAGATGCAGATAAGTTGCAGGGTGTTGTAAAAGAATTACCTTCCAGAGAAGTAATTGACGTACCTGTAGATGAAATGCTTATTGTCGAGTTATATTCGAAATAATAACTGATTAAAAGTCGCACTGTGCGTATGCGTAGTGCGACAGAATCATCTAAACAATGATACCCGAAAAGGAGGGACTTTGGAGTGTTCGATTTCGAAAAACCAAGAATTGAAATTGCTGAAATTTCTGATGACAAAAGATATGGCAGATTTGTTGTAGAACCACTGGAAAGAGGATATGGTACTACACTTGGTAATTCCCTAAGAAGAATTATGCTTTCTTCCTTACCAGGTGCCGCAGTTAGCCAGGTCAAAATTGACGGTGTTTTACATGAATTCAGTTCAATCCCGGGTGTAAAAGAAGATGTTACTGAAATTATTATGAATATCAAGAACCTTGCTATCAAGAATAACAGTTCAACTGGTGAATCCAAGATAGCTTATATTGAGTTTTCCGGAGAGGGCGTTGTAACTGCCGGTGATATTCAGGTGGATCAGGACATCGAAATTCTGAATCCAGATTTAGTAATTGCACATTTAAATGGTGGCGTAGACTCCAAGCTTTATTTGGAACTTACCATTACAAAGGGCAGAGGATATGTAAGCGCAGACAAGAATAAGAATCCGGACCTTCCGATTGGCGTAATTGCTGTGGATTCCATCTACACACCAGTAGAACGTGTAAATCTTTCGATACAGAATACCCGTGTTGGCCAGATTACAGACTACGACAAACTTACATTAGATGTATATACAAACGGAACACTTGCTCCGGATGAGGCAGTAAGCTTAGCTGCTAAGGTATTAAGCGAGCATCTGAATCTTTTCATCGATCTGTCTGAAAATGCAAAGACGGCAGAGATTATGATTGAAAAAGAAGACAATGCAAAAGAAAAAGTGCTTGAGATGAACATCGATGAGCTGGAATTGTCTGTTCGTTCCTATAACTGCTTGAAGAGAGCAGGTATCAATACAGTAGAAGAACTGACAAACAGAACACCGGAAGATATGATGAAAGTACGGAACCTGGGACGTAAGTCATTGGAAGAGGTACTTGCAAAATTAAAGGAATTAGGTCTTCAGCTAAATCAGGGTGAGGACTAAACTCATAAATTGGCGGAGCCAGTAAGACCAAGTTGCGTGGCTGTGTCGGCTCATGAGTGGCAAATAAAACAGCATTCGGTAAGTAAGACCAAAGAGCGTGGCCGGATGTACCACAAATGGAGGATTTTAGAAATGGCAAAGTATAGAAAATTAGGAAGAACATCTTCTCAGAGAAAAGCATTGATCAGAGGACAGGTAACAGCTTTATTGAACAACGGTAAAATCGTTACAACAGAAGCAAAAGCAAAAGAGATTCGTAAAGTTGCAGAGAAGTTAATTGCTTTGGCAGTAAAAGAGAAAGATAATTTCGAAGAAGTTACCGTAAAAGCAAAAGTTGCAAAAAAAGATAAAGATGGCAAGAGAGTCAAAGAAGTCGTAGACGGTAAGAAAGTTACAGTATACGAAGAAGTAGAAAAGACCATCAAAAAAGATCTGCCATCCCGTCTTCATGCAAGAAGAGAAATGTTAAAAGTTCTTTATACTGTAACAGAAGTTCCGGCAGAAGCTGCAGGAAGAAAGAAAAATACAAAGCAGGTTGATTTGCCGGCTAAATTATTTGATGAAATTGCACCAAAATATGTAAGCCGTAACGGTGGTTATACAAGAATCGTTAAAATTGGCCAGCGTAAAGGTGATGGAGCATTAGAAGTTCTCATCGAGTTAGTATAATAAGAAAAGAACATAGTTAGACTGTCGTATTTACGACAGTCTTTTTTATTTTCAAAAGTAGAAAAGTATTGTATAATCAGGATATCTTGTATCAAATAAAGGGAGGATCTATATGAAATATACAATAGAAGGCGAACCATTACCGGTTGTAATCTGTGAAGTAGAGGCGGGCGAAACATTGATTTCAGAAAGCGGTGCCATGTCCTGGATGTCACCGAATATGCAGATGGATACAAAGGGTGGCGGAGTCGGAAAGATGTTCGGACGTATGCTAAGCGGAGAAAGTCTGTTTCTCAACACCTACACGGCGGCAGGCGGAAATGGATTAATCGCATTTGCATCCAGCTTTCCGGGTTCTATTCGTGCGATAGAAGTGGCACCCGGTAAGTCTATCGTGTGCCAGAAGTCTGCGTTTCTAGCTTCTACCGCAGATGTTGACCTCTCCATTTTCTTCCAGAAGAAAATCGGAAGCGGATTTTTCGGCGGAGAAGGTTTTATCATGCAGAAGCTCTCCGGTCAGGGAACCGCATTTGTGGAGTTTGATGGTTCGATTAAGGAATACAATCTGCAGGCGGGACAGTCTATCGTTGTAGATACCGGATATCTTGCAGCGATGGATGACACCTGCTCGATGGAAATCCAGTCCGTACCGGGATTGAAAAATATGGTGTTTGGCGGAGAAGGTATATTCAATACAGTAATTACCGGACCGGGCAAGATTTATTTACAGACAATGCCTGCCTGCCAGATGGCCAAAACGTTAAGACCGTATTTCCCAAGCAGCAAATAACGGGGAGATTCGTAAATCACCTGTTTCCAAGCTGCCTGTATCCATCAGGATTGTCTGTGGGAAAGCGGAAGAGTGAAGATGAATTCTGTGCCGACACCCTCGGTACTGATCACGTTGATATTTTCATCGTGAGCCTGAATAATCTCTCTGACGATGGCGAGGCCAAGGCCCGTGCCCTTCTTGTCTTTCCCGCGGGACAAATCCGTTTTGTAGAAGCGTTCCCAGATTTTGCTCAGGCTGTCTCTGGGAATACCGATTCCCGTATCTTTCACGGAAATAAATACCTTCTCATTCTTTTCTGTCGTTTCGATGGTAATTTCTGAGTCATGGTGAGAAAATTTGATCGCATTGTCGATCAGATTATAAATTACCTGCTGAATCTTACTCATATCCGCACGTACAAACATAGATTGACCGGTGAGAATCAGATGAAAGGAGATCCGTTTCTCCTTACAGATTCCCTCAAATGTCTGAGCGGTCATCTTAATCGTCTGATTGATGTCAAAATCACTTCGATCCAGCATGCTACCATGTGATCCATATTTATTCAGTTCCAGAAGACTGTGCGTAAGCTTCGTCAGTCGTTCTGTTTCAAACACAATAATCTTCAGATATTTTTCCTGTATCTCAACCGGAATCGTGCCGTCCAGCATGGCTTCTACATAGCCCTTGATCGATGTCAGAGGAGACCGGAAATCATGTGATACATTGGATACGAACTTCCGCTGATCCTCCTCCAGCGTATTCAATTCATTCGCCATATAATTTAACGAGGCAGAGAGATATCCGAGCTCATCGTTGCTGTGGACGTTGATCTTGTAGTTAAAATCACCGTCCGCATAGGCGTCCGCGCCGCGGATAATCTTACGTACGGGAAGATAGATCGTAAAGGTAAAGACAACCAAAAGCACAAAGGCACATCCGAATAAGATTAAAAAGGTCAGATAGGAAATATTCAGCAGATCCGTCTGATAAGATACAATTTCACTGACCGGTTTATGGATGATGACATAGCCTTTTACCTTATAGTTAATCGTTATCTGTGAAAAAACACTCAGATAATCCTCCGAAAAATAGTTGTAAAAGTTACCAATCTGATAATAGCGGCTGCCGAAATCCGTAATACTGAAGCCATTGATCTTTTCCGGGTTTGAAATATCCGCCGGTTTGCTGGAGTTGACAAGTATTTCTCCGGAGGTATTGACAATCCATATATCGGAAGACAGATAAGTATCAAGGGCCTGCAGATGGGACTGCAGATCCTCCAGTGTAATACTGCTGTTGTAATAATTGGTGGCATAGGTGGAAGCAATCAACGTAGACTCACGATAAAGGCTGCTGGCTTCCTTGTCCCGGATATACTGCATGGATTCATTGGAGGTAAAGGTGGAAACGGTAATAAAACCCAGAATACCAAAAAGCAGATAACCGAACAGAATCTTCAGATAAAGTGTTCGTTTCATTCTCTGACCTCAAATTTATAACCGATACCCCAGACCGTAGCAATACCCCAGGATTCATGGTCTTTTATTTTTTCACGGAGCCGTTTAACATGTACATCAACGGTTCTTGTATCTCCGATGTATTCATAGCCCCAGATATGATCCAGCAGCTGTTCCCTTGTAAATACCTGATTTGGAGAGGCAGCAAGGAAGTAAAGAAGTTCCAGCTCCTTTGGCGGCATGTCAACGGATTTCCCTAAATATTCGACGGAATAGTTCGAGAGGTTAATCTCGAGATCCGGATAATTCACGCATTTGATATCTGCGGTCGGAATCTCTGCCTTGATTGGCTGATAACGTCTTAAAACAGCCTTGACGCGAGCAACCAGTTCCTTGGAGTCAAAGGGTTTCATGATATAGTCATCTGCGCCAAGCTCCAGTCCAAGGACCTTGTCAAAGATTTCTCCCTTGGCTGAAAGCATGATAATCGGAACATTGGCTTTTGCACGGATTTCGCGGCATACCTGATAACCGTCAATGCCCGGGAGCATGAGATCTAACAGGATCAGATTCGGCTGATAGGTTTCAAATACCGCAAGTGCGGCCTCTCCATCATGAACCATCTGCGTATCAAAGCATTCCTTGGTGAGATAGAGCGAAATCAGCTCCGCGATATTTACATCGTCATCGACGATTAGTATTTTCTGTTTTGCAGCCATAGTTGACCTCCCTTATGGTTATTTTCATTATTTGAACTCCGCAATGGTCACTCCGGCATCCCCTTCGCCGAATTCCCCAAGATGATAAGATTTTATATAATTTAAATGCTTCAAATGGTCGGACACAGCCTTACGCAGTGCACCGGTACCCTTTCCGTGGACAATCCGAACGGAAGGCAGATGCGCCAGATAGGCGTCATCCAGATATTTATCCAGAAGAGCGATTGCCTCATCTACGGTCTTTCCGATCAGATTGATTTCCGTGGAAATGGATGAGGATTTGGACATTTTTAATTTTCCTGCTCCCGTCTTGTTAAATTGTTTGCCGGAAAGAGGGGATTCTTCCTCCAATAAAATCAAATCACGGACATTTACCTGTGAACGCAGAATGCCCATCTGGACAAACAGATTTCCGCGTGCATCCGGCAGTGTGTGGACCGTACCCTTTAAGTTCATACTGAGAACCTTGACACTGTCACCGATCTTTAACTTTTTTGGAATACTGGTATTGACCGGTGCCGATTTCTTTGCATTGGCCAGTTTTTTCTCGTTGTCGGACATTTTCGTACGCAGTTTCGTACGTTCCCGTTCCATTTCACTGATATCCGGTGTAGTCTTGCCGAAACGGTTAAAGTTGCGGATGGCCTCATCCGCCGTCTCTTTGGCTTCTTTTAAGATGGCATTCGCCTCTGCATTTGCCTTGCGAAGAATCTCTTCCCGGCGGCTGTCCAGACGTTCCTGCTTCTCTTCCAGACGCTTTTTGAGTGTCTCAACTTCTTCTTTATAACGGCTGATTTCCAGCTGTTCTTTTTCAATCGTCAGGCGGCTTGCCTCCAGATCCGTAATCAGGTCTTCAAAATTCTGCTCATTTTCTGTAATTCGTTTTTTGGCATCTTCAATAATCGTATCGGAAAGCCCCAGCTTTTTGGAAATCGCAAACGCATTGCTCTTTCCTGGAATCCCGATCAGTAAGCGGTAGGTAGGGCTCAGTGTCTCTACGTCAAACTCGCAGCAGGCATTTTCCACGCCATCGGTGGTCAGTGCATAGATCTTAATCTCACTGTAATGCGTTGTCGCCAGAGTATGAATATGATGATTGTGAAAATAAGTCAGAATCGAAACTGCGAGGGCAGCTCCCTCTGCCGGATCTGTTCCGGCACACAGTTCGTCAAACAGCACCAGAGAACGGCCATCGGCTTCTGCCAGAATCGACGTAATATTTGTCATATGAGAGGAGAAGGTACTTAAGCTCTGTTCAATGCTCTGCTCGTCCCCAATATCTGCAAACACATTGCTGAAAATGGCCAGTTCCGAGCGGTCTCCGGCGGGAATCAGCATTCCGGACTGACCCATCAGAGTCAGCAGACCCACAGTCTTTAAGGAAACGGTCTTTCCGCCTGTATTCGGGCCTGTGATGACCAGCTGATCGAATTTTCCGCCCAGCCAGATGTCAATCGGAACGACACGGGTCTTATCCAGCAGCGGATGGCGGCCTTTTTTGATATGAATGCGACCCTGCTCATTCAAAGCAGGAGCAGTGCCGTTATATTCCAGTGCATAGGATGCCTTTGCAAAAATAAAATCCAGTGTTGTAAGAATATCATAATCGTCCTGAATGTATGGAATATATTCTGAGACCAGATTGCTCAGATTGGCCAGAATGACCTGAATCTCATCCTGTTCCTTTAAAAACATTTCACGCAGATCGTTATTGAGATTCACAATGGCAATCGGTTCGATGAAGAGTGTAGAACCGCTGGATGACTGATCGTGAACCATACCGGTTACCTGGTTTTTCGCCTCTGCCTTCACTGGCAGGCAATACCGCCCGTCACGCATGGTGATGACTGCGTCCTGCAGATAGCCGCGTGTGGTGGTATTATTCAGCATATTTGTCATTTGGGAATGAATCTTGTCATTGATGGATTTGATGGAACGGCGGATGGATTTCAGATTGCTGCTTGCATCGTCACTGATCTCATCCTCCAAAATAATACAGCGGCGGATCTCATCCACAAGCGGTGTGAGTGGTTCCAGACGCTGAAAAAAAGAGGTCAGACTGTCCTCCGGTGTATCCTCTCTGTCATTTCGTCCATAAGCTTTTGCCCGCTTTGCCACTTCTAAGAGAGAAGTAAGGCGGAGAAATTCGGGTATGCCAAGACTGGCTCCGATTTCCAGACGTTTGACGGAAGCATTGATGTCATGTACACCGGAAAAGGAAAGTGATCCCTTTTTATAGATACGGCTCAGCGCATCATTGGTCTGTGCCAGAGCTGTCTCAATGCCGGACTTATCGTCGCCCGGCATAAGATCCTGACACATTTTTTTGGCTTTCTCGCTGGAGGCATGTGCTGCCAGCAGATCGATGATTTTATTATATTCTAAAGTTTTAAAAACTTTTTTGTTCATATTATCCTCCAAAATTGCGGTAATTCAGTACTTCACATATCCTATTTTAACCCAAAAGAGAGCGCAAGGAAAGCAAAAAAATATTTTGAAGGAAAGTCAGGGAATTTCCAGAATTAACGGGGATGCCGGATGATCATGCAGGAAAAAGTGTATGTGACAATTCCGAGCAGACAAAGAAGGGTCCCGGCTATCCAATAGATCTTTACGAGATTCGATACGGAGCCGTAGATTTCAAAAACACCGGTAAGGCAGCAGCCGACCGTCAGTGTTGCGATTCCGCAATGATATGCATTTTCCGCGAATCTTCCAGGAAACGGAAGGGATGTAAGGCGGATCAGAAGTAGGGGAAGCAGTCCGCCGGCGAAAGGGATGCTTGCCAGAAACACCATGAAACCGGAATAGACATTGTGACTGAAATATTCATAGATGTTGCTGAACAGAAGGCAGAAAACCGTAATGCCCAGATAGATCAGAATTCCCCGCTTTGCCTGCTGATTTTTATTTGATGTATACAATGTCACTCACACTCCTTTCGGATATTTTCTGACCGTTGGTTGTCGGATGATTGACAACCGTTCCGTTAAAATACATCGTGGAGGAACCTCCGCCATCCAGATTATAGGCAGTTGTCACACCGAGGGTCGTCTGCATGAACTCCGCCAGCTCATAGAGGGAAAGTCCGGAACTCTGCTCTGTCCGGCCGTCTGCAACGACCATAACATAATGCAGATCGTCAATTATTCCGATGGCGGTACGCGGATTGCTTGCCATCGCTTTCCCGACCTCTTCGTCTTGGGTTACGGATACCTGACTGTCTTCGACCAGTCCGGGTCCGAAGGAAAGCACCTGTGCGGCACCGTTGTCCAAAAGTGTTTCAGCGGAAATATCACCTTCCTGAATGATATCCACGGTTCCGTCCTCATAAATCACGAGATCCTCCTGTGAAGATCCTGCCGAAGAATCCCGGTAAAGTACACCGTTTCGTATGACGTATCCGTCTCTTGTACCATAGAAATCTCCGTTAATGGCAAGAATCGCATCATTGGCTGCGGCTATGTCAGAGGTGGTTTCCGTAATGTTCTTTCCGTACGTATTGTCGGCAAATGCCGTCAGCAGATCATCCGCACTGGAGAGTGTGATATCGGCCACATAGATATCGGTATCATTTTCCCGGTAGGATGTTATGGTGATGCTGATACTTCCGTCATCATAGGTGCTGTCTGTAATGACCGCATCCGAAGAGGAGCTGCTGTCGGAAGAGGCAGTATCGGTATTAGAGGAGGAGGCTGAGATCTCCTGCGTCTGGGTGCTGTCTAAAACAACATAACTTCTTGGGATGACAAAAGCATCCAGAAGGACATATGCCGTAAAGGAAATCAGCAAAACAGCATAGAGCGCTGTCCACAGGCATGGTCTTTTTCTACGGTTCATCGATATCTCCTTCCTGTATCTGGAGTGCAGTTTTGTTAGCTGACCTGCGGAATATAATATAATTCTGAACCAGAAAGCTGGAGACGAAAAAAGTCAGCTCGGTAATCAGCTTTGCCGCAAAACGATTTACACCAAGGCCCTCTACCAGCACGTCGAGCAGAACCGTATTTCCGGCCAGAATACCCGCCGCCAGCAGGAAATAAGAGACAGCCGCCTTCCGGACATTGTCCTGATGTTTAAACACAATGCGTCTGTTAATGGAGAAGTTTACGCTGGCACTGACCACTCTTGCCGTAATATTGGACAGCGGTACACTGACAGAAGCGCTCAGTCCGGCGGTAATAAGCGTGAGTATGCTGTATAGACCGTAATCAATCAGAAAACTGAGGAAGGAAGAAGCTCCGAACCTGATGATATTGCGGTAAATGCGAAAAGAGTCCCGGACCGGATGAAAATGAGATCCGGCGTTGTTGTCATAATAGATGGTTTGTATGGTGACTTCACGGATCGGAATATCCGTCCGTGTGCAGGCCAGCAGGACATTCATTTCGTATTCATACCGCTCACCCTCCAGATCGATGAGAAAGTCCAGCAATTCACTGCCGAAAGCACGAAGTCCGGTCTGGGTGTCATGGACAGTCACACCTGTTGAAATCCGGTAGACAAAGCGGGTAACTGTATTGCCAAACCGGCTTTTTGCAGGGACATCTCCCTGAAAGGAACGACAGCCGATTGTGAGTGCGGATGGGTGTTCCATTGCGGCATTTGCTACAAGAAGCGTATCGGCAATACTGTGCTGCCCGTCGGCATCTAAGGTTACGATGATACTATCGGATTCAAACTGCTTTTGTATATAGATGAGGCCTGTTTTTAAGGCACAGCCCTTTCCTTTGTTTTGCGGATGATTCAGGACGACTGCAAAATGGCTGGCTTCCTCGAAAACAGCGTTACAGTCTGTGCTGCTTCCATCGTTTACAACCAGGACCTGTATCCGGTTCTCGGTAAGTGTTTTCACCAGACCGCCCAATACAGGGGTCGGTTCATATGCGGGAATCAGTGCAATGATTGTTCTGGACATTTCTTTTTCCCTCCTGTCTTTTTGTTCTAAGATGATTTCTGAATTTCATGATAAATATACATCGTGACTGCAAAATGGTGGTAAGGTGAAGATTGTGTGGAAAACAGAGCATAACAGAATTTATCAATAGAAATAAATAAGTTGCAACAAATATAGGAAGAAAGTATAATAAGAGCTAGACGTGTAGAAAAGGGGTTATTCTATGCCAGATAAGCAGAACGAAGAGTTTGATTTTATCACAGAGAAAATTAAGAGCAAGCCGATCAATAAGAGGCGTGTGGTCTTACATATTGTAAGGACGACGGGACTTGCTGTGCTTTTTGGATTTGTGGCATGCCTGGTGTTTACCGTGATGCAGCCGGTCATGCAGAAATGGTTTGAGGAAAAGGACAACCAGGTCGTATCCATTCCTTCCGATGAGCAGATGACGGAGACGGAGACCGAAACTGCGGAGGAAGAAGAGACAGAGCAGACACAGCCTTCCACGCAGATTGTGGAAGTGCCGCAGGAACTGGGACTGGAGGATTATCAGCAGCTTCAGAATAAGCTCTATGCGGTCGGAACCAGTGCAAATAAGTCGGTTGTCACCGTGACAGGCGTACGAAGTGACACAGACTGGTTTAATACACCGTATGAACGGGAAGGACAGGCAAGCGGAATCATCATTTCCGATAATGGTCAGGAGCTGCTTATTATGACCGAGAAGAAAGTGATTGCAGATGCGGAAACGATCAGCGTCACATTTGAGGATGGTACGAGTACTTCTGCCAACCTGAAAAAGTATGACGGAAATACAGGGATTGCGATTTTATCCATACCGGACAGTCAGATGGATGAAAATACGCGCAACAACATCCATGTGGCACAGCTTGGCAATTCACTGGAGGTATCGCAGGGGGATGTCGTAATCGCAGTGGGCAGCCCCCTGGGAGCTAATTTTTCGATTCTGACCGGCAATATCACATCGACGGAAAACAGTGTATCGACAATAGACAGTAACTTTACGGTGTTTACGACCGATATTGTGGCGAGTACCAACGGAAGCGGAGTTCTTTTGAATCTGCAGGGAGAGATTATCGGACTTGTCATGCAGGATTACAGCAGTGCGGATGAAGAGAACACACTGACGGCACTGTCCATTTCAGAACTCAAAGAGATCATTGAACGCCTTTCCAATAATCAGGACATCGCTTATCTTGGACTGAAAGTAACAACTGTCACAAGTGATATTGAGAAAAAATATGATCTGCCGCGCGGTGTCTACATCAAATCTGTCGAGATGGATTCCCCGGCACTTGCAGCAGGTCTGCAGAGCGGCGATATTATCACGAAGATGGATGGAAACAGTATACAGACGGTGTTACAGTATCAGCAATATATTCGTAAACTGTCACCTGGGACAACCGTGCAAATTCAGATTATGCGTCAGGGCAGTGACGGCTATGCAGCAATTGACTGTCAGGCAGAAGCAGGTGTGCTTCCGTAAACACCGTTGGCAGCGGGTTTGATAAAAATAGAAAGAGGATTACAAGATGCATTATATAGAATCGTTACGTGAGGGAGAACGTGTCAATGAGATTTTCCTTTGCAAAAATAAACAGATAGCAATGACAAAAAACGGAAAACCTTATGAATCTCTTGTTTTACAGGATAAAACGGGAACACTCGACGCCAAGATCTGGGAGCCGGGTTCGCAGGGAATTGATGATTATGACAAGCTGGATTATATTAACGTATATGGCGATATTACAAGTTTTCAGGGAGCCTTGCAGCTGAATGTAAAGAGAGTCAGAAGAGTACAGCCGGGTGAGTACGACCCGAAGGATTATCTGCCGGTCAGTGAGCATGATATCGATGCGATGTATGCGGAACTGACGGGATTTATCGTAAAGATGACAAATCCGTTTTTAAGGAGACTCTGCTCGAGCTTTTTTCTGGAAGACGATGCATTTGCGAAGCGCTTTCAATTCCATTCGGCAGCCAAGAGCGTACATCACGGGTTTGTAGGCGGACTCCTGGAGCATACGCTGGGCGTGACAAGGAATTGCAGGTATATGGCGAATACCTATCCTATTTTGAATGCCGATCTGCTCCTGACAGCTGCGTTGTTCCATGATATCGGCAAGCTGGAAGAACTGTCTACGTTTCCGGAAAATGATTATACGGATGAAGGACAGCTTCTTGGGCATATTATGATTGGTGCCATGCAGGTGAGAAATCGGATTGCAACCATTCCGAACTTTCCGAAGAAGCTCGAAAATGAGCTGATACATTGCATCTTATCCCATCATGGTGAATTAGAATATGGTTCTCCGAAGAAGCCTGCGCTTGCGGAGGCAGTTGCACTCAGCTTTGCAGATAATATCGATGCAAAAATGGAGACCATGCGTGAAATCTTTACGAGTGTCCCGGATGGAAATACCGAATGGCTTGGATTTAACCGTCTATTTGAATCCAATATCCGAATGACGAGTAAATAATTATGAAGAAAAATGATCGTATTACAGTTGCAATTGAAGATATCGGCATCGACGGTGAGGGAATCGGCAGATATGAAGGAATGACATTTTTTATCAAGGATGCCCTGCCTGGAGATGTGGTGTATGCGACTGTAATGAAGCTGAAAAAGACCTATGGATATGCAAGAATGGAACAGATTGTAACCGAATCTCCATTCCGTGTTTCACCGCGCTGTAAGATCAGCAGACAATGCGGCGGCTGTCAGATTCAGGCCCTTGCGTATTCACAGCAGCTTTCCTTTAAAAATAAAAAGGTACGGGACCATCTGGTACGGATCGGCGGTTTTGCCGAGGCAGAAATTGATGCGTGTATGCAGCCAATCATCGGCATGGAAGAGCCTTATCGTTATCGGAACAAGGCGCAGTTCCCAATCGGAACCGATCGGGAAGGCAATCTCATTGCAGGGTTCTATGCCGGTAGAACTCATTCCATTATACCGGTAGAAACGTGTTACCTTGGAGTAGAAGTCAACGAGAAAATCCTTCAGACGGTGCTTGATTTTATGCGCCAATATCAGATATCCGCGTATGATGAAAAGACAGGAACAGGCTGCGTCCGTCATGTCCTGATCCGTTATGGATTTACGACAAAAGAGATTATGGTCTGCGTTGTGATTAATGCCAGGCAGCTTCCGCATGCGCAGCAGCTTGTCGAAACATTGACTGATATCGAGGGAATGAAAAGTATTTCTGTCAATAGCAACACCAGCCAGACCAATGTGATTCTGGGGGATACCGTAAAGACTCTTTGGGGACAGGACTATATTACAGATTATATCGGGGACATCCGCTATCAGATCTCTCCGCTTTCTTTTTACCAGGTGAACCCGGTACAGACGGAAAAATTGTACGGGACGGCACTGGAATATGCCGGTCTTACCGGAAATGAGACAGTCTGGGATTTATACTGCGGAATTGGGACAATTTCCCTATTCCTTGCCACGAAGGCAAAAAAAGTCTTTGGTGTGGAAATTGTGCCGCAGGCAATCGCAGATGCACAGAACAATGCCGCAATCAATGGTATCACAAATGCAGAATTTTTTGTAGGAAAGGCAGAAGAAGTCTATCCAGCCTACGTGAAGGAGCAGCTGGCAGCAGGACAGGAGGCCTATGCGGATGTTATCGTTGTAGATCCTCCGCGAAAGGGCTGCGAAGAGAGTCTGCTTACTGCTATGGTAGAAATGGGTCCGGCACGAATAGTCTACGTCAGCTGTGACAGTGCTACGCTGGCAAGAGATTTGAAATACCTCTGCGGGCATGGATATGAACTGAAAAAAGTGCAGGCAGTGGATCAATTCTGCCATACGGTGCACGTGGAAAGTGTAGTATTATTAACTCGAAAAAGTTTGACAAGCTATAATGTTGAGATAACATTGGATATTAATATGTAATGATAATCAAGAGCCCTGGAATTATTCCCAGGGCTTTTTATATTTGGTTACAATTATTTGATACTGATAGGCCTGTATTATATAAACATCATATAAGTTTAAATGGAAGTAATTACACATTTGATATATAATTGCCTTTTCCTTCTATTTGTATTAGAAGCATTTCCAAATCTCTTAAGTCATGACCGGATGAAATAATAAAGGGACCTTTTTGGGGATTCATGTTAACCTTATTTGGAGTTGGATTCTTATAAGTACTTGTATTGGCTTCATCCAGTATTTTCATAACTTCAACACTCATTTCACCGGCTCTCATACACAGGCGTATCATATCCTCAAGAGTTAAGTTATCATTTGTTGCAGCCTCTTACAAAAAAACTGTGTAAAATAAAAAAAGTATACTTAAAATAAAAAATTATGCCTTTAAAATGGATAACTATGGAAAGTACAATAGAAGTAACAACTTGGGAGGGAAAATAAGCTGGTATAGAGATAGAAATGCTTATTTCTACAGACTTAAAGATTGAAACTATTAACTATATTTTAAAAGGAGGAAAAAATGGGGAGATTTAAGGAGAAGGGAAACAGGTTAAACAAAAGGGCACTTGGTTTTATGCTTGCAGCAGTGTTGGTTATTTGCAGCATGTTTTCACCTTTGGGGGCTAACATGCAAGTACAGGCAGCAGCAAAAACAATTACATCCATGTCATATTTTTCTGCAGCAGATGGACCTGTTATAACCAAATCAGGTGTAGGACAGGCAAGTTATGGCTTTGTAATGCCTATTTTTAATGGCGGGGCAGCAACATGGGAAGAGGTTGTCGGTGATTTAACGGTTAATGTTAAGGTAAACGGTAGCTGGGTAAATATTGACAGTACCAGTTTTGCCTACAACGTAGATTGGGGTAATTGGAGTGACAGCGGATTTAACGGATATTGGTTTACCGTATCAGAAACCACATATCTTCAGCTGGTATCCAAGACAAGTGGTGTTACCTTGGATTACACCCTGGTATTTACGGATATTCCTAAAACAACCATAACCTCAATGGCACCAACTCAAGGACCTGATATTACAGCAGGAGTAACAGGGGGAGCAGGCTTTACCTATCCGATATTTAACGGAGATGCAGCAGTAACATATGCAGCAGTAGCTGAAGATTTAAAGGTTTATGTAAAACCTGTAGCAGATAGCACATGGATTGATATTGATAACAATGCTGCCAGTGGCTGGATATATGATCAGAATTTTGGGCAGTTTACTGACGGAGGCGGAGGTTATTGGTTTACAGTAGAGGAGTCTATCAATGTAAAACTGGAATCTAAAACTTCCCATGTATCTTTAATCTATACCATAACTTATAATACACCGGTAAGAAATAATTATAATCTTACGCCTTATGACGGAACTACCTATACAGCAGGTGAAACCGGAGCAATAGGTGTACCTCTGCCTAAAATTGACGGCGGAGCACCCATTAGCTCTGAACTTGATAAGTTTGTTTATGAAACTAAGGTAAATGGTGTATGGGTAGAACTTAGTGATTTCAGTAAAAGCAGTTTCAGTTATTCTGGAAACGGATACAATAATATGTCCGATAAAAACCAATGGGGCTATTGGGTGGATAATATCTATGGTCTGTGGTTCCAACCTATTCAAGTTGATATGGAACTTAGAATTGGTTATCCTTTAAATGGTCAGAAAGGCGGAGGCATAGGTAGTAATTATGTGTATTACACCTTTATCGGTAATCCCAATGCACCAAGACCAGATGTTTCAGATCTTGGAGATATTGAACTTAGCACACCGGAGAATCCCGATGTAGATGGTATGGATTTAATATGGAGTGATGAATTCAACGGCACAGCACTTGATACAAGCATCTGGAATTACAATACAGGATATTATATTAATGACGATCCAGGTACCTGGGGCTGGGGTAATAATGAACTGGAACACTATACAGACAGTACAAGGAATATTTCTGTTAGTGATGGTAAATTAACGATTACTGCTCTTGAAGAGCCTAAAACATTTCCACAGGATCCTAACCGTGTAGCACCTTATTCTTCCGGTAAAATTACAACCAAGGATAATTTTACATTTAAATACGGCAGAATTGATTTTCGTGCTAAACTTCCAAGTGGTAACGGTTTATGGCCGGCACTTTGGATGCTCCCTAACGATGATACTTATGGAACCTGGGCAGCCTCCGGTGAACTTGATGTTATGGAAGCAAGAGGACGTTTACCAGGAGCTACCAGCGGTACAATCCACTTTGGCGGACAATGGCCGGCCAATACTTACATCGGCGGTGATTTCTCTTTCAGTGACGGACAGACTATAGATTCTGATTACCATGTATACAGTGTGGTTTGGGAAGAAGATAATATTAAATGGTATGTAGACGGTAAGTGTTTCTTTAAAGCTACAAATGAACAGTGGTATTCCAATGGAGCACCTTCTAATAATAACGCACCTTTTGATCAGGAATTCTATATTATTATGAATCTTGCAGTTGGCGGCTGGTTTGATGGCGGTGTTACACCCGGACCTGGAGATATTCCGGCAAGTATGCAGGTAGATTATGTACGTGTATATAAAGATACTGACTGGGTTGAGCCTGATGCTGTAAGAGTTACAGGAATATCATTAGATAAACAGACAGCAGTACTTTCAACTATTGGAGAGACTTTACTTATTAACAGAACAATTACACCAAGTAATGCAACAAATAAAAATGTTACCTGGACTTCCACCAATCCATCAGTAGCTGCCGTTAGTGCAGGGCAGGTAACAGCGGTGGCAAATGGTACTGCTACAATAACTGCAACCACAAAAGACGGAGGATATACAGCTAGCTGTGTTGTTACCGTTAATGCAGGGGAAAGTCAGAATGTTCCCGTTACAGATGTCTCTTTAAATGTCGCTCAAACTGAAATAACAGTTGGCGGTACACAAACACTGAATGCTACAATTGCTCCTGCTAATGCTACAAACAAACAAGTTACTTGGACCAGTGGCAATACAAGCATTGCAACTGTTGACCAGACAGGAAAAGTAACAGCTGTTGCAGCAGGTACAACTACAATTACTGTACAGACAGCAGATGGTAATAAAACAGCTGCCTGCCAGGTAACAGTAAAGGCATCAACCACTGTATATGTAATTGGTGATAGTGTAAAAGGATTGAAAAAGATTGGCGATAAGCTGGAATTCTATGTAAACGGTGCCACTTTTGCAGAACTTCATTACAAAATCAATAACGGTGGTCAAGTAAATGTAGCCATGACGAATAAAGGTGGCGGAAACTTCGTTTATTCAGTGGAAAATATGAAACAAGGCGATGAGGTACAATATTTCTTTACCTACAATCCGGGCAGTGGAGCTTTGGATACACAGACCTTTACTTACATTCATGGTGTGACACAGGGGACACCGGAAGATGGCGGATCAGGAAATCCAACAACTAATACCGATGTAGCTCTGGGCAAGTCTGTTACTTCATCAGGTACAGAGGCAGGTTTTCCTGAAAGTTATCTGACAGATAATAATACAACTACCAGATGGTCTTCTAACTTCGCTGATAATGCCTGGTTTACTATAGATCTTGGCACAACATATAATATCAGCCAGTTAATACTTAACTGGGAGGCGGCTTTTGGCAAGCAGTATGAGATCTTTGTATCTACTGACGGAACAAACTATACCAGTGTATATAAACAGACAAATGGCAGCGGCGGAATCGAAACCCTGAATTTTTCAGCAGTAAATGCAAGGTATGTTAAATTCCAGGGAATTGAGAGGGCTTTACCTTATGGCTATTCCATATGGGATGTTAAGGTTATGGGACATAGTAATTGATGGTATATAATTGTATCTAAATATATAAGTTAATAAGTTAGTTCAACTATAATAAAAATAACAGAATGAGGACCTTGGTCTGATTTGGGGTAGCACCAAACAGATCAGGGTTCTTATTTGGTTATGGGCTCTGTGCCAATAGTGAAGCGCACCTCAAATGCTAGACAATAGTAAAGTGTTAAGCAAGTAGTTTCAAGAATTTTTTGCTGTGACAGGGCTTATACTCGATGAGCGATTTTTGAAAAGTAACTTAATAATTCGTTCAAAAACTAGTCGAAAGAGGAAGTTTTTTAATGGGTTAGCTGACGCCAAGGAGGTATTGGGTTCAATGGTCATCTTTTTTATCTTCTCAGGGCATGTGGAGACGGTGATACTGGTGGCGAAATATAGTTCGAAGGGCCCAAAGCAGATTTCGAACACAAAAAGTAGCCATTTATGAGCCTTAAATGAGCGAAAATTGTTTTTATAAAATATTTAAAAGTCATGTGCCTTTCAAACAATGCTTAGAAGATGTATGAACTATATTGTCAAAATCTCTTTGTCCGTTATTTGATGGAATAAAATAAAAACGTCTCCAATAAACGGAGAAATTTTTTGCATATAATTATGAATGATTGTCTGATATCCTGTGAAAAATATAGGGAAAAGAATCGTCCTGCGGACAGGAGACACAGCATTATCGGTCAATGCTTCTGTCGTTTGTACGATTGAAATAATTTCTCGCTGCCTGATAGCCCTGATAGTATAAAAAAAGATAGGTTTCATCACCGGTAGTAATATCGAAGTCAACGAATGAAATGTCGCCGGGATTGATTTGTATCGATCTTGCTATATCCTGAGGACTGTTCTCAAAATAATTTTGTTGAACACGCAATTGGGAATGATACAAATTATTTATGAAGTCTAAAAAGTTGTTGATTTCATGATAATTTGTACTACTTAAAAACCGCAGCCCCAGTGTTTGCTCATTGACTCCATCTCGCTTATCCTTCGTAAAAAAAGCAGAATCAAACATATTAATGGGGTAGTTCCACATGACGCCGCCGTCGCAGAAGATGTTGGCTGAGGCGTCCGCCATATCCGGAGTGTATTCTACCGCTTCAAAGAATAAGGGAATTGACATGGAGATTCTGACTGCCTGTGCCACCTCCATATGCGGCGTATTTTCATAGCAAAATATGTTTGATGAACGGTAGGACAAATTTGTGCCGACAACATACAGATCACGAAAAGGCCTTTGCCCTTTATGTATAGAAGAATTTTTGAAGTCAGCAAATGTATATGGCGGCAGCTTTTTTGCAGGATCGAATTGAGACGCGATCTGTTTTTTGAGCCAGGTATAAAAATACTCGCTGGAATACCATCCGTACTTTGTCATCAGCCGGTACAGGCAGCCCAAATCGCCGAAGATCTCTTCAAATTGGCGCAATGCAGGTTCCGATATCGCTTTCAGTTCAGGGAAGCGGTTCTCCTGGGGTATCTTTTTGTAATCCAGGGTATCCACAAGCTCCCTGGTTTTTTCAAAGGAAAGATTTAAGCTGGTCATGCAGGCCGTGATTGCCCCGGCGGAAGTGCCGGCCACTCTTTTGACACTCTGGAGAATGCCGGATTGGTATAGATATTGCAACGCGCCAAGATAGGAGATTCCCAGGACGCCGCCGCCTTCAAAAACCAGATTAGCTGGTGTGTTTACCATGCCTCTACCTCTTTTTTATGATCTCTTCAATATATGTGATTTTTCAAAAATGGTGCAGACAAACTGACGGTAAATGATGTAAAATACGAAGTAGGTGACCTGCGTTTCATGGCATCACGCCAAGCAGAGGAGTGCGGATAAAAAAGGATACACCTTTGGCGAAAACAATTAGGCTAAGGAAGGAGTAGCAGGCAAATGTGGAAATGTCCCAATTGCGGTCGTGAATTTGAAAACAACAAACAAGATCACTTTTGTGTGAAACCAAACAGTATTGATGAATACATCGCAGCGCAGCCGGAAGATGTGCGGCCGCTGTTACAAAATATCCGTGAGACCATTCGCGCGGCTGCACCGGAGGCCATAGAGAAAATCTCATGGCAGATGCCGACCTTCTGGCAGGGTGAAAATATCATTCACTTTGCTGCGTTCAAAAAACACATCGGAATTTACCCTGGCGGCGAAGCTACGACCGTATTTGCGGAACGCCTCACGGGATATAAGACCAGTAAAGGAGCAATTCAGCTGCCGCTTGGCAGGCCGATCGATGATCAACTTATCACCGACATCGTGCGTTGGAGACTGGATCGGAACAGGGAATGATAAGGGAAGGGTGAAAAGATAGTACCCTTTTTAACGTACCAATAAAAGATTACTTTATTTGATATAGGTTAAAATTACTAAAAAAATATTGTATATGAAAAAATAACCAACACAATAGCCAAAATAATGCGAATAATATATTGACTATTCTTTCGAAAGGTGATAGACTTTACGCATAGAACATAGGGTGGTTACTGTTAAGCAGGCTTAACCGAATTCTTTCAAACAGACTTAATTGTAGTTTGTATTGAAATATTCGGCGTAAGGCTGTTTTTTTGCGCTGGTAAAAAGGAGGTGATAAAGTGCGTTTATTAAAAGATTTTTCTTTGCGTAAAAAGAGTGAGACCACATTTATAAAGATAGATGGTGCATATGAGCGTAAAACCATCTATAGTCCGGCGGAAGGAAAATGGATGGCTTTATCTGAAGTGCCAGATGAAGTATTTGCATCGAAGGCATTAGGCGATGGTATTGCTATTTTCCCTTCTATTGGGAAATTATACTCCCCTGTAAATGGGAAGGTAACAGCATTATTTCCTACAAATCATGCAGTCGGTATGATAAGTGAGGATGGGATGGAAATACTACTTCATATCGGGATCGATACGGTTACTATGAATGGAGATGGGTTTCAGTCTTATGTCACGAATGATACCGATGTAAAAGCAGGGCAGTTACTAATTGATTTTGATATCAATAAAATAGAAAAAAACGGTTTGAACCCTTGCGTTATGGTCCTGGTGACAAATCATAATGAGTTAGGAAGAATGACTATCGAACGGTATACAGAGGTGAACTGCTTACAGAAAATATTATCTTTTAGTGATTGATAAGAGAAGAGGTTTCATCATGATAATCAAGAGAATATACAATAACAGTGTAGCTGTTGTAATGGACAAAAATGAAGAAGTGATTGTGATTGGTAAGGGAATCGCTTATCAAAAAAAATCAGGTGATGACATTGACGAAAATATGATTGATAAAATTTTCAGGCTTAAGGATCAGCATGAGATGTCCAAATTAGAGGAGATCGTATCGGATGTTCCGACCGTTTATTTACGGATTGCAGACGAGATTATCAAAATGATCAAAGAGAACTCAGAATTAATTTTAAGTGATAAAATTTATATCACTTTAATTGATCATATCAGTATGTCACTCGAACGGGAGCAAAATGGAATCATTTTTGAAAATCCACTACTGATGGAGATCAAACAATTTTATAAGTTAGAGTATAGACTGGCCCAAAAGGCCGTGAAAATTATTGAAAGCCACCTGAATATTGTAATTTCGGATGATGAAACAGGATTCATTACGCTTCATATCGTAAATGCTTCCATGAATCAGAACATAGAAGATACGATGAAAGAAACACATATGATACAGGATATCCTGAATATTGTTGAAAGCTATTATCAGACGGAGCTCAATCATGAAAGCCTTCAGTATAATCGATTTGTAAGGCACTTACAATTTTTTGCAAAACGGGTAGTGGATAAAACCGATGAGGAAGCAGAAGATGACTTTATGTTTCGTCTGGGCCGGTTTGAGTATCCGGAAATATATAAATGCGTAAGTGACATTACAAACTATATGAAAGATAAGTATAAAGTAACGGTGAGTAATGCTGAATTGGGATATCTCATTTATCATATTAAAAATGTCATACTAGGGACGAAAAAAAGTCAGAACAGGAGAGATGATCATGAATGATAATCAGACAGCGGTTAAAATAATTGATTTGCTGGGGGGACAGGGCAATATAGCAAATTATACGCATTGTGCAACCAGATTACGATTTCAAATAAAAGATAAAAAGCTTATACAGGAAACAGAATTAAAAGAAATGCCGGAAGTAATCAGTGTGGTGGACAAGGCCGGACAGTATCAAATTGTAATCGGACCGACAGTGGAGGATTTATTTCATGAAATTGAAAAAATCTGCCCAATTACAGGCGAGGAAAGTATCGAAACAGAAGAAAAGAAACGGCCGCTTGATTCCGTCTTAAGTTTTATTTCCGGCTCCATTTCACCGGCGTTGCCGGTCATGATTGCATCCGGTTTAATCAATGCAATTCTTGCACTTATGGTTCAATTCGCGGGAATGGAGAAAACGGACAACACCTATGTGGTCTTAAGTGCGATAGCCGATTCGGTATTTTATTATCTGCCGGTATTAATTGCATTTGCGGGAGCACGTAAATTAAAAACAAATGAATACATAGCTGCTTTTTTATCGTTTGCTATGATACATCCGGCAATTAACGATATATCAGCGCTGTCTTTATTTGGGATTCCTATTATGCAGGTAAAATATTCGGCTAATATTATTCCGGTTTTGATTATGATACCAATTCTCGCAGTCGTAGATAAATATATTACAAAATGGCTGCCAAACGCAGTTAAGTTTATATTAAGACCGTTCTTAATCACCGTTATCATGGTTCCGTTGACATTGTTTATATTGGGCCCAATCGGTTCGGTTGTCGGTACACTGCTTGCCAAATTATGTATCGTTTTAAGTAATTATGGAGCCATCAGTATCGGGATTATGGCATTCTTACAGCCTATTCTGGTGCTTACGGGTATGCATACGCTTTTAATACCGCTTATTGTGAATGAAATTGCTGCAAACGGAAGCTCTTACATCTTCACAAAAGCACTGGCTGCAAACTTTGCAATTGCCGGAGCTGCTCTTGCAGTCGGCGTGAAGGCAAAGAAAAAAGAAAACAAGCAGGTCGGTCTGACAACTGGTCTGACGGCTTTGCTTTCCGTAACCGAGCCGGCAGTTTATGGGTGCCTGATCCGTTATAGAAGACCTTTTGTGACAACTTGCATTGCTTCGGGTATCTGCGGCATTCTGATTGGTGCGTTAAAGATTCATGCTTATGCAACTGCCTCGGTGTCCATTATTACTATGCCGATTTTTATGGGTGAAGATCTGAATAACTTTGTGCTGGCCTGTATCATGGGTGCGGTAACATTTGCATTTTCCTTTATCCTGACGTATTTATTCGGATATAAAGAAGATTAGAGGTGGATATGAAAAAAGGATTTCCGAAAGATTTCTTATGGGGTGGTGCATTGGCAGGGTGCCAGGCAGAAGGGGCCTATGACCTGGACGGAAAGACGATGACGATTCCGGAAGTGATGAAATTCAATGCGAATCATGATAGAAAAGTTACGAAGCAAATGAAAATTACGATGGATATGATAAAAAAAGCCAAGGCGGATACCGATACGGTTCTTTATCCGAAACGCCGCGGTATTGATTTTTACCATACCTTTCATGAAGATTTAGAATTAATGGCAGAGATGGGATTTCGGGTATTTCGATATTCGATTGCCTGGTCCAGAGTATTTCCAAATGGCAATGACAGGGAACCCAATGAGAAGGCATTCCAATTTTATGATGACCTGATCGATACATGTATTCGTTTGGGAATGCAGCCCTTAATTACAATCTCGCATTTTGATATGCCGCTTGTATTAATCGAAAAATATGGAGGCTGGTATCATCGGGAACTGATTGATCTATATGTAAAATACTGTGAGGCTCTTTTTGTGCACTTTAAGGGACGTGTGAAATATTGGGTTACGTTCAATGAAATGAACATGAGTGTAAAGGCAGGTCCTAAAACACTTGGAATCATCGATGAAGGTCAGGAAAATTTTGAGGAAATGCTTTTTCAGGGATTGCATCATCAATTTGTCGCAGCAGCAAAAGCAACAAAATTAGCACATGAAATTGATTCTGAAAATAAAATCGGCAGTATGGTGGCTTACTTTACGACGTACCCTTATACGTGTAAGCCAGAGGATGCCATCGCGATGCAAAAAGATGACCAGATGAAAAATCTGTTCTTTCTGGATGTTTTAAATAAGGGAATTTACCCTTATTATGCGAAAAAGTATTTTGAGGAAAAAGAAATACAATTGAAAATGCAGGATTTGGACCTGCTTACGATCAAAGAGAATCCGGCTGATTTTGTTGGAATGTCTTACTATAATTCCATGATATCGGCAGGGGATGACACACAGCTTGAACTTACTTCGGGAAATGTGCACAGCGTTTATAAAAATCCTTATTTACCGGCAAATGATTGGGGCTGGCAGATTGATCCTGTGGGGTTAAGATATACGCTAAATCATGTTTACGACAGATTTCAAAAACCGATTTTTATTTTGGAAAACAGCTCTGGATTCTTTGATAGACTCGAAGATGGAAAGGTTCATGATCCTTATCGTATTGAATTCCTGAAACAACACATTGAACAGATGAAATTCGCGGTAGAAGATGGAGTAGAAGTGATCGGCTATACGATGTGGGGGCCGATTGACATGATCTCATCCAGTACTTCCGAAATGAGTAAGCGCTATGGTTTTATCTATGTGGATCAGGATGACTACGGAAAGGGAACAAAAAAACGCTTTAAAAAAGATTCTTTTTACTGGTATCAAAAAGTGATTGAAACAAACGGGGAAGAACTTTAACCGACTCCGGTTTCAGAGATGGCAAAACTGTCATAGCCGATTATAAATCATCCTATGACAGTACCAGTTGCCATCATATCATACTTGGCTGAAAAGGCAATTTTCATTTGAGAAAAAAGTAGTCTTGCACAGGTGAAAGAACATGATGGAAAAAAGGAATTTGATTTGTGCAAATTGAATAAAAATTAACAAATAATACTGGCAAATATAATGAAAATATAGATTTATATTGATAATAGATCAGATTGATGGTACTATATGCATATCTAAAGGCTTGTAACTCTTTCAGAGGCATTACCTTAAGAACAGTTTAACTGTTTTTTTGTATTGCAAATGAAGGAGTTTTTTTTATGCGCGCAAGGAACTCCTTCGAAAAGAAAAAAGAAAGGAGATACTTGATGTTAAGTTTCTTGAAAAGAGAAAAAGAGATAATTCTATATGCTCCTGTAGATGGAGAATCAATCTCACTGGACGCAGTCGAGGATAAAATGTTCGCCGAAAAAATGATGGGTGATGGAATTGCTTTTTCTTACAACGGTAATACTGTTTGTGCACCTTGCGATGGTACAATCATTATGATTGCAAGTACATTACATGCCTTTGGAATAAAAGCAGAAAATGGAGCGGAGATATTGATTCATATTGGTATGGACACAGTAGCGCTCGAAGGGAAAGGCTTTAAAAAGCTTGTGGATGTTGATAAAAAAGTAAAGAAGGGAACGCCGATCATTGCATTAGATCGTACCGTTTTTACAAGTATGGGAATGGATATGACAACGCCGATGGTAATTACAAATGGAGATGAATATTCTTTTACTATTTCAGACCCCAAAAAAGGTCTGAAATGTGGCGAAGATGTAGTGATTCGCTTTAATTAAGAGAGGAAATTCTTATGAGGGTAATTAAAAAAATAAATAATAATGTTGCTGTCTGTATGGATGGAAATGGCAAAGAATTGATTGCCTTCGGTAAAGGAATTGGTTTTATAAAAGCTCCATATGAGATTGAGGATCTGAGCACTATTACACGTACCTTCTACGGAGTTGATAGTAGATATCTAGACTTGTTGAATGAAATCCCAGAGGATATGATTGAAATTTCTGCAAAGATTGTGGAATATGCAAAATCTGTGATTCAGATTGAATTTAATGGCAATATTGTATTTACGCTGGCTGATCATATTCATTTCGCAATTATCAGATACCAGAAAAAAATGTTTGTCAATATGCCGCTTATGTATGATATCAAGCATTTATATCCAAAAGAAATGCAGATAGGAGAAAAAGCACTTCGTTATATTAACGAAAGTAAAAAGATTAAATTATCAAAAGAGGAAGCAGCCAGTATTGCAATGCATTTTATAAATGCAGAAAGTGCTTACAAAAAGGTAAAGGATTTTTCAGATGCATTCATTGAAGAGGTAACAGCCATCATTGAGAATTTTTTTGAAATCAGGATTGACAGAAATGGTTTTAATAATTCTCGTTTTGTTTCTCATATGCAATATTTGCTGCAACGTCAAAAAATTGACCAGGGAATCCTAAGTGATAATGGACAACTTTTTACAACCATGGTAAAAGAGTACCCTAAGACACATGAGTGTGCATTGCTTATAAAAAACTATATAAAACAAAAACTCAATTGGGATTCCAGTGATGAAGAATTATTATATTTAATGCTTCATATCAATCGTTTATGCGCAAGAGAAAATTGTGAAAAAGATAAGGAGTCATAATAATGGCAAAACAAAATTATAATGAAATTGCAAAAAATGTTTTGGATGCAGTGGGTGGGAAAGAGAATGTAATTGGAGTTACGCATTGCATCACAAGATTAAGATTTACCCTAAAAGATCAAAGTATTCCAAAGGATGATGAAGTTGAGGCAATTGATGGTGTCGTTGGGATCATGCACAGTGCGGGACAATATCAGGTTGTTATTGGACAGACTGTGGACGCAGTCTATAATGAACTTTGCAAGGTCGGCGGATTTACGAATAAAGATGCTGAGCTCAACGAAAATACACAGAAAACAAATAAAATTACACTAAAATCCGTTGGAAGTGGTATTCTGGATTATATGGCTGGCAGTTTAACACCATTGATTCCAATGTTGATCGCAGCAGCACTTTTTAAAACACTTGTGGCGCTTCTTGGTCCTGACATGTTTGGTGTGTTGAGCGGTACGAGTGATATTTACACGTTATTTACGTTTGTTGGAGATGCCGCTTTTTACTTTTTCCCGGTGATTATCGGATATACAGCTTCAAAGAAGTTAAACTGTAATCCAATTCTGGGTATGTTTTTAGGGGCCATTCTGATTCATCCTACATTTGTAAGTATGGCAACAGAAGGCACCAGTTTTACTGTTTTTGGGATACCTTGCAGTGTTCAGAGTTATTCTGCAACCATTATTCCCATATTCCTGTCAGTATGGGTATTGTCCTATGTAGAGAAATTCTTTTATAAAGTGGTTCCATCCATGTTAAGGGTTGTGTTTGCTCCATTTTTAACGATCCTGGTAATGCTTCCAATCACACTATGTGTTTTAGGGCCTGCCGGAGCATTTATCGGAAAATATATTTGTGACGGACTGTTGGCAATGGGTGATTTTGGCGGTATTGCAACCATTTTGGCAATTGCACTCATCGGAGCATTATGGGAGTTCTTAGTCATGAGTGGTATGCACTGGGTATTAATATCGACAATGATCGTTGTACTTTCATCGGCAGGACAGGAAAGTGTTGTATCTGCTGCAACCGTTGCAGCAAGTTTCGCGGTAGGTGGAATGAGTCTTGGTGCTGCACTGCGCCAGAGAAAGGCAGAGGATAGATCCGCTTCCATCAGTTATGTCGTGGCGCAGGTAATTGGCGGTGTGACGGAACCAGGATTATACGGTTTAGGTTTTCGCTATAAGAGACCATTTATCGGAATGGCAATTGGCGGATTTGCAGGTGGACTCTATGGCGCTATTGTTGGATTAACCGCTTATAATATTGTTCCGGTAGCAAGTTTTCTTTGTATTTTTGGTTATTCCGGCGGTTCCACTATGAATTTGATCAATGCGATCATTTCTGCAGCCATTGCATTTGTTGTAGCAGCAGTTGCAACCTATCTGATTGGTTTGGAAAAGAAAGAAAAAAATGTAGCATGAGTATAAAAAGGAGATAAGTAAATGAAGCACTTAATGATTCGGGCAGATGATTTGGGTTATAGTGAAGGTATCAATTATGGAATTGAAAAGACTGTAAAAGAAGGCATCATACGTAATATCGGATTTATGGTAAATATGCCTTCGAGTCAGCACGGTTATGATTTAATTAAGAATGAAGATCTATGTCTTGGGCAGCATACCAATATTTGTGTGGGGAACCCGATTTCAGATCCAAAGCTTATTCCAAGTATTGTACAAGAAAATGGAGAGTTTAAATCTTCAAAAGAATATCGCGCTGCTTTTGCCGAAAATAAGGATTTTGTTGTATTGGACGAGGTTATCATAGAAATAGAAGCACAATATCAGCAGTTCTTAACAATCACCGGCAGAAAACCGCAGTATTTTGAAGGACATGCTATAGAAAGTGCGAATTTTATGAAGGGGCTGGAGACAGTTGCAAAAAGGCATGACCTGAAATTTATCAATGTATCTTTTGACGGAACGCCAATTGAAGTAAATGGCAAGAAAATGTATATGTGGATGAACAGTATGTCTCCGGATTATGATCCTGAAAAATCCTTCTGCGAGATGGTAGAGAACAGTCATGAAGATGGGTATGATCTGTTGATTTTTCATCCCGGATATCTGGATGACTATATATTGCGCCATTCTTCGCTGACAATTCCCAGAACGAAGGAGGCGGAATATGCCTCAAGTAATCGGTTAAAGGATTACTTAGAAAAAAATCAAATAAAACTTTATACCTATGATGAGGTATAGTTGACTGGAACCGGTATAATCAAGTATCATTGATTATACCGGTTCTAACGAATGCTATTATAGTTCGAATGTGAGGCTGTTTTTATAACAAGGAAAGGAGAAACAAAAAATGGAGAGTCATCGTGTTTTTACAATGCCTTTTTCAAGTATCTACCCTCTTTATATACAGAAGGCAGAGAAGAAAGGGAGAACCAAAAAAGAAGTAGATGATATTATTTTTTGGCTTACTGGCTACGATCAACATTCCTTACAACAACAAATAAGGGATGAAGTAACTATGGAAACATTCTTTCACGAAGCACCTCATATGAATCCGAACGCTTCTCTCATCAAAGGGGTGATTTGTGGATATCGGGTGGAAGAAATAGAAGATAAATTAATGCGGCAAATTCGATATTTGGATAAATTAGTAGATGAACTGGCAAAAGGTAAGGCAATGGAGAAAATATTACGAAAATAAATGTCTTTGTTTTCGCTTCCATCAGCAGAGACAGAGGGATATTGCATCATCCTTTAAGAGAGAGTATGCTCCGGACGGAGCGCTCTCTTTTTATATTCCGTGGGAGAAACATGAAAATGCAGACGGAACATTTTGGTAAAATAGCTCGAGCTTTTAAAGCCACAGGAATAAGCGATTTCTGTAACTGTTTTGTAGGGTTCGTCAGATAATAATAGGGAGGCTCTGTTTAAACGATATGATTGTAAATACTGAATTGGAGAGGTTTTCGTAATTTCATGGAAACATCTTAAGCATTCACGGCTGCTGATATTGGCTGATGCAGCGATGTCTTTCAGGTAGATCTGTTTCTGGTACTGTTCTTCTATAAACTGTAACATATTTTTAAAGCGGCAGGTATCTGTCGTAGAAATTGTGTTTGCAATTTTAAACTCTTTTGCAGCTGCCTTCGCGAGAAGAATGCAGATATTCGATAAATGGTTTCTGATTGTAAACTCAATTCCGAAAGTCGTACTGTGGGCATGTTCGTAGTTGGATAGCAGTTGGTAGGCACTCTGAAAATCATGTCGGATCTGTAAATAGTCTTTCGTTAAGTAGGAGCTGTAGTGAAAAGAAGCAAAAGAATGTTCCGAGATCAGAAGTGCTTCGGAAGTGGGAGCGGTAACCAGAGGTTTTAGATAGTTCTGGTAAAAAATCAGATCCTGTTCACGGCAGATGAGATCTGTGTGAAATAATATGGAATAAATGCTGCAAAAAGGAGTGGCAACTGCATAGTGCAGAATACCCGAATTAATAAAAATACCATCGCCCTTTTTTAAAGTAAATGCAAATGAAGGAGTTCGTAAAGTAAGGATACCGTCTTCAATAAAAATCAATTCCAGTTCATCGTGCCAGTGCCAGGGAATATCATCTCCATCTTCATTGGTAAAGGTTGCTTCATAGGATGCGCATGGGAAAGAAAAAGAACCGTGATGCAATCGTTCTTTTTGATTTCGGTCAATATGAAAAGGACAATTGTTATTTTTCACAATATCCATGCGTTAGTCTCCTTCCAATCTGATTTTTCTGTCCTGAAACGTAATCTGGCGATTTTGTTATAGAATATGTCTATATTGTAATAGATATGGTGCCAAAATGTCTATATTATTATAAAAGAAAAAACGAAATACAGGAGGTACCTATGACGAATAAAGAAATTATAAAGGCGTTTTTTGTGGAATGTTATCAAAATCATCAATATGGTTTTGCGATGAAGCACATGGCAGTTGATTATTATGACCATAGCCCGGCAGCTGCGAGAAGTAATCAGGAAGCGGTTGGTATTTTAAAATTGGTGAAATCTATGTTTTCGAATTTGCAGATTGAAGTGTTAGATCTTATCGAAGAAAATGATATGGTTGCTTCCAGAATAAAATACAAAGGAGTACATACTGGGATTTGCATGGGAATAGAACCAACTGGAAAAAAAATCGAATTTGTGGCTTTGGAAAATTTCAGATTAAAAGATGGTATCATCACAGAATCTTGGGGATATTGGCCGGATCTGTATATAAAAGATTTTTTGGAAAAAGAAAGTCTGTAAAATGAACAATTAGAATTTCCTGAGAATATGAAACGAATCGTACAGGCAACGCCTTTTGCTTTCAAGTGAAACTGAAAGGCCTTTTTTTGTTTTCCGGGAAGGGAATCATGCAAGGACAGAAAGCAATCTGAGAGATACAATAGGATAAAGATAGTAGAATCTGGTTGACTAATTCCAAAAATGGAAATATAATTAATAATGGAATTAAAGGAGGAAGTATTATGAAAGATATCATAGAGATCATCTTAAATCCCGTCAGAGTCAGGATCATACAGGAGGTAGCCGCAAAAGAGAATATGACTGCGAATGAGCTCTGCGATAAAATAAAAGATATTCCAAGGACCACTCTATATCGCCATATCAATATTTTGTTGAGCAGTAATATCTTAACTGTAGTATCAGAAAGAAAAGTCCGCGGGAGCCTGGAAAGAACCCTCGGTCTGAATACGGAGGAAATGTCAAAAATGAATTCCCTGGAATTTGCCTCACAAAATGCATTGGGCTTTTTAATGTATAAAGTAGCAAACTTTCAAAACTATTTTAACAGTAAAAATCCAGACCCGGCCAGGGATAAGCTTTTTTTAAGCAATTCGATTCTGATGCTCGATGATCAGGAGTTTGATGAATTTTTATCGGAATTATGGGAGCTGATGAAAAAATATAATTTTGAAGCTTCAGAAGGAAGAAAAGTCAGGGACATTTCAATTATTTCATCACCAGAAAATTTAAAATAACAACCGGGAAGGGAGATATTTAATCAATGATCAGGATTGAGAAAGAACATTATAATGGAATTGCCAGACTTCTGGTAGAATGCTTTTTGGAGGATAAGCTGGTTGCGAAGCAAGTAAAGGGAATCGAGAAACCGGAAATTTTTTTGGAAAAGTTATTCTTAATGCAGATCCCTGTTTATTCGAAAACCTGTGAAATCTATTCACTGGAGGATGATCTGCGTTCCGTCATTGTGGGTTATGAAAAGCTAAAATATAGTTCATTTCGTGCGCTTTTATTAAATATCTTTTTTCAATTTCGATTATTACATACGATCAGTGGCAGTGATCTGAAAATGTTTTCAGAAAATGGAAAAGAAGCTCTGGAACATGTTGATTTGAAATGGTATAGGGAATTCATCCAAGGTAACTATTATTACATAAAGATAATTGCAATTGCAAAGGACTGTCGTGAAAGGGGGATTTTCAGGCTATTAATTACGCCAGTCATCAATTCTTGCAATCAAAAATCGCTTCCAATTATTTTGGAGACAAATACGCCTGAAAATGTGTCCATTTATCAACATTTTGGCTTTCAACTGGTGAAAACAGTACTTGAAAAAGAAACCGGGTTCTGTCAATACTGTCTGGTGAAGCAACCAGATTAAAATCTGTAGTGAGAATGTATGATATCATTTATTAGCAGTAAAGAATAACGCACATCCTGGCAGTATTTTTTTGTTTTTTAAAAGCACATGGTAACTCGTTTGTTGTTATGATCGAACCGGTTCCATGCAAATATCTTGCTTCTCGCCCTGTTATTTGCTATAATAAACATAGTTTTAACAGCATTCCTGCAGGTAGGAATGCTGTTTATTATATCTGGAAAAGTAAGTTATATTGACAAAAAAAGGACAGCCTATGGAAATGGTGAATGAAGGATTAAAGCTTTTAATAAGTCACTCCGAAGAAGAGGAAAAAGAGTTCGAGAAGTACAACAGTATGCTTGTTTTAAGCAGAATACGGCTGATTTCTATGGCTGCGATATTCCTTTCAATTTTTTGGATGTATATGGATCAGACCATTATAAAGAATGGAGCCGACTGGTTATATTGTATTACGCTCATCGGTATGCATAGTATCAGCGTAGTCATTTCGGTTTTGTTCTTAATTTTCTACAAGTGGGTGATTGGAAGGGGAGAGTATCAGAATTACCACATCATAACTGTTACTACAAAAATTTATGTCTTTTCATACATTCTTTTTGGTGCAGTTTCTTCGATCAACAGTCAAAGGTATACCGGTAATATTTACTCCTATATGATACTGGCGTTAATTGCTGCGATTGCTTTCACCTTAAAACCATCGGTTATGCTTTGTGCATTCAGTGTAAATCATACTATTTTTCTGATCGGTATCGGTATCCTTTGCAAGGACACGAATCTGCTGCTTGCAAAGTTAGTGAATTCTACCGTTCTGGCCGGTGCCGCATTTTTACTTGGATTTATCTTTTACCGTCATAGAATGACGGAGTTTTTTTATAAAAAGAAATTAATGGAAAATGAAGAGAATTTTGAAAAACTGTTTTATGTAAATCCCTATCCTGTGTTTATTACAAGACTGAGAGATGGAAAGATTATTGAGGCAAATAAAAAAGCATGCAGCCTGATGGGAATCAAAGCAGAGAGTCTGGATAGTTTTAACGGAATCGACGGCCCTATTATGCATGGCAGCAGACGGACGCTTCAGGAGGAATTGCAGAAACATAACGGTAACGTCAATCGAATCGTAGAATATGATTTTAACGGTAAGCGGAAATGGGTTACTGCAAATTATGAACTCATAGACTATCACGATGAAAAGTGTATTCTTACAGGTATTATGGACATAACGGAAATCAGAAAAGCGGAGGAAGAATTGTCCCATTATGCTTCTGTCGATTCACTGACGGGGATTATGAACCGGAGAATGGGTTTTCAAAAACTGGATGAATTGATCGAGGGTGCAAAAGAAGAATTCATAGAATTTGTACTTTGCTTCCTTGATATCAATAATTTAAAGTCTGTAAATGATACCTATGGCCATAGCGAAGGAGATCGTTACATTCGAACCTTATGCGGTATGATTCAAAATGAACTGAATGAGGAGGATCTGTTTTTCCGCATAGGCGGTGATGAGTTTATCGTAGTATTCAGGCAGAAAAACAAATATCAGGCAGAAAATATCTGGAACGAGATTATAAAGCAGTTTGATGAAAGCAATCTGCAAAAAGAGTTTTCCTATCAAATTATGGCAAGTCACGGAATCTTTTATTTCCGTACCGGCATGGATATCAATCTGGAACAGATGATTGAAATGGCTGATAAACAAATGTACGAAGAAAAGCAAAGATTCAAGAAGGAATATCAGGACAATGGTGAAATAGAGTAAAAACAAAATTACTATTATATTAGGACAGATATTTTGAAAATCACATAACTTCTACAAATTTATCCTGTATAGTTTCATCTAGGAAAATGAAAAAGGAGGTCTGTGTGTGAAAACTGGGCTAAGAAGTATTAAGATTCACATAGGCGGCATGTCGTGCGTCAACTGCCAGAATAAGATTGAAAAGAAATTAAATAATACTGCTGGAATCGAGAGCGCGAATGTCAGCTACGGTTCAGGCACAGCCGGCATCGTTTACGATACTGACATCATTACGCTGAAAGATATTGAAGAACTTATTGAGAAGCTGGGCTATCATGTGCGCAGAAACAATGAACATGAACAGCAGAATATCGTTCGTATGATCGGGATTTTAGCAATCATCGTCAGTCTGTATGCCCTTTTATCTCAGTTCGGTATTCTGAATCTGCTGGTACCAAGTCAGTTGGCAGATAGCAGTATGGGTTATGGAATGCTGTTTGTCATTGGATTGATCACATCCATTCACTGCATCGCGATGTGCGGAGGCATAAACCTCTCACAGTGTATCCCGCATAGTGAACAGAAAAAAGCTGGTGGCGGTCGCCTTCAGATATTTGGACCTGCACTATTGTACAACGTTGGCCGTGTAATCTCTTATACGGTAGTAGGGTTTATCCTTGGCGGCATCGGATTTCTCTTCGGCGGTGGAACGAATGCCGGCTTGCCTGTATTTATACAGGGGATTCTCAAGTTGATTGCAGGTATATTTATGGTTATCATAGGCATCAATATGCTTGGAATTATTCCTGGTCTGCGAAAATTGCAGCCACGAATGCCAAAGTTCCTGGCTCATAAAATCGGGGCGGAGAAGGCAAAAAGAAAAAGCCCGCTCATTGTCGGACTGTTAAATGGCCTGATGCCATGTGGACCGTTACAGTCGATGCAGATTGTGGCGCTTGCAGCAGGAAACCCATTTGTGGGTGCACTTTCAATGTTCCTGTTTAGTTTGGGAACAGTACCGCTGATGCTTGGATTTGGCTCTTTTGTTTCGGCTTTGGGACAGAAGTTCACGAAAAAAGTTATGACAGTGGGTGCGGTTTTGGTAGTCGTACTTGGGTTGGCTATGCTATCGCAGGGTGGCAGTCTCTCGGGATTGCTATTGCCGGATTTGCTTCTGCCTGTCGTAATCGGATTTTGTATCATCGCTGTACTGATTAGTATTCCGTTTACGAAACGGTTTTACAAAGTAGTTAGTACAGTTGTGGCCACCATTGCTATCGTAGTCACGGTTTCGGTGGTAAATCATGGGATTGTAGGTGGCAGCACAACGTCAGACAGCGAAGTCAATGCCAATATTGTAGACGGGAAACAGGTTGTAAACAGCACATTATCCTCCGGCAGTTATCCAAACATTACGGTTCAGGTCGGAACACCTGTCAAATGGATCGTCGATGCACCGGAAGGAAGTGTCAACGGCTGTAACTATCAAATCAATATTCCGGAGTTTAACATCGAGCGTTTCGAGTTTCAAACCGGTGAAAACGTGATTGAGTTTACACCAACGGAGACAGGAAGATTTCAGTACAGCTGCTGGATGGGCATGATTCACGGAACGATAACGGTGACGGATGCGGAAGCGGGAGTGGCAAACACAGAAAGCAGCAATTCAGAAGACACCACTGAAGCGGAAACTGCGGATGCAGTTGGGCAGGAAAGTGATTCACCCGTTCCGGCCGGTTATGTAATTCCAACCGATGATGTTGCAATAGCAAAGGAAACCCTGTATCAGGGGGAATATCCTATTCAGGAGGTTTCGGTAGAACTTACGGATGAAGGTTTCAAACCGGCAGTGATTGTTGTAAAGTCGGGGCTTGATGTTCTCTGGAATATAACCGATTCGTCATCAGGTGACAGCACACAGCTTTTGGTACCGAATTACGCGACACAGATTTCCCTTGCAAAAGATGAAAATCAGCTTTCATTCAATCCGACAGACAGTTTTGAATTTTCCACTGGGGATCATGCATTTTATGGTTATGTTAAGGTGGTTGACGATTTGGATTCTGTGGATCTTGATGCAATTAAAAATGAAGTTGCAAACTTTGAAACACTGATCTATCCGTCACAGACCTTTCAGTCAGGCAGCGGAGGCGGCTATGACGAATCCCAGGCCGTAACAGCGACGATTAAAGACGGAGTGCAATATGTCACATCGACCGTAAGTTCCAGTGGCTATGAACCGATCAGGGTTCGGGAAGGTATCCCGGTAAAGTGGACGATGAATGTTCCGGAAGACGTCCTTAACTCCTGCAACAATTCTATCTACATCCCTGAATATGACTTAAAGGTGGATTTGAAGGCCGGGGACAACACGATTGAATTTACTCCGGATAAATCCGGTGACTTTGTTTTCAGCTGCTGGATGGGGATGACCTACGGAAATATTATCGTAGAACGTGAAGATGGAACCGTGGATGAGACACAGGATGATGGTTCCGAAAATCTGCCGTCATGCTGCGGTTAAGCACAGAAAGGAGAATGCTTCATGAATCTGTTACTTGCGCATTGGCATTGTATTCTGCCTGCCCTTATCATTGTTGTGGCGATGTTTCTTATGCGAGACAAGAAAAAAGACGGCGAAGACGACCAGATAAACGTTAACGTACGTCCTGGTACTCAGGAAAACAAGGAAGAATAAGTTAAGCGAATGGGAAACAATATTACAGGAGCCTAGGATAAGCCGAAACGGTTTGTAAAGAAGTAAGAATAAATAGAATTTTGTAAGAAGGGAGCAACGTTTCATCGCTAAAACAGAGCGATGAAGCATTGTTCCCTTCTTTTCTGGCATGGCAAGATTCACTTTACAGCTTAGAAGCATATGAAAAAGAAAATCATCCAAAGATTAATCCGTTCATAGGACCATCCATTCCATCTCCAACGGAAGCCTTCCACATGATTCCTGCCGACGAATGTCGGATAGAACCAGAAGTTATCGCCATTAAACAACCATATATAGGTATTGCGGTTAAGGCAAGTCCATAAGCGATTACCTCCGACTTGACCGCCCAGTCGGAAAGCTTCCGGACCCCGGGTATTTTGAGGTAACGCAGGTACAAAATCAGGTGGTGGTGACAAAGGCTGAGGAGGTCTGGGTCCCGGTCCCGGCTGAGGAGGTCTGGGTCCTGGTCCCGGCTGAGGAGGTCTGGGTCCTGGTCC
>JAEWCQ010000012.1 GCA_023390555.1 Bacillota bacterium | reverse complement strand
TAAATATCCTTGTTACGTCTTTCGACGTTTACTGTTTTAAGGTTGCATCAAACTTTTGATGCTGTTCTTGAATTAATCTCTTACGAATCTTTCAAGGTTATTTCACTGTTCAGTTATCAAGGTTCTTCGTTTGTTCTTGTTTTTGTCTTGTCAGACGCAACTCATATATAGTATCATGTGTTCATATATTTGTCAACAACTTTTTGCAAAAAAAATAAATTCTTGTCGATTTGAAAATAGAAAGCGGAGAAAGAGGGATTTGAACCCTCGCGCCGGTCACCCGACCTACACCCTTAGCAGGGGCGCCTCTTCAGCCTCTTGAGTATTTCTCCTGAATTAATATTTCCAATTATATGAAATTGTTGCGTACGTGACGCATAGATAATAATACTAAATCACTCATGATTTGTCAATTACTATTTTTATTTTTTTTCTTTTTCCAGGATTCTATTCCTTAAAATGCAATATTTACAATAAAATTTTCGCATATAGCGTGCTTTTTCACAAAATCGATGCCATATTTTTAGCCATTTGTAAATACTACAGCATCCGTCAGTTCTATTTCTAATATATAGGGATGATCATCTCTTCCATGGCATGACCTTCATAAAAGGAACAAAATAATTTTTTAATTCATCTCTTATTTATAAATATTTTTAATGGATTTCTTATATTTCTTGCTGATCCATGTGTTAAGAACAGATTCAAATTAATTGCCACATACATCTGTTTCATACAATTCTTCCATTGTATCAATTGCTTCGGAATAAAAATTAAATCCTCCGACTTTATGATAAAAATCCCGATTACCTCACACTATAATTCTCTGATAACCATGTTAGCTACTCTTTTTCCATGCTCTCCCATGCTCCAGAATCTTTTATCCAATTTTCTGCTGTAAATATCGATAATTTGCCGCTATCAATTTATATGGAATAAATTTTCCGCGCAAGCAGCAGACCATTCTACTGCTGTCCTTTTAAATGAAATTTTGAAAACATAAAATTTCCTTCAAGTTTTCCATTCTATCCTACAGCAAAAGATAATTCCGTCAGATTGCAATTTATACTTCTGATTTCACCAATAATACTCAATTTTTTTGTTCCGTCGGATTCATCAGAAAATCATATTAAATCTCAGTTTTGAGTCTATTTCTTCTATAATAATATAAAAATAATGTAAAGCAATTAAATATCAAGGTGTCTATACTGTTTTATTGCAGTCTCATACAGGTTATTCCCGTCTCTGTCTATGACTACAACCACAGGAAAATCCTGTACCCCGAGCTTGAGAATTGCTTCTGCTCCAAGATCTTCATAACAAATTACCTCTGATTTTGTAATACACTTGGAAAGAAGCGCTCCCGCTCCTCCGACAGCGGCAAAATAAACAGCCTTATTCCTTATCATGGCATCAATCACTTCTTTCGTTCTCTTTCCCTTCCCTATCATGGCCTTTTCGCCCAGATCAAGGAGTATAGGTGCATATTTATCCATACGGGATGCGGTTGTCGGTCCAGCTGAGCCAATCGGCCGTCCTTCTCTTGCAGGAGACGGTCCCATGTAATAAATCGTGGCATCTGAAATATCGATGGGCAGTTCCTCTCCCTTTTCCAATGCTTCTATCATCCGCTTGTGCGCAGCATCTCTTGCTACATAAATACTTCCTGTAAGGTATACATAATCGCCGCTTTTCAATTCTGCGGTAACTTCTTCCGTAATTGGTGTTTTAATATGTTTATCCATTTGCTTCTTTTATACCTCTCTCACTACATGACGATTTACATGACAGCAGATATTAACCGCAACCGGCAGCCCTGCAATATGTGTCGGATAGGTATTGATATTCACGGCAAGGGCGGTTGTCGTCCCTCCAAGTCCGCCAGGTCCGATGCCAAGCATGTTGATTTTTGTAAGCATTTCCTCTTCCAGATCCTTTACATATGGAATATCAGACGATTCATCTACCTTTCTGGTCAACGCTTTTTTTGCCAAAAAAGCACATTTTTCAAATGTGCCGCCAATTCCGACACCCACTACCATAGGCGGGCAGGCATTCGGTCCAGCGTCTGCGACGGCAGTCAGAATTGCCTTTTTCACACCTTCAATTCCATCTGCCGGCTTTAACATAAATACACGGCTCATATTCTCACTTCCGAATCCCTTCGGAGCCATCGTAATTTTCACTTTTTCTCCCGGTACAATGGAATAATGAATAACAGCCGGTGTGTTATCCTTCGTATTTTCCCGCATAATCGGATCTTTTACAACAGACTTACGTAAATATCCTTCCGTATAACCTTGACGCACTCCTTCATTCACCGCATTTTCAATTGCCGTTCCCTCAAAATGCACGTCCTGTCCAACTTCAAGAAAAATAACAGCCATTCCGGTGTCCTGACAGATTGGAATCATTTCTTCATCCGCAATCTTTAAGTTCTCCTGAAGCTGATTTAAAATTTTTTTACCAAGCTCAGATTTTTCTGTCTGCAACGCTTTTTTCATCACTTTATCCATATCTTCTGAGAGATAGTGATTGGCCTCGATGCACATTTCCTTAATATTTCTGGTTATATCTTCCGTTTGTATAGATCTGATCATATTTTCTGCCTTTCTCCCATGAAATAAACTTTTTATAAAAAAATCAATTTAATTTTTTCCATAAATACAAAACAAGTTCATCATCATTCCTGCAGATCTCATTCTGTCCTAAGGGTTTATCGTTATACCATACACCGCTTCCATCCGGTATATAACCTCTTTTCACATATAATCTCTGTGCCGCTCCATAGCCCGCATGAAGACCTACTGACAAACAGATATAATCTGAATCATGCCGTACAGACATTTCTATTTCATCTAAAATCAATGACCCGATTCCATGCCTCTGATATTTTTCAAGAACATTAAAATCATAAACTACAGGTATTTTTTTCCTGCAAAAAGGGCCGGATATATCCTGTTTTAAAAGCGTTGCATATCCCAACTGCTGTTTCCCCGATACTGCAACATAAACTTTTCTGTTATTCTCTTTCTGCTCTATATAGTATTGCTCAAATAATGCGATCGGTTTATTCCATCCCTGATGTAGAAATTCTTCATGTAAGGCGACGATATCCTCCGGAAGCATAGCTCGAATTTGAATGTTCATTTCTTTCCCTCATTTTTTGATTGTTAATTAGAAATTTTTTCTTTCGGAAGAATGGATTCCAAATCCATATAATAATATTGATAATCACCGGGTTTGATAAAGATGCGAACCATTTGATCAAGCAACATACCATCCGGATTAAAATTCAATTCCGGGCTTTTAAAAATATGAATACCTCCTGTTTCATCTTCGTATTTTGCACTTATAATATAGTGTGTGACAACGCTTTTACCAGAAGCTGTATTCGAAGAAATATCCGTCACTTCTGCCTGAATCGAATATCCTTCTTCCAGAATAGATTTCATTCTGTTCTTTTTTGACCTGTCATTTAAAATAAACACAATTCCAACCATCAAAAATTGTGCATTAAATCCCATCAGCAGGATTCCGACAACCACAAGAGATGGTATGGTCAGAAGGACAATCCCCAAAATCGTAAAGGCAATCCCCACAGACAGTAATGCGATGCCGACAGTCTTCAACAGAGATGTATTTGATTTTTCAAGATTCATTTAAGAATTCCCTCCTATTTTTCCAGATTACGCTTTTTTATTTTTTGCAGCAATTCATTGTAATCCATTGATTTCATGTTTGGGAATGCCTTCATCAAACGTCCGACTACCGGATTTTTCTTTTCATACAGCTGATTATATTTCACAGTAAGTTCTTCTTTTTCTTTTACTAATTTTTCCTTTACTCCGACTGCCGCTTCCATAAATTTATCTTTTGTCTCATTTACCGTATTTTTTACACTGCCAGTGATACGATCTTTTCGATATTCCACACTTGTCTTGATGTTATCCACACCTACAGTTAAAATTTCTTTTTTCTCGCCGATTTCACCCAACAGTTCTTCATGTGTGACGATAAACTCATCCTTCATTTCAAGTGCTTCCATTACATTCTCATAAACATTCTCACCAATCTCGTTAGAGATAAATTTTAACTTTGAAGCAATTTCATCCATCAGCTTCAGGTTCTTGTTAAACTTTATAATCGAAGATATTGTTACAATCATATCCACCGCAAAGGCTGTCATGATTACAATCAGTAATAAAATACCGAAAATATGCGGAATGATCTGAATGACTTTATAAATGATCGGGTGCAGAATCAGCATGATGAACGTACAGGCAAATCCCCATAAAATGGAAAATTTCAGACAGACATATCCCATAATATTAAATGGTTTGTCCGAATAATCCCACCATTTATTATGAAATGCCCTTTCCAGTACAAAGCCGGTGATAAATTCGAGGATGGAAGTCAGGAAAAACGAACCCAGATACAGAATCAAAAGATTCCCTTTAAGCGGAGTCAGTATCACGACAACGGTCAGAACTCCGCACCCATAGATTGGACAGTATGGACCACTGAGAAATCCCCGATTTACAAATACTCCTTTTTCCAATGCTGCATAAGCTACTTCAGTACACCATCCGATAAATGCATAGATAATAAAAATCCATACAACGTCATAAAATGTCTGTGGCATGATTTCTCCTCTTCTTTCGCAATATGTAATCAAAAAATCTTTGTTTATACGAAAAGAAGGATAAATAGCATAATCTGGCCTACACCGCTCCATCGCTGTAATCTGCAGGGGAATGATGCAGGCCCGACCAACTGATCTATCCTAATATTTATTCTTCGAAATCTTCGTCAAGTTCTTTTATTTCAGCTGCCTTCAGTTCATTTGTAACCAAATCCTCTTCCAACTCTGTTTCATTCTCCAGTAGTTCCGGTTCCAGAATATCCTGGTTTATGATGGACTTATCTTCACGTACTTTCGCAATGCTGGCAACGATGACACCGTCATCCAGATTGATCAGTTTCACACCGGAAGTGACACGTCCAAGAAGCGCTGTTCCATTTACCGGAATTCGAATGATGATTCCCTCTGTAGTAATCAGCATTACTTCATTTTCCTGGTTAACTGCCTTTACACCAATAATATTGCCTGTCTTTTCCGTAATCTTATAGCATTTAACACCCTTACCTCCACGGTTCTGTGAAGAAAATTCAGACATCAATGTACATTTCCCAAGACCTTTTTCGGAAACGATCATAAGTGCGTCACCCTGTGTATTCATCTGCATTCCGACAATCTGATCCCCATCTGCAAGACTCATACCGATTACACCCATAGAAACACGTCCCGTACTTCTGACATCAGTCTCATGAAAACGGATACACTGACCATATTTGGTTACAAGAATAATGTCTTTCTTGTTATCTGTCTTCTTTACTTCAATCAATTCATCATCTTCACGCAGATTGATTGCCGCAAGCCCGGTTTTACGAACATTCGAATATTCAATAATCGGTGTTTTTTTCACAATACCGTTTTTGGTTGCCATAAACAGGTAGTCACTCTCATTATATTCCTTGATCGGAATTACTGCTGATATTTTTTCACCCGGCTGTAGCTGAAGCAAATTAATAATTGCCGTACCGCGGGCTGTTCTTCCTGCCTCCGGAATCTCATAACATTTCATACGGTATACTTTACCCATGTTGGTAAAGAACATGAGATAGTGGTGGGAAGTGGTCATGAATAAATCTTCAATGTAGTCATCGTCGATGGTTTCCATTCCCTTAATTCCCCTGCCGCCGCGATGCTGGCTGCGGAAATTGTCCACACTCATACGTTTGATATAGCCAAGCTTCGTCATCGTCACAACCGTATTGGTCACCGGAATCAGATCTTCCATGGAAATGTCGTACTCATCAAATCCAATCGAAGTTCTTCTGTCATCTCCGTATTTTTCGGAAATAATCAGGATTTCTTCCCGGATAACACCAAGCAGCTTCTTTTCATCTGCAAGAATTGCCTCTAACTCTGCAATTTTATCCATCAATTCTTTATATTCTGCTTCAATTTTCTCCCGCTCCAAGCCGGTCAGCGCACGAAGACGCATATCCACGATTGCCTGCGCCTGCACATCGGTAAGACCGAACCGCTCTGTCAATCTCACTTTGGCTTCCTGCGTCGTACGGCTGCTTCGGATGATACTGATCACTTCATCGATATTATCCAATGCAATCAGTAATCCTTCCAAAATGTGGGCACGTTCTCTCGCCTTATTCAGCTCATACTTTGTTCTTCTGGTTACTACTTCCTTCTGATGCATCAGGTAGTAGTTTAACATCTCGCATATATTGAGAACTTTCGGTTCGTTATTTACAAGTGCAAGCATAATGACACCAAAGGTATCCTGCAGCTGTGTATGTTTATAAAGCAGATTTAAAACTACATTTGGATTTACATCACGACGCAGTTCGATGCAGACACGCATACCCTGACGATCGGACTCATCCCGCAAATCTGTGATTCCGTCTATTTTTTTATCACGTACCAGCTCTGCAATTTTCTCGATTAATCTTGCCTTGTTGACCATATACGGAAGTTCTGTTACTACAATTCGGCTCTTGCCGTTCTGCATTGGTTCAATATTTGTTACGGCCCGAACACGTATTTTCCCGCGGCCGGTACGGTATGCTTCATTGATTCCAGTCGTTCCAAGAATCGTCGCACCTGTTGGAAAGTCGGGACCTTTGACAATCTCCAGCAGTTCTTCAATATCGGTTCCACGCTCTTCCTCAACCTGATTATCAATGATTTTGACAACTGCATTGATGATTTCCCGAAGATTGTGAGGCGGAATATTGGTTGCCATACCGACAGCGATACCTGTCGTACCATTTACCAGCAAGTTCGGATATCTGGACGGAAGTACAACCGGTTCTTTTTCTGTCTCATCAAAGTTCGGCATAAAATCAACGGTATCTTTATTGATATCTGCCAGCATTTCCATGGAAATCTTCGATAATCTTGCTTCTGTGTATCGCATTGCGGCTGCACCGTCGCCATCTACAGAACCAAAATTACCATGCCCGTCTACCAGCGGATATCTGGTAGACCAATCCTGTGCCATATTTACCAACGCGCCGTAGATGGAACTGTCTCCGTGCGGATGATATTTACCCATCGTATCACCGACGATACGGGCACATTTTCGATGCGGCTTGTCGGGTCCGTTGTTTAATTCTATCATGGAAAACAGTACTCTTCGCTGTACCGGTTTCAAACCGTCTCTTACATCTGGCAATGCTCTGGCAGCAATTACACTCATCGCATAGTCGATATAGGATGTTTCCATTGTTTTTTTCAGATCAACTTCATGAACGTGATCAAAAATCTTGTCATCCATTTATACTTCCTCCTATATATCCAGATTCTGGACATATTTTGCGTTCGCTTCTATAAATTCACGTCTTGGCTCTACCTTATCCCCCATCAAAGTGGTAAAGGTAACATCTATTTCAGAGGTTGCTTCTTCATCTATGACAATCCTTCGCAATGTTCTGCGTTCCGGATCCATGGTCGTTTCCCAAAGCTGTTCCGCATCCATCTCTCCAAGCCCTTTGTATCGCTGAATTTTATTATTGCCGTCACGTCCGACTTCGGTAAGAATTTTATTCAGCTGCTCGTCGCTGTATGCATACCATACATTTTTATTCTTTTCAATTTTAAACAGGGGCGGCTGTGCCAGATATACATAACCATCCTTGATCAGCTCCGGCATAAAACGATAGATGAAGGTCAACATAAGCGTACTGATATGTGCACCGTCGACATCGGCATCCGTCATTATAATAATCTTATGGTAACGCAGTTTACCAATATCAAAATCCTCGTGGATTCCCGTGCCGAATGCTGTGATCATTGCCTTTATCTCAGCATTTCCAAATACTTTATCCAATCTTGCTTTTTCTACATTCAGTATTTTGCCGCGAAGTGGCAAAATTGCCTGCGTCGCACGGCTTCGCGCAGTTTTTGCGGAACCGCCGGCGGAATCTCCCTCGACGATAAAAATTTCGCAGTTTTTTGGATCTTTATCCGAACAATCAGCCAATTTTCCCGGCAGAGACATTCCTTCCAGTGCCGTTTTCCTCCTGGTCAGGTCACGGGCTTTTCTTGCTGCTTCTCTTGCCCGCTGCGCAAGCAGCGATTTTTCGCAGATTGTTTTGGCCGTTACCGGATTTTGCTCCAGAAAATAGGTCAGCTGTTCGCTGACAACACTGTCTACCGCTCCACGCGCCTCACTGTTGCCAAGTTTCTGCTTGGTCTGCCCCTCAAACTGTGGTTCTTCGATCTTAATACTGATAATAGCAGTCAAACCCTCACGGATATCATCACCCGATAAAGCAGTTTCATTATCCTTTAATATTTTATTCGCTCTTGCATACTGATTAAAGGTCTTCGTAATTGCATTACGAAATCCTGCAAGATGAGTTCCGCCTTCCGGTGTAATAATATTATTTACAAAACTGTAAGTTGCGTCGTTATAGGAGTCGTTATGCTGCATTGCAACCTCAACATAAACTCCGTCTCTTTCTCCTTCACAGTAGATTACCTCCGGATAGAGTGCCTCTTTACTGTTATTCAGGTATGTAACGAATTCCCTGATACCACCCTCGTAATGAAAAACACTTTCCAACACCGGATCAACCCGCTTATCCCGCAGTGTAATGCGGAGATTTTTGGTTAAAAATGCAGTTTCCCGCAATCTCTGCTTTAGTGTCTCATAATCATAAACGGTTTCTTCAAAAATACTTCCGTCCGGAGAAAAGGTAACCTGCGTTCCGGATTTATTCACATCACAGTTTCCTACCACTTTTAACGGATACATGGTCTTTCCCCGCTCGTAACGCTGCTGATAGATCTTCCCCTCACTGAAAATCTGAACTTCCAGCCAGTTTGAAAGTGCATTTACAACTGATGCTCCTACACCGTGAAGTCCTCCGGATACCTTATATCCTCCGCCTCCAAATTTTCCTCCGGCATGCAGGACTGTAAATACCACTTCAACTGCCGGTTTTCCGGCCTTGTGGTTCATACCTACCGGAATACCACGACCATCATCAATGACTGTTATGGAATTATCCTCGTTAATGCTCACCTCAATATTTTTGCAATAGCCTGCTAACGCCTCATCCACAGAATTATCTACAATCTCATATACCAGGTGATGTAATCCTCTCAGGGATGTAGTTCCAATATACATACCCGGTCTCTTTCGGACTGCCTCCAATCCCTCTAAAATCTGAATTTGGTCTGCACCGTATTCCGTACTCATTTTAATTCCTCCTATTCCGGAAACTCTTTACATTTCGGTCTTTTCAAAAACTTTACCAGTCGCCACCTGAAATATCCGGTCTATCTGAAATCTGTTTTTCACAAACTCTTCCAGTCCCGTACAGGTAATGACAGTCTGTATATCATGGATGCTGTTTAATAAATAGTTTTGCCTATTACTGTCCAGTTCAGACAATACATCGTCTAATAATAATACCGGTGTATCATGAATACACTTTTTCACCAGCTCTATTTCAGACAGTTTCAGGGACAGTGCCGCCGTTCTCTGCTGTCCCTGAGAACCGAATTTTCGTATATCGATCTGTCCGATAGCAAAGGAAATATCATCCCTGTGCGGTCCGACAGAGGTCTGGCAGTATTTCATATCCCTATTTTTCGAACGGTTCAGTTCATCTTCAAAAAACGCTTCCTCAATATCTGGCTCATATGTTAAAATCAGTTCTTCTTTATTTCCGGATATTTTCTTGTGTATGTCAAATACAATTTCGTTCAGTTCATCTACGAATTGTTTTCTCCTCCGGATGATCCTCTTACCGTAGGCAATCAACTGCATATCCCATACGGACAGTGTATTCTCCAGTTCCGGGTGAAATACAATATCTTTCAGAAGCCGGTTTCGCTGATTCAAAATCTTATTGTATTTTGTCAGGTCGGATAAATAAATTTTATCCAGCTGACATATTTCCGAATCCAGAAATCTTCTGCGTTCGGATGGTCCATTTTTCAGAATGTTCAGATCCTCCGGCGAGAAAAATACAATATTTAAGATTCCAAAGAGTTCACTTGCTTTTTTAATCGGCACCCGATTAATCGCAATCCCTTTGGAACGATTTTTCTTTAAATGCATATCAATCTGATATGTCATTTCATTTTTCTCTACCACCGTACGAATATGTGCCTCTGTCTCACCAAACCGGATCATATCTTTATCACGGCTGCCCTTATGGGATTTTGTCGTCCCGCTTACATAGGCAGATTCCAGAATATTCGTCTTTCCCTGCGCATTATCTCCGTAGAGTATATTGGTCCCATGGTCAAATTGAATTTCCAAATCTTCATAATTGCGAAAATTCCGTAATTCGATTGTTTTTATGATCATTTTTCTATCTTGATTGTCTCTCCGTTAACGGTAACAATATCTCCATCGTGCAGTTTTTTTCCCCGCTGATATTCTACTTCTCCATTTACAGATACTGCCCCGTCTAAAATGACAAGCTTGGCAATCACGCCGGAATCTACGACCCCGGACGCTTTTAACGCCTGCCCTAATTTGATGTACTCATCTCTTAACTTGATTACCTGCATAATACTGACACACTTTCTGCTAATTTGCAGCTGAATTGAAATTAACCGGCAAAATCAGGTAGATGAAGGATTCCTTCTCATCCTTGATAAAGCACGGAGCTTTTGGATTCACCATGTAAAGCGTCACTTCTTCTTCATCAATAACTCTTAACGCATCAATAAAGAATTTCGGATTGAATCCAATCAGAATATCTTTCCCGTCTTTTGTAATATCAATATCCTCGTTCATCGATCCAATGAAGGAATTAATCTTTAATTCCATTTTTTCATCGGATATGTTCATGATGATCGGTTTTTTATCTCCTTCTTTTACCAGAAGCGTCGCACGGTCGATACAGTCTAACAGTTCACGTTTATTCATTCTCACCTTTGTCTCATAGTCAGAAGACAACATCTGCTCGATTTTAAAGTAATCACCTTCAATCAGGCGCGAAACAACCGTCGTATTTTCAAATTCAAATACGATATGATTATCGGTAATATACAGATTGACATCTTCTTCTGCGGACCCAGGCAGTATTTTACTGATTTCCTGAAGCGTCTTTCCAGGGACAACCACTTTCCTTGCTTCATAGTTATCCTTCAGTTCAATGTTACGGATTGAAATACGATGACCATCCAAAGATACGACCTTTAATCTGTTCTCATTCATTTCAAACAGTTCACCGGTCATTAATTTATTATTGTCATTGTCTGCAATGGAAAAGATCGTCTGACGAATCACTTCTTTTAAGGTGAACTGAGAAATCGTAATCAGTTCATTTCGCTCAATGTATGGAATATAGGAAAAGTCTTCTCCGGATTTTCCTACTATATTGAACTTTGCTTTTTCACAGGTAATTGTTGTTTTAAAACTGGAGTCTGTTTCGATAACCACATCACTGTCTGGCAGCTTACGGACAATCTCTGCAAATATCTTTGCATCCAGTGCAATGATTCCACGTTCAACAATGTCACCTTCTATTTTTGTTTCAATACCAAGTTCCATATCATTGGCTGTCAGTTTAATCTCATTTGAAGAAGCATCTATTAAGATACATTCCAGGATAGCCATTGTTGTTCTGGTCGGTACTGCTTTTGATACAATGTTTACTCCGTAGAGTAAATTGGATTTGGAACAGATTAATTTCATTTTGTTCATAACTCCTTTCGAGGTATATAAAAATAATTATTAAAAGAAATTAAAAGTCTTATTCTTAGAGGGTGTTTATAAGTGAATAACTTCTGCAACCCTTAATTTAACTGATTTTTTGAAGCTCAGGTTCCTGTATAAGCTGTTCGGATATCTGCGGATGAGGTCTTGATGGAATGTGAATAAAAAAAAGTGTGAATCTCAGAGGAAGTTCCTGCAGAGATTTGATAAACAGCTTGTCCAGATCAATTCACAGCCGTTTCACATTTTATTCACGTGAGCTTGTTTATAAGTCCTTTAGGCCGCATAAAACCAAGGATTAGACAAAAAAAGAAAAAAGTAGAAAACCACGTTTATCTAACCTTATAATGCTTATGAAGTACCCTGTTAATTTGGATTGATTTTCTTTTTAATGGTATTGATCAGGTTCTTGGTAGACTCTTCGCTGTTAAAATCCTCATCGACTTTCTTGATTCCATGAATAATCGTAGAATGGTCACGTCCGCCAAGAAGCGAACCAATCAGTTCCAGAGAGGAGTCTGTCATATTCTTACACAAATACATTGCAATCTGTCTTGGTCTTACAATCTCACTGCTTCGGCTTTTCGATATGATCTGGTCTGTGGTCACATGAAAATGTTCCGATACCACATCCAAAATAAGCTGGGGTGTGATCTCTTTTGGCTTGTCCGGTGCAATGATATTTTGTAATTCCTTCGTTGCAACTTCCATTGTAATTACGGTGTCCGTAAGATTAGAATAAGCAAGAAGTTTATTCAATGCTCCTTCCAGTTCACGGATATTGGATTTGATATTGGAAGCAATGTAATTTAAGATTTCATCATCTAAATGGAAATTATCGGTCTCTTCTTTTCTCCGGAGAATTGCCATTCTTGTCTCATAATCCGGAGATCCGATATCTGCAATCAGACCGCATTCAAATCTGGACCGGATTCGTTCCTCCAGTGTCTCCATATCTTTTGGAGGTTTGTCGGAGGAAATGACAATTTGTTTTTTCGCCAGATAAAGCTCATTAAACGTATGAAAGAACTCTTCCTGCGTACTTTCCTTACCGATGATGAACTGGATATCGTCAATCAGCAGGACATCAATATTCCTGTATTTTTCACGAAATTTGGTCATGGCAGTATTATTGCCGTTTCGAATTGCTTCGATCAGCTCGTTCGTAAATGTCTCCGAAGAAACATACAGTATTTTGAGGTTCATATTGTTCGACTGTATAAAATGCGCAATGGAATGCATCAAATGTGTCTTTCCGAGTCCAACACCTCCATACAGAAAAAGGGGATTGTATACTTCTCCCGGCGATTCCGCAACAGCCAAAGATGCAGCGTGTGCAAGTCGGTTGTTGTTTCCTACGACAAATGTGTCAAACGTATAGTTCGGATTCAGACTGGACTTATCTGTGCTTTCCGTAAAAGTCAGAGTTTTTGGTTTTGGCGCAGCAATCGTCTTTGCCTGCTCCGGCAGAACAAATTCAATTTCATAATCTCTTCCCGTAATTTCTGCAACTGCGACTTTAATAGGAAGAGTGTATTTTTTTGTAATATAATTTAATCCCATCTGTTCATCTGGAACAAGGATATAAAGAATACTCCCCTTTACTGCAAATACATCCAATGGTTTTAACCATGTATTAAAGGAAATATCCGTTAATTCATGTTCTTCTTTTACGGTATGCAGAATTTGTTCCCACTTTTCAATGATTTCGTCCATATAACACTCCAAGTTCTATCTATACTATTCCTAAAATACTACTATTCCTATAATAAACTAAATAAGTTAAATTATCAATCTTTAATTTGCTAAGGTAGGGGGGATTAGCCTAATGTTGAAAATGTTGAAATTGGGGCGTTTAGAAAACTCTGAGGGTTAAAGGAATAAAAATGAAATCTATGAAATGCTTTAAACAGATTATACCGTATTTATTTACCAGTCATAAACAGGCTTTCCACAAATATTACTTCTATATTATATATAGTATCATACAAAAGGCAATGTGGATAAATGATTTTTGAAATAAAATTTGGACACCGAAAATATATGTCCAAAAAAATATTTTTTACTTTATATACATCGTAATGTTGAAAATGTGGAATCTGTAAAGGCCTTTAAAATCAATAGATTGTTTGAATTTTGTGAAATATTCTGATATTATATCAACAGTCTATGAAGAAGTTGTATTCCTTCGGTCAACAGCATATCCACAATTATTTCTTCTATATTTAATGTGCTATCATACCAATTACCCTTGTGGATAAATGAAAGAATCCAACTATTTTTTTGATTTTCAATATCAGAAAGAGAGAAAATTTGATCAGCATTGTCAATATTGGCATGTTGAAAATGTGGAATGTAAAAATACGATAAAATCTGGAGTTTTTCGATAAAAAGCGATAGGCTGTATTATATTTCAACAGTTTATGAAGTATAAATTCGCATTCATTCAACAGTATATCCACAAATTTTTCTTCCATATTAATTATATAACGATACAGAGAAGAATGTTGATAAAAGAACAGATTACTAGATATAGTGATTTTTATTTTTTGAAAAATATATATGGTATTACAATTATTAAATTTTCAGAAAGTGCAGGAATTGCTTGACTTAGAGAGTTTTTTTGTTATAATTGAAATGATGTTTTTTAACATAGAGGAGGTGGATATTAATGAAGATGACATTCCAACCAAAAAAGAGATCAAGAAGTAAAGTTCATGGCTTTAGAAGCAGAATGAGCACAGCAGGCGGAAGAAAAGTATTGGCTGCAAGAAGATTAAAAGGAAGAAAGAAATTGTCAGCATAGGCCACATCATTTGTGGTCTTTCTTCTTATATGGAAAGATTTTACAGAAGGGTATTCAACCTAAATGGAATCATTAAAGAAGAATCAGAATTATCAGAATGTATATAAAAACGGCAGGTCCTATGCGAACAGGTATCTTGTCATGTACATTTTAAAAAATGAAAAAGAGAATAACAGAATCGGAATATCAGTTAGTAAAAAAGTAGGAAATAGTGTTATAAGACATCATTTAACCCGGTTGATAAGGGAAAGCTACAGACTACATGAGGACATGTTTAATAGTGGTTTAGACATTGTGGTCATCGCGAGAACAACAGCGAAATCTGCAACCTATCATGAAATTGAAAGTTCACTGTTGCATCTTGGAGGTCTTCACAAAATCGTAATGCAATAATATTGGAAAAGAAGATGGAATCATTTTGAAAAAAATTTTAATAACTTTGATTAAATTTTATAGAAAGTATATCTCTCCTATGAAAACTACAAAGTGCCCTTATTATCCTACCTGTTCTACTTATGGATTAGAGGCTGTGGAAAAATATGGCGCCATCAAGGGCGGAGCACTTGCTCTCTGGAGAATATTGCGATGTAATCCTTTTTCAAAAGGTGGGTATGATCCTGTTCCATAATTAGGAGGTATTTTTGTGACAGATATTATTTTAACACAGTATTCGGGGAAAATTTTAGGACCGATTGCGCAATTCTTAGGCTGGATCATGGACGGTATTTATATCTTCATGGATCGTATATTTGGAATTCAGAATATCGGCTTAAGCATTATTATTTTGACGTTGATTATTTATGCATGTTTATTTCCTTTAACTTTTAAACAGCAGAAGTTTTCGAAATTATCGCAGAAGATGCAGCCGGAGCTTCAGACAATCCAGAAGAAGTATCAGGGGAAAAAAGATCAGGTGTCCATGCAGAAAATGCAGCAGGAGACACAGGCTATTTATGAGAAGTACGGGGTATCTCCGACAGGAAGCTGTATCCAGATGCTGATTCAGATGCCGATCCTCTTTGCATTGTATCGTGTATTTTATAATGTGCCGGCCTATGTAGGAAGTGTAAAGAATATTTTTTCAGATTCCGTAAATGGAATTATGGCTACATCCGGTTACGCAGATAAAATGGCACAGTTCGTGAGTGACCATAAAATAGCAGTTACTGCTGATTTTACAGGCAGCGATAAAACAGTCGTATCAAATTATATCGTTGATGTTCTTAATAAGATGGGAGCTAGTGGATGGAAGTCCATCAAAGAAGTATTTACTTCGGTGGATTCTGTATTTGATACAACACAGACTTCTTTGAATCACGTTAATAATTTTTTGGGTTTAAATATTGGTGAAACACCTTGGCACATCATGATTTCCAGCTTTCAGACAGGCGCTTATATCATGATGATCGGTGCAATTCTGGTTCCGGTAGTTTCTTATTTGTCACAGGTTTTAAATATAAAATTAATGCCTACTGCGGGAGGCACAAATGATCAGATGGCACAGCAGATGAAAATGATGAACACCATGATGCCATTGTTTTCACTCTTCATGTGTTTTACCGTTCCGGTAGGTCTTGGTATTTACTGGATTATCGGTGCAGTAGTACGAAGTGTTCAGCAGTTTTTTATCAATAAACATATGGAAAAAATTGATTTGGATGATATAATTAAGAAGAATCAGGAAAAGGCGAAGAAAAAGAGGGAAAAGAAGGGAATTGCAGAAAATCAGATTACAAATGCTGCAAAAATGAGTACCAGGGCAAATACCAATCTTTCTGCCAATGTTTCTTCTGAAGAAAAAGAAAAGATGCTGGAGGATGCAAAAGCAAAAAGAGTAAATGCAAAGGCTGGTAGTATGGCAGCAAAAGCGAATATGGTAAAAGAGTTTAATGAAAAGAACAATAAATAGGGGGTATCATAATGGAGTTTATTGAAATTTCAGCAAAAACTGTCGATGATGCAATTACGGAAGCACTTGTTAAATTGGGGACAACCAGTGATCAGATAGAATATGAAGTAATAGAGAAAGGTTCTTCAGGTTTTTTGGGTTTTAACAGCAAACCAGCTATTATTAAAGCACGTAAGAAATATTCCATTGAAGATAATGTGAAGGAGTTTCTTTCCAACGTATTTGATGCAATGGATATGAAGGTTGAGATTCAGATTCAGAATGATGAAGAAGATCATGTCCTGGATGTGGAGTTGAAAGGAAAGGATATGGGTGTTCTCATTGGAAAGCGCGGTCAGACACTTGATTCGCTTCAATATCTTGTAAATCTTGCGGTGAATAAACAGTCAGAAAATTATATAAAAGTAAAACTCGATACAGAGGATTACCGTAAGAGAAGAAAGGATACTCTTGAGAATCTTGCTAAGAACATCGCTTATAAAGTAAAGAGAACAAAACGTCCTGTATCTTTAGAGCCGATGAATCCTTTTGAGAGAAGAGTGATTCATTCTGCTTTACAGTATGACAAGTATGTTGCAACACATAGTGAAGGGGAAGAGCCATTCAGACATGTTGTCGTTACATTAAAAAAATAGCCGGGAAGAAAAAAGAGTCTCAAAGCATCTATACGAAGAATGGCAATACAAGGGTGTTGTCATTCTTCGCATTGTAAATGTTTTGGGATATTTTTTTCATTCTCTACCGCAGCAAAAAGAACATTATGAGAGGATAGAAATGAAAACAGATACGATTGCAGCGATTGCTACTGCCATGACGCCCTCCGGGATTGGAATTGTAAGGATCAGCGGAGGGGAGTCTTTTGAAGTGATTGATCACATATATCGTTCAAAAGGTGGAAAAAAATGTCTATCTGAAGAGCCAAGTCATACGATTCATTATGGATATATCTATGATGGGGAAGAATTGGTAGATGAAGTGATGGTACTTCTGATGAAGGCACCAAATAGTTATACGAGAGAAGATACCATTGAGATAGATTGTCATGGCGGAGTTCTTGTCATGCGACGAATTCTGGAAACGGTACTGAAAAACGGAGCGAGACCGGCAGAGCCGGGTGAATTTACAAAGCGGGCATTTTTGAACGGAAGGATCGATTTGTCACAGGCAGAATCGGTAATCGATATTATTCATTCAAAAAATGATTTTGCATTAAAAAGTTCTGTGAGTCAGTTGCGTGGTTCTCTTACAGAAAAGGTACGAGAAATCCGTGCAGGTCTGATTCATGAGATTGCCTTTATCGAATCAGCATTGGATGATCCCGAGCATGTCAGTATGGAAGGCTATGGAGAATCCTTGAAAAAAACGGTAGAAGATATTAATTCCAGATTAAAGAAAATAATAGACTCCTCAGAAAACGGGATTATTTTAAAGGAAGGAATTAATACGGTGATTGTGGGAAAGCCAAATGCCGGCAAATCTTCTCTGTTAAATAATCTTGCAAAAAAAGAACGTGCGATTGTAACAGAGATTGCCGGAACGACCAGGGATGTTCTGGAAGAGCAGATTAACCTGAATGGAATAACCCTGAATATCATCGATACGGCAGGAATCCGCAGTACAGAGGATGTCGTTGAAAAGATAGGTGTTGACAAGGCGAAAAAATACGTAAAGAATGCAGATCTGATTATCTACGTTGTTGATTCTTCCACAGAGCTGGATGAAAATGACCTGGATATCATGGAAATGATTCGTAACCGTAAAGTGATTATTCTTTTGAATAAATCAGATCTGGCACAGAAGACGAATGCCGGGGAAATCAAAAATCAGTTGAATCACACAATAATTTCAGGTTCTATTACAGAAAATAAAGGAATTACAGAACTGGAAGATACGATTAAGGAAATGTTTTTTCATGGGAACCTCACTTTTAATGATGAAATTTATCTTACTAATATCCGTCATAAGAATGCTTTTTCCAATGCATACGAAAGTCTTGAAATGGTATTGAGAAGTATTGAAGATAAAATGCCGGAAGATTTTTATTCGATTGATTTGATGAACGCATATGAAGAGCTTGGAACAATTATTGGAGAATCTGTAGAGGATGATCTGGTCAATGAAATATTCAGTAAATTCTGCATGGGGAAATAAGTTTAACATAAGAAAGAAGGAAATAGAAATGGCAGCAATTATGGAAGAATATGATGTGTGTGTGGTAGGTGCAGGACATGCAGGATGTGAAGCTGCTTTGGCATGTGCGCGACTCGGGCTTGAGACGATTTTATTTACGGTCAGCGTGGACAGTATTGCCATGATGCCTTGTAATCCCAACATAGGCGGAAGTTCGAAAGGTCATCTTGTACGTGAGATTGATGCACTTGGCGGGGAGATGGGTAAGAATATTGATAAAACCTTTATTCAGTCCAAGATGTTAAATAAGTCAAAAGGACCTGCAGTTCACTCTCTTCGGGCACAGGCAGATAAAGCGGCTTACAGTATGGAAATGCGTAAGACATTGCAGGATGCCGTTCATCTGACAATCAGACAGGCAGAAGTGTCGGAAATCATTACAGAGGGAGATGTGATTGCCGGAGTCAAAACATTTTCAGGAGCTGTCTATCACAGTAAGACTGTTATTTTATGTACCGGTACCTATTTAAGAGCAAGATGTCTCTACGGAGAGGTAGTGAATTATACAGGGCCGAATGGATTACAGGCAGCAAATCATTTAACAAATTCCTTAAAAGAGCATGGTATCGAAATGTTCCGCTTTAAAACCGGTACACCGGCAAGAATAGATAAACGAACTATTGATTTTTCGAAAATGCAGGAGCAGTTCGGAGATGAGAAAGTTGTGCCGTTTTCATTTAGTACGAATCCGGAAGATGTTCAGATTGATCAGATATCCTGCTGGCTGACTTATACCAATGAGGACACACATGAAATCATAAGGAATAATCTGGATCGTTCTCCAATCTATGCTGGGATTATTGAAGGAACAGGACCAAGATATTGCCCCTCTATTGAAGATAAAGTGGTAAAATTCGCCGATAAGGACAGACATCAGGTATTCATTGAACCGGAAGGATTGAATACAAATGAGATGTATGTCGGAGGAATGTCAAGTTCACTTCCGGAAGATGTACAATACGCAATGTACCGGACGGTACCTGGATTGGAACATGCAAAAGTGGTACGGAACGCCTATGCGATTGAATATGACTGTGTGAATCCGAATCAGCTATTACCGACATTGGAATTTAAGAAGATAAAGGGATTATTCAGCGGCGGACAGTTCAATGGAAGTTCCGGTTACGAAGAGGCGGCATCCCAGGGGTTAATCGCTGGAATCAATGCTGCAATGAGTGTCTTAGGTAAGAAACAGTTGATTCTCCATCGTTCAGAATCTTATATTGGAGTTTTAATTGATGACCTGGTTACAAAAGAGAACCGGGAACCATACCGAATGATGACTTCACGAGCAGAGTACCGCCTTCTCTTAAGACAGGACAATGCAGATCTTCGGTTGTCAAAATATGGGTATGAAACAGGCTTGATATCCAAAAAACGATATGACTGGGTGATTCAGAAAGAAAAGTTAATTCAAGATGAAATTTCTAGAATTGAGACTGTGACAGTAGGGGCTAATAAAGATGTTCAGGATTTACTGGAACAGTATGGAAGTGTTCCTTTGAATACCGGAACCAGATTGACAGAGTTGATTCGGAGGCCAGAATTGTGTTATGAGGTGCTTGCATCGATTGATTCTGAGAGACCAGATCTGCCTTCTGAAGTTCAAGAGCAGGTAAATATCAATATTAAGTATGATGGATATATTAAGAGACAGATTAAACAGGTAGAACACTTTAAAAAGTTAGAGTCGAAAAATATATCGGCTGATTTTGATTATGACGCAGTAGACAGTCTCAGGATTGAAGCACGGCAAAAACTGAAACTCTATCGACCGGTTTCCATTGGACAGGCGTCCAGAATATCTGGAGTATCACCGGCAGATATTTCCATGCTGCTTGTATATATGGAGCAGCTAAAGTATCGGGAATAAGTAATTCAGGCCATGTTGAAAATTTAATTTCGGATGATAAGGAAAATAATAATCTATGGAAGATAGCTTGATTCGATTTCAGAATATATTAAAAGAGTGGAAAATAGAAATAGATGAATATCAGGTGAAGCAGTTCCTAACCTATTATGAATTGTTGATAGAGAAGAATAAAGTCATGAATCTGACAGCAATCACCGAGTTTGATCAGGTAATTGAAAAACATTTTTTGGACAGCATTTTACTTGGAAGGTTCTTGAATCTGAACCAGAGTCTAAAGGTTTTAGATCTTGGAACAGGCGCGGGATTTCCGGGTATTCCTTTAAAGATTGTTTTTCCTGAGCTTCAGATTACCTTAGCAGATTCTCTCAATAAAAGAGTTTTGTTTTTACAGGAAGTAATTGATATCCTAAAGTTGGAAAAAATTGAGGCAGTTCATGGAAGAGCAGAAGAACTTGCAAAAAATGCAGTTTATCGTGAACAATATGATCTTTGTGTTTCCAGGGCTGTTGCAAATCTTTCTACATTAAGTGAATATTGCCTACCATTTGTATCTATAAGCGGAAAATTTATTCCATATAAATCTGGAGAGATACAGGAAGAAGTGAAAGGTGCAAAAAAGGCAGTTGCTCTGCTTGGCGGGAAAGTATCGGATGTTCGCAAATTTACATTCGGTGAAAATGAGTTGCATCGTTCCTTTGTGATTATTGATAAAGTAAAAAAGACACCGAAGACTTATCCAAGAAAACCAGGAACACCGTCAAAGGAGCCAATTTGCTCATAAAAAAAGAAACTGATGAAGTATCAGTTTCTTTTTTATTCGATAGGAAAGACCTTGTTATTTTGACATGTGAAAACTGCGATTTTTCGATAGAATAAAATTTAGATGCCAGCTTTGCGCGCGGAACAAAAGTTGTACGTCCGAAGTAGTAGAATGTGGGAGTGTACGAGGCAGGCCTTTGTTCCATCACAATTAATCAGTTAATCTTCATAGACGGTAGGTTCAATTTCCAGAAACATGTTGAGGATGTCATGTAGTTTTTCTGGAATTTCCAATTGCGGAAGAAATTTTGAATTGGAAATATAAGCTGTTTCAATCTTCGGGTTCTGATGTGTGTAGCTGTCAACAATCTGCATACTTTGCGGGAGTTCTCTGCTCTGTATCAGATAAAGATGATCCAGCTCCGGCAGAACGTGGGATACATTGATTTTCGTGTAGTCCGAGCAGATACTGGAGAGAAGATGACGCCCAGTGCCGCATCCAATATGCGCAGACTCATAATAAATGTCTTCCGTCTTGGTAGAAACGACCGACGATTTGTAATAGTAGTTTTCTCGGAAGATTTTTGCTATATTTTTTTCATGCATCTTTATATTGTAAATAAAAGTGCCGAAGATTGGAAAATCCAATAAATGTTTCAAAATCTGTTTCGATTTATTCGGCTTTGAAGGAAGTGATTGGAGCTGTTCCGGATTAATGACAATTACCTTTTCAAAGTTTTCTTTATTCATTGCATCAGCCATAATCGCGAAGGAACCGGAAGTACCTGTTGCAATCAGGGAGGTCTTCTTACCAATGATATCTCCCGCAAAATCATTTAACAACTGTACAAAGTAATAGTTGGTATATGTGATTGCAGGTTTATCAGAACGTCCGCAGCCAGGGAGATCCAGACAGTAAACCATATGATTCTTCTCAAGTTTTTTTGTTATTTTGGACCACTCTGCGGAAGAACTTGCCGGATACAGATCATGAACCAGCAGAAGCGGAGATCCATTGCCCTGTACTGTGAAGAAGACATTTCCATTTTTCCATTTATAATAATCCCCATGGTTGTCCTTTAGTAGATTTTTCAATGTTGCGGTATAATTAATAACTCTGTTGAAATAGTAAATTCCAACAGTTGCACATGTAGTCAGAGCCATAATTTTTTTGATCGTTTTATTCATCCAATTACCTCCTATTCATTGAGATAGATACTACCTATATTATAAACAATAATAATGACCTTTACAATTGAAAATGGAAAATACCAAAAAAATATACTATGCACATATTTTTAAATAGTATAGAATAATAATATAAACACACAATAGAACAAATGTTCGAGGTTAAATATGATAAAAGAATATTTTGAAAAGCAACAGGAAGAATTATTGGATCAAAAAGCAGCTTATGAAAAAAGGTATATTCATATGGAAAATCAGATAAAGGAAATAGAAAAATTTATTGATTTATTGGAAGAAAAAAATGATCCAAATTTTGAATCTTTTACTCCAAGAGATATTAATAAGAAAAATAAAATGCAGATAAAAAGTCTACTGGAAGAAAAGAAAAATTTGATTCTAAATAAAAATAATATACTGTCAAAAATAAATGATTGTAAGAGAAAAATGGATGAACTCCAAGCCATGATACATAGCTTAAAAAAAGAGCAGAATCAAAAAAAAGAGGAAGAGCGTTTTAGAGAAAAAAACGAAGCTATAAAATTGAGTTTATTAAAATATGTTTCACGTGAAAAGGAAAATGAATTAAAATATTTTTTCCCTTTTATTTTCAGTGAAGTAACTGATATCAATGAAAAATTGAAACAGGTTCTTAACTGGATGGATTTGGATCGAATTCGTTCTAAAGTAGAACTTCAGCAGATTTTAAAAAAAGTGGATTCTTTTCAATGTGAAGTCGAAAGGTACTCAGTTGAAAATAAACCATTGTTAGAAACAAAGTTTCTTTCATTACTAGATCAATATGTGAGAGAATCGAATGAAAAGAACGAATATCAAATTCAGTCAAAATGTAACGATTATTTTAGTCTTGAAACTATAGAAGCAGAACAATCATTATTTGAATTACTTACATATATAATAGAAGTTTTGGTCAAAAGTTTTACAGACCTGAACCAAATATTCGTGAATCAGGAAGACGAGATGAAAATTGAAATTTCAATTCATTCTGTAAATAAGATAGAAGAGGATAATATAATCGAGCTCTTGGAAAATAATGAGTTAATACAGATATACTTGTATTTATTATCAATAACAATGAGGTGTAAATGCATAAATCCTGATTCTTTAACTATTTACTTAGAAAATGCATAGAGATAATAATTTGTTTGAAATTACGAGAGTTTAGAAGGAATGTTTCACGTGAAACGTTCCTTTCTTTATGGGAAAAATAAGTATATGAATACAATATTTTGTATCTGTATAAAAGTATTGCTACAATATTATGAGAGTATTTTACTATGTTTCACGTGAAACAATTTTGTGAATATAGAGCATGTAATGAAAATATATATGACAAGTTAAGCAACTATGTTTAATAGGGAAGTTATTCTAAATATGGAAAAGCATATGTAAAATAAAAGAAATATTAAATAATTTTTTGTGTCAAAAAAATTAATATATGATATAATAGAATTCGTAGCAGTTGAAAAAATTGAAATTTATTATAAAACACGTGTATCAGTAAGGTTTACTGGAAAGGAAAAATGGAATCATGGGAAGAATTATTGCAGTAGCAAATCAAAAGGGCGGAGTTGGTAAAACAACTACATCCATCAATTTATCCGCTTGTCTGGCAGAAGCAGGTAAAAAAATACTGGTTATCGATCTGGATCCGCAGGGGAATACAACAAGTGGACTCGGTATTGATAAAAATCAGATGGAAAATTCTGTGTACGAATTAATGTTGGATGAATGTACCGTGAAACAGAGTGTACATAAAACTCCGATTGATAATTTGAATTTAATTCCTTCGAATGTAAATCTTTCCGGAGCAGAAATAGAGTTGCTTGGAATTAGCGAAAAAGAATACATATTGAAAGGAGCAATTGATTATATTCGCGATGATTACGATTATGTCATTATTGATTGTCCACCTTCTTTAAATATGCTTACAGTGAATGCGATGACGACAGCTGATACAATCTTGGTTCCGATTCAGTGTGAATATTACGCATTGGAAGGAATTAGTCAGTTGATCCATACAATTGATCTTGTTCAGGAAAGATTGAATCCTCATCTTAAAATGGAAGGTGTCGTATTTACTATGTATGATTCCAGAACAAATTTATCGAATGAAGTTGTAGATAATGTAAAAAATAATTTAAATACAACGATTTATAAGACAATTATTCCGAGAAATGTGCGATTGGCAGAAGCACCGTCGCACGGTCTTCCGATTAATCTTTACGACAGTAAGTCGGCGGGCGCAGAAAGCTATCGTTTACTGGCAAAGGAAGTAATAGGCAGGGGGGATTTATAATGGCAGCGAGAAAAGGTGGGTTAGGAAAAGGACTTGATTCTTTAATTGCAGATAAGGTGGGAAACTCGGCGGGAACAGAAAAAGTCGCTGAGGAAAAACAGGAAGTTCTGGTTCCAATTTCCAAAGTGGAACCAAATAAAGATCAGCCAAGAAAGAATTTTGATGAGGATGCATTGTTAGAGTTGGCAGAATCAATCAAGCAGTTTGGTGTATTGCAGCCTTTGCTGGTTCAGGATAAGAATGATTATTATGAAATTATTGCAGGAGAACGAAGATGGAGAGCTGCAAAGCTCGCCGGTTTAAAAAAAGTTCCAGTAATTATTAAACATTTAACAGATCAGGAAATCGTAGAAATATCACTGATAGAAAACATACAACGTGAAGATTTGAATCCGATTGAAGAGGCGATTGCATATAAGCGGCTGCTCAATGAGTTTAATTTGAAACAGGACGAAGTAGCTGAACGCGTTTCAAAGAGCAGGACTGCAGTTACAAATTCAATGCGTCTTCTGAAACTCAATGACAGAGTACAGCAGATGGTGATTGATGATATGATAACGACCGGTCATGCAAGAGCTCTGCTTGCAATTCCGGATGAGGAAAAACAGTATGCAATAGCACAGAAAATCTTTGACGAAAAACTTTCAGTTCGTGAGACAGAAAAATTGGTGAAAAAATTCCAGAAGATGAAAAATTCTCCTGTAAAAGAAATAAATCAGGAAAAAATAAAACTGGATGCGGTTTATCAGGAAGTGGAAGAAAAGATGAAAACAATTCTTGGGACAAAAGTAATGATTAATCAGAAAGATTCGATGAAGGGCAAAATTGAAATTGAATACTATTCTCCGCAGGAATTGGACCGTATTTATGAACTTCTGCAGACAATTAGAAAATAGGAACATATGTTTGTATTACGAAATTAGATCGAATATGAGAGAGGAATCAATATGAGTATATCAGAATATTTAGGGATAGATTTGGATTATATAGTAATTGGTTTGGCAGCACTTGTTCTTATACTGATCATTCTTATGATCATAAATGTAGTCCAGATGAGTAAGTTAAAAAAGAAATACAGATTATTTATGAATGGCAAAGATGCTAAGTCTTTGGAAGATGTCTTAGCAAAAAGATTGAATCAGATTGATGCAATGATTCAGTCGAGCAGTCAGAATGAACAGAATATCAATCAGATTTTTGCCAGCATGAAATTTACATATCAGAAAATGGGTCTGGTAAAATACGATGCATTTCATGAGATGGGTGGTAAACTTAGTTTTTCCCTTGCAATGCTAAATGAAAAAAATGATGGATTTATTATCAATGCAATGCACAGCAGAGAGGGCTGTTACACGTATATTAAAGAAATTGTAGATGGAAATTCTATAATTGCATTGGCAGAAGAAGAAAAAGAAGCACTTGAGATGGCAAAGAAGTCAATTTAAATGCAATATCAAATTGCAAAAATGAAGCAGCTATTATATAATAGAGCAATAGGCTGAAAAAGTATAAACTTTACGAAGAGGAAGGGAGGTAGTAATATGCATAGTTTTCTAAGGGCAATTGGGTTTCATGATATGAATAAAAAAGAAGTGGATCAATTGATCAAAGAGATTATCGCTCATCCGGATAAGATGGAAATTACGACGGACTCTAAGAATAATGACTTTGCAATTATGCAAAAGACTTTTGGCGAATCGATTGGTATCTATGTTTGCGGTGAATATTTAGAGGATGAAACATTTCAGGCAGAATACTACTTTCCTTATTTTAGTGGAAGAGGAATTACCACACAGGAAAATGTGGATGTGGAAAAACACGCAGATAAGGAATCTTATGCGGGAATCTGTGATGAGATAAAGCTGGGTGTCACACTTATTTTTTACCTGCAGAACATTTCGGAATATCTTTCTGAAAAGAAAATTAGAAATAAGACCTATGGTCTGTCTACGACTTTGTCTGCACTTTCTCTTGGGGGTAAGATTTTGCTTCCAATTAATAAAGATGAAAAGCAGATGCGTAATAACGAAAAAAACAGTCAGAATCGGAATCATCTGATTGCAGCTGCCAGAGAAGGCGATGAAGATGCGATAGAGAATCTGACCTTGGAAGATATTGATATGTATTCCATGCTTTCCAAACGAATTATAAGAGAAGATATTCTGAGTATTGTAGATACCTATTTTATGCCTTATGGAATTGAAAGTGATCAGTATTCTGTACTGGGAGAAATTATTGACTGCCATACAATTACAAATACGATTACCAATCTTCCGGTCTATGTAATGACAATTGACTGTAATGACCTGATATTTGATATCTGTATTCAAGCAGAAGATTTATTAGGTGAACCGGTTGTTGGCAGGAGATTCAAGGGGAACATCTGGATGCAGGGGTGCTTGAATTACCAAGGATAAAAGATTTGCATCTATAGCTCAGTAGGATAGAGCGACCGCCTCCTAAGCGGTAGGCCGCTGGTTCGAATCCAGTTAGATGCGTTAGAAATTCTGCAGGATGCAGAGGAAGTGTTGGGAGTACTTCAGATAATCAAGGAGGATTTTACGATGGAGAACAAGGATACGGTTGTAGGAAAGAAAAAAAAGGATATGGGAAAAATACGGATTGTTTTTTCATCCATGGTACTTTTTGTACTGCTTGTTTCAGAGATCTATATGATGATTCATTCGTCAGATTATTTTGCGGGACTTGTTACAGTCACTGTATTGTTAATTGCAGTCCTGTACATATTGCTGACCACGATTCTTCAGGTCAACTATCAGAGAGAGCAGCTGCAGAATGAGTTATTTGAGGAGATTGTAAAATCAGAAAAAGCTTCCTATCTGTTAATGCGTAAAAGTTTTGATGAACTCAATGAACGTATTGCGGTGATAGAAGAGAATATGAAGACACCGACAGAAGAGATTATAGAGGCACAGAAAGCAATTGCAAAGGTGAGTATCAGCCGAAGCAAAGAAAATGCAGATGCATTGATGAATTCCAATGATAAACTGCTTGATAAGATTTCTAATTTTGAAGAGCTGCTGGTATCTTATAATGAAAAATTGATTAGTCAGCAGAAGGAAGTCGTAGAACATGCGAATAAAGATATTATTTTAAAACAGCAGGAGGCAATGGCAAAAATAACGGAAGCAGAACTATCCATCAAAAATGAGTTTCTTCAATCTGTAGGGAGATTTTCTCAGGTTCCATTGCAGTCTGTCATGCCTGTTTCACAGACAATACCATCAGCTCAGGAGGAGCCTTTCCAGGAAGTGAATTCATTCGAAGCAGAACCGGAAGAAGATTCTTTGGATGATCTGATGGAGGAAAGTGAAGCACAGTTTGCTTCGGACAAGTCGTTTTTTGAAGATGCAGAGGATACTTCGGATGAAATTCCGGATATCTCTTCTTTTGATGACCTGATCGGAGAGGATTTTGAACTGGAAGAACAAATTCCAGAGGAATCAACTGATGAAGAGCCACTGCTGGAGGATTTTACTGTGGAAGAGTTGTCTGCGGAAGAGCCACTGCCTGAGGGATTGACGCTGGAAGAGCCGTCTGCGGAAGAACCGATGTTGGATGAACTGACAATAGAAGATACGACCGTGGATGATACCATTCCGGAAGAATCGATGACAGCGGAGTCAATGGAAGAGGAATCGATCATCGAAGAACCTGTTTTGGAGAACGAAGAACCGGTGGCAGAAGAGAAACCGCCGATGCCAGATTTGTCAGATCCAAACAGAATTATGACACCGGATGAGATCGCAGCTTTGCTTGCAAACATGTAGGTCATGTTAGACGATTGTGGGTTATGGGAAAATATTTTGATTTTCTAAAAGTTTAGCTTGCAATTCTTGTACATATATTATATAATAATTTTTGCATTGAGCAAATGCGCCACTAGCTCAGCTGGCAGAGCACCTGACTCTTAATCAGGGTGTCCAGGGTTCGAACCCCTGGTGGCGCATTTATAAAGTACTGATTTTGTGGTTGATGGAGCCATGGGGTTGGTGCTTTTTTTTGTCAGAAAAAGTGTACTTCTTACACTCCCGTATTCTACTTTATCGAAAGTGCAGCTTTTGTTCCGCGCGTGAAGCTGCGCATCTAAATTTTATTCCATCAAAAAGTCATATCTTTGATACGTTCATGTAACAAGATGTCTGCTATAGAATAAAAAGTCTTGGAATATATTTTATACACCGCTATCGGACAAGGATCAAAAAGGTTTTTTACAATTTATTTTACGGAAGAAGCGGCAAAGTTCATCGAAAGATCTGTAAATCCCCTGGCATCGATTGCGCATAGCGGGTTTTCTATAAGTATAGATCAGGATTCTGTTATTGAATTTCATGGCAGAACTCTTTTTTTTTATTATATGAGAATACCTGGAAATAATGAATCGAAAATAGGAAGTAGACAAGTAGAAAAATTTCGATTATAGTTACTGTAGAGTCAAGCGTTATTTCGATTTTGAGAAAGGAGCCGGAAACAGAAGAAAATTTTGTTTCATAAAAAATTATGTTAAATGATATTCAGATTGGACCTGTCACGATACACATGTACGGTTTGATGATAGGAATCGGTTTTATTTGTGCCTACCTGTTAAGTGATTACCGCGCTAAAAAAAGAGGACTGGATACGGATATTATCTTTGGAATCCTTTGGTGTGCAATTATAGGGGGATTTCTTGGTTCACGTATTCTTTATTATATTGTAGAATTACCGGATGTGATAAAGAATCCTTCCATCCTTTGGGATTTTAGCTATGGATACGTGGTATATGGAGGAATTATTGGAGGAGTTACAGCAAGTGTCCTTTACTGTAGAAAGAAGAATACCCATTTTATGGAGTACTTTGATCTTGTCATTCCTGCTGTGGCTCTTGCACAGGGATTTGGAAGAATCGGCTGTACGTTTGCCGGTTGTTGTTACGGAAAGTCCACAGATCTTCCTTTTGGAATTACTTACCATACATCTAATATTGCACCGAATGGTATTAAGCTGATTCCGACACAGTTAATATCTTCAGCGGGTGATTTCCTGATTGCTCTTATTTTACTGTTGTATGCAAGAAAGAATCGGAAAGGTGGAAAAGTAGCGGCTCTTTACATGATTTTGTATAGTGTTGGTAGATATATCATTGAATATTTCCGGGATGACTATCGTGGAAGTATCGGTTCCATGTCCACGTCACAGATAATATCAATTATTATGTTCATTGCAGGCGTATTATTCTTTATGCAGGCCGATAAGGGAAGATTTGAAAAGAAAGAAACTGTGTCGGAAGATATATCCGAAGACAATTCAGAAGAATAGAAAATGAAATTAGAGAAAAATGAAAAATGGCTTATTCTGTCCTGCGGTATGCTGGCAGATGAGCTGCAGGAAGCGTGCCGTATTTGTAATTGTGACATTCCAATTATCTGGATGAAACGTGCGCTGCATAACCGTCCGCAATATCTCAAGGATGGAATCCAAAAGGTGATTGATGAGCATCAGGAATATGATCAGATCCTGTTGACCTATGGACTATGTGGAAATGGGATTCTTGGTATTAAAAGTGAGCATACAGGACTTGTTATTCCAAAATTCCACGATTGTATCCATCAGTTATTGCAAAATGTGGATAAAGGTACGGGAAATGGAAACGAACTGTGGAAAAATAACAGTTCGACGGGGCACATTTATCTGACGAGGTCCTGGACACTGGATGAGGAGTCGATTTATCATCAATCACAAAGAATCTTGAAACAATATGGCAGGGAGCAGGGGAATGAGATTCTGAAGCAGATATATGGAAGCTATACGGATATAGACATCATTGATACGGATTGCTATGATGTAAATCCGATTCTGGAATATGCGCAAAAAGCTGCTTCACTGAATCAGATGAAAGTCAATACAGTAGATGGGTCTACCGTCATTCTTCAGCGGCTGCTGAAAGGGGAATGGGATGAGAATTTCATCGTGTTGGAACCGGGAGAAGTATTAAAGCGAAGTCATTTTTTTGAATCGTAGGAGCCGAGATTATGCCAGCGTGTTTTATCCCAACGTGCTCCTGTCTACAAAATAAAAAATAATCTCCCGGGTTATGTCCGGGAGATTATCATTTTACAGATTGGATTGCCTTTGGAAGAAAACTTTTCTTCGTATTCAGTCATGATATTATTCTGATTCAGGATGACCTCGTGATGAAGATCAAACGAGCAGGCATCCAGATGCCATCCCGCTGCCTGTACTTCTTCTAAGGAAAATTCGAAAAGAGGACGGTTATCTGTTTTGAATTCAATGCAGCCGTCTTTTTTTAATATCCTGTCATAACGAGCCAGAAATTCTCTGGAGGTCAGGCGCCTTTTGGCATGCCGATCCTTTGGCCAGGGATCGGAGAAATTAAGATAAATATGATCCAGTTCATTTTCCTCGAATAGTTCCGGAAGGATTTCCGCATCGATGCATAAAAAACGAATATTGGGCAGCGAATGTTCTTCCATTTTCTGTAAAGCGCGGTAAAGTACACTTCCATAGCGTTCCACACCAATGTAATTTATGTCCGGGTGCAAAGTGGCAAGCTCCATCAAAAATTTCCCTTTTCCCATTCCAATCTCGATTGCAATTGGATTCGTATTTCCAAAAACCTCTTTCCACTTCCCTTTTTTCTCCGTGCAGTCTGAAATACAGTATTCGCTGTCCTCAATTGCAGGACCGGCTGCAGGTATATTTCTAAGTCTCATAAGAACCTCCAAAATTCTATTATTCGCGTATATTTTACAATATATTAAGAGTAAAAGAAAGCTTTTTGTGTTAAGATAAATGAGGATAAATTTTGTTATAAAAAGTATTGCGAGAAGATTTGCATACGTCTATACTAGAAGTATTAGGATAAAATCGGAATATATTTATACGAATTTAGAAAGTACTGTAAATATAGTTAGGAGTATGAAATGAAAAAGTGGATAAGATGGAAGAGTCTTGCACTTGCAATTGTATGTGCAGTTTGTTCTTTTACTATATACCCGGCAGATGTTAAGGCTGCCGATTACTGGCCGGAAGGACCGGATGTGGAATCCCCCAATGCAATTGTCATGGAGGCCACGACAGGAACCGTTTTGTATGAGAAAAACAGCCATGAAAAGCACTATCCGGCGAGTATTACAAAGATTATGACCACACTCCTGGCGTTAGAGAATTCCAATATGGATGATGTTGTGACGTTTTCAAAGGATGCTATATACAACACTGAGGGTTCCAGTATTTCCAGAGATGTCGGCGAGCAGATGACGATGGAACAGTGCCTGTATGCGGTCATGCTGGCTTCGGCAAATGAATGTGCATATGCGGTAGCAGAGCAGGTGGGAGGAAGCGTTGAGAATTTCGTAGATATGATGAACAAACGGGCAAAAGAGCTCGGTTGTACCGATACGAATTTTACCAATCCGCATGGACTGACAGATGAGAATCACTATACCAGCTGTTATGATATGGCGCTGATTGCACGGGAAGCATATAAAAATGAAAATTTCCGGATCATTACCGGAACAGCAAGATACACGATTCCACCTACCAATAAGCATACGGAAGAGACCTGTCTGCAAAATCACAATGAGATGCTCTATCCGTTCCGGAGCACAAAATACAAATATGAATACTGTACCGGAGGAAAAACAGGGTATACGGAAGATGCAAACAGCACGCTTGTGACCTATGCGGAAAAAGATGGGATGAAATTGATCTGTGTCATAATGAATGCGGATTCACCGTCTCAATGGACAGATTCCACTAATCTCTATAATTATTGTTTTGACAATTTTCAGGTGCTGAATGTATCGGATCATGAGACACGTTATGAGAATGACAAACTGAATGCCGGTGTGCTGAATGCAAATGATTCGTATGTGGAATTGGATAAAGATGGTGAGATTGTTATTCCAAAAACGGCGGAATTCAGTGAAGCGGAACCTCAGATCAGTTACGATGATGCAAAAGGTGATGTCGTTGCTTCTTTAAATTATACATTTGCAGGACATGATGTCGGAGGTGCGGATATTGTTACAACCGGCGCCAAAATAGAATCTTTTACATTTGACAATCTGGAACAGAATACCGAAACGGAAACAGAGTCTCTTCCGCAGGAGAAGACTCAGAAGAAAGTATTGACGATTAATCTCAGCACTGTTTTTCAGATTCTGCTTGGAGCCGCATTACTTGTTCTTCTGATTTTCCTGCTTCGAAAGTATAGCAGAAAGCTTTCTCTGATAAAACGTAAGACTATTTCAAAAAATGGATACAGTAGAAAAAAATATCGCATCATAAAACCTGGAAGAAAACGAAGGAAAAGAAAGTGAAAGATATTAAGATTGTCTCAAATAGCAATAGTTGACGGATAAAATGATAAATATAAAACAAAACGACATTATTTATTGAAAATAGTGTCGTTTTGTTTTATATAGGACATACTTTAACGTGAGGTTAATTGTCAGAAAATATAAGCTGGATAATTTTATAATTCAGAAAGTTAAGGTTAACACAACTTCAGACTATTTTCTATCTATACTGGAATCCATTAGACTTTTCAGACAGGTCAAAAAGGCATCCTTGTCTTTCGTGTAAAACAGGATTCCGTTGGAAGTTTCAAGAACCGTCTCAAAATGATGTTCAAATGTGACAGAGTGGCTGAGTGCATAGATTAAATGCGCGCGAACCGGCTCATCTGCCCTGAGGAATACTGTTTCACAATTTTCAAGAGAATCAATGGCTGCTGAACTTTTTTGAAAAAGATATTTCAGCTCCTGCTCCTGTTCCAGCTGTGTACTTGTTTTATTGACTATGTAATAACCATATTCATCTTTCGGAAGATTCATTGTCTTAATGGCACGCTGTACCTGTTTGGTCAAAGCGTCAGAGGCAGGGTAAAGCGACTGGAAATAGTTCATAAAATCGGAAGCCTGTTTAAACTGTGCATTACATCCCTTTTCCTGCACTTCCGTTACAAGGATTCTCCGAATGATGTTTTCGCACTGTTCGCGGGAGGGATTTTTATGGGAATCTGAGTGGTTCATAAGAATACTCCTTTATAAAAGACAAATAAGACAAAATAATCTGTACTAATTTGATTATACGACAGCAGAGTAAAGAAAACAATCTTCAAATCGAACGCTGTCAAAATTGACAGGTGGTAAAAATAGACTTATACTGAAAGAAAAATTTATGCTTTCTAATATGGGGAGGGAGTATATGCATCGTGCAAAAAAGGAAAAACTGTTACCTGAAATTCAAAGACTGATGGAGGAAAACGGCGGAATCGTAAAAGCTTCTCAGTTATATCCGCTTGGATTAACTTACCGGAGTGTGCAAGGACTTGTGGCGGACGGAGTATTAGACCATGTAAAAAGCGGTTATTATGCTATGGATTACAGGGAAAAATCGGAAGAAGATATGATTTATGGGATGTTTCCGGATGGAATTCTCACGATGGATACGGCCCTATATTATTACGGATACATGGAAGAGCGTCCTTTTACATGGAGTATTGCAATCAGTAAGAATACGTCAAAATCCAGATTTAAAGTAGACTATCCGGTGCTTCGTCCTTATTATTCGGAACCTGAAGTATTGGAACGCGGAGTGACGACAATTCCATTTGCAGATGGGACAATGAAAATTTATGAAAAAGAACGGTTAATCTGTGATTGCTTAAAATACGAGGAACGTCTGGAACGTGATACTTTAAAAAAAGTACTTTCCCGTTATATTACAGATCAGGAAAAAGATATCGGCAGACTCATGGAGTACGCAAGAGAGCGAAAGGTAGTTGCAAAAGTACAGAGCAGAATAGGGGTGTGGTTGTAGTGGCGGGAAACATGGCAGCGGAAGCTTTCGTAAAGATTAAGAGTCAGGAACTTCAAATACCGTTTGCCAATCTGGCCTCCGCATTTGTCATAGAGACGTTTCTGTCAGATCTCGAAAAATCAGAATATAAAGAATTCCTTTGGCTGAAAAATGCGGGTAGCCTTGATCCGGAACATTATCGCAGAAAACCGCTGCTTCATCTTGAATTTTACTATAGATGCAATCCGAAGGTCAAAGCAGAAGCCGGGATTGTGCCGGGACAGAAGATCAGTCGTGAACTGGTGGATAATATGCTGGAGCAGATTTTTGCAGTCGATGGTTCAGATTCTGTGGTCTGGAAATATCTGATACAGCAGGAACAGGGGAACTACAGGATTGGTTTGACAGCAGAAATCGGTTCGATGCAGATTCCGGTCACAATTCTTCTGGAAAATCTGCAAAATGAAAAACTGGAACCATATCAGGCGCCAGTTCCATTGCTGATGAAGGAATCGAACGAAATCACACTTCTGCAGTATCCCATGGAATATATTGTGGCGGATGGACTTGCTGATATACTGGAAATGCTGGAACTGATCAATGATATGGAAAGGTATCAGCACGTATATACGATTGCAGCCCGGGAGACTCTGGATGGACGAAAAATACAGCAGCAGCTGGCTGTAAGATGTCATGAGAAAAAGATCAGCTACGAGGAAAGACGCATAAAGATGCTGGAATCTTATCGGGGCTATGCTTATATGAGAAAAAAGTGGAATCTGTTTTTAAAGAGCGAGAACAGAAAGGCTCCATCGTGGGAGGAAGTACTGGATAAAGTCCATTCACTTCTTTCTCCCATATGGAAAATGTCAGTGGAAGATATGATATTTATCGGCGACTGGATGCCGGAATTGAAGCGGTATCTGGATTGACAGTCCAAACAGGATTATTCAAACAGATTTTTCAGCATCGGGATTTTATGTAAGACAGTGGTCTGATCACCAGTGGGTGCAGGTTCCGAAGCTGTAGGTTCTTTTTTTTCTGTTATCTCCAGCATAATTTCCTCCAGAAAAGCTTTGGGTTCCAATACATGCAGCCTACGGAGAGATTCATAGTAATCGGCTCTCGTTGATATGGAAAAAAACTGTTTCCGAAAAGGAAGTCCGCAGATCTTCTCTAACTCATCCTCCAATATGTATGCAGTTCTGCATTTTTCTGTCAGAGTGGAAATGGTAAGCTGTTTCAGCAAGAGACTCTTTCCGATTGAAAGAATACATTCTTTGGAGTAGACGCCGCAGAATCCTTCATAAAAGCCATGATGAAGCTTTAATACGCAAAGATCGGAGTCGTCCGACCTCTGTAACATTTCAACGGCCAGTTCAGGTCTGACAAAAGGAGTGTCCACAGAGAGGACAAAAGCCTTTTCTTCACGAATCATCGAAAGTGAGCTGAAAATCCCCCCAAACGGTCCTGCATTCAGATACATATCCTGTATCTCGGTAACCGGGAGATTCAGATGGGAGTAATCCCCTTTCTGCTGAACGGAGAGATAGATTTTTGAAAATAACGGCTGATACTTTTTTACCAGATATTCAATCAGGCAGGATCCGCCAAACGGCAGCAAAGCCTTATCTGTCCCTAATCTCGTACTTTTTCCACCGCATAATAGAATCATTGCATAGTTCATAAAAACCTCCACCCAATGAATTTCATTTAGGATCTATGATAAGTGCTCCTAATATAGCATATTTCGAGTCTGTGTTGCAAGGTTTTCCTGTATAGCTCATTCTAAGAGATCCATTGCATTTTAAAGCGTTGTGTAATACAATAATCAAAACGAAAAGAGGAGTTTATCTTCGAATTTGTTCCGGCAGATGGTGTTTCTTTGTATTATCATAATCCATATGGCAGAAAAGCGTACCAGAAAAACGGAAATTGGGACATGTTTGCAGAAGAATTCTGGGAAAAAGCATAAGAGAAGGAGTGTAAGAATGAATTTATACGGATTGATTTTAGGAGCGATTGCATTTCTGATTATCGGATTATTTCATCCGATCGTTATAAAAGGTGAATATTATTTTGGGAAGAAAATATGGATTGTTTTCCTGATTGTGGGCATTCTTTTTTTAATTTGCTCATTTTTTGTTCAGAATATATATGGAAGTACCGTTCTTGGAATTGTCGGGTTTTCATGCCTGTGGGCGATCCGGGAGCTGTTTGAACAGGAAGAGCGTGTTGAAAAAGGCTGGTTCCCAAAGAACCCAAATCGAAAATAAGGATTATTTATGGAAAAGAGAACAGCGGGGACAGAGTTTCTGGATGAAAAGCTGATGACCTATGGTACAAGTGACTATTATCCGTTTCATATGCCGGGGCACAAACGAAATATGAAGATGGAGGCGGATCTCTATTCGATTGATATTACGGAGATAGAGGGATTTGATAATCTGCATGATGCAAGAGAAATTCTGGGGAGAGCACAGGAGCGGGCCGCAGATCTGTATGGAGCCGGTAAGAGTTATTATCTGGTAAATGGAAGCACCTGTGGCATTCTTTCGGCTGTCAGTGCAGCGGTGAAAAAGGGCGGGAATCTTCTGATGGCGCGCAATTGCCATAAAGCAGTCTATCATGCAGCGTATTTACGGGAACTGAGCGTCAGTTATCTCTATCCGGTGATCACGGCATATGGAATACAGGGTGTGATTACCCCGGAATCCGTGTATGCAGCATTGTGTGAGGACCCGGACATTCAGGCAGTCATTCTGACTTCACCTACCTATGACGGAATTGTATCTGATATTGCGGCAATTGCAGAGATTGTACATCGGTTTGGGATTCCGCTGATCGTGGATGAAGCACATGGAGCACATCTTGGTTTTCATTCCTATTTTCCGGAGACGGCTGTTCGTCTGGGGGCGGATGTTGTGATTCAGAGTATGCATAAGACACTGCCCAGCTTTACACAGACGGCGCTGCTTCATTTGAATTCTGAGCGTATCAGCGGTGCAAAAATAGAGCAGTTTCTGGATATTTATGAGACCAGTTCTCCCTCGTATGTTCTGATGGCAGGGATGGATCGCTGCGTGCGCATACTTACAGAACAGAGTAAAATACTGTTTGAAGAATATGCCAATAAGCTGAAAGCATTTTATCGGGCTTCAGAAAAGCTGAATGCTGTAAAAGTTTTACGGTTTGACGAACTGCCGCAGCAGGAATGCTATCGGACAGATTCCTCTAAGATCGTGATAAGCGCCAGGGAATCCGGATTGAGCGGAAAGCAGCTGTATGAGATTCTGCTGGAACAGTATCATCTGCAGATGGAAATGTGTTCCGGCGATTATGTACTGGCAATGACAAGTATTTTGGATACCCAGGAGGGATTTGACAGGCTTTGGCAGGCATTGCATGAATTGGATCAGACCTGTGAAAAGACCGGATTGCAGGGTTCTGAAACGAAAAAAGAAATTTCCGGCTTTATTGCACGTATGTATGCGCCGAATGAAAAGGCGATGGAAATCAGCGAGGCAGCAGATTGTAAGACGACAGACTGCATGCTGGACCAGGCCGCCGGGAAGATTGCAGGAGATTATATTTATCTGTATCCACCTGGAATTCCGGTATTGGTTCCGGGTGAGCGGATCACAGGGAAACTTATAGAAAATATACGGGAATGTGTGGAGCTTGGACTGGATATCAAAGGAGTCCCAAACCTTCGGATAAACATTGTCAATTGACTCGGAATACATTATACTAGAGATAGGAAATACAGGATCAGAAGAAGGAGCGGACATGGGAAAAATTTTTTGTCTGATGGGAAAAAGTTCTTCCGGCAAGGATACGATCTATAAGATGCTTTTGGAGCAGAAGGATATTCCATTGCAGACCATTATTCCTTATACAACACGGCCAATCCGATTTGGAGAAACAGACGGAGTGGAGTATCATTTTTCTTCGGAAGAGCAGCTGCAGGGGCTATTGGAAGAAAACCGCGTAATAGAACTCCGGATATATCACACAATATATGGTGAATGGAAATATTTTACGGTAGATGATGAGCAGGTGAATTTGTCGGCTGGAAGTTACTTAATCATCGGAACGCTGGAATCTTATCGGAAGATAAGGGCATATTACGGAAAAGAACTTGTTCTGCCGGTCTATATCGAAGTGGACGAGGGAATTCGCCTGCAGCGGGCACTGGATCGGGAACGTATGCAGGATGAACCCAAATATACCGAGATGTGCCGTAGATTTATCGCAGATGCGGAAGATTTTTCCGAATTGAAGATAGAGGAAGCCGGTATAGAACTTCGCTTTCAGAATGAGGAACTCAAAAAGACAGTATCTGATATTGCAGCGTATATCAAAAACAGCAGTGAAAGAGATTAGGGTGGGATTATGGATATCAAAGTCAACCAGACTGCACCGGTGAATCCGTCAGCACCAGCAAATCAGGTGGATACCGGAGATGGCAGCTTTAAATTTACCTTAACGAGTGCAATTGAAGAAGCGGAACTTCAGGAAAGGCTGAACGGGCTTTTGGAGAATATTACAAAGCAGGGGAATCTGATTGCCCAGCATATGGATATTCGTGACATGAAAAAGTACCGTGGGCTGGTAAAAGATTTTATGAATGAAGTCGTAAATCGTTCTCATAAATTTTCCAGGGAAAATTTTCTGGACAGAAGAGGACGTCACCGTGTTTATGGAATCGTAAGGCTGGTGGATGAGAATCTGGATGAACTTGCAAAGGAACTGGTGAAGGAGGAAGCAGACCACATCAGTATCTTAAGCAGAATCGGAGAAATAAGAGGACTGCTGTTAGACCTGTTTACATAGCAGACTGTCAAAAAGGAGTGATAAATATGGCAGGATTTCAGGATATTATTGGACATGAGCAGATCATTGAACACCTTCAGAATGCTATTACCATGGATAAAGTATCCCATGCATATATCTTAAACGGACCGGATAAATCTGGTAAGAAGATGCTGGCGGAGGCATTTGCCATGACTTTACAGTGTGAAAAGAAACAGAAGTATCCGTGCTTGGAATGTCATTCCTGTAAACAGGCCGTCAGTCACAATCAGCCGGATATTATTTATGTACAGCATGAGAAGCCGAATACACTGTCGGTCGATGACATCCGGAGTCAGCTTAACCGTGACATTGCGGTGAAGCCATACAGCAGTCCATATAAGATCTATATTGTGGATGAAGCGGAAAAGATGAATGTACAGGCACAGAATGCACTTCTTAAGACAATCGAGGAGCCGCCTGCTTATGCGGTTATTTTACTGCTTACAAATAATGCGGATGCATTTTTACCGACGATCCGTTCCAGATGTGTCACACTGAATCTGAAAGTGGTGCCGGATCCTGTGATCCGCAAATACCTGATGGAGCAGCGTGGGGTACCGGATTATCAGGCAGATGTCTGTGTGGCATTTGCACAGGGGAACGTCGGAAAGGCAATCGCGCTGGCTTCTTCGGAAGATTTTAATGAACTAAAATCGGCAGCAGTACAATTGATGAAGCGGATGAAGGAGATTGAACTTTATGAATTGACGGAAGCAGTCAAACAGATCAGCCAATTTAAGTTACAGATTAATGATTATTTTGATATTATGATGATATGGTATCGGGATATACTATTATATAAAGCGACACTGGATGTAAATGATCTCATTTTCAAAGATGAGATCTATGATATAAAAAAACAGGCAAGTAAGAGTTCTTACAATGGAATAGAGATGATTCTGGATGCATTGGAAAAAGCCAAGCTGCGTTTGAATGCCAATGTAAATTTTGATCTTGTAATGGAATTGTTACTGCTGACAATAAAGGAGAATTAGCATGATAAAAGTAGTGGGAGTCAGATTCCGCAATGCCGGTAAAATCTATTATTTTGCACCGGGAGATCAGGACATGGAGCTTGGTACGCATGTCATCGTAGAGACGGCAAGAGGTGTGGAATACGGCACGGTTCTGATCGCACCGAAAGAAGTCGGTGAGGAAAATATTGTCCAGCCGCTTAAACCGGTTATCCGCGTGGCTACACCGGAGGACGATAAGACGGAAAAAAAGAACAAAGAGAAGGAGAAGGAGGCCTACCGCATCTGTCTGGAGAAGATTGAAAAGCATAAGCTGGAGATGAAGCTGGTAGAGGCTGAATATACCTTTGACAATAATAAGCTGTTATTTTATTTTACGGCAGACGGAAGAATTGATTTCCGTGAGCTGGTCAAAGATCTTGCTGCCGTATTTCGTACCAGAATCGAGCTTCGTCAGATCGGTGTCCGTGATGAAACAAAAATTCTCGGCGGCATCGGAATCTGTGGCCGTGAGCTCTGCTGTAAATCTTATCTGGCAGAATTTGCTCCGGTATCGATCAAGATGGCAAAGGAACAGAACCTGTCACTGAATCCGACCAAGATATCGGGTGTCTGCGGTCGTTTGATGTGCTGTCTGAAAAATGAAGAAGAGACCTATGAATATTTAAACAGCCGTCTTCCGTCGGTAGGAGATTCCGTTACGACAACCGAAGGAATCAGAGGGGAAGTGCAGAGTGTCAATGTTCTGCGTCAGATGGTCAAGGTATTGATTGAGATCAATGATGAAAAAGAACTTCGGGAATATAAAGTGGAACAGCTGAAGTTTAAACCGAGACGAAGAAAAGAGAACCTGAAATTGTCTAAAGAGGAATTAAAAGAGTTAGAGGCACTGGAAGACAGGGGAGGCAAATCGAAACTTGATGATGCAAAATAATCAAAAGCCCGGGGAACGTCTGGATGAACTGAACCGTAACGGATATCAGATCATTCAGGATCCGAACCGTTTCTGCTTCGGTATGGATGCTGTGCTGTTATCCGGTTTTACACAGGTAAGAAACGGGGATAAAGTGCTGGATCTTGGTACGGGAACCGGAATCATACCGATCCTGCTCGAGGCAAAAACACAGGGAATGCATTTTACCGGCCTTGAGATACAGCCGGAAAGTGCAGATATGGCAAGACGCAGCGTGGCTTTGAACCATCTGGATGAAAAGATTACAATTGTAGATGGAGATATAAAAGATGCTTCAAAAATCTTTGGGGCATCTTCTTTTGATGTTGTGACAACGAATCCCCCCTACATGATCGGCCGGCATGGACTGCAAAATCCGGATGAAGCCAAAGCGATCGCAAGACATGAGGTTCTGTGTACACTGGAGGATGTAGTGCGGGAGGCAGCAAAAATACTGAGGCCAGGCGGACATTTTTTTATGGTGCACCGGCCGTTTCGTCTGTCTGAAATCTTCTGCTGTATGACCGGATTTCGAATCGAACCAAAACGGATGCAGCTGGTCTATCCGTTTGTGGACAAAGAGCCGAATATGGTGTTGATTGAGGGGATAAGAGGAGGGAAACCGCGCATGACTGTGGAAAAACCTCTGATTATCTACAAGGAACCGGGTGTGTATATGGATGAAATATATGACATTTATGGATATTAAATAGCCACAAACAACAATAAACAGGGAAGGCAGAAGAGGGTGCTGAAAAAGATAAGAATTGAATTTGGCAGCAATTCATCTATTTCTCAGTTTCATCTTCGTAACAAATGGAGAATTTATGGAAGGAAAATTATATTTATGCGCAACGCCGATCGGGAATCTGGAAGATATCACATTACGTGTACTGCGTACGTTAAAGGAAGTAGATCTGATAGCTGCAGAAGATACCAGAAATTCAATTAAGCTGTTGAATCATTTTGAGATTAAGACGCCGATGACCAGTTATCATGAATACAATAAAATCGAAAAAGCGCATCAGCTTGCAGAAAAATTGCGTGATGGTAAGAATATCGCGCTGATTACAGATGCCGGAACGCCGGGAATTTCTGATCCGGGAGAAGATCTGGTTCGTATCTGTATGGAACAGGGCATTGAAGTCACTTCTCTTCCGGGACCGGCTGCCTGTATTACGGCTCTGACAATGTCCGGACAGATGACTAGAAGATTTGCATTTGAAGCATTTCTTCCAAGAGACAAGAAGGAACGTGCAGCTATTTTGGAGGAATTGAAGCAGGAGACAAGGACGGTGATTCTTTACGAGGCGCCGCATCATCTCGTGAAGACTTTGGAGGAACTCAATGCTGCATTGGGAAACCGCAGGATTACCGTTTGCAGGGAGCTCACCAAACGCTATGAGAACGCATTCTATACGACGCTGGAAGAAGTTCTTTCATACTACAGTGACAGGGAACCCCGCGGAGAGTATGTCCTTGTACTGGCAGGAAAACCAAGGGAAGAATTGGTGGAAGAACAGCAGCGGGCATGGTCGGAGCTTTCCCTGAAAGATCATATGGAACATTATGAAAATCAGGGAATTGACCATAAGGAAGCCATGAAGCTTGTTGCCAAAGACCGCGGTATTCCGAAGCGGGATGTATACCAGGCACTGCTGGAGGAGCGTTAGTTATAGAACTCCTCCAGATATTTTTGTAACAGATTAAATGGTGCGGGTCCAATGGAAACAACGGCCTGATGGAATTTTTTATTGGAGTAATTTTCACCGTACTTTTCCTTAGCCATATCACGAAGATCCAAAAATTCGAGGTAGCCGATGTAGTATTTCAGATAATTGGCAGGCTCTTCTACAATGTATTCATAAATGTCCTGAATCGTATCGATATCTGTGACGCCGTAATTTCGAAAGAACTTTATGGTATCACTTAAATCCCATCCATCATAGTGAATCCCCATATCGCAGGAGGCATAGAGACTCAGCAGAGCAGACTGGTTGCAGGAGAGCAGCGTTGCCGCATCTTCGGTTAGCCCGGCATAGGAATAGGACATCAGCTCCACATAAGTCGCCCAGCCTTCCGAGTAACCCGGATAATTCAGGAGACTCCGAAACGGGCTGAGTCCGGTCTCATAGGACATGACAGTCTGGTACATATGACCCGGAAATCCCTCATGGGCAAGTGTGGTGAAGAGCTTGATTCCGGTCGCGTTGTTTGACGGATTAATGTAGATGGCATTTTGTGAAAGGTCATCGATCGGTGCTGTCAGATAAAAGGCCGGAGCCATGGCGTCCTGCAGGCAGGCGTCCACATAGTTTACCTTAAAATTTGTATCCGACGGAACCTGGAAATCTGTAGAAATCTGTTCCAGCAGGTAATTCAGTACAGCTTCCGGGTCGCTGGTGTCAATGGAAAATGCATTTGCTTCCTCCTGGACGTTTGGATTTGTCTTCAACAGATTCGAGATGGTAAGCAGGTCACTGTCCCGTTTCTGATCTGTCATATCTTCCAGTTCCTCTATCGTGTGGGAAGAGCCGGTATACGCATGCACCAGATTGCTGTAATAGATCTTTCCTTTTGGCAGATAACAGAGGCCCTTTTCATTTTTACCGGTTCCCTTTAAGGAGACCAGAGCTTCCGATAAGCCTTCATAGGCTGGCAGTACGCTCTCTGTTACCAGAGTCTCATTCTTTGCCATGTATTTTTCTTTGTCTTCATCTGAAATATTGGTCATGGCGGAGATTTTCTGCCGGAATGTCGTAATCAGATAATGTTCATCGGTCTGCTGGCAGAAATCCGAGCATTCCTTTGCAATTGCATTCACTTCAAAGTCCGGCATAAAAAGTCCAGCGTCCGATTTTTGAATCTCAAATTCAATGATTTCATCAAAATAGCGCTCTATATCAGATAGCAGACTCAGGTAATCCTTGATATCCTGCTTGTCATAGAACTGGTATTCTGCCAGCAGAACGGGAAGTTCTGCCTGAAACCCGGTGCCTGGTTTTAAGATTTCATCATAGTAGTAATAGTCGGAAAAAGTCAGCTGTGTATCCATATAGGATTCCATGACGTCATAGGTCAGACGGTCTTCCTTGGATAGAGAATCATAGTCGTATTTTTTGAGCACGGCCTCTATATTTTCGTAAGAAGACAGTTCCTGCTCGTAGTTTTCTTTGGAAACCGTACCAAGGGTAACCGGATAACTTTTGATTCCGTAGTTCTCGGGTGAAGTAACCGTATAGTGCATATTTAAGGTGTTTGAAACCACCTCATTGCGAAACAGCGTATCAAGATAAGAGGAAAATCTGGAAGTCTCGGCAGCACTTATGTCAGAAGTTTCTGTTTCCGTTGAAATAGCATTTCCATTGCTTCCAAAAGGCGCACAGGCAGAGAGCGACAGAGAAAAAGCAAGCAGAATGGATAAGAGCCAACGCGGATTATATCTACGTTTATCGGAGTGTATAAAAGAGGTTTTAAAAAGTTGCATGATGAGACTCCGGGTGTGTATTCTGATGTAATTTTATGAAAGAAAATGAGAAATAATTCCTTTACTTCATAAATCGCTAATGCTATAATTACCAGACGTAAGCAGGAATATAATACAATTTCATACATCAGGATATATGGTCCAATCCATGCAGTGCATGGCACTTGGTGAAAAGGGAATCCGGTGCAAATCCGGAACAGTCACCTCTACTGTAACGTGGACGAGAAAACAAGAATACCACTGGCAATTGCCGGGAAGGTGTTTTCGAGGAAGAAGCGAAGCCAGGAGACCTGCCATAGATTCGAAAGGTGATATTTTTCGGGTGAGGAAAATATACTTTTTTGTTACTCATTTTCTGGGGATGGTGAGTACGAGGATGTGCTTTTCTTTTGAAGCAGGCTTAAGATTTTTCTTTGCCTGGTTCTGACTGAGTATGAAACAGCCGTATGACAGAAAACATGCTTTGAAAAAGAAAAGGAGAGAAATTATGAGAATCAAAGAAAAAGCGAAGAAATGGCTTGCAGGACTTCTTGCATTTACCGTGCTCTTTTCATTGGACATGCCGGTGCAGGCTCTTGCAGGTGAAACCGGGCAGAATACGATTACCGTGACAGTTTCTGCCTATGATTACACTGCAATGGACGCAGGTGTAACCGGTGCAAGTGATACGGGTGTCATTATGAAAGACATAACCGTTGAAGTCCCTTCGGACAGTACGGTTGTAGAAACCATACAGGAAGCTGCCGAGCAGGCATCCGTAACGTACAATGTGGAAAGCAGTTCCTACGGGCCTTATTTAAAGGGTCTGAATGGATTAAATGACCAGGCCGCAAATTATCCGGCAAGCGGCTGGCTCTACTGTATCGATCACGATTACAATAACTATCAGTTAAATGACGGATCGGATATTCAGGTCAACTATACCTTAGACGGCGGAGCGGATATCAACAGTGCATGGGATGCATCCTGGAATCCGGCACCGCCGACACTTACATCTTTTACACTTGCAGGACAGTCGGCAGATCTTTCTTCTCTGGCAGGCAGCGGAACGTGGGAAGATCCATATATCATAACGGAAGCTGTTGACAGTTTTGCAGATTTAAGCAGTCAGCAGGCATCTTATACCGCAACCTTAAACAGTCATTATATTACATTTAAAACGGGTGAAGGTCTTACCGATATCAGTCAGGCCGGTGTGGATTATACGTCTCCTGTCACCTGTTGTCTGACCGGAACTGTCGGAACAGAAAGCACCTATTATAAAATTCTGGTTTCCAGAGAGATTGCAAGTGCACAGGTGCCGGATGACTGGCAGAATGATTTGTGGCTGCCTTATGATTACAAAGAACTTACCGTAGGCGGTACGGCAGAAATATATCCAAGAAGAGTTCCGGAAATCGTGTCATCTTCCGTCAGCAGTGATGTGACAAGACCGAATTTTAACTTTGAAGTGGTACAGGGAGACAGTATCTCCTTAAGCAGTGGCGACAGTTCGGAAAAGATTACCGTAACGGCGGAAAAAGCCGGAACCAGTATCGTAAAGGTCACGTATGATTCCATTGAGGCAAATGACAGCACCTATGGGGCTTCTTCCTCTGTAAATACCGGTTACATTGTCTATAACGTAGCGGATAGTGAGACAGCAATGTCAATTGATACGGACATCTCGCTCAGTTCTTATGACACGGTATATTTCACGGAGGGAAACACAAAGGATTATTCTTTCCATGTGACAACAGAAGGAGCGGAAAGCAGCGTCGTTACCTGCAATCAAAATATCTTAACGCAGCAGGCGGATGGATCTTATGTTGCACCGTTAGAGAATCGCAGTAATATCATTGGTGTTGTTGCAACAGACAGCAACGGCAATACAAAGAGTTATTATAAAGTTGTCGATGCCAGAAAAATTGAAGTTCAGATCAACAATAAGACCAACCCGGGAAAATCATTAAAAGCCGGGGATACTGCAGAAATTTCTTTCCAGGGTATTTCGATGCCGGTTTATAAGCTTGCAACGATTTATAATCCGACCTGGTATGCGCCGTCGTGGAAAGCATACGGTACCTATGTTTCCTATACAAATGCAGCAGTCGGTGAAGTGCGCGGCTATTGCAGCCAGTATGACATTGCAACCAACAACACCATTACAGTGACATTTGCTGATGCAGGAAATTACAGCTTTTCCGGCGGACACATCTACAGCATGTGGTGGGGAGATATCTTAGGAGCGGATAAAGTTCGGGAAGGTGTAGGAACCCCAAATCTCGATGCGGGTACGTATGAAGGTAATTTTTCTGTTCTTCCGGATTTTACCATATCGGTATTGCAAAATGAGCAGACTGTGATCGATCTGATTGATGGATTGGGTAAGATCACCTTAAGCAGTAAGAGTGCAATTGAAAAGGCAAGAACTGCATACGATGCACTGGAAGATTCCCAGAAACAGCTTGTAACAAATTACAGTGTACTCTCAGCTGCAGAAAAGACTTATAGCGATCTTTACGCGGCATCTAACATAAAAGTAAATCAGATCCGTCTGAACGCAGGAAAAGTAACATTACTGGCAGGTCAGACCAAGACACTCAAAGCGGTTGTGACTCCTTCGAATGCCTACAACCAGTCTGTAATATGGAAGAGCAGTAAAGCATCTGTGGTAACCGTAAGCAATGGAAAGCTGATTGCAAAAAAGGCCGGTACAGCTATCATTACAGTAACTTCTGCAGATGGAAGCGGAAAGTCTGCATCCTGTACAGTAGCAGTGGTGAAACCAACAGTATCCTACAACCTGAAATCCATGAAGCTCCAGGTTAAGACCTCAACCAATTTATTAAAAGCAGGCGGATTAAAGAGCGGGGATTCCATTGCATCCTATGCAACCTCAATCGCGAAGGTTGTAAAGGTAAGCAAGAGCGGAAAACTTACCGCCACGGGGAAAACGGGGACGGCTACGGTTACCGTAAAGACGAAATACGGCGCAACGGCAACCTGTAAAATAACCGTTCAAAAGGGTGTAGTTGTTACAAAATCTCTGTCCGTTAATAAGACAAAGGTAACCGTGAAAAAAGGAAAAACCTTTCAGCTGGAAGTGACACGTAATCCGATTAACGCAACAGATCGTGTCAGTTATCAGTCTTCCAACAGTAAAATCGCAACGGTTTCTGCAAAGGGCGTTATCAAGGCAAAGAAAAAAGGGACCTGTACGATTAAGATTAAAGCAGAAAGCGGAAAGTATAAGACCGTTAAAGTGACAGTAAAATAATTGGAATATAAGACCGCCTCCGAGCAATCGGGGGCTTAGTCTTATTTTATACAGAAAGTATAAAAAGAGGCGGATCATATGAATGCAGCAGTAAAAAACATTGGAATAAAGTTGAGAAAGAAGGGACGCTTGCGTTTTCTTCTGCTGTTTCTGCTGTTTTTCTGTTTGCTGCCGACTACATTGCAGGCAGCAGAAAAGGGGAAAGTCACTGTTACGATTGAACGTCTGACAATCGGAGAGGGTTATCTATTGCAGCCTACCCAGGTTGGAATCGTTGAGGGGGATACCTATGCGGACATTTTTGTAAGAGCATGTGAGCAGTCCGGAATCAGATATGCATCAAGTGGAAGTATCGCAGGAAAAACGTTTTATCTCTCCGGTATTGTGAACGGAGATAGCGGGAATCCCGCTATTCCGAAATGCATTACGCAGCTTCCTGCTGTCTATGGAATGAAGCCTCCGAATGGAAGTGAATCCAATCAAAAGTCTCCGGATTTAGTTGAGTTTTCGTATACTTCTATGGCCGGCTGGATGTATACGGTGAATCATAAATGGCCGTCGGCAGGAATGTCGGACACCACTGCTGTTCCTTCCGACGGGGATGTTCTGCGGATTCAGTTTTCCATATTTGGTTATGGCGCGGACATAGGCGCTGCCACCGAAACAGGGGGGCTGCAAACGGCAGATAAGACTGCTCTGATCAGGCTTGTGGCGCAGATTCGCAAGGAAGAAGCGGTCTGGTTTGCTCTTGCGGGATGCGAGGAAACCTATCATCAGGCAATGCAGATACTGGAGCAGTTAGACAGTACCCAGGAAGTAGTCGATAAGACCTATGAGAAATTAAGTCAATATCGTATGATTTATCCGGAAAGCATTTATCTGAATAAAAAGAAGCTGGCTCTTGATACAACATCTGCGCCGGTAAGCGTAAAAGTTAGCTTTTTGCCGGCGGATACGAATCAGACTGATGTGACCTATACAAGCAGCAATTCCTCGGTCTTTACTGTTTCCTCGGACGGAATGGTTACCCCGGTCGCAGCAGGAAAAGCCGTACTGACGGTGACAGGTGCAAATAACAAAACTGCATCCTGTAATGTGACCGTCCGGGAAAAAGCAGAACCCACAAAAGACAATTCGGATATAGGGGCGATTGTGAATTCACTCAAAGCTGTGATTCTGGCCGCTGACACAAATCCAGGACTCGACAGCCAGTGGAACGTAATCGGTCTGTACCGTTCCGGTCTGAAGATAGATGAAACTTACAGGAAGACATTTTATGCAAATGCTGTGTCTGCTTTGGAGGAAAAGAAGGGTGCTTTGACCTCCACAAAATATACAGAATATTCCAAGCTGATTTTATCTATGACTGCAATTGGGAAAAATGCTGCAGATGTCAATGGATATAATCTGCTGGAAAAGTTGTCAGATTTCGATCAGGTTCAAAAGCAGGGTCTGAATGGGCCGATCTGGGCGTTAATTGCAGTTGATGCAAATCCCGCGTATGATTTTCCAAAGAAAAATGTGCGCAATCAGACAAGCCGTGATACAATTATTACTTATATAGAAAAGCAGGAGCTGAAAGACGGCGGTTTTGCCCTGTCGGGTACGGAAGCGGATGTTGATATTACGGCAATGGCCGTGCAGGCGCTGGCACCCTATTATGAAACCAGAAGTGATGTAAAGCAGGTGGTAGACCGTGCAATCACGGTTTTAAGTCAGCTGCAGCAAAGCGATGGTGGATATCAGGAAGGCGGAATCAAGAATGCCGAAAGTGCTGCTCAGGTACTGACAGCTCTTTCTGCAATGAAAATAAATCCTCAGAGTGACAGCCGGTTTCTGAAAAACGGTAACACCGTTTTCGATGCGCTGCTGTCCTACTATATAGAGGGGCAGGGATTTTCGCATACAGCCGGGGGAGGAGCGAATGCGATGGCAACGGAACAGGGATTTTATGCACTCGTTGCCTATCAGAGATATCTCACCGGTAAGACTTTCCTGTATCAGATGAGTGATATCGATCTGAATGATTCACCGTTGCCAGAAACCGCAGATGATCCTGACTCAGAAGAAGCGGATACTCAGAATACAGAAAGCGGCAATACGGTCTCAACGAAAAGCGTTGCTGCCGCGCAGCGTGGAAATCTTCCGCAGCAGGAGGAAAACGAAACCGAACGGACAATTTTGCCGGCGGATAAGTTGATAGCGATTCAGGGAAAGAACCGGAATTATTCCATTCGCGGAACCACAGAAAAAGGCAGTGCCTACACGTGGATATTTCACGGTACGGACATTGCAAATCCGATGGATTTTGATATTACAGTGTCGGAAGAAAGTGAATATGACACCGTAATCAGACAGCTTGCGCCGGAGCCATATGTTCTTCATATCGTACAGCAGGAATTTCCGGGAGAAGCATTGCTTCAGATTGCAGTGACGCTGGAAGACGGCACATATGGACTGTTTCTTTTTGATCCGGATACGCAAACGGCGGAATTCATCCAGAGAGTAACGGTGAAAGACGGACAGACAAAGTTTATATTGTCAAAAGGCGGCTATTATTATATTGCGGACAGATCAAAAGGGGAACTTATTTCGGAGCAGGAGGCAGAGACGCAGGAAACCGTCTCTGAGATGATAACGGGAACGGAGCGGGCAGCAGAAGATACAGGCAGTGGAAAAAGAGAGTTCCCGAAAGAAAAATTACTCTTTGCAATTATCGGCATTGCTGCTGTGGCCGTACTATTTCCCTTACGTGCAAAAGGAAGACAGGAAGAAAAGCGGAATGAAAAGTAAAAATAGATCAGGAAGAAATAGAAATCGAAAAATAATTGCAGTCGGCAGCCTGCTGTTTCTTTTATCAGTCGGCATCTGCGGCTGTGGAACCAATCAGGCGGACGGTACCTCTTCCATACCCCAAGTGACAGAGCAGGCATCTCAGGAGAGCGAAAATGTGAATCAGGCCTCATCGGAAGTATACCTGGATATGTCGGGCGGTACTGAAACGGACTATTCCAAATATGAGACAGATTCCACTGAGATACAAAACAGTGAGAAAAGCCAGGAAAAAGTGGCAGCAGCCGATAACCCGGCACCGGTGGATACATCGGAAGTAACGGTAGATACGGAATCGCAGCTTACCTGCGAGCTGACGGTGACCTGTGCAACGGTTTTAAATCATATGGACGATCTGACAGACGGAAAGGAAAGTCTGATTCCATCGGATGGCGTCATATATTCCGATGCGGATGTCGTCTTTTATGAGGGGGAGACAGTATTTGATGTATTGCAGCGTGAAATGAAGGAACAGAAAATTCAGATGGAACATACCTCTGCGCCTGCTTACGGAAGTGCTTATATTGAAGGAATCAATAATCTTTACGAGTTTGACTGCGGACAGAATTCCGGCTGGATGTACAGTGTCAACGGCTGGTATCCGAATTACGGATGCAGTCAATACCAGTTAAAAGATAAAGATGTGATACAATGGGCCTATACCTGCGATCTTGGAAAAGATCTGGAAGAAAACTAGGAGGAATTATGAAGGACAGCTTCACGACCTATCATCCAATTGTCAATTTCATATATTTTTGTGTCATCCTGCTGGTTCCGATGTTCTTTCTGCATCCGGTGCTGCTGATCCTGTCGCTTTGCTCCGGAATCCTCTACACGGTCAGTCTGCGCGGCATTCGGAAGTTCCTTGCGATGCTGCCGTTTGTCTTTCTTGTTTTTTTCCTTCCGGCTGTTGTCAATCCACTGTTCAGCCATCAGGGAATGACGATCCTGTTTTATCTGAAAAACGGAAATCCAATCACACTGGAATCCATTTTATATGGACTTGGGGCAGGGGGGATGATGGCGGCAGTCATTGTCTGGTTTGGTTGTTTTCATCAGGTCATGACTTCGGATAAGCTGATGCAGCTGACCGGTCGCATCCTGCCGGCAATGTCTCTGCTGTTTACGATGACGCTCCGCTTTGTGCCGGGCTTTACCGAACAGATTAAAAAAGTGGCAGCCGCACAAAAGGGCATTGGCTGTGATGTCTCGGAGGGAAGTCCGGTACAGCGTATCCGGCATGGGTTGAAACTGCTGTCTATTACGATTACCTGGGCCTTTGAGCATTCAATCGAAACTGCGGATTCCATGAAAAGCAGAGGGTACGGGCTTCCGGGAAGACGGCCGTTCGTGCGCTATCGGTTTGACCGGCGGGATGGGATATTACTTGTCATTATTGTGGGACTGGCACTTCTTTTTTTCGGTGTCGTCTGGTCGGGGCAGCTTAAAATCCTGTATTTTCCGGTATTTACGGTCAATGGGATAAACTTTTGGGCAGTCTTGGCCTATATCAGTTATGCTTTGCTGAGCTTTTTGCCGATGATTTTGCATATTGTAGAGGAGATAAAATGGAACTATATGACATCAGGGATCTGAGTTTTACTTATGCCGGAAGCAGCAAGGCGGTTCTTTCGCACATCAGTCTTTCCATAAAACAGGGAGAATTTATTGTGCTGTGCGGAAAATCCGGCTGTGGCAAGACGACGCTGCTGCGTCAGCTCAAAACGGTATTATCTCCATATGGAAAAACAGAAGGAGAGGTATTTTTCTCCGGGCAGTGCCTGCATGAACTGTCACTGCGGGAACAGGCACAGTCGATTGGTTATGTGATGCAGCATCCCGATCATCAGATTGTCACAGACAAGGTCTGGCATGAACTGGCATTCGGTATGGAGAATCTCGGCTATACCCAGCAGGTGATACAGCTTCGGGTAGCTGAGATGGCGGGTTATCTTGGAATCAGTGATCTGTATTATAAAGAAGTGTCCACGCTGTCCGGAGGGCAGAAACAGTTGATGAATCTGGCATCGGTACTTGTGATGCAGCCAGAGGTATTGATACTGGATGAGCCTACCTCACAGTTAGATCCGCTGGCTTCCGAAGAATTTGTCCGTATTGTTCAGAAAATCCATGCGGAGTTCGGAACGACGATTTTATTTTCCGCACATGCACTGGATGAGGTATTTCCCTGTGCCGATCGTGTGATTGTCATGGAGGAGGGCCGGATTCTTGCGGATGATACACCGCGGCGGATTGGAGGGCTTCTCAAAGAAAATGATATGAGAGAGGCACTTCCGGTACCGGTGCAGACTGCGGTCAGATTGGGAATCGGAAAAAGAACAGATGGCTACCCGATTACGATACGGGAGGGAAAAGAATATCTGGATGAAATTTCTGGAGAAATTACCGGTGAAATGTCTTTCACTTCAGGCTGTCCGCCGGAAAAAAAGGACAGTCCGGTGCTGATTGCGGCAAAAAATGTCTTTTTCCGCTACGAAAAGCAGGGCGTGGATGTGCTGGCAGATCTTTCACTTCAGGTAAAACGAGGCGAAATCTATGCACTTTTGGGAGCAAACGGCAGCGGAAAGACAACAGCCTTATCCGTACTTGGCGGATTGCGGAAACCCTGGCGGGGAAAAGTAAAAACAGAGAGCCAGAAAAACGGCGAAAAGAAGTGGAACCATCCGATGTCGGCAATCTTGCCGCAGGATGTTCAGACGCTGTTTGTCGGAGATACCGTGGAAGAGGATTTGCAGCTCATGTTAAAGGAGATAAAAGCAAAAGGGGAGCAGCATGAAGCTGCCGTACAGCTTTTGAAGCGGACTATAGCGGAACTGGAGCTGGATCATCTGCTTTCCATGCATCCGTATGATTTGAGTGGTGGAGAAGCACAGAGAGCCGCACTTGCAAAAGTACTGTTACGATCGCCCGAACTTCTGCTTTTGGATGAGCCGACCAAGGGTATGGATGCATGCTATAAAAAGAAATTCGGAGAACTGCTTGGCAGACTGAGGGAGACAGGAACGACAATCTTTTTCATATCGCATGATGTGGAATTTGCAGCCCGGTATGCGGATACCTGCGGACTTTTGTTTCAGGGAAAAATTGTATCGGAACGGCCGGCGCATGAATTTTTTGCCGGCAACAGCTTCTATACGACAGGGGCCAACCGAATGGGAAGACATCGGTATCCGGAGGTGGTCACGGTGGAAGACCTTGTGCGTGCGTTCCGACAGAACCGGAAATAAAGGGCAGAGAGGAGAGTCAGATGAAACTGAGAAAAAAAGTCGATATTACGGGCAGCGTATACCTGACGAGGCGGGAAGAGACCAAACAAAGTTACCGCCGGCGAACCCTGTTTGGCATGCTGATGATACTTGCTGCAATTCCCGCGGTCATGGCATTCGGAATGCTTGTATTGCAGGACAGAAGCATTTATTTTATCTCTCTGTGCATCATCTGTCTGGCAATGCTGCCCTTTGTACTCTTGTTCGAGAACCGCAGACCGCAGGCGCGCGAGCTCGTAATCATTGCAGTCCTTTCTGCAATTGCTGTAGCAGGTCGTGCGGCGTTTTTTATGATACCGCAGTTTAAGCCGGTCACGGCAATTGTCATTATAGCCGGTATTGCATTAGGGGGACAGGCAGGATTCTTAACGGGAGCACTAAGCGGATTCGTCTCCAATTTTTTCTTTGGGCAGGGTCCCTGGACACCGTGGCAGATGTTTTCTTTTGGAATCATCGGATTCCTGGCGGGACTGCTCTTTCACAGAAGGGAGGGAAGCCGGCAGGAAAACAGGCTGACGGTCTGCATTTTCGGAGGTGTTTCAACACTGGTGCTCTATGGGCTTATTATGGATACGGCGTCTTTGCTTATGTATTCCGCACAGATAACGAGGAGTGCTTTGTTTGCGATGTATGCAAGCGGGCTGCCGTTTAATCTGATTCATGCATCATCAACCGTGGTATTTCTGTTTTTGCTTTATCATCCCATGCTCAAAAAGCTGGAACGCGTCAGAATAAAATACGGGCTCCTGCATTTATAATCATCCAAATCGGCAGAGGAAAGGCATGAGGGAAAAGCCTATTGCATAGGCTGATAAAAAAGCCGGAATAAAAATTATGAATTATTTATGGGGTCTGATGATTATTATAGGTGTCATATTTGCCGCATTTAACGGAACTCTGCCTGAAGTAACAGATGCGGCGCTCAGTTCTGCAAAAGAAGCCATTACACTGTGTATTACCATGATGGGAGTGATGTCTTTCTGGGTCGGAATTATGAGAATAGCAGAAAAATCAGGAATGATAGACAGTGCCACAAAAAAGTTAAAGCCCTGTCTATCATTTCTTTTCCCGGAGATTCCGCATGATCATCCGGCAAACCGTTACATAGCAACCAATATGATTGCGAATCTGTTCGGGCTCGGCTGGGCTGCAACGCCGGCAGGTCTAAAAGCAATGAAGGAACTTTCCAAACTGAACATAGAGCGGAACGGAATCCGCAACGCCCACATTGCTTCGAAAGAGATGTGTATATTTCTGATTATCAATATATCCTCTCTTCAGCTGATACCGGTAAATGTCATTGCATACCGGAGCCAGTACGGGAGTGCCAGTCCTTCTGCCGTGATCGGTCCCGGACTGGTGGCGACGACAGTCAATACGATTATTGCGATCATTTTCTGCCGTATCATGCAGAGAGTAGCCAAATAAGTTTAAATGAGGGTGTATCGATGAAATTTCTGCTGTTCTTATCAGATGCGTTCATTCCTATCTTTATATTCTGCATTGTCGGATATGGACTTTTACAAAAGCAGAAGGTATATGACGATTTTATTCAGGGTGCAAAGGACGGTTTTCAAACGGTGCTGGAAATTATGCCGACGCTGATAGGTCTGATGGTGGCGGTGGGAATTCTGCGTGCGTCAGGCTTTTTAGATTTCTTTTCGGACTTACTTGCTCTTGCTACGGATAAGATCGGCTTCCCTTCAGAATTGCTGCCGCTTACCATAGTTAAGATGTTTTCTTCCTCGGCGGCGACCGGACTGCTGCTCGATCTTTATAAACAGTATGGAACAGATTCGTTTCTGGGCATGGCAGCTTCCATCATGCTAAGTTCTACAGAGACGATTTTTTATACGATGTCCATTTATTTTATGACAGCGAAAGTTACAAAAACGCGTTTTACACTGCCGGGAGCATTACTGACCACGATTGCAGGTGTCATTGCCAGTATCATGCTTGCGGGTATGATGTAAGACAGAGGGGAAGAAAGAGTAAAAAATGTGACATAATGATGGCTGTAAATAATTAAATATAAGCATAAAACAGATATTGGACCAACAAAATGGTCAATCTGTGACATTGTAAACAGCAAAAAATTAATTTAAAATAGCTATATTAAACAAGATACAAAAAGAAAAATTGCAAAGGAGCAGCTGCATGGGACAACCGTGCACTGCTTCTTTTTTGCAGACCGTGAAAGTACAGGAGGTAGAGCAATGAGACGGTTGGATACAACACCAAAGCAGGATGGATTCCATATGCCGGGTGAATTTGAGCCGCATGCGGGAACCTATATGATATGGCCCGAGCGGCCGGATAACTGGAGACAGAGGGGAGAACCTGCGCAGAAAGTTTTTGCCCAGGTGGCTGCTGCCATTGGGAAACAGGAGCCGCTGACTATGCTGGTCAGCGAACATCAATATCAAAATGCAAAGAGCATGCTTCCGGACTATGTAAGAGTCATAGAGATGTCAAATGATGATTCCTGGGTCAGGGACTGCGGTGCGACCTTTGTAAAAAGCGAGGCTGGAGAGATCCGCGGTGTGGATTGGGCGTTTAATGCATGGGGAGGACTCGTTGACGGCTTGTATTACCCGTGGGACAAGGATTATCAGATTGCAGAGAAAATGTGCGAATTGGAACAGGCAGACTGCTATCATCTGGATGATTTCGTATTGGAAGGCGGTTCCATCCATGTGGACGGAGAAGGAACCGCAATTGTAACGGAGGCATGTCTGCTGAGTGAAGGGCGTAACCCCGATTTAAGCAAGGAGCAGATCGAACAGTATCTGATGGACTATCTCAATGTGGAAAAGGTCATCTGGTTAAAGCACGGCATCTATCTGGATGAGACAAATGAGCATGTGGATAATATCTGCTGTTTTGTAAAGCCGGGTATCGTGGCACTGGCATGGACAGACGATCAGACTGACAGGCAGTATGAATTTTCCAAAAGCTGTTATGAGATACTCTCATCTGAAACAGATGCCAGGGGCAGAAAGCTGGAGGTCTGCAGACTGCATATACCTGCTCCGATTACAATCACAGAAGAAGAAAGCGGTGGCGTGGAGGTAAAGGCAGGAACAAAGCCGCGAAAGGCCGGTGACCGTTTGGCCGGTTCCTATGTGAACTACTATATCTGCAATGGAGCGGTTATCATGCCCGGGTTTCACGATCCGATGGATCTGCCGGCAAAAGAAGCATTGCAGAAATTATACCCGGAACGGGAAGTTATTCAGATTTATGCAAGAGAGATTCTTCTCGGAGGCGGGAATATTCACTGTATCACACAGCAGATACCAAAGTATGGCAAGGAGGAATAGACAATGAGAAACGTAATCGTGGCTGCAACGCAGATGTCGTGCAGCTGGAATCGGGAAGAAACATTGAAAAAGGCAGACCGGCTGGTGCGGCAGGCAGCGGCGGAAGGGGCAAACATTATTTTGCTGCAGGAGTTATTTGAAGCACCCTATTTCTGCCAGCAGGAAAAATATGAGTATCTGAATCTGGCCGTGCGCACGCAGGACAATCCTGCAATCCGGCATTTTCAAAAAGTGGCGGCAGAATTACAGGTGGTGTTGCCTGTCAGTTTTTATGAAGCAAACGGGAATACGGCATTTAATTCGATTGCCGTAATCGATGCAGACGGAAGTATCCTCGGGGTATATCGTAAGACACATATTCCGGATGGACACTGTTATGAGGAAAAATTTTATTTTACACCCGGAGACACCGGGTTTCAGGTATGGAATACCAGATATGGAAAAATCGGAATCGGAATTTGCTGGGATCAGTGGTTTCCGGAGACAGCAAGAAGTCTGGCACTTCTGGGCGCGGAGCTGTTGTTCTTTCCAACGGCAATCGGTTCGGAGCCGGTTTTGGAAAAGGACTCCCAGCCGCACTGGCAGCGCACTATGCAGGGACATGCTGCGGCAAATATTATGCCGGTCATTGCCTCAAATCGCGTAGGGACGGAAACAGAAGAGAATTCTTCGATGACATTTTACGGAACCTCGTTTATCACAGATGAGACAGGAGGTATGGTAAAACAGCTGGATCGCACACAGGAGGGCGTAATCACGGCTCAATTTGATTTGGATGAGCTTCGTGACATACGCCGTTCCTGGGGCGTTTACCGGGACCGCAGACCGGAAATGTATCAGACATTGCTAACGCATTGAACCGTGTAACGGTTCTTATGCGCGGTATACGATTTGTCCGTTGACGACGGTTAAAACGGCATGTGTATCCAGCAGTTTTTCCGAGTCTTCTTCCGTCAGGATATTGTGATCGAGCACCGTAATATCCGCAAGCATTCCGACAGCGAGTGCACCCACTTCATGGCCTCTGCCGGCGGCACACGCCGCCCCGAAGGTATAGGCATCCAGAGCTTCTTCTACGGTTACGCACTCTTTCGGAAGCCATCCGTTTTCCGGAAGATGTGTATGTGCGTCTTTTCTGGTCACCGCATTATACAAAGATTCAAACGGATTGATATCCGATACCGGGCAGTCCGTTCCAAAGGCAAGCTGTGCTCCCGTATCGAGCATGGTTCGAAATGCCCACATCAGCTGCACCCGTTCCGTGCCAAGATCCCGGTAGACACCTTCCGGGTCAATCAGCGGATGAGGCGGCTGCACGGAAGGAATCACCTGTAATTCCTTGAATCGCTCAAGATCTTCCGGTAAAATATTTTCCAGATGTTCGAGTGTATGGTGCAGATATGGCTTTTTCCCGTATAACTGCTGTGCTTCTTCCATATAATCCAGCAAAAGATGAATTGCGCGATCCCCAATGGTATGGACACGTATATTGAAATCATGCGCATGCGCTTTATGAACAAGCTGTTCCATCTGTTCGGGAGGAATAGCCGTACTTCCGCAGTCACCTGGGTAGTAGGCATTCGTATATGGTTCTGTCAGAAGTGCCGTATGGCAGCAGGATACACCGTCAAAAAACTGTTTGACACCGTTGCACTGCAGCATGGAATCACGGTATTTTTCGCGCAGTTCAAACGGTCTGGATAAATCCTCCATCAGTGTCGGGAACATGTTGATGCGAACGGTCAGCTCACCATTTTCCAAGAGCCGTTCGTAAATATCCTCACGGATGAAATCAGCTCCCGGAAGAGGCATCATGGACATATCGCAGATAGAGGTAATTCCATAGGCGTTGACTTTCCGGATAAACTTCCGATAAGCCGAATCCTCCTCTTGTGCGGTGAAAGAATAAACTTTTTGTATCAGTCTGGAAGCTTCCGCATCATGGACTGTTCCGGTCAGGTCCCCGCTTTCATCCCGGTCATAACGGGCGTCTTCCAGAGGTACACTGTCGTTGTCCAATCCGGCCAGCTTTAATCCGGCACTGTTGAACCAAAGGGTATGACAGTCACAGGACACCATGCAGACAGGTCTGTCGGGGTATGCCGCATCCAGAGAATGTTTCGTCGGAAGCACCGGATTATCCCAGAGATTGTGATACCATCCGGCACCGATGAGCCACCGGTCCTTCGAAATCTTTCCGGCCTGCACAGCAAGTTCCTCCACGCATTGTTTTTCACTGGTCTGATTATTCTTCACATAGATGAATGGAGAATTATAAAAAGAAGCCATGTAGAAATGCATATGGGCATCGTGAAGGCCAGGAATGATCAGCTGGTCTTTCAGATCGATGAAAGTGGTATCTTCGGATAAAAATTCTTCCAATACCGCATCACTTCCAACATATTGTATTTTAGAATCAAACACAGTGACAATTCCGCTGGTCAGATGACCGAATCCGGTGTAAATCGCACTGCTTTTTAAAATCAGGTCAGCTTTGCTTCTCATAGAGCACGGTCTCCCCTTTCTCCGGTACGGATACGGACGGTCTGCTCTATATCACGAATGAAGAGTTTTCCGTCACCGACGTGTCCGGTTCTTAATTTTTCGCATAGTTCCAGAATCAGATCCTCGACATGATTGTCCGATACGACAACTTCCACGCGGATTTTCGGCAGCAGGTTAATCACAGTTTTCATGCCCTTAATCTCATTGATGGCATGTTCCATCTGTCCTTTTTGTGAACCGCAGCCCATAACACTTGAGATTGTGAGACCGCCGTACTGGTTATTGTCTAAGATAGTCTTTACTTCTTCTAATTTCTCCGGTCTGATAATTAAAACGATTTCTTTCATTTTCGTTTCCTCCCTGATTTAATATGATTTTCTTTTTAATTTTTTTACCTGTACACCTGTGCTGAGACTGATGACCAGGATGATGACAAACATGATTACAGTGGAAAGTGCATTTACCTCCGGTGTCACACCCGTTTTTACCATTGATAAAATTTTAAGCGGCAAGGTCGTACTTCCGGGACCGCTGCAGAAAAAGCTGATGATGACATCATCTAAGGATAAGGTGAAGGAAAGCATTGCACCCGACAACACACCCGGCATAATGAGCGGCAGTGTGACTTTGATAAAAGTCAGAAACCGGTTTGCACCAAGATCCATTGCAGCCTCTTCCAGATTCTTGTCAAATCCGCTCAGTCTCGCACGAACCGTGATAACAACGAACGGGATGCAGAAAGTCACATGTGCCAGAATGATGCTTACTAAACCAAGTGTAATATTGGAAAAGGAATAGATGCACAGCAAAGCGACGCCTAATACGATTTCCGGTATTACAATGGGGATATAGAGCAGTTTGTCAATGAGCTTTTTCAGTGGGAAATTATATTTTGACATTCCGACCGCACCGATTGTTCCAATCACGGTAGCTACAAGCGTTGTAACAACGGCCACGACCAGTGAATTCCAGAGGGAATCCATCAAAGTTCTGTTCTGGAAGAAAGTCCCATACCACTGAAGCGTAAAATGCTCAAAAACAATATTCATTTTTGATGTATTAAAAGAAAAGATAATCACAAGAAACATTGGCAGATAAATAAACAAAAGCACCAGTGCGATGTAAAAATTTTTTAACAGGATTCCTGCATGTTGTTTTCTCTCTCTCATGGGGTTTTCCTCCTTTATATGCCAAGATCATCCATGTTTCCGCCGGACTTCTGATAGATTCCGACGAGCACAAGCGTGATGATAATCAGGAATACGGCAAGTGCCGATCCCATAGGCCAGTCACGGGCAGTAATAAACTGATTCTTGATCAGATTACCGATTAAGACAGTCTTACTGCCGCCCAGGAGATCGGTTACAAAGTAGAGCCCCAGTGAAGGAATAAAGACCATGATGGAACCTGCGAAGATACCCGGTTTCGTCAGCGGCAGAGTTACCTTTAAAAATGTGACGGCCGGATTGGCCCCAAGATCACTGCAGGCTTCAAGCAGGCTTTTATCCAGCTTTTCAATTGAACTGTAAAGCGGCAGTATCATAAACGGCAGCAGCATATAGACAAGTCCGATCATGGCTCCGGTCTGATTATATACCATCTGGATCGGAGACTTTATCAGTCCGATGGACAACAGGAACTGGTTGAGCATACCGTCTTTTCGCAGCAGATTGATCCAGCTGAATAAGCGGATTAAGGAACTGATACAAAATGGAACCATGACCATGCCCATAAATATCGTCTTTTTCACGGAGCTTTTCTGTGCAATAAAATATGCAAAGGGATAGGAAATCAGCAGGCAGATCAGTGTTACCGCACAGGCAATGAGAAAGGACTTCAAAAATACGTCCAGATAAGTGGCGGAAAAGACACTGATGTAATTCTGAACTGTAAATCCGGCTTTTACGCCGCCATAGGTTCCTTTATGCATAAAGCTGATGACAATCACAATCATCAGCGGAATGGCTACAAGCAGCAGCATCCAGAGGGAAATCGGCAGAACCATGATCCATTTTGCCAGGTTGAATTTTTTATTGTTCTTCATTGGCAGTCCCTCCTGTCATCACCGGATTGTCGACAGTCTGAAATACGGAATCGCTCATGGTCTTGATTATCACGGAATCCTCTTTTTCCCAGAAAAGATGTACGGTGCTCTCAAGCGGAAAGAGCTGTTCTTTCAGAAGCGTATTCACCTTAATTTCACTTCCATTTGCAAGGAGGACAATTGTCTTATTCAGATTGCCGGTAAAAACATGCTCTTTTACAATCCCCTCCAGTGCAAAGCCCGATACCGTAGAAAGGGAAAGCTTCATATTTTCGGGACGGACGGAGACATAGACAATCTCATTGTCATTTACCGATACTTCATCGGTGAGGCCGGCTGTCACATAGCCGTTTTCAAGGCTGATTGCGGCCTCTGTCTGATTCTGACCGGACACAACCCCATAGAAGATGTTGGATTCGCCGATAAAGTCCGCTACAAACTTCGATTTTGGTTTTTCATAGATTTCTCTTGGCGGAGCCAGCTGCTCAAGACGGCCCTCATGCATGATACCGATCCGGTCACTCATGGTCAGTGCTTCTTCCTGATCATGCGTAACATAGATAAAGGTAATATTCAGCTTCCGCTGCAACCGCTTTAATTCAAACTGCATCTGCTTTCTTAATTTCAGATCAAGAGCACCGAGCGGTTCATCCAGCAATAATACTTTCGGACGGTTGATCAGGGCTCTGGCGATTGCCACACGTTGTTTTTGACCGCCTGAAAGCTGATCCGGTCTCCGGTTTTCAAAGCCCTGCAGCTGAACAAGCTCCAGCATTTCAAGTACCCGTTCTTTTATTTCTTTTTTGTTTGTCCTTTTAATCGTAAGACCAAAGGCGATATTTTCATAAATCGTCATGTGCGGAAACAATGCATAATTCTGAAATACGGTATTTACCTCTCTATGGTAAGCTTCCGTATTTTTTACGTCGTCTCCTTCAACCAGAATGGTGCCGTTCGTCTGTATTTCAAATCCGGCGATCATACGCAGGGTCGTGGTCTTGCCGCAGCCGGACGGTCCGAGCAGTGTCAGAAATTCACCTCGTTTGATGTCCATATCCAGATCATGTACGACGTGGTTTTCATTGTAAAATTTGTTGACCTTTTCGATACGTACCATAATATCTTGATCCATTTGCAATCCTCCTTAGTAAATGGGAGTGATACAGATCTGCATCACTCCCCCGTTTCTTAATTTTTGATTTCTGTCCAGATATCAACCAGTTTACTTGTATCATCGCCGATATCCTTTAACGTGCAGGCTCTCTTCATAACATCTTCGGAAGGGTTTTTCAGCTCGTTGGACTGGTAATCTTCACCCAGAATTTCCACAGCTGCCTTATTCGGATTGATGTATGGGAAAATTTCGGAAATGCTTGCACTGACATCCCCGTCGAGAATGTAATTCATCAGTTCATAAGCATTGTCCTTGTTGCCCGCATCTGCCGTAACCATCATGACATCTGCACCCATGTAAACGCCCTCTTCCGGATAGATTCCGACAATGGCAGGATTTTCTTCATGGGCAAGCTCTGCTTCGGCACCATAGATCAGTCCGATTGGGCATTCGCCGTTGATCATTAAGGTCTTAGGACTGTCTCCGTTATAAGCATGAATGTTAGGAACAAGTTCTTCCATATAACCTTTAATATCACTTAACGTTTCATCAGAAGTATCGTTTACATCATGTCCGGTTGCCATTGCAGCCATGGCAAGCATTGCACGGGAATCTTCAATTACAACCAGCTGATCTTTATAGGCGGAATTCAGCAGATCGGAATAGCTTGTGATGTCATCTTTGATGACATCTGTATTAACGGCAATGACAGCACTTGCAAACATATATGGAACGGAATAGGCATTGTCCGGATCGTTTTCTCTTCCAAGATATTTTTCATCAATATTTTTGAAATTGCTCAGTTTATCTTTATCAAGTTCTTCAATGGTTTTTTCCTTACTGAAGATTGCGGAATAATTTTCCGGTGCAATAATCAGGTCGTAAGTACCGGCAGCGGAAGACTCGACTTTTGCCAGCATGTCATCCGGAGAAGAGTAGGTCGTCATATTCACGGTAATTCCCTTCTCTGTTTCAAAACTATCTAATACTTCCTGTGGAAGATATTCACTCCAGCAGATAACATTTACCTCTGTACTTTTGGATGAACCCGATTTACTGTCTCCGCAGCCACTCAGCAAGGTCGGGACCAGAATCAGTGCGGACAGGATCAGGCCAAATTTTTTCATATGTGTTTTCATATAAATCACGCTCCTCTTTCAGAATAAAATAAAAGACGCATAGAGGGTTTCTATGCGCCTTTGCCATATACAATACATTTTTAACATAGTGTATAAATTAGAATATTTCAATTACCGATTTTGACCATTTTTTCTTCGCAGATAAGCAGAATATAAGCATTCCTAATTAGAAAAATACATTTTAGAATCAAAAATTGCATCATTTCAAATTATTTGTGATCTGAGATAATGGAAAACATTGATGGTCTAAAAAAAACAAAATGGAATATACTATGATACAGGGAATAAAAGAGGCATTCCGACAGCTTAATCCGGAAAATTTGACAAATAGAAATGAAAGAGCTATAATGAAGTTCGTAAGCGCATAACGCGGGGTGGAGCAGTCTGGAAGCTCGTCGGGCTCATAACCCGAAGGTCATAGGTTCAAATCCTGTCCCCGCAACTAGTAAAAGCATTGACGGCAGATCTGCTGTGAATGCTTTTTTCATTGTATTTTAGAGGGGAATAGTTTAAAATATGGTTACCATTTTTAACAATTACTACCGGAACAGGAGTCCTCTACATGGATGGAAAAGACAGAAAAAAATCCGATAAAATTCGGAAAATCATAAATCTGCTGATTTTTATTGCAGTACTTGCTGTTTTTCTGACAGCAGCCGTAAAGCTTGTAAGGATAGGCTGGAATTATTATTCTTCCGACAGGGAATATCGGGATCTGCAGGAATATGTAAAGGAAAATACGCAGGATGGCAGCCTGGAAACAGCAACCGGCGATCAGGGAGACACCGCGGCGGAATTCTCAGTAGATTTCGCAGGTCTTAAGAAGGAGAACCCGGACTGTATCGGATGGATACGTTTTCCGGATCAGGACATCAGTTATCCGATTCTACAGGGAGATGACAACGAGTATTATCTGAAACATACATTCAGAGGAGAGCAGCTGACAGCGGCAAGTATTTTTATGGATTACCGGAACCAGCCGGATTTCTCAGATGACAATACCTTTATTTATGGACATAACATGAAGAATAAGTCCATGTTTGGGAAGCTCAATAATTATAAAGAAGAAAGTTTTTACAGGGAAAATCCGGGGTTTTATATCTACACACCGGACAGCACCTGCTATTATAAAATATTTTCCTGCTATCTGGCAGAAGTGGAGGGTCAGGCAGATTCTTTTGACACTTCTTTTGCATCGGAACAGGAATATGCAGAATATCAGAAGGCTGTAAAGGCACGTTCCGCCTATGATACCGGTGTAGCAGTGGATGGAAGCCAGAAAATGGTGACACTTATGACCTGTAACAGGGCAGGATACGATTATCGGTTTCTTGTTCATGCGGTTTTGACAGAAGTGCTGCCGGCAGAGTAGAGGAGGAATCATGGAGCTTGAAACAGAACGGTTTTTACAGATGGTAAAAGAAAGCGACAACATTGTGTTTTTCGGCGGAGCAGGTGTTTCCACTGAAAGCGGGATTCCGGATTTTCGGAGTGTGGACGGACTGTATCATCAGCAGTATGATTACCCACCCGAGACAATCCTGAGCCATTCATTTTATATGGCAAAGACGGAAGAATTCTATCGATTCTACCGCAGGAAGATGTTGTGTCTGGATGCACAGCCGAATATGGCACATAGAAAACTGGCGGAACTGGAGTCAGCCGGAAAGTTAAAAGCGGTCATCACCCAGAATATCGACGGACTGCATCAGGCAGCCGGGAGCAGACGGGTTCTGGAACTGCACGGAAGTGTACACCGCAATTACTGCCGAAGCTGCGGCAAGCTTTTTGATGCGCGTTATATTCTGGATTCGGAGGGAATTCCACAGTGTGATGTCTGTGGCGGCCAGATCAAGCCGGATGTGGTTTTATACGAGGAAGGGCTGGATACGCAGACGATGGAAGATGCCATATTTTATATCAGTCATGCGGACATGCTGATTGTCGGCGGGACCTCTCTTGCTGTCTACCCGGCCGCAGGACTGATTGATTATTACCGCGGTCATAAGCTCGTTTTGATTAATAAGTCGACGACGCCGATGGACAGCAGGGCGGATATCCTGATTTCAGGCAGTATTGGAGCAGTATTTGAGAAAATAGAATGTTAGGAGGAGACAGCATGGCATACACGTACGAAGTGGGCGATATCGTGAAATTGAAAAAGCAGCATCCGTGTGGCAGTCAGGAGTGGGAAATCCTGCGTGTCGGTGCGGATTTCCGTTTGAAATGTATGGGATGCGGACATCAGATTATGATTGCCCGCAAGCTGGTGGAAAAGAATACGAAAGATTTAAAGAAAAAGGAGTCTTAAGATCACATAGGAGAAGGAAGCGGGCGCGGATATGAGTATGGTAATTTTAATAATAGCAACATTCCTGTCCTTTATCATAAAGGGCATGTGTGGGTTCGCAAATACGGTTGCATTTGGCAGTATTGCAGGCTTTACGGCAAACGGCGCCAATCGTTCGCCGCTGGAACTGCTGATTGGCTATCCTTCCAATATCGTGATGGCATGGAAGGCGCGAAAATCGATTTCTCTCCGGGACTGTCTTCCGCTCAGTTTCTTTTTGTTAATTGGAAGTATCCCGGGTGCAATACTTTTAAAAAATGCCGGCACAGGTTACACCGCAGTAATACTTGGTCTGATGATTGTATTAATTGGAATCGGTGAATTACTGGGTGAACGGTTTACGAAGAAGCAGAAATCTTCCCGTATTCTGCTTCCGGTTCTTGGTAACATAGCCGGGATACTTAGCGGCTTGTTCGGGATAGAAGCCCTTTTGGCAGCCTATCTGATCAAAAAGAGCAGAAACACCAGGGCATTTCGGGGCAATCTTTGCCTGGTGCTCTGTCTGGAAAATACGATCCGGATCGTTGTGTATAGCTTTTCCGGCATCCTTACAATGCAGATTTTAAAGTCCGGAATTATGCTCATACCCGCTATGCTGCTTGGACTGTTTATCGGAATACATCTGTCGAAGCGCGTGGAGGAAAAAATGGCAAAGCAGGTCGTTTTTTATCTCCTGATTATTTCCGGTGTTTCACTCTTTGTTCAAGGCCTGTAGTGGCTGCGAATGAAAGCAAAGGGAACAGCCTGCCTGGTATGATATGAGCTGTTTCCATGAAATGGAAATGTACTGCCATGCGGATGATAATCGTTCCCGCAGATTCCATACGAAAGATGAATGATTGCGGATCATACAGAGCATGATAAGAGCGGAGGTTATTATGATACATTTGGCCATTGTGGACGACGATGAAAAGAGCAGAAAAAAGATAAGTGATTATGCAGAACGATATCAGGAAGAGTTTCAGGAAAAGATAAAAATTACCACCTTTTGCGATGGTGCGGACATTGCAGAAGATTATAAAGCAGAATATGATATTATCATTCTGGATATACAGATGCGCTTTATGGATGGAATGCGGGCTGCGGAAATGATCCGGACAATGGATTCGGAGGTAATCCTGATTTTCATCACAAATATGGCGCAGTATGCATTAAAAGGCTACGAAGTGCAGGCCATGAACTATCTGCTGAAGCCGGTGACCTATTTTGCTTTTTCACAGGAATTGCAGAAGGCCATCGGTTATATTAAGGAACGAAAAAAGAAGTACTTTTTTATCCGGATTGAAAATGGAACACTGCGGCTGGATGCGGAGAATATTTTGTATCTGGAAAGCAAAAAGCACCAGATCATCATACACACGATGAAGGAATCCTATAGTACCAGAGATTCCATGAAGAATCTGGAACAGACGCTTTCCATGTACCATTTTGTCCGATGTAATAACTGTTATCTTGTAAATCTTGCTTATGTAGAGGGTGTTGTACAGAACAATGTGGTTGTTGCCGGTGATGAGCTGCAGATCTCAAGACCAAGGAAGAAACTGTTTATGGATGCATTAGCCGATTATGTAGGGGGAAGTCTATGATTTACCTGACAGAGGACATACCGAGATTTTATACGGCGGTTGCCGAATGGGCGGCCTGTACGGTCTATATTTTATCCCTGAAACGAAAAGTAAGAGGAAGCAGATTGATTCTGACTTCCATATTTTGGTTTCTTCTGCAAAGTGCGCTGCTGTGTTTTACGGATAATGCGCCGCTGGTATTTTGGATACCGGTTATGATGCTTGCTGTCAGTTCCATTTTTTTCTATTTATACAGCACCTGTGATATACCTGCGCTGGATCTGGGTTTTTGCTGTGCCCGGATTTTCGTATTGGCAGAATTTGCGGCTGCACTTGAGTGGCAGATCTACAGCTTTTTTGTCAATCAAGGTATGCCCACGAATGCGTGGCTGCATAATCTCTTCTGCCTGCTCTTCTATGTGGTCATTTTCTCAATCGATTATTTTCTGGAAATCCGGAAACTGCCGAAAGACCGGGGACTGGCTGTAAAGCCGGCAGAGCTGCTCAGTACCGCAGCAGTAGCGCTGACTATATTTTTATTCAGTAATATCAGTTATCTGAATATCAATACCCCGTTTAGTGGTTCGAATATGCAGGAGATCTTTTATATCCGTACACTGGTCGATTTATGCGGGGTACTTCTTTTGTTTTCCCAGCAGGATGAGCGGCAGAAACGGTATCTGTCGAATGAGATGGAGGCAATTAACGGGATTCTGCAGAGACAGTATCAGCAATACGAGATGTCCAGAAGCAATATCGAGGTGCTGAACCAGAAATATCATGATCTCAAGCACCAGATCATCGCGATTCGTCAGGAGAAAGATGCGGATAAAAAGGAGCATTATCTGCTGGAAATGGAAAACCGGATTAAGATGTATGAATCGGAATTCCAGACTGGAAATCATGTGCTCGACATCATGCTTTCCAGCAAGAGTATGTACTGTACAATGAATAATATCAATTTTACCTGTATGGCTGATGGAACGCTGCTTGGATTTATGGATTCTATGGATATTTGCTCCATTTTTGGAAATGCTTTAGATAATGCGATTGAAAGTGCTGAAAAGCAGAAAGATATTGAAAAGCGGCTGATTAAGACCTCCGTATACGCGAAGAATCAATTTATCATGATCCGGTTTGAAAATTACAGTGAGGAAACGCATGTACTTGAGAGCGGCCTTCCGCATACCACAAAAAAGAATCATGCATACCACGGCTTCGGATTGAAGAGTATACATATGATTACGCTGAAATATGGCGGAACCATGACCATTAAAACAGAAAATAATTGGTTTATTCTTCGTATTCTAATACCGTTACCTTCCAAATGACAGGAAAAAATATGCCGGCAATCTATACAAAATGTTGAAATTGATTCTGTGTAAAATACACAAAAAACAGTAGAGACAGGCTAAGAAACTACAAAAAATGTCAAAGAAATAACAGGTTGTGTCAGTGAAGATACAACCTGCTTTTTTTATATTATGATAGATGTATCTTAAAAATTCTGATTGACGTCAAAGAATGGATAGATGTATAAGGAGGGAATGGAAAAGTGTTAAACATTAATATGGCGGATGTTATGAACATCCTAAATAACTGCAAGCCGCAGTTGATTTTCTTTGCAGTCGTGGTCGTGGTGGCATTGATTGCCATGATCGCATGTATGAAAATGAAAAAACACAAAAAATACATGATCAGAAGACAGGCATGGATTGCAATTTTGATCGGACTGATTATTACGGTCAATGCGGTCTGCCTGGGACCTTTGTCGACCATTATCTCACTTGCAATGGGAAATGGAACGATTTCCGAAGATACATCCAAAGAGGCGGAAGCACTTTGTGAAGATGTTGCGGATGAAGGAATTGTACTTCTGGAAAACAAAGATGATATATTGCCGTTACAGGATACCAAAAATCTGAACGTATTTGGCTGGGCTTCTACCAATCCATGTTACGGAGGAACCGGTTCCGGATCTCTGTCGGATGCTTATCCGACGGTAACATTGCTGCAGGGGCTTGAGAATGCAGGATACAGCATAAACACAGAATTAGAAGATTTCTATACGACTTACCGTGCAGACCGTCCGGAAGTAGGTATGTTTGCACAGGATTGGACGTTACCGGAGCCGGCGGCATCTACCTATACCGATTCGATGATGCAGAATGCAAAGGACTTTTCTGATACCGCAGTCGTTGTGATTACAAGGGTAGGCGGAGAAGGTGCAGATCTTCCGACCGATATGAGTTCCGTAACCTATACGGATAACTCAGCTGATTACAAGGACTTCCCGGAAGGTTCTCACTATCTCGAACTGAGCCAGAGTGAGAAAGATATGTTAGACCTGGTATGCAGCAATTTTGACAATGTCGTAGTCGTTTACAACGGAGCGAATGCGATGGAACTGAATTTTGTAAATGACTATGATCAGATCAAAGGCCTGATCTGGTGTCCGGGAACTGGTCAGTCAGGATTTAATTCTCTGGGAGAGATCATAAACGGTACGGTAGATCCATCCGGAAAGACTTCCGATACCTTTGTTGCCGATCTGACAGCAGCACCGAATTATAACAATATCGGAAATTTTGCATATGACAACATGGATGAATTTACCGGAAGTTCATTTGGTGCAGATACCACACCGACTTTCGTGGATTATGTGGAAAGTATTTATGTAGGATACCGCTTCTATGAGACAGCAGCGGCGGAGGGTCTGATTCATTACGATGAGACCGTACTGTATCCGTTTGGATATGGATTATCTTATACCTCTTTTAAGCAGGAAATGGGTGCGATGACTGAGGATGCGGACGGCAACCTGACCTTTGATGTAACCGTAACCAATACCGGTTCGCAAGCAGGAAAAGATGTGGTTGAAGTATATTACAATCCTCCGTATTACAACGGCGGAATTGAAAAAGCGTCTGCAAACCTGATTGCATTTGAAAAAACAGATTTACTGGATGCGGGTGCATCTCAGACGATTACAGTCACAATCGATCCGCAAGATATGGCATCTTATGACTCAAACGGAGAAGGATGTTATGTTCTGGATGCAGGAGATTATCAGATTTCGGTTCGTTCCGATTCTCATGATGTGATTGCGGAACAGACCTATACCGTAACTGATAAAGTAGTATACGATGAAAATAACAAACGGTCCAGTGATGATGTGGCAGCGGTCAACCAGTTTGATCAGGCAGAGGGTGATGTGACGTATTTATCCCGTGCCGATGGATTTGCAAATTATGCGCAGGCGACTGCAGCACCGGCTTCTTTGAGCCTGGCAGATCAGTATGTGGAGACCTTTACCAACAATTCGAACTACGATCCGGCAGCTTATGACGATGATTCCGATGTTATGCCGACCACCGGTGCGAAAAACGGGCTGGAGCTTGCAGATCTGCGCGGTGCGGATTACGATGATGAAAAATGGGATGACTTATTGGATCAGATGACAGTGGATGAGATGAAGACACTGATCGCGTTAGGTGGATATCAGACATCTGCAGCAAGTTCTGTAGGTAAGGTAAATACCGTAGACTGTGATGGACCGGCATCGATCAATAATAACTTTACCGGAGTCGGTTCCATTGGATTCCCGTCCGCAGTGATGATTGCATCCACATGGAATAAAGATATTGCACTGCAGTTTGGTGAGACAATCGGAAAAATGGCCGATGAAATGGGTGTTTCCGGATGGTATGCACCGGCTATGAATATCCACCGTTCCGCATTTGCAGGAAGAAACTTCGAATACTATTCCGAAGATGGATTCTTAAGCGGAAGTATTGCGGCACAGGCTGTTATCGGTGCAGAAAAACATGGCGTATATGCGTATATCAAGCACTTTGCATTAAACGACCAGGAAACGAACCGTCTGAGCATGCTTTGTACCTGGTCCAGTGAACAGGCAATCCGTGAAATCTATTTAAAACCATTTGAAATGGCAGTAAAAGATGGCGGAGCCAAAGCGGTGATGTCTTCCTTTAACTATATCGGAACGACCTATGCCGGTGCATCGGATGAACTTTTAAATACGGTACTTCGTGATGAATGGGGCTTCCGTGGATTCGTACTGACCGATTACTATGGTGTATACGGCTATCAGAATGCGGATCAGCTGATCCGGAACGGAAATGACGCATGCCTTGCTAATTACGATGCTGGCACCAATTATGTACAGGATACCAGTGCAACATCCGTGATAGCAATGCGGCAGGCAAGCAAAAATATCATGTATACCGTTGTGAACAGCAGAGCATACAGTGATACTGCATTAGCAGAAAGCAGCAGCATTCCGACCTGGAAGATCATGATTATTGTCATCGATGTGGTTCTTGCGGCATTGATCCTTCTTTTGGAAGTATTTGTTATCACAAAAGGATATAAACGCAGAAAAGCACTCGTAACGAAAGATCAGGTTGAAGATAAGACTCAAAATGAATAAATAGGATGAATTCTATGCGCCGCGGTGATGAAACTGCGGCGCTAGAATAGTATGATTGACCAGAAGGCATTCCGGACAATACAATGACGTTCTGCACAAGTAATGAGGAAAAAACGATGAAATATGAATCACTGATAAAGAAAATGACACTGGAAGAAAAAGCAAGTCTGATGGCAGGAAAAGATTTCTGGCAGACCATGGATATCAAACGGCTGGATATTCCTTCGATCACCCTTTCTGACGGGCCGCACGGACTTCGAAAACAGGCCGGTGAAGCAGATCATCTGGGTCTGAATGCCAGTCTGCCGGCTACCTGTTATCCGACAGCCGCTACAGTCGCAAACAGCTGGGATCCGGAGCTTGGAGAAGAGATCGGAAAATCCATTGCACAGGAAGCGCTTGCACAGGGGGTTCATGTGGTGCTTGGTCCGGGACTCAACATTAAGAGAAGTCCTTTATGCGGACGTAATTTTGAATATTTTAGTGAGGATCCTTACCTGGCCGGGAAAATGGCGGCAGGTTACATAAAAGGAATCCAAAGTCAGGGTGTAGCTGCCTGCCCGAAACATTTTGCGGCAAACAGCCAGGAACTTCGGAGAATGTCAAATGACTCCGTTGTGGATGAACGTACCTTTCGGGAAATTTATACGACCGGATTTGAAATTGCAGTGAAAGAAGGAAAAGCAAAATCCATCATGAGCTCCTATAACAGGATCAATGGGATATATGCGAATGAAAATGAACATCTTCTTCTGGATATTCTGGTGGAAGAGTGGGGATTTGACGGGTTTGTGGTATCAGACTGGGGCGGCAGCAACAGTCATGTGGAAGGCGTAAGATACGGCAGCCATCTGGAGATGCCGGGAGGCGGAACGGACAGCACCAGAGAGCTAATCAAAGCCGTGAAAGATGGAATATTAAGTGAAGAACTTTTAGATAAAAGAGTCGATGAGCTTTTAGGTAAGGTCTTTGAAATTCGGGAAGCGACAAAAGAAAAGGAAAATCATCCTTTTGAGGAAGCACAGCATCATAAAATGGCAGAGAAAGCGGCGCAGGAATCTGTCGTGCTGTTAAAGAATGAGGATGAGATTCTTCCGCTGAAGGCGGGCACAAAGGTTGCGGTTATTGGAGATTTTGCACAGTTGCCGCGCTACCAGGGAGCAGGTTCCAGCATTGTCAATCCGACGAGACTGGATGATGCGCTTAAGGCGATTACAGACAGCTCTTTTGACATGATCGGATATGAGCAGGGGTATTTGAGGAATGGAAAGAAGAAAGAGATCCTGATACAAAAAGCCGTTGAGCTTGCAGAGAAGGCCGATGCGGTCCTGCTTTATCTGGGATTGGATGAACTTGCCGAGTCTGAGGGAATGGATCGTATGCATATGCATATGGCAGAGAATCAGATCGAACTGCTTCGGGCTGTGAAGGCGGTTAATCCGAATACGGTTGTCATCCTCTCGGCAGGTTCTGTGATTGAAATGTCCTGGATAGCCGATGCAAAAGCCGTTGTGAATGGATATCTGTCCGGCCAGGCGGGTGCCTCCGCGATGGTTCATATTCTGACCGGTGAGGTGTGCCCAAGCGGCAGACTCAATGAAACGTATCCATTCAGATATGAGGATACGCCGGCCTACAACTATTACCCGGGTCTTGAGAGAACAGCAGAGTATAGGGAAGGGCTTTATGTCGGATACCGGTACTATGAAACCGCTCAAATACCAGTCGCATTTCCGTTTGGCTTCGGACTCAGTTATACGAGCTTTGCATATGACAAGCTGCAGATAGACGGCAGAAAAGTCAGTCTGGAGCTGACCAATACAGGAAAAGCGGACGGAGCAGAGGTCGTTCAGATTTATGTTTCAGCCAAAGACAGTCAGATCAACCGTCCGGTACGGGAACTAAAAGGGTTCCGAAAGGTATTCTTAAAAGCCGGAGAAAGCCGGACTGTAACCATTGAATTAGATGATAAGGCATTCCGGTATTACAATACCGTCACGCAGAGCTGGGAGACAGAGACCGGCACTTATGTGATTCAGGCGGGGAAGAATGTCTCGGATATCCTGCTGGCGCAGGAAATCCATGTGCATGGAACAGAGGCTCCTTTGCCATATGAAAAGGGAGTGCTTCCATCCTATGATAAAGCCGATATTCGGCAGGTTCCGGATGCCGAGTTTGCAAAGCTTCTGGGGCACAGCATACCGGAGAGTAACTGGAAACGAGGCGGAGATCTGGATATTAATGATGCATTCTGTCAGATGTATTATGCAAGAAGTGGTTTTGCAAGGCTGGTGTATGCCGTGCTGACAAAAATAAAAGACCGAAGCATGAAAAAGGGAAATCCGAATCTGAATGTACTATTCATTTACAATATACCGTTCCGTGCAATTGCCAAGATGACCGGAGGAGCTGTCACAATGGAGATGGCATATGCCCTGTTGGAAATGATAAATGGGCATTTCTTCCGCGGATTGGGGAAATTTGTAAAAGGTTTTTTCCGGAATAGAAAGAAAAATTAACAGAGGAGTGTCACAATATGCAAAAAACAACAGGAACGGGAGGAACACCCGGGATGTGGAGCCGATTAAAAGAGAAACACCCGGGAGTTGCACAGTTTATTGTATTTTTCATCATCAGTAATGGAGTCACAGTATTACAAATGGTACTGATGCCGCTGATTAAATACATATTCAGCTATACTTCCCTCATCAGTACGAATTTCCAGATCATACCGATTGGGCACAATCTGGACGGAAGTATCTATTATGTATTTGATTATGCGTCAGGCAGTATTGCAAATGGAGGGGGAGGAGGTCTCGCCTATTTCCTCGCCGTGGAAATCACGCTCTTGATTGCACAGGTCATCAATTTTTTCCTCCAGCGGAATGTAACGTTTCAATCCGACACCGGTATCGGAATGGCTGCCGTGTGGTATTTTATCGCATGGGTGCTGATCTCAATCGGTGCAGCGGCGTTACAGGGTGTTTACAAGACACCGATTTACAATCTGTTCATGGATATGATGGGCAGTAAGGCAGGAATGACAGTCGCAGACCTTGTGACGATGCTGATTAACTGTGTCATTTCCTTCTGGGTATTTTTCCCGATTTTAAAGATCATTTTTAAAGAAAAGAAATAAGAAGCAGTCGCCATACGAAAAAACGTCAGACAGGGCATATCGTGGATATGCTCTGTTTTTGATTCATAGAATGGACCTTATTCCTTTGCTTCTCAGCTTGTGATTCCCCGCCAGTTGTATATAATATAGATAAATAAAGTGGAAGGAAGGTCCGTGTATGGAAACGGAAAGAAAACAGATTCTGATCATCGATGATGATATTCATATTGGAAATATGCTGGAAGAATTACTTGCAAGAGAAAACTACCGGGTATCCCGTGCTTATTCCGGCACAGAAGCTCTGCTGGTGCTTTCCGCCAGCAGACCGGATCTTGTTCTGCTTGATCTGATGCTGCCGGGGCTTTCTGGTGAAGACGTGCTACCGCAGATAAAAGAAATCCCTGTGATTGTTGTCAGTGCGAAAACCGATGCTGCGGACAAGGTAGATCTTTTGCTCGGCGGTGCTGCGGATTATGTGACAAAGCCGTTTGATACAAAGGAACTGCTTGCACGTATAACCGTTCAGCTTCGAAATGCATCGTGCCTGCGAGGGACAGCCGTGTTAAAGTTTGCAGAAATCCAGATGGATACGTCAGCGCACGATGTCTGCGTTAACGGGAAGGAAATCAGGCTGACACGGACGGAATATGCCATTTTAAAGCTATTCCTGCAAAATCCGATGCAGGTTATTACAAAATCCCTTTTGTTGGAACGAATCAGCACGGATACACCAGACTGCACGGAAAGCTCACTGAAAATGCACGTCAGTAATCTGCGAAAAAAGCTGCGTGAGGCAGGGGACAGAGATTACATTGAGTCAGTATGGGGGATTGGGTTTCGGATGAAATCTGAATAAAACTATACGATTTCTTTACTGTTTTCTTTACCGTTTTCTTTACGGTTTCTTGATAGAATGCCGGTATCAAGGAAAAGGAGGATATCGAATGGATTATATTTTAACAGCCGATGCTTTGTGCAAACACTACCGACATTTCAAAGCATTGGATGGGCTTTCCATGCACGTTCCAAAAGGAGCAATCTACGGTTTTGTCGGAAAAAACGGGGCAGGTAAAACAACTCTGATCCGATTGATCTGCGGACTTCAGGAGGCGACGTCAGGGGCTTATTCCCTGTACGGAACGGACAGCAGAAATAAGAAAATTGTGAAATCCCGCAGACGGATGGGGGCAGTTGTGGAAACACCGTCCATCTATCTGGATATGACGGCAGAGGACAACCTGAAGGAGCAGTATCGGATTCTAGGATTACCTTCGTTTGATGGTCTGCAGGATATCTTAAAGCTTGTCGGACTTGAAGACACCGGTAAGAAAAAGGCGAAAAATTTTTCGCTTGGAATGAAACAGAGACTGGGAATTGCGGTAGCGCTTGCAGGTGATCCGGATTTTCTTGTACTGGACGAACCGGTAAATGGTCTTGACCCGCAGGGAATTATTGAAATACGGGAACTGATTTTAAAGCTGAATCGTGACCGCCAGATCACCGTCCTGATTTCCAGTCATATACTGGATGAACTGTCGCGTCTTGCAACACATTATGGTTTTATCGACAACGGACGTATGGTAAAGGAAATCAGTGCAAAAGAACTGGAAGCTGCCTGCAGAAAGTGCGTACGTATGGAAGTGTCCGATACGAAGGCGCTTGCCAGAGTTCTTGACAGTCTGAATATTGCATATAAGATCTTGTCCGATACGAAGGCGGATGTGTTTGCAAAAATAAATATATCACAGCTCACCATGGCACTTGCACAGGAAGAGAGTGAGGTTATCTCCATACAGGAAAGAGATGAAAGTCTGGAGAGCTATTACGTCAGTCTGGTAGGAGGTGGCAGAGATGCGTAAACTGTTATCTGCAAACTTTGTCAGGCTGAAAAAATCAAAAGTATTCTGGGCAGCTACATTATTTCTGGTGGTGTTCGGGATCGTACTTGTCCTGAATCAATACAAAGAACATGTCCTGTATGGTTACGAGGTAAAACTGAATACAGTCTTTTTCGGTTACACCATTCTGATCGGTATCATCTGTGCTGCCTTTTGCAGTCTGTTTCTCGGTACCGAGTATAGTGACGGTACAATACGCAATAAGCTGGTGGTCGGACATACAAGGACTGCCATTTATGTCTCTAATTTTATTACGGTAACGGTGGCAGCACTTCTTATGTGCGCTGCTTTTGTGATTGTGGTGAGTGTGGTTGGAACACCACTGATCGGTTTAGTGAAGGCCAGCCCACGGCTCCTTGCCGGGCTTCTGTTTGGCAGTACCCTGATGATCTGTGCCGTTTGTGCCATTTTGACACTGATCAGCATGCTGAACCAGAATAAAGCGGTTTCAGCCGTGATCTGTATTCTCGGTATGGTGGCGCTTTTATTCGCTGCCGTGGTTATAAAAACAAAACTGGAGGCGCCGGAGTTTTATGACGGTTATGTATTCAGTGATTCTTTGGGAAGTGCGGAGAATGAGCAGATTGCAAACCCGGAGTACCTGACAGGGACTGCCCGTCTGGTCTATGAGTGCATTTATGATATTCTCCCGACGGGCCAGGCATTGCAGTATTCCGGTATGACGGCAAATCATCTGTGGCAGATGATGCTGTATTCCCTGCTGATTACCATTGGAACCACCCTGACAGGGATTGTCTGCTTTGGCAGGAAAGATGTGAAATAAAGGAGGAGTGTCTGTGTTCAAAGTTTATGTTCTATGCGCTGTCCTGTGTATTGCCTGTATTGTTTTGTCAATCAAAATTATACTGCTTCACAGGGCGGTTGATGAGGTGTGCGCGGAGATGAAGGAAAAGCTGGATACGGACACCAATACACTGATTTCCGTTTCCGGCACAGACCGCCATATCCGGCGGCTGGCCGCTGAATTGAACATTCAGCTTCGCCGGCTACGGCGCGAACACAGACGTTTTCAAAATGGAGATCGTGAATTAAAAGAAGCGATCACAAATATATCGCATGATCTGCGAACCCCGCTTACCGCTATCTGCGGCTATCTCGACCTGTTGGAAGATGAGGAAAAATCGAAGGAAGCCACACGTTATCTCTCACTGATCGGAAATCGTACGCAGGCGTTGAAACAGCTGACCGAGGAATTATTCCGTTATTCGGTTATCACTTCAACGCTGGAAGACATACAGCTTGAAGCGGTGAGCCTCAACGGCATTCTGGAAGAAAGTGTTGCCGCCTATTATGCGGTACTCAAAGAACGGGGCATTGTGCCAAGCATAAAAATACCTGAAAAGAGGGTCTTACGCCAGCTTAACCATGCAGCTTTGTCACGTGTGTTCAGCAACATCCTGAACAATGCGCTCAAATACAGCGATGGAGATCTGGATATAGCACTGTCGGAGGAGGGCGAGATTATTTTTACAAATACGGCCTCCGGATTAGATGAGGTACAGGTTGGAAAGCTGTTTCATCGTTTTTATACGGTAGAAGCGGCAAGAAATGCAACAGGTCTGGGGCTTAGTATTTCCAGGTCACTCGTGGAGCAGATGCACGGAACGATAACTGCCCGCTACAAAGAGAATAAGTTAAGTGTACATGTCCTGTTTCCGGACTGCTGATTTTTAGGCAGTCCGGATTTTTCATTCTAGTCTGAAAGCCCCTGTTAAATTGAAGCAACAGCATTGTGGCAGCGTTTAAAAGTGCATTTTATTCTATAAAAATAAGCAAAAGGGGCATTCTATGGAGGATGAAGTTTATTTACTATAATATTCACTGGAATTTATCTGGAAAAAACACAGCATGTTGTAAATACAACATACATGCACAGACGAGACGGGTATGATAAAAATATATGGATGACGGTGGTACATAACGGGATAGGAGGAATGGTATGTCTTATCAGAAAATAAGGGCAGAGGTGTCGGATGTTCTTGAAAAAATAATCCTGCGTCAGAAACAAAACAGAGAAGCGGAGGAGCGTTTTTACGAGTTTGTCCACAGAATCGGAAAAGAGGGAACAGAGAATGGATAAAGTGATTGATTTAAAGAAAAGTGTGTTTGAATTATGTCATGCAGATTCTGAAATCCCAAATATTTTATATGAACTGGGGTTTCACGATATCGTAAAACCGGGCATGCTAAATACGGCAGGGCGATTTATGACAATACCAAAAGGGGCAGCCATGAAAAAGATCAGCATGGATGATATACGTATGAATCTGAAAGAAAAAGGGTATACGATACAAGAATAGAAGGAGGTTCTTATGAGTGAGTATATTAATAACAGAGAAATGAGGCAGCAGGCAATCAAAGACATTATCCGGCAGCTTCATGAGGGAAAAGCAGTGGAAGAAGTAAAAAAACAGTTTGCAGAAGCTTTTGAAGGAGTTTCCGCTTCCGAAATATCTGCCGCAGAAACAGCGCTGATTGCGGACGGACTGCCGGTGCAGGAGGTGCAGAGACTCTGTGATGTGCACGCAGCAGTGTTTCAGGGGTCCATTGAAGAAATTCATCAGCCCGAAGATCCGACACTGATTCCGGGACATCCGCTGTATGTATTGGTACAGGAAAACCGGAAAATAGAAGAAATCCTCGATCATGCTGTTACACCGTACGTTTTGGAGCTGGGTAACAGGGATAGTGTAAGCAAGCTTCTGGACGGTATCAGTGAGCTGGAAAAGATAGCGATTCATTACAGGAAAAAGGAAAATCTTTTGTTTCCGTACATGGAAAAATACGGTATTACGGCACCGCCAAAGGTGATGTGGGGAGTGGATGATGAGATTCGAAACCAGATCAAAGAAATAAAGATACTGCTAAAAGAAGAAATGCCGGAGAAAAAAGCGCTGGATAAGAAGATAGATACAATGGTGCATCAGGTCACGGAAATGATTTTTAAAGAGGAAAATATTATGATCCCCATGCTTCTGGAACAGTTGACGCAGGAGGAATGGAAGACGATTGCGCAGGAGAGTTCCGAAATTGGGTACCTGATTGACCAGGTTCCGGTCTGGAATCCTAAAAAGCGTGAGACGACCGTCAATCTGCAAAAAGAACCGGAAGCAGAAGAAGGACTGATCCGTCTCCCTTCCGGAGAGTTTCGAGCAGAGGAATTGTTCTGCATGCTGAATACATTGCCGTTTGACATTACGTTTGTAAATAAAGACGATGTTGTGAAATATTTCTCAGAGGGAAAAGACAGAGCATTTCCCAGAACCAAGGCCATCATAGGCAGAAATGTTTCCAATTGCCATCCACCTGCAAGTGTTCATGTGGTGGAACAAATCGTAGAGGATTTTAAAACCGGCAGGAAGGATCATGAGGATTTCTGGATTAAAATGGCAGATAAATATATCTTGATACGCTATTATGCGGTACGGAATGAAAACGGAGAATACCTTGGGGTACTTGAAGTGACGCAGGATATAAAGTCGATTCAGGAGATATCCGGAGAGAAGCGTCTGGTAACCCAGTAAAAAACATTGCAATCCAGGCGGACACAGAATCATGCCGTCCGGTGCTTACAAAAAAGGAGAGAACAAGATGAACAGTATTCCAGTAATGGTCGAAGAACATACGTACATTATGAGGATGCTCCAGGTAATGCGAAAAGCCTGCGGCAGAATCTTGCAGGGGGAAGAAATCTGCTACGAGGATTTTGGCCGTATGATCGAGTTTGTCCGCAAATATGCAGATGAACATCATCATGGAAAAGAGGAAAAGTTTTTATTTCAGGAAATGGTAGATCATCTGGGGCAGATCGGGAAAAATCTCGTGACGCACGGCATGCTTGTCGAACATGATTGGGGAAGATTGTTTATCCGGGAACTGAAAGAGGCTCTTTCACGTGTAAAAAACGGAGAGGAAGAGAGTAAGTTAGATGTGATTGCAAATGCGGTCGGATACGCCAATCATCTGGCAAGGCATATTGAAAAGGAAGATGGGGTCGTCTATCCGTTTGCGGAAAAGAATCTTTCCAAAGAGCGGCTGGATTTTGTAAATCAGCAGGCAGAGTTGTTTGAAAAAGAGGCGGCTGAGAGGGGAATCCAGGATCACTATGTGAAACTTCTGAAAGAATTGGAAGAGAAGTATCTCAAATAGGAGCAGGAAGGTAAATCTGTGAGCAGGAAACAGCCCAAACAGTGAATATTTATAGAAAAAATAGAGAAGTTAAGCAGAAAATGACTTGATTTGTGGGACAGTTTATGTTACCATAATTAATCGTGATATATTATAAATTCCTTGCTTCCTGCGAATCAGGAGGCCAGAGACCAAAAGGAGGTAAATCTAGCATGAACAAATACGAATTAACACTTATTGTTAATGCCAAGATCGAAGACGATGTCAGAACTGCTACAGTTGAGAAAGCAAAAGAGTATATTACTCGTTTCGGCGGAACTGTAACAGAAGTAGAAGAATGGGGTAAGAAGAAATTAGCTTACGAGATTCAGAAAATGAGCGAAGGCTTCTACTATTTCATCAAGTTTGACGCTGCTGCTGAAGTTCCGGCACAGGTTGAACAGAATGTTCGTATCATGGACAACGTACTTCGTTTCTTATGCATTAGAAAAGATGAGGCATAGATAGAAGAGAAGGAGATAGTGGTATGAACAAAGTTATACTTATGGGACGTTTAACAAGAGATCCAGAGGTTCGTTACTCCAGTGGAGATAATCAGATGGCAATTGCCAGATATACAATCGCTGTTGACAGACGTATGAGACGTGACGGCGATACACAGACTGCCGATTTTATCGGATGCGTCGCATTCGGACGTCAGGCTGAGTTTGCAGAGAAATATCTGCGTAAAGGAACCAAGATTGCAGCAACCGGCCGAATTCAGACTGGAAGCTATACCAATAAAGACGGTCAGAAAGTATATACCACTGATGTTGTTATCGAGGAGCAGGAATTTGCAGAGAGCAAAAATGCTTCCGGTGATGCAGGGTTTACTCCTGCAGACAGACCATCACCTAGCAGTGCGGCTGGAGATGGCTTCATGAATATTCCGGACGGGATAGATGAAGAGTTACCATTTAATTAAATTAACAGGAGGTAATCAATCATGGCTTTTAATAAGACAGATAGAGCAGACGGCCCAATGAGAAGAAGAGGCGGAATGCATAGAAGAAAAAAAGTTTGTGTTTTCTGTGGAAAAGATAATACGATCGATTTCAAAGATACAAACAAATTAAAGAGATACATCTCTGAAAGAGGAAAAATTCTTCCGAGAAGAATTACAGGCAACTGTGCAAAACACCAGAGAGCTCTTACTGTAGCAATCAAGAGAGCACGTCATATCGCTTTAATGCCATACGTTCAGGATTAAGTTCTTTTTTAGAATAAGGCATCCAGACGTTGAAGCACGTATTTTGATACAATGTATTGAAAAACTGACCAGTTATCCGTTTCGGATAGCTGGTTTTTTTGATTCACAAAAAATACTCTGCCGCATTCATATGCGGATGCTCCGATGCCTATGCATAAAAAGAACTGTAATGCGGCATGCACACTTCACAAAAAGTATTTATTAATCTGCAATCTGTGTTTGAACAAAATGTGTGCCAAATTCAAATTTTACACAAAAACTGGTTATTCATCCCGTTTCCGTGCTGTCTGTCGGAATTTTCAATTTTTATGAAAATTTATGATAAGATAGAAAACAGAAAATGACGGGGAGGAAGCGTATGTGAATCAGATTACGATAGACAAAAATTACCGCAGTGTATTGCAGCAGTACAATGCACTCCTGGAAAATGCGGAAAAGATCAAGCAGGTTAGAAGTGAGGAGCTGCAGGCGTTTCTAAGTGGAGTTAGTAATAACTGGAAGGACAGCCAGGGAGACGAATATGTCAGAAAGCTAAAGGTGCTGCTGGCGCAAATAGAAACATCCCAAAATGTCATAGTGGAGGCAGCCTCCTCCTTAAAACAGCTTGCAGATACAAAAAAGACGGCGGAGGAATCGGCACTTCGAATTGCAAGCCAGCGGTCAGGGGGAAAGAAGTGATGGACTCAACCCATATTAATCTAAAGGTCTGTGAGGAGAAGCGTCAATATCTGTCCGAGGCAATTCGAAAGTTAAAGACCGTACAGAGCAATCTAAACGACATACATACTGCACTTTCCAGGGTATCGAATTCGGAGACTTATATGGCGGTACGGACTGCGCTGGAAAGGACGTATACCGAGCTGGAAAGCAGGATCGGGACAGCGGAAACTATGGAATCGGCATTTGATCAGGTCATCGCGATCTACCGGCAGGCAGAAAACAAACTGCTG